>NZ_JBFTJN010000002.1:0-965870 GCF_056395445.1 Leifsonia sp. 10L418 | reverse complement strand
ACGCGTTCGGCGGGGTGGACAAGTCGACAGCAAGACACGTTCCAAAGAACGGTCAGAGATCCGGCGAGTCACACCCCACCGTGCGCATGAGAACCAACCTGCCAGCTGATAGCCAGACCAGCTAGTGACCATTACAGAGATCCGGTGAGCCGGTCTCGAGACTCGGTCACGTGATTTCGACAGGCTCAATCACCGCGTCTCGTCACCTGATTTCGACAGGCTCAATCACCGCGTCTGAACGGGTTCGCGGCCGATGCACAATCCCCTCGACACACAGCAACAGGATCGCCACCACGATCGCGCCATAGGTGACCATTTGAGTCGGTGAAACTGTCTCGCCTAGCACCAGCACCGCGACCACGACCAGCAGCACCGGCTCGAGGTAGGTGAGCAGCCCGAACAGGCTGAACGACAGCAACCGGCTCGCGGCGAGATACGCGACGAGCGCGAAACTGCTGATCAGACCGAGCAGGAGCAACGGCAGGATGAGTTCAGCGTGGGCGGTGACAACCGCCAGCGAGTCGGGCTGCAGCGCGACCACCACACTCGGCACCATCAGAATGGCCATTTCGAGCCAGAGCGCGCCGGGACTGTCGAGCGCCGCGCGGCGACGAATCACAAAATAGAGCGGGTAGCCGAGCGCGACCACCACGGTTGACCACGAGATGCCGCCACCGCCGAGCAGCGCGGCTGCGACGCCGATCGCGGCGGCCCCGACCGCGGCCAGACGCCATCCGGTCAGCCGTTCGCGGTGCAGCAGCACACCGACGAGCACCATCACCAGCGGCATCAGAAAGTAGCCGAGTGCCACGTCGAGGCCATGCCCGGTCGTCGGCGCCCACCCGAAGATCCACACCTGCACCCCGAGCAGCCCGGCGTTGACCAGCAGCACCCCGGCCAGCATCGGCGTGCGGCGCACCCTCCGCGCAATCTCGCGCACGGCGCCCCACTCGCGGATCGCGATCAGCAGCACGGTGAGCAGCGGCACAGTCACGATCACCCGCCAGGCAAAGATCTCGGTCGGACTGAGCGCCGTCAGGTATTCGGGCAGCACATAAAGCGTGGCGAACAGGGCTGACGCCCCGATCGAGGCGATCACTCCGCGCGAGGTCGGCGCCGATCGGTGTAGTGCAGTCTGCATTGCTGTTGCGTGCTCGGTTCTGTGAGAAAGGATGAAGACGATGCGGCGCTGGTTACAGCGCGCGCATGCGGTTGTTGCGGGCGTCGTGGGTGACCTCGGCCAGTCCGAGCGTTTCGAGCAGCGGCGGCAGGTACATGCCCACGCGCCCCCGGTAGCCCTTGCGCGTGCCGTACCAACCGCCCACCGGGTTGCTCTCGGAGCGACCCCACGCTTCGACGGTTCCCTCGGCGGCCGCTTTCTGCTCGTCGGCTGAGCCGAGCGCCACCCAGTCGCCCTGCTCGCGCAACCAGGCGGCGAGGTCTTCGATGACGCGCAGCTGGTAGGTGAGCTTGGTCGATCCGACCTGGCAGACCAGCAGGGGCGGGTCGGCTTCCTTGTCGGCAAACATGACGTACTCGGATGTCCCGGGCGGGGTGGTCAGCACCCACGGGTCTTCGCGTGTTCCAGTCGCCATTTCGAACTCCTTCGCCCAGTGGTCGCGATACTCTCGCTGTCCCCAGCGTAGGCGTCGTGGGTCACGCGCGCGCAGGCCCGCTTCAGTCGATGCTGTATGCACTCCGCGAGAGGGTGAAGCCCCGGCCCGAATCGGCCGTGCACGTGACGGCATCCTCGCCCGAGATGCAGGTGACGCCGGCCAGGCTGAGAGATGTTCCGGCTTCCAACACCGGTACGTCGGGGTTGGCCTGCCCGCTGAACGGGGCGTCATTGCGGCAGCTCAATTTCGGGAGATCCTGGTTGTGGGATTCGATTCCACCGGTGAGGTGCACCTGCTCCGGACAGGTGTCGTCTGCTCCCCCGCGCTGTGGAAGTGCGTAGTCGAATACCTGCGGCGCGCATCCCCAGAACACGTCGGCGGGGTTGTCGGTGACGTAGATCCCGCACGACTCGTTCGATGACGGGGTGCGAAAGTCCACGGATGCGGAAACGTAGGGCGTGAATCCCGCATAGAGCGCAGGATCGACGGCCACAACAGCGTCCGCCGGATCCTCGGTGGCGACGGGGGCGGTCGCCGACGGCTCAGCCCCGGGTTTCTCCGACGCAGTTGACCCCGCACCTTGTGTTGCCGACGGCGCCTCAGCCGGCTGCGCCGCGCATCCGGCCAGCATCACCGTGGACAGCATCATCACAGCCAGAATCTTGCGCATGGTTCGAACCACCCCTTCGTTGCGTGAAGCCTAGCGACTGCTGTTCTCGCCTGCCGTCGCTTCAACTCGATGGGAACGGCGTGTCACGCGCGGACGGCGTGCTCCGCCTCGGCGGCGGCGACGATGCGGTTGGCCATGCCGTTGAAGATCACTCCGTGAAACGGCACGATTGCCCACCAATAGAGGCGCCCACCCAACCCTGACGGGAAGAAGATCGCTCGCTGGGTATAGACCGACCCGCCGTCGGCCGGCGTGCTGGTCATCTCCAGCCAGGCCCGACCCGGCACAAGCATTTCGGCCCGGAGTCGAAGCAACCTGCCCCGCTGAAGATCTTCGACCCGCCAGAAATCGAGCGCGTCACCGGTATTGAGCCGGGCCGGGTTGCGGCGGCCGCGCCGCAGGCCGACACCGCCGACGAGCTTGTCAATCCAGCCGCGGATGGCCCAGGCCAGCGGAAACGAGTACCACCCGTTCGCGCCGCCGATGCCCTCGATGATGGTCCAGAGCTGGTCGGGGGTGGCCGAGGTCGCACGTCGTTTCAGATCGGTGTAAACGAGATAGCCCGCCCAGTCAGGGTCGCTGGGTAGCGGGTCGCTCGGGCTGTCAAGAACCGAGCCGTCGACCCAACTCGTCTGCACCTCCCCGGCTCGCATGCGGGCGAGGGCCAACCGCACAGCCTTCCGATAGCTCGTCAAGCCATCGGGCGGGGGCGGGATGTACCTGTCGATATCGTGCTCTTTGACGACGCAATCGTTCTGCAACGACTCAATGATCGGCACGGCGAGACGGCGAGGAATCGGCGTGACAAGATTCACCCATTGCGAGGCAAGCCACGGCGTGAGCACCGGCAACGCCGCGATCGGCCGTTGCCGCAGACCTGCTTCTCGGGCATACCCATTCATCATCTGCCCGTAGCGCAGCACGTCGGGGCCGCCAATATCGAAGGCGCGGTTCACTCCGGGCGGCAGCTTCGCCGCCTCGACGAGGTAATAGAGGACATCGCGCACCGCGATGGGCTGGATGCGGTTGCGCACCCAGCGAGGCGCCGGCATGTAGGGCAGCACATCGGTCAGACTGCGAATCATCTCGAACGACGCCGACCCGGAGCCGATCACTACTCCGGCTTGCAGAACAGCTGTGTCGACGCCTGAGTTCAGAAGAATCTCGCCGACCTCGGCACGGGACCGCAGGTGTCGGCTGAGCGGTGCATCCTCGGGGTGCAGCCCGCCGAGATAGATGAGGCGGGCGACGCCAGCCGAGCGAGCCGCAACCGACAGGTTTCTCGCGCTCTGTGCCTCCCGGCGCTCGAACTCATCACCGCCCGAGCCGCCCTGCCCCATCGCGTGCACCAGATAGTAGGCCGCGGTCACTCCGTCGAGGGCGGCGTCGAGGCTGGCGGAGTCGAGCAAGTCGCCGCGTGCGACCTCGACCCGCGACGCCCACGGGACATCCAGGAGCTTCTCGGGCGAACGCACGAAAACGCGTACCTCGTAGCCTGCCTCAAGAAGCAGGGGCACAAGCCTCCCGCCGACGTAGCCGGTCGCCCCCGTGACCAGGATCCGTGTGGACATGCCTCACGGTAGTTCGAGAGGGCGGCCGCTCACAAGCCCCGCGGCGGGCGCGGGGTCAGGCCCGCCCTCCGAATGAGTTACGGCATACCCGTTACAGCCGCGCCAGGGTGTCGATGTCCTCGAGGAACTCGGCGGCGACTTCCGACGAGACCGTGGTGCGGGTCGATGAGATTGCGTCGAAGTAGTCGACGGTGCTCGGACCTGACTGAATCGACCGCCCGCCCGGAGCATAGACGGCATTCTCAAGCGCGTTCTGCGACGCCTTGCGGGCGGCGTATTCGATGTCGGCCGGTGAGAATCCGTCGCTCGATTCGACCAATTGGTCGAGGTCGATATCGCTCCGGGTGGAGGCCGGGATGTAGCGTTCCCAGATCGACCGGCGGGCTGCGGCATCCGGCAACCCGATCGGGATGACATAGTCGAACCGGCCGTGGCGGAGAAAAGCCGAGTCGAGGGCGCGGATGAAGTTCGTCGCACAGATGAGAAGCCGGTCGGGTTGGTCCCGGAATGCGGGAATGATCTTGAGCAGCTCATTGGTGACGCCCTGCATCGGCGAGGGCGGCTCGCCGGAGCGATGCGCGGCGATCTCCTCGACCTCGTCGATGAACACGACGGCGTGCTCGAGTTCTGAGATCTTGAGGAAGGTCTCGCGCAGCGCACCGGCAAGCCCGCGCGGATCGGCGGCCAGGCGCGACGGAAACACCTCGACGAACGACCATTCCAAGCGCGACGCGATCGCCTTGGCGAAGGTGGTCTTGCCGGTTCCGGGTGGTCCGAAGAGCACGACGGCGCGCGGCGGGGCCACACCGAATTGTTCGGCCAGCTGCGACTTCGCCAGCGGCATGACGAGGCGGCGTTCGAGCAGTTCCTTCTCGGCGGCCATACCGCCGACGTTGTCCCAGAGGTCCCGCGGCAGCACCCGGCCGCCGAGTTCGCCGAGGAGGCGCAACTCTTCGCGTTGCACCGGGATGTGGCGTTCGAAGTAGCGCAGGTTCTGTTTGACCTCGAAGCCGCGGCTGAGAAACGCGTCGACACGCGACTCGGTGTCGGGCATCAGCGCCGACAGTTTCGACAATCCGTGCGGCGCCATCTTCGCTTCCAGCGCCATCAACAGGGCCGAGCCGATTCCCTGGCTCTGCCACTCCCCAAGCGTGGCAAGAAAAACGATCCAGCCCTGCGCGTGAGCGGCCCGGCCGACCACGGCCCCGACGACTTTTTCGCCGACTACCGCGACGACCGCGTCATCTTTTTCGCACGAGGCAAGCACCTCGGAGAGGCCGTAGACCGGTTCAGTTCCGCTCGCCTTGATCTCCTCCCAGAGCGCGAGGATGCCGTCGAGATCGTCGGGGTGAAAGTCGCGTAGCCGCCAACCAGTCATCGGGTCTCCTCCATTGGTGCCGTCAAGGGATCGTAACCGGGCAGCACCGCCGAACGCGGCGCATCCACCCCATCTCCGGACGCACCGACCGACGAGGGCTCAACGACGGGACACCTTGACGAGCATCACCCTCTCGTTGGTCGAGGGCGAGCGAGCGCAGCGAGCCCGTGTCTCGAGCGATGTACTGAGCCTGTCGAAGTGACCTCGTGAGCCAGTCCTCAGACGCAACCCACGATCAGAGATCGGCTCGCGAGATCTCGAGTCGCGGCCGACTCCGTCGGCGGCTCCTCGATCAACGAGAGGATTAGAGGTGCGCCCGGTCGGCGTCGACCTGGTTGATCACCCCGCGCGCGATCGCATCCCAGTCGGAGCCCCAGAGGTCGACCTCCTCGTCGTGCGGAAGCTTGCCGCCGTAGACCGCCTCATGGTCAGGGCCTTCCTTGGTGATCATCACGATCGTGCCGTAGTCGCCTCCGGCCGCGTCGGTGATCTGCCAGAGTTTCGGCTCCAACAACTGCAGAACGAACTGGCGGTTCTTGTGGGCGATCTCGGCTCGGTCGGGCAATACGTAGTCAAACATCGGGATTCCTCTCTCGAACACTGGAAATTGCGGTTGGTCGGTTGGGGGGTCGTGTCTTCTCACGGCGTGACGATCTGACGGCGCCCCCTCAGGGCGTCACAATGTTGAACGACGGGTCGCCCCGGTCCAGCACGCCGAGCAGCTGTGTCATCACCGTCTCGTCGCCGGTCAGCTCGATGCCGTCCGATGTCGAGTCGCCGCCGAGGAGGGCGATCAGGCGCTCCTTCGTCAGCGTGAGCGTCGCCGCAGCATCCGTTTCCGCAGCGTCCGGATCCGCAGCGCCCGTTTCCGCCGCATCCATATCCGCGGCATTCGTTACCGCGGCGCGACGGATGCTGATGAGCACCCCGTTGCGCAACGTCAGCCGATAGGTGGTCTCGAGGTCGGTGAAGGTGACATTCAGTGACAGGTCGAGGTCCCACGCCTTCGGGCCGTTGACCGAGATGGCGAGTGAGTCAAACAGCTGCTCGGGGGTGAGTTGGGCGACGATGGCCGGAGCGGCCGGCGCGGTCGGCGTACCGAAGTTGCCCTCGCGCAACTCGGTGGCGCCCGACAGAAAGAAGTTGCGCCAGGTTCCGTTTTCCGAGCCGTAGCCGAGCTGCTCAAGCGTGTCGGCGTAGAGGCTGCGCGCCGCCGTGTGCGTGTCGTCGGCGAATACCGCATGGTCGAGCAGGGTCGCGGCCCACCGAAAATCACCGTCGTCGAACGCGGTCTGCGCGAGCGCCACCACGCGATCGAGTCCGCCGAGGGCGTCCACATAGCGACGCGCCTGCTCGGCCGGCGGATGCGGCCACAACCGGGCCGGGTTCCCGTCGAACCAGCCCAGGTAGCGCTGGTAGATGGCTTTGACGTTGTGACTCACCGAGCCGTAGTACCCCTTGGTGCTCCACTCCCGCTCCAACACCGGCGGTAGCTCGAGCATCTCGGCGATCTCGCTGCCGGTGTAGCCCTGATTGAGGTAGCGCAGGGTCTGATCGTGCAGGTAGGCGTAGAGATCTCGCTGGATCGACAAGAATCTGATCACGTGCTCGGTGCCCCAGGTCGGCCAATGATGAGACGCAAACGCGACATCCGTTCGAGCACCGAACGTCTCGATCGCTTCGGTGAGATAGGTCGACCACACGTGCGGGTCGCGCACGAGCGCCCCGCGCAAGGTGAGCAGATTGTGCTGCGTGTGAGTGGCGTTCTCGGCCATGCACAGCGCCCGAAGCTTCGGAAAGTAGAAGTGCATCTCGGCGGGCGCCTCGGTGCCGGGCGCCATCTGAAACTCGATCTCGACCCCGTCGATCACGTGCGTCTCCCCCGTCGAGGTGATCTCCCGTGTCGGAACGATCAGTCCGACCTCCCCGGCGGATGTCGTTTGGCCAAGCCCCGCGCCGACCTGTCCCCGCGGGCCGCGGGCGAGGGCGGCACCGTACATGTAGCCGGCGCGGCGCCCCATCGCGGTTCCGGCGTAGACGTTCTCGGCGACAGCGTGCCCGACGAAGCCTGCCGGGGCGAAGATCTCGATGCGTCCGGCGTCGACATCCGCCGGGGAGGCGACGCCGAAGACACCGCCGAAATGGTCGATATGGCTGTGGGTGTAGATGACGGCGACGACGGGAAGGTCTCCGCGATGCTGACGGAAGAGCGCCAACGCGGCAGCGGCCGTCTCGGTGGAGATCAACGGGTCGATCACGATGACCCCGGTGTCTCCCTCAACGAAGGTGATGTTCGACAGGTCGAAGCCGCGCACCTGATAGATGCCGGGCACCACCTCGTAGAGGCCCTGTTTCGCCACCAGTTGCGATTGCCGCCACAGGCTGGGGTGCACCGTGGTCGGTGCTTCCCCCTCCAGAAAGGCGTAACTGTCGTTGTCCCAGACGACTCGACCGTCGGCCGCGGTGATCACCGCGGGCGTGAGGGCTGCGATGAAGCCGCGATCGGCATCCTCGAAAGTCGCCCTGTCCGCCAGAGGAAGCTCAATCGACACGTGCCGGTGGGCTGCTTCGATCGCCGCGCTCGCTGGCTTGGGTTGCATGATGTGCCCTTCGCGAAGAGTCAACTCTGACTCTTCGACTCTGCACCGATGCGCAGATGCGCGCAATCAATTTGTTGCGGCGCTTTCGATGGCCGATCGCTCCCAGGTACCTCACACAAGACACTCAATACGCTGAGAGCGTCACCGCAGCCCTGGAGGATTTCATGAAGTGTCCCACCGACTCAGCAACCCTCGTCATGAGCGAACGGAGCGGCGTCGAGATCGACTATTGCCCCGAATGCCGTGGCGTCTGGCTTGACCGAGGCGAGCTCGACAAGATCATCGACCGGGCAGAGGCAGAATTTGCGTCGCGGATGCCGGCTGCCGCGCCGGTCGCACCGGTCGCGTACGTTGCTCCCGCGGCTCCGGTCGCCCCGCAGGCCCCGCCCGCGCAGCAGTACGACCCGCGTTTTGGCGCGCCGGTGCAGCAGCAGGGTTACGACAACCGCGGCTACGACAACCGTGGCTCTGACAACCGCTCGGGGTACCGCCCCAAGAAGAAGGACAGCTGGCTGAGCGAGCTCTTCGACTAGGCCGTTCTGGCGGGCCGATCTCAGGACGCACCCACCCCGGTGGTCGAGCCTGTCGAGACCTCGTGAGCCAATCTCAGGACGCACCCCGCGTTTAAGGATTGGCTCGCGTGGTTTCGAGACACGTCCGACTTCGTCGGGCGCTCCTCAACCAACGAGGCCTTAACCTTGTGGTGCCAAATTTCGCTTATGAACTTCAGGCTCAAATGACTCTGAAGTTCATTTCGGAAAACGCAAGCCTGCCGCTCTCAAACCAACGATGCGACGCCTACTGCAGCACCTCGAGGTGCACGCCGACCTGATCCCCCGGTGCAATCGACTCGGCGACCCGAATCTGCTTCTTCACCGGCAAGAGATAGCAGCCGCGCGTGGCGTCCGGAAAGAGCGACGTCGCCCAGGTCGAGCGTCCGATTGTGACCCGCACACGAATTGAGCCAAATCCTGGGGCCGGCGGTCGCGGGCGGTCCTTGATCTCTTGCGAGATCGGACCGGGCACCGTGACGAAAACCCACGAGTTGTTCTCCGCGGCGGGCTCCCAGAGCACCTCATCGAAATCGAAACTCTCCATCTTCTCCGCCTCTCTTCTGCGCGATCGAGACAATCAGCCGAACGCGGTCGGCGGCAACCCGACGAAGGATGCGACGGCCCGCGCGACCACCGCGCGGCTTCCGCCCGTGCCGCCTGTGCCGACCACTTCACCCGCTCCACCCGAACCGTCGGCGCCATCGGCACCACCCGCACCACCCCAGCGCACCAGCGATTGCGCCGTGAACCCGTCGATCAGGCCGAGCAGCAGCCAGGCCGTCGCCGGGGCATCGTCGACGGTGAACTCACCCGTCGCGACGCCCGACTCGAGAATTTCCTGCAGAACCGCCTGCCAGGCATCCATCTGCTCGCGAACGCTCGCCGCAAGCGGCTCATTTCGGCGTCCAAGCGTCCACGCTTCGACCCAGATCACCGTGACGTCGGCGCGGGAGCCGTCGAGCAGGGTGTCGAGCACCACGCGCAGCTGCTCCTCGGGTGCCAGCCCGGCCGCCAGCTCACCGATCTCACCGATCTCCGCCGACACAATTGTCGCGAAGGTGCGGGCGACGAGGGCATCCATGCTCGGTTCGTAGTGAGCGATGAGCGCCGGCGTGACGGCGGCGCGGGCGGCGACCGCGCGCAGCGTCACGGCGGCCAGCCCCTGCTCGAGAGCGAGCGCGCGCGCGGCCTCGAGAATCTCGGCGCTGCGCTCGGCGGGCGGCTTGCGAGTGCCGCGAGGGGCTGGGGGTCTTGACATGATCCCCACAGTCTAAGTAACCTCGCTTACATTATTGATCATTTGATCAACAAGTTGTCCAACCGCCTCTCGGGGCACAGCACAAAGGAATCCCATGAGCTGGCGCATGCCCCCCGAGACCGCACCGCACGAACGCACCTGGATGGCATTCCCCCGTGCCGGTCTGACGCTCGGCGAGGATGCCGCCTCGGCCGAAGAGGCCTACGCCGCCTGGACCGCCGTCGCCCACGCTGTCGCCGAGTTCGAACCCGTCACGATGCTCGTCGACCCGTCGGAGCGTGAACGCGCCGAGCGCATGCTCGGCAGCCAGATCACGCGCATCGAGGTGCCGCTCGACGATTTCTGGGTGCGGGATTTCGGCCCGACCTTCGTTCTCGACGACGAACGCCCCGGTGTTCTCGGCGCCGTCGACTGGATCTTCAACGGCTGGGGCGCTCCGGCCTGGTCGACCTGGGAGCACGACCGCGAGATCGCCCGCTTCGTCTCGGCCCACGTGGGTTCCGAGCTGGTCAGCTCCGTTCTCGTCAACGAAGGCGGAGCCATCCACGTCGACGGCGACGGCACCGTTCTCGCCACCGACACCGTTCAGCTCGACCCGGGACGCAACCCTTACGCCGACAAGGCCCGCATCGAAACCGAGTTCGCGCGCACCCTCGGCACCACGCACGTGGTGTGGCTGCCGCGCGGGCTTACCCGCGACTATGAGGACTTCGGCACCCGCGGCCACGTCGATATGGTGGCCACGATCCCCTCTCCCGGCCGCCTCCTGCTGCACATGCAACTGAATCCTTCGCACCCCGATTTCGAGGTGACCCGTGACCTCAAGGCCTTCCTCGAGACGCAGACGGATGCCGCCGGCCGGCCCTTCGAGATCATCGAGCTGCCCGCGCCCGACACTCTGCGCGACGACGAGGGTTTTGTCGACTGGAGCTATGTGAATCACCTCGTCGTCAACGGCGGTGTCATCGCCTGCGGCTACGGCGAGCCGGAAGCCGATGCCCGGGCTGCCGCGATTTTGGCGGAGGCCTACCCGGGCCGAAAAGTAGTCACGATCGACGCGCGGCCGATCCTTGCTCGCGGGGGCGGCATCCACTGCATCACGCAGCAGCAGCCGGCGCTGGGCGCCTAACCATGAGCGCGCCCCAATTCGATGTCGTCGAGGCGTCAATCGCCGAGCTCCGTGCCGCCCTCGAATCGGGCCGGCTGACGAGCGAGCAATTGCTCACCGCCTACCTCAAGCGCATCGAGGCCTACGATCGGGGCGGCATCCGCTTGAACTCGCTCGTCGTGATGAATCCTGATGCGGCGGCCGACGCCCGGGCATCCGACGCGCGCCGGGCCCGCGGCGAAACGCTCGGCCCGCTCGACGGCATCCCCTACACCGCGAAGGACAGCTACCTGGCGACGGGACTCACCGCCGCCGCCGGGTCGCCCGCCTTCGCCCACCTCGTCGCGCAACGCGACGCGTTCACGATCGAACGGCTGCGCGCAGCCGGCGCCGTGCTGATCGGCCTGACGAACATGCCCCCGATGGCCAACGGCGGCATGCAGCGCGGGGTCTACGGCCGGGCGGAGAGCCCGTACAACGCCGAGTTCTTGACCAGTGCGTTCGGTTCGGGATCGTCAAACGGTTCCGGCACCGCGACCGCCGCGAGCTTCGGGGCGTTCGGCCTCGGCGAGGAGACCTGGTCAAGCGGCCGGGCCCCCGCGTCGAACAACGCACTCTGCGCCTACACGCCGTCACGCGGGGTGATCTCGGTGCGAGGCAATTGGTCGCTGGTTCCCACGATGGATGTCGTCGTGCCGCACACCCGCACGATGAATGACCTCTTCGAGGTGCTCGACGTGATCGTCGCCGATGATCCGGAAACGCGTGGCGACTTCTGGCGAGCGCAGCCGTGGGTGGAGATCCCGGCCGCCTCTGAGGTTCGGCCGAATTCGTATGTCTCGCTCGCGGCATCCGCCGCCGGTGCCGCGTCGCCGCTCGCCGGCAAGCGTTTCGGCCTCCCCCGCATGTACGTGAACTCCGACCCCGACGCCGGAACCGGCGAGAACCCGGGAATCGGCGGGTCGACCGGCCGGCGCATCGATACCCGCGCGTCGGTCATCGAACTGTGGGATGCCGCACGGCGCGATCTCGAGGCGGCCGGTGCCACGGTGGTGCTCGTCGACTTTCCCGTCGTCTCGAATTACGAGGGCGACCGGCCGGGTGCACCGACGATCTTCACTCGCGGACTCGTGAGCCCCGCGTTCCTGCGGCGTGAGATCGTCGACCTCTCGGCGTGGGCCTGGGAGGACTTTCTGCAGGCCAACGGCGACCCCGCGCTGCACACGCTCGTCGACGTTGACGGTTCGACGATCTTTCCGCACCCGGCGGGGTCCCTGCCCGACCGTTACGACGGATTCGACGACGATATCGCCGAGTATCCGGCTCAGGTGCGCGAGCACCCGGTCGCGCATTTCACCGAGATTCCCGAACTCGAAGACGGCCTCCGCGGTCTGGAGGAGACCCGCCGGATCGATCTCGAACGGTGGATGGACGATCTGGGACTCGACGCCGTCGTGTTCCCGGCTGTGGCGGATGTCGGCCCCGCCGACATGGACGTGAACGAGGCATCCGCCGACCTGGGCTGGCGGAACGGCGTCTGGGTCGCGAACGGCAACCTGGTGCCGCGTCACCTCGGCATCCCGACGGTGACGGTGCCGATGGGCACAATGACCGACATCGGGATGCCGGTCGGCCTGACCTTTGCCGGGCGAGCGTATGACGACACCGCGTTGCTCACCCTTGCCGCAGCGTTCGAGGCGACCGGCTCGCGGCGCACGACGCCGCCGCGCACTCCGCCGCTCGCATAGCCCGTTGGTCGAATCCGTTGGTCGAGCTTGTCGAGACCCCCGCCGGCCGATCCTCACACGTGCACTGCGTTCGGAAATCGGCTCACGAGATCTCGACAGGCTCGATCACCGGGGACCCGTTGGTCGAGCCTGTCGAGACCCCCGCCGGAAGCGCTGAACCGAAATCAGGAACGGAGTGCGTGTCGCGAGAACGCGAGCCCACTGGTCTGCGGCCTGGACTCGGCCGACACACCTCCACTCCTGATTTCGGTACCCGCCGTGGTCACGATGGTGCCCGCGAGAAACGCGGCGCCACCGGCCATGCTTGCCGACACGATATGGTTAGTGCACGAAGCATCTGAATCGAAGCGTGGGGAGCGGGTTGTGGCCACCAGATGGGCACGGGTACTCCGTGGCTGGTTGACCGCAGGTCTCTCTGTTTTTATCGCCGCGCTCTCACATGTCGCCGGCGGAGGCGCTCCTCCCGGTCTCCTGGGTGTCGTGCTCGCGCTGGTGTTCGGTGGCCTGGCCTCGGTAGCCCTGACCGGCGCCACTTTGTCGCGTATCCGTCTCGGCCTCTCGGTCGCCCTGAGTCAGTTCGCTTTTCATTTTCTATTCAGCCTGGGTTCGGGCCTCCCCACGACGTCGCTGGTCAGCCCCGTGACCGCGCACCAGCACGGCGCGGTCGTTCTCGAAGTCGCCGCCGTCTCGTCGGCCCCGCCGCACCTGCACACCGATCAGACGATGTGGGCGGCGCATCTGCTCGCTGCCGTGATCACGGTGGTCGCACTGCGTCGCGGTGAGACCGCGTTCTGGTCCCTCGTTGAGCTGGCCCGCACCATCTGGGTCGCCGTTTCGATTCCCCGCACCTGTGTTCTGCCCTCAGCGCCGGTCAACCCGGTGCGGATGCGTGTGGCGATCGCCGACAGGCTCGGCCTCCGTGACCTCGGTGTGATTCTGGCTGGCCGCCCGCACCGCGGACCGCCGCTCCTCGCGCTCCTGCCTCTCTGACCCGCATCAATTCTGGCGATCGCGGCCTTCTGTCGCGCGCCTGATCGCGGGAACCCCCGGTGGCGGCGACGTCATGCCTGCCCCGTGGGACCTACGCATAGACCGACGGCCTTCGTCGTCGACCCCGGAACATCCTGGAGTGACATCCGTGACCAGATCGTTTATCCGCCGTCTCTTGATTGTGTGCTCAATGGGGGTGGTCGTCGCCTCCGCACTGATCGTGGCGACGCCGCCCACCGCGGCGCACGCGCACGACCAGGTTCTCTCGACGACCCCGTCGTCGAAAGAGCACCTGGCTGGCGCACCGCCGGAAGTGAGCATGGTGTTCACCGACAACATCCTCGAGATCGGCGCGACGATCCTCGTCGTCGACGATGCCGGGGACAACTGGGTGTCAGGGGACATGCGGGTAGAGGGTCCACAGGCGAGCCAGAGTCTCGACGCCGACATGCCCGACGGGCGCTATCAGGTGCGGTGGCGGGTTGTTTCGGCTGACGGCCATCCGATTTCTGGCACCTTCGACTTCGCCGTCGGCGAGGTGACCGCAGCTACGGCGGCGCCTGCCGCGAAGGATGCGACGGGTTCCGCTACGAAGGGGGCAGCGGGTACAACACAGCGTGCGGAACCCGGCCTGGATGACTCCGCCGATTCCGCCGTCGATCGCAACGCCCCTGCAGCGCCGCCGTTTCTGCTCATCGGGGTCGGCGGTGCCCTCCTGGGCATCGTCGTCTTCGTACTTTTCACCGTGCTCCGGCCGCGGCGCCGGGCGGCCGACAACACGCGCGACTGATCCACACGCGCATCAATTTTCACTATTTCTGAGGAGAACCAACACATGAAGAAAACACTCACCACTCTGCCCACACTGATCATCCTCGCCGCGGCGACAGTGCTCGTTGCCACCGGTTGTGCGGCCGCCGAGCCTGCCGCGCGAGTGGCGACATCCAGTGCGGCCGAGTCGCTCAGCATTCAGGATGCCTGGGTCAAGGCCGCCGACGAAGGGATGTCTGCCGTCTTCGGAACTCTTGAAAACGACAGCGACGCCGACATCACCATTGTCTCCGCCGCGACGGCGGCATCGGCCACCGCGGAGCTTCACGAGACTGTGGAGAACGACGCCGGGGAGATGATGATGCAGCCCAAAGAAGGCGGCTTTGTCATTCCCGCCGGAGGTTCCTACGAACTCGCGCCGGGCGGAAGCCACCTCATGCTGATGGGGCTGACGGCTCCCTTGAAGGCCGGCGACGAACCCACCTTCACGCTGACCCTGTCGGATGGCTCGACGTATGAGTTCAGCGCACCGGTGAAGGACTACGCCGGTGCCAACGAATCCTATGAAGGCGGCATGGACATGAAGGACATGGACATGAAGGACTCCGACATGGATCACTCCGAAATGACCGACTCCGACATGCAAGACATGAAGCACTAATGACCGCCGATCAGCACGACGCTGATCGCCGGCTCAGCCGGCGGCACCTCCTCCTCGGGGGTGCCGCCGCGGGCATCGGCGCTGCAGCATCCGTCGGCATCGCCGCCGCCGTCACCGCGAAAGCTGAGCAACCGGCGACGACGCAACCAGCCCTCACCGGCTCCGAGACCGTCGACTTTCACGGCTCCCATCAGGCCGGGATCGAGACGCCGCCCCAGGCCCAGGTGACTTTCGTCGCTCTCGATCTTCTCGACTCGGTCGACGCTGCGGGATTGCGGCGAATGATGCAGATCCTCACAGGCGATGCCGCCCGCCTCACCCAGGGGCGCAACGCGCTGGCCGACTCCGAACCGGAACTCGCCATGGTTCCCGCCCGGCTCACGGTCACCTTCGGGTTCGGGCCGGGCCTCGTGGCCCGCACGACCGGCACGGCTCCGAGCTGGCTGCGCCCCCTGCCGGCATTCACCATCGACCGGCTCGAGGAGGCCTGGAACGGAGGCGACCTGTTGCTTCAGATCGCGGCGGATGATCCGGTGACCGTGGCACACGCCACACGCATGCTGCTGAAGGACACGCGATCGTTCGCATCCGTGCGGTGGACCCAGTCCGGGTTCCGCCGCCCTCCGGGTTCGGAGAAGCCGGGAACCACCATGCGCAATCTGTTCGGCCAGGTCGACGGCACAGTGAATCTGGTGCCCGGTACCGACGATCTCGAGAATCTGGTCTGGGGGAAAGCGGCCAACCCCGGGTGGCTGTCCGGGGGGACCGGACTCGTACTGCGCCGGATCGAGATGAACCTCGACACCTGGGACGAACTCGACCGGGGCGGACGAGAGTCCTCACTCGGCCGCACGCTGGCCGTCGGCGCGCCGCTGACCGGTGTGAACGAGACTGACGAACCGGATTTCGATGCCACCACGACGCTTGGCTTTCCGGTCATCCCGGAGTACTCCCATATTCGCCGCGCCCGCTCCGACGACCCGAACCAACGCATCTTCCGTCGGGGATATAACTACGACGGCGCACCTACCGGAGCTGCGATCTCGAATTCCGGCTTGTTGTTCGCGTGCTTCCAAACGGATGTCGACGCCCAGTTCGTGCCGATCCAGAAGCGTCTCGACGAGCTGGACCTGCTCAACCAGTGGACCACTCCCATCGGTTCAGCCGTGTTCGCCATCCCGCCTGGCTGCGGCCCCGACGGCTACATCGGCGACACGCTGTTTTAGCCGCGAAACCCAACCGGTGGTCGAGCTTGTCGAGACCCAGCCCGACCCCCCCCCTCGAACGCACCCGCGTTGGGAGCTCGGCTCACGGGATCTCGACAGGCTCGATCACCGCATGCTCGCGACACGCTGTTTTAGCGACGCAACCGACTGCAATAATTAATTGTTCAGAAAACACTATGAGGGGGCCCCATGAGCACCGAATCCGCAACGTCCGCCACACCGATCCGATCGCTCACCGAGAAGGACCGCTTCGGCCGCCTGATCGAACGCCGAGACGGACACGACTTCCCGTTCTATAACGGGACGCCCATCGAGCTCTCGGTCGGAAAATGGATCCTCGTCTGGGCATCCGTGGCCGTCGGATTCTTCGCGCTCATCTTCATCCCGCAGCCGAACAACTTCGTCGCGATCCTGCCCCGCGCGCTCTTCGTCGCCATCCCCCTCGCGGTTCTGGGACTCGTAGCCGGCCGCTACTGGACCGCACTGTTCCGCAAGGTTCGTGGGGTTGATGTGCTGAACATGTTCTTCTTCGCCGCGCTCAACATCGTCATCACCTTTGCCGTTGGAGCACTCGTTGCCGCGACCTTCGGTGCGAACCCGAACGCCACCATCTCTGGAGCCGGGGGTGGCAGCGTCGGCGACACCATCGCCATGTATGTCGGAACCGGCATCCAGCTCGTCGGCGAAGAGATCTTCGTGATCCTGCCGTTCCTCGCGCTGATGTACTTCCTCTTCGCCAAGGCCGGCCTGTCGCGCAAGACCGCGATCATCCTCGCCTGGGTTGTCTCCTCACTCTGGTTCGGCGCCGCCCACCTGCCGACCTACGACTGGAACTTCGCCCAGGCATTCCTCATCATCGGATCCGCCCGCATCGCGCTGACCCTTGCCTTCATCCGCACCAAGAACCTCTGGGTCGCCGCCGGCGCGCACATCATCAACGACTGGGTGTTCCTCACCTTCGCCGTGATCGGGAGCGTCGCTGCCGCAAGCTAGTTACCTCTCGAGTCTCAGCGCCGACGATCGTGTGGCGCTGAGGCACGACGAAACACCAGAATGCTCGCAATCGAGCCGCCGATGGCAATCGTGAGAGCGACGACAGCAACCCCCAGATAGCGCCATTCGGATGCCTCGCTGTAGGGGAAGGTATCCGACCAGTCGAGCCCCAGGCGCACCACCACCGCGCCCACGAGCCAGGCCAGCAGGATGCCCAGCACGAGCAGGAGGGGACGGCGCGGGCCACGAGGTTTCATGGTGCAATTCTGCCAGCCTTGTTTCTCGCGCGTGCCCGAATCTCGACCGGCTCGATCACCGACGCTGCCCCTGTACCGGATTCGATCACAGGGGTACCGTCGCTGGCGAATTCATCACAGAGAGGACGATTGCTGATGCCACAGAACAAGACTCCGCAGCTGAAGGATCCCGAGCTCTACGAGACCCTGCGCGAAGAGGGCGCCTCGAAAGAGAAGGCGGCACGAATCTCGAACGCTGCGGCGAAAGAGGGCCGTTCAGAGATCGGGCGTCGCGGCGGCAAATCGGGCGACTACGACGATTGGACTGTACCTGCCCTGAAGAAACGCGCCAAAGAACTCGGCCTGAGCGGTTATTCACGCAAAAGGAAGGGCGAGCTCATCGAGCAGCTTCGCTCCCACTGAGATTCGATCGACGGCACCGGCATCCAAAGAATTTCTCGCCGGGTGTCGATTGAGCCTGGTGCCATTCGACCTTGAGGTGAGAAAGTCATCAAGCGACTTTCCCCAACAAAGGAGAACGAAATGCCAAAGTACATGCTGATCATGCGGGCGACCGACGAATCGTTTGCGAATTTCGCCAACATCGACTTCGCACTGATGTTGGACGCCATGGGCAAGTTCAACGACGAGTTGATTCGTGCTGGTGTGCTGCTGGCCGCCGAGGGCCTCGACGACGCGAATGAGGGTGTCGTCGTTGACTTCACCGGCGAGACGCCGGTCGTCACCGACGGCCCTTACGGAGAGACGAAGGAGCTGTTCAACGGCTACTACATTCTCGATGTCGCATCGAAAGAGGAAGCCGTCGAATGGGCCAAGCGGGCGCCATACACAGCGGGCAGCAAGACCGAGATTCGCCGCGTGCCGTCGATCGACGAGTTTCCGCAGGACAACGAGTGGATTCAGAAAGAGCGTGCCTGGCGCGAGCAGACCGGCCAGCTCTGAACCGACAGCGGGCAAGCCGACAGCGGGCAAGCCGACGGCGAGCAGGCCAACGGTGAGCAAATCAGAGGCGCGGAGCGCCGTCGAAGCGGTGTGGCGGATCGAGTCCGCCCGCATCGTCGGCGCTCTCGCCCGCTACACCGGCGACTTCTCGCTGGCCGAAGATCTCGCTCAAGAAGCCCTGGCCGAAGCTCTCGTGTCGTGGTCGATCGATGGCGTCCCGGCCCAACCGACCGGATGGCTGCTCACCACGGGTCGGCGCCGGGCCATCGATGCGTTTCGGCGGCGGTCCGCTCGCGACGCACGCTATGCCGTCCTCGCCCGTGACCTCGACGAGAAACTACCAGGGGCCGACGCCCTGTTCGATCCCAATGCCATCGACGACGACGTTTTGGCGTTGATGTTCATCTCCTGCCACCCGGTGTTGTCACGCGAGGCACGGATCGCGCTGACGCTCCGGGTTGTCGGAGGTCTGACCAGTGAGGAGATCGCCAGAGCATTTCTGGTTCCGGTGCCCACCATTCAGGCGCGCATCACCCGCGCCAAGAAAACGCTGGCCGCCGCGCGCGTGCCGTTTGCCGTTCCCGAAACGCACGAGCTGGCCGAACGCCTCGGTTCCGTGCTGCAGGTCGTCTACCTGATCTTCACCGAGGGTTCCTCGGCAACGAGCGGCGACACGTGGATGCGCACAGATCTGGCCGGCGAGGCCCGCCGCCTGGCGCGCGTGCTGGTGCGACTCCGACCCGATCCCGAGGTGTTCGGCCTGCTCGCGCTGCTGGAACTCACCGCAGCCCGTTTCCCCGCCCGACTCGACGCGTCGGGACATCCGGTGCTGCTGGAAGACCAGGATCGACGATTGTGGGACCAGACCGCGATTCGGCGCGGGCGCGCTGCTCTGGCACGCGCAAGTAGCGCCGGCCGCGGGCTGGGCGCCTACGGGCTCCAGGCATCCATCGCCGAGTGTCACGCAGTTGCGCGCTCCGTTGCCGACACCGACTGGGCGCGGATTGTCATCCTGTATGAAGCGCTCGGCCGCTTGACGCCATCACCGATCATCGACCTCAACCGTGCGGTAGCCGTGGCGATGGCCTCGGGTCCAGCCGACGGACTTGCCTTGGTCGACACGATCGCGGCGCAAGGCGAGCTCGCCGGCTCGCACCTGCTCCCCGCGGTACGTGGCGAGATGCTCATCCGTCTCGGCCGACGCGGCGAAGCCCGGGCCGCACTCCTCGACGCCGTCGCCCTGTGCAAAAACTCAGCCGAGCGCGCGGAACTCGAGCGAAAGCTTGAAACGCTCAGCGATGGAGTTGAAGGCGCGCGCTAATCAGTGGGCAGCCGACCGCGCCAACTGTTCGGCACAGAACGACGTGAGGTCAATGCTCTGGGTGGGCGGCAGGTCGATTGCCGCCGGGTCAATGCCAGTGTTCGATGTCATCGCATCTCCTTTGTTCGAAAGGGGGTTGTGTCGTTTGTTGCGCAACTCCCGATTCCGATGATGCGAATCGGTAGGTGCCCGTCGCTCGCTATCCCCCAGTTGGTGAGCGACGGGCACCGTCCATAACCGCACGAACTAGTCGTGCGGAGTCGTAAGGCCGAGGCTCACACACAGCTCCTCTGGCGGTCGTTGAGACGGGAAAACGGCGAGGCGCCTGTCGGGAAGCTGACAGGTCACGAGGGCAGGAACGGGATAGACGCCGTCGGCACTCTCGGTGTCGGCAAAGGTTCCGACCTGCCAGGAGGCGCCGCACATGTCGACAGCCAATCGAATGCGCTCGGCGAGCGGCGTCGGCGTCTTCTCCTCGGGATTTCCGGGGAGATAGACCGAGGAGCCGTGCAAGGAGTTCATATCGGCGGCGCCGTAGCAATCCATCAGATAGTTGATCTGGCCCTGGGGCGCCGAGGCGATCATGATCGCGCCGGCCGTGGTCGCGAGCACGAGAGCACCCGCGACACTGATCGCCGTGATGCGATGACGGCGCTTTCGTTGCACATCGAGTGCAGCGACCGTCGTCAGAAGATTCTGCTTCATCCGCTCAAACTCGGCCGTGTCAGGCAGGAGGCTGCGATTCATGATTCGCTCCTCAGGGTGCCGAGTTCGCTGCGGAGCCGTGCGCGCAAGCGGGAGAGCCTATTCCGCAGGGCCGCCGAGCTGATCCCGGCCGCTGCGGCAGCCTCTTCGTAGCTGCGCCCGTCACGAACGCAGAGTTCGAACACCACGCGGTCTGCGGGGGGCAACAGAGATACCGCGGTGTCGACGTAGTGGCGAAGTTCGGCTTGCTCTGCCGCTTGCTCCGGGCTGGTGTGAGCGCTCGGCACGAACTCGTGGGTGGGGCTGAAGCTGCGCCGCCGATCGTGTCTGTCGAGTGCGCGCTTGCGATTGCGGATGGTGAATTTGCACGTGACCAGCAGCCACGGCAGCATCGAATCGCCTTCGATGACGAGCGACTTGCGTCGGCGCCAGAGCACGACGAAGACGTCCTGGCTCACTTCCTCGGCATCTTCACGCTGTTCGAGGTTCGATGCCGCGTAGGCGAAGACGACTCTGCCATGTCGATCGTAGATTTCAGCGAAGGCAGCGGCGCTTCCGCGGGCCAGTTCGTCGAGGAGAGCACCATCGGTCCATGATGGCTCGCGGGTGGCGGGTGCCACCGAACCATCAGCGATGTTGCTCATAACTAGGTAATGTCCCCTCCGCGGTAATCCTCTCAACTTTGAGCAAAGTATTTTGGCTTGACTCTTCTCCGCCTCCGCCGCCAAGATGAGCGTTTCCGGCAGAAGCCGGGAACA
Organism: Leifsonia sp. 10L418; assembly: GCF_056395445.1. NCBI lineage: Bacteria > Bacillati > Actinomycetota > Actinomycetes > Micrococcales > Microbacteriaceae > Leifsonia > Leifsonia sp. 10L418. Next base: position 944,743 of record NZ_JBFTJN010000002.1, on the reverse strand, counting down.
TCACATTTCTGGGGGAACTGAATGGCAATCACAACCGGCACGAAAGCTCGACGTTTGGCCGCGTCGGCACTCGGCATTGCGGTGCTCTCGATCGGACTCGTCTCGGTGGGCGGGGCAGCGCACGCCGCTCCTCGGGAGCACAAGGTTGCCGAAGAGAAGTCGTGCTCTCTTGACCTCGGCACCAACAGGCTCGTCTGCGTTGCCGTGGGCGATGACCTCAACAAGGCGGTGCTTGAGCAAGAAAACCTCATCGTCGTTTCACCACTCGGTGCACGCGGCATCTCGGCCGACCGCGCCGCCGCGCCCGCCGGCGCTCTGGTCACCTATGTTCAGGCCCAGCTCTACGCTGACGCGAATTACGGCGGGGCTACCTTTCAGATCACGAATTCCGCACTATGCAACGGCAGCACCACCTGGTACTACGGACCCCTGGCGAACGTGGGATGGTCAAGCAAAGTGAGCTCCTTCAAGAGTTTCTCCGGCTGCTCGACGAAGCTCTGGCAAGGCGGCAACTACACCGGAGCAAGCTACGGCTATGCGGTGAATGCCGCGACTCTCGGCGTGATGAACGACGCGGGTAACTCGGTGACCATGAAGTAGGCCGCTCGGTGTTGGCCGGGCACGTGCTAACGTCCGAATTCGTGAGAGCAATTCTTGAGGACCCCAGCGGCCATCGACTCGTCTGGATTGACACGGATGACCCGTCGCCGGCTCCCGACGAAGTTATCGTCGAGGTCGCCGCCACCGCGGTGAATCGCGCCGACCTTGCACAGCGTCAGGGGATCTACCCGCCGCCGCCCGGCGAATCTCCGATCCTCGGTTTGGAGTGCGCGGGAGTCATCAGCGAGATCGGCTCCGCGGTGACGGACTGGGCAGTCGGCGACCGGGTCTGCGCGCTGCTCGGTGGCGGCGGCTATGCGGAACGCGTGGCGGTGCCGGCCACCCAACTGCTGCCGGTGCCCACCGGTCTCTCGTTCAGCGAAGCCGCGTCGCTGCCGGAGGCCGTCTGCACGGTCTGGTCGAACCTGGCGATGGGCTTCAGCGCTCCGCTGCCAGGACAGGTCGCTCTCATCCATGGCGGCGCCAGCGGACTCGGCACGATGGCGGTGCAACTGGCGGCCCGCTTCGGTCACACCGTCATTGCGACGGCCGGATCGCCGGATCGCGCTCGCGCCACCGAGCAGTGGGGAGCCGTACGTGGCATCGACTATCGCAGCGAAGACTTCGGCTCGGTCGTCGCCGACCTGACGGAGGGGCGTGGCGCGAACGTCATCATCGACGTGGTGGGTGCCAGCTACCTCACCCGCAATCTTGACGCGCTGGCCGACGACGGTCGTCTCATGGTGCTCGGACTGATGGGTGGCCACATCGCCTCGGTTGACCTCGCTTCGATGCTGCGACGCCGGCTGAGCCTGCACGCGACAAGTTTGCGATCACGCCCGCGCACCGGTGCGGCGTCGAAGGCCGAGGTCGTGGCTCGCGTGAGAACGGATGTCTGGCCGTGGTTCGAATCCGGCGTAGTGCGTCCTGCCATCGGCACAGTGCTGCCGATCACGAGCATCGAGCAGGCTCACCGCGAGATCGCCGACGGCACAGCCGCATCGGGCAAGACGGTGCTGGAAATTCCCGGTCGTTGACTCTCTCGGTGGTTGAGGAGCGAGCGCCAGCGAGCGTCTCGAAACCACGCGAGCCAATCCTCGGGCGCAACCAACGTTCAGAGATGGGCAACTCGGTGACTATGGAGCGGTGACGGCTGCTCCTCCTCGGCGGCACCCGCTGTCCTTGTCGTTGGTCGAGCTTGTCGAGACCACGCGAGCCAGCCTCGAGACCGGGCCGCCGGATCTCAACAGGCTCATTCACCGAATCGTGGTCGAGCTTGTCGAGGCTGGAAGCCTGTCCTCCCCTACGGCAGGGCCGCCAGGGTCGGCACAGGCGCGTAGTCGTTGGCCAAGAACGCCGCCGACGAATCGTCAAGAATGCTCAGCCAGTCCTCGTGCAGCGGCGGCGCAAGGGTGCCGGTCAACGTAGAGACGTAACTCCGGTTGCGGTAGCCCATGATGTCGTTCTTCTTGTCCTGCTTCCAGTCCTTGAACAACTCACCCTGCTTCTCGACATCGAACTCCGGGTAGTCGGTCTCGTCGAGAAGGTCACGGATGTACGCTGCCTGAAAATCGATCTCCTGGTAGGCGCTCTGCAGCTCTTCTTCCCGGCCGCGCCACTCGTCGATGTCCCGACCGCGGGCATCCGTTGTCGGCAGGTCGGTCAGACCCATGATCACGTCGCGGGCATACCAAGCCTGCGCATCGAACATGTTGAAGGTGAAGTACTGGTCTTGCATGCCGAGGAACATCAGCTTCGGGTTCTCGTTGAAGAAGATGCCCTTGTAGATCCCCCGCGGGTACAGACGGTTGTTCGTGGAGAGCCGCAGAGAATCGGGCAAGAACGGAAAATGATGCTGGTAGCCGGTGCACAGCACGATCGCGTCGATCTCGGCGCTGCTTCCATCGGCGAAACTGGCCAGGTTGCCGTCGAGCCCGGTGAGCAGCGGCACCTCGCGGATGCCCTCCGGCCAGTCGTGCCCGAGCGGACGCGACCGGTAGCTGAAGGTGATCTCCTTCGCGCCGTACTTGTAGCACTGGGTGCCGATGTCTTCGGCCGAGTAGCTGCTGCCGACCAGAAGCAGGCGTTTGCCCTCGAACTCGCGGGCGTCGCGAAAGTCGTGCGCATGCAGAACCCGGCCCGGAAATTGGTCGAGACCGTCGAAGTCGGGCACGTTGGGGGTGCTGAAATGCCCACTCGCGACGATGACATAGTCGAACTCGTTCGATTCGAGAACGCCGGTGTTGTGGTCCATCACCGTGACGGTGAATTTCTTGGTCACGACTGAATAGTCGACCCAGCGCACCGCCGTGTTGAAACGGATGTGCCGGCGCACGTCAGACTGCGCGACTCGGCCGACGATGTACTCGTGCAAGACCTCGCGCGGCGGGTAGGAGGGAATGGCTCGACCGAAGTGTTCTTCGAACGAGTAGTCGGCGAACTCGAGGCATTCCTTCGGTCCGTTCGACCAGAGAAACCGGTACATGCTGCCGTGGACGGCCTCACCGTTCTCGTCGAGCCCGGTGCGCCAGGTGTAGTTCCACATTCCGCCCCAGTCGCTCTGCTTCTCGAAGCAGACGATGTCCGGCACGAGGCCGGTTCCCAATTGGCGGGCGGCTTCAAACGCCCGCAGCTGAGCCAGACCACTCGGACCTGCACCAATAATCGCGACCTTAGGCTTCAAAATATGGTCCCCTTTTCGTTGCCAACTCCCCTGCCTACCACGCGGCGTGCGGGTTAGTTCAATCGTGTGCAGGTGTGCATACGGCTCAGATTGTGCCCCGAGCTGCGGCCTGGTTGCCGGCGCTCGACTGTGGGCAGCCGCCGAGACGGCTCGTTGGAGAACGTCAGGCGCCGCCGAATCACGGAGGGTCAGCCTGCCAGAATGGCTACATGAGCGAAGCGATCAGAGTTGCCGTCATCGGTCTCGGCGAAGAAGGGGCGCTGATCGCGGGTGGTCTCGCCGCTGCAGGGCTCGACGTAGTCGGTTTCGGCTTCGCCGGGGCGCAGATCGCCGACGTGCCGAACGCCGCGGTGCCGATCGCCGCGCGCATCGAAGACGCCGTCGCCGGGGCAGCCCTCGTCATCTCAATCACTGCGCCGGCTGCCTCACGCAAGGTGGCCGAGCAGGTCGCCCCGCTGCTCGAACCGGGCGCCGTCTTCGCCGACCTCAACACGGGCACGCCAGCGCTCAAGCGCAAGCTCGCCGAACTCTTTGCCGACGGGTCATTCGCCGACGTCGCCATTATGCGGCCGGTGCCCGGGCTCGCCGAGAAGACCCCGATGTGCGCGGCCGGCACCGGGGCTGCACGCTTCATCGAACTGCTCAAACCGTTCGGAACGAGCATCGAATACGTGTCAGCGGTCGCCGGCGAAGCGGCCGCGCGCACGCTCCTCCGCAGCATCCTCGCCAAGGGCATCGCCGGTGTTCTGATCGACACCCTGTGGGCCGCCGAGAGCATGGGCCTGCAGAAGTGGGCCTATCAGGAGATCCTCGACGAGTTCGACTCGAGCACGAGCGAAACCGCAAAAGACTACCTCTCGGGCACGGCCCAGCACATCAAGCGCCGTCAGATCGAGATGATGGATGTCGTCGAGATGCTGAACGACACCGGGTACGAGAGCAACATGGTCAGCTCAGTTGAAGCGAACTACTCACGCATCCTGCACGGGAAGAAAATACCGTTCGCTCGGCCCGGCAAGTAGCTGAGACTGTGGTCGGGCCGGCGGTGGTCGAGCCTGTCGAGCGATGTACTGAGCTTGTCGAAGTGACCCGGTAAGCCGGTCTCAAGATCGGGTCACGTGATTTCGACAAGCTCAATCACCGGTCGGTGGTCGAGCCTGTCGAGACCTCGTGAGCCGACCTTCAGACGCAACCCCGTTCAGAGGTTGGCCGGCGGAGGTCTCGACAAGCTCGACCACCGAGCGTCTAGTAGTCGAGCTGCTGCTGCAGCGCGTCGAGCACGATGTAGCAGGGCAGCACCTGAGCCACGCTGGAGTTGGGCTCGCGCCCTTCCTTGATCGCCGCGACGAACTCGCGGTCCTGCAGTTCAATGCCGTTCATCGAGACATCCACCTGCGACACGTCGATCTGTTCCTCCGCACCGGTGAACAGATCGTCATAGCGGGCGACGTAGGTTGCTGTGTCGCCGATGTAGCGAAAGTAGCTTCCGAACGGGCCCTCATTGTTGAAAGACAGTGAGAGCGTGCAGATCTTGCCGCCCTCGGTCTTCAGCTGAATCGACATGTCCATGGCGATGCCGAGTTCAGGATGCTTCGGGCCCTGGATGGCGTTGGCCTGCACCACCTTCTCGCCCGTCTGGTATTGAAACAGGTCGACCGTGTGCGCGGCGTGGTGCCAGAGCAGGTGGTCGGTCCAGGAGCGGGGCTTGCCCAGCGCGTTCGTGTTGGTGCGACGGAAGAAGTAGGTCTGCACGTCCATCTGCAGGATGGACAGCTCTCCCGCCTGGATTTTCTTGTGCACGTACTGGTGCGACGGGTTGAACCGGCGGGTGTGACCGGCCATCGCGATCAGCCCGGTCTCCTGCTGCAGGTCAACGATCTCCTGTACTCCGGCGAGCGAGTCGCTCATCGGAATCTCCACCATCACGTTCTTGCCTGCACGCAGGGCCTGGATCGTCTGTGCGTGGTGCATCTGCGTGGGCGTCGCCAGAATCACGCCGTCGAGGTCGTCTTGCGCCAGCAGTTCGGCGTAGTCGGTGAAGGCAGCCTTCGCGCCGTAGGTGGCGGCCACTTCCTCGGCGACGTCCCGTGTGCTGTGCGCGACATACTGAATTTTCGCGTCGGCGATCTGAGAAATCGCATCGAGGTGTTTGTGGCCGAAGGCGCCGAGGCCGACGACGGTGAGGTTGACGGTCATGAGTTCTCCTGGGGGGTGAGGATGAGGTGCCCGACTGAGGTGTTCGAGGCCGGAACGTGGTTGAAACGGTAGACCTCGTCGACCGTGTCGCCGAGCGCACCGCGCATGATCAGCCACATGATGAGCTCGACGCCTTCGGAGCCGGCCTCGACCATGTACTCGAGGTGCGACTTGTACTGCAGCACTTCGGGCTCGTTGATGAGGTCGTCCATGAACTGCTTGTCCCAGGGCAGGTTGATCAGCCCGGCACGCGCGCCCTGGATCTGGTGGCTCATGCCGCCGGTTCCCCAGATCTGCACGTCAAGATCTTCATCGAACTGCTCGACGGCACGGCGGATCGCCTTGCCGATCGAGAGGCAGCGCTCACCCGACGGCTGCGGGTACATCACCACGTTGACGGCGATCGGGATGACCTTGGTCGGCCACTTTTCGGGCGAACCATACATGAGCGACAGCGGCACCGTGAGCCCGTGGTCCACCTCGAGCACGTTGAGCACGGTCATGTCGAAGTCGTCGAGGATGAGCGATGAGGCCAGGTGGGTCGCCAGCTCGGGGGCGCCCTCCACGACGGGAACCGGGCGCGGACCGTAGCCCTCATCGCAGATCTCGAATGAGTCGGCGATCCCGATTGCGAACGTCGGCATGATCTCCATGCCGAAGTACGAGGCGTGGTCGTTGTAGACGATGATCGCCATGTCGGGGTTGTTGGTCTTGATCCAGTTCTTCGAGAACTCGTAGCCCTCGAACATGGGCTTCCAATAGGGCTCTTCGGTGCGGCCCATGTCGATGGCCGCGCCGACGGCGGGAACATGGCTGGTTGCGACGCCAGCAGTGATGCGTGCCATTATGCTTCGCCTCGTTCTTTCTTGGAGCGCCAGCCTTCGATGTTGCGGCCACCGGCCACCATCATCGCTGTGTACTGTTCCACGTTCATATCGGTCATCGTGCTGACGGCCTGCACGTACGACTTGCCCTCCGACGCAAAGATCTTCGAGAGGAAGTAGACGTTGCCACCGGTGTCGAGCATCTTCTGAAAGTCGCGGGTGAGCACGGCATCCTTCTGATCCGGGGTCATCGACCACTCGTCGAGATACGCTGCCTCGTCGGCGAGAAAGCGCTTCCGGTTCTCTTCGGTGCGCAGACTCATGCAGAACTGATTGAGCACGAAACCCTCCCGCGCCTTCTCGATCGTGAAGATCGTGGTGCCGGGGATGTCGTCGAATTGTTCAAAGTTGGGCTTCATGATCAGCTCCAGTAGAGGGTGTTGGGGTTGGTGACGAGCAGCTTCTGTTGCAGCGCCGGGGTCGTCGCGATCGACGGCACGTAGTCGACGAGGATCCCGTCGTCAGGCACGTCTTTCTTCATGTTGGGATGCGGCCAGTCGGTACCCCAGAGCACTCGGTCGGGGAACTCGTTGACGATCGCCTTCGCGAACGGAACGACATCCGCATAGAGCGGCGCACCACTGGTGCTGAGCCGATCCGGGCAGCTGACCTTGCACCACACGTTCTCGTTGTCGCGCATGAATGTCTGCAGCAGCTCAAAGTCGGGATTGTCGAGCGTCTTGCTGACGTCGGGACGCCCCATGTGGTCGATGGCGATCGGCACATTGAGCGAGCGAAAGAAATCGCCCTTCTCGCGCAGGTCGGAGGGCTCGAAATAGAGCACGACATGCCAGCCGAGCGGACGGATCTTGTCGACAATGGCCCGGTAGTACTCGTCGGGCTTCGGGTCGACGAGGCGCTTGACGTAGTTGAAGCGCACGCCGCGCACACCCAGCTCGTGCATCCGGGCCAGCTCGGCCTCGGTCACGTCGGGCGTCACCGTGACAACGCCGCGCGCCTTGTCATTCGAGTACTCAAGCACGTCGAGAAGTGCCGAGTTGTCGGATCCGTGGCAGGTGGCCTGCACCACGACGTTCTTCTCGAAACCGAGAAAGTCGCGCAAGGCGAAGAGCTGATCGCGGCTGGCATCGCAGGGGGTGTACTTGCGCTCCGGTGCGAACGGAAAGATGTTGCCGGGGCCGAAGACGTGGCAGTGCGCGTCGACGGCTCCCACGGGCACGACGAACTTCGGCTTGCTAGGGTTCGGCTCCCAGTCGAGCCAGTCGGCGTCCTTCACGAAGGTCTGCGTGCTCATAGTCCGCGCGCCTCCAGCTTCTCGTTCAGCCGCGGGAACACGGCTCGAGCGTTGCCCGCGAAGATCGCGTCGCGTTCTGATGCCGAGACATCCGCCGCGTCAATGTAACGCTTGGTGTCGTCGAAGTAGTGACCGGTCTGCGGGTCGATCCCGCGCACCGCACCGATCATCTCCGAGCCGAACAAGATGTTCTTGTTGTCGATCACGTCGACCAGCAGGTCGATGCCGGGCTGGTGGTAGACGCAGGTGTCGAAGAACACGTTGTTCATCAGGTGGCTGTCGAGGCTCGGCTGCTTCAACATGTCGGCCAAGCCGCGGTAGCGACCCCAGTGGTACGGCACCGCGCCGCCGCCGTGCGGGATGAGGAAGCGCAGGGTCGGGAAATCGGCGAACAGGTCGCCCTGGATCAGCTGCATGAACGCAGTGGTGTCGGCATTCATGTAGTGCGCGCCGGTGGCGTGGAAGTTGGAGTTGCACGACGCCGACACGTGAATCATGGCCGGAACATCGAGTTCGACCAACTTCTCGTAGAGCGGGTACCAGTACTTGTCGGTCAGCGGAACGGTGTTCCACATGCCGCCGCTCGGGTCGGGGTTGAGGTTGCAGCCGATGAAGCCGAGTTCGGTGACCGCCCGCTCGAGCTCGGCGATCGACTCGGTCAGGTCGGCGCCGGGCGACTGCGGCAGCTGGCACACGCCCACGAAGGTTTCAGGAAAGAGGTCGACGACGCGCTTGATCAGGTTGTTGCAGGCGACGGTCCACTCGAGGCTGATGCGCTGGTCGCCCTCATGGTGACCCATGGCGGATGCCCGGGGCGAGAAGATCGTGAGGTCGGTGCCGCGCTGGTCAATCAGACGCAGCTGGTTCGAGACGATGCTCTCCCGGATGACGTCGTCGGAGATCTCGGGGTAGGCGGGTGTGGGCTCACCCGCGGTGAAGGCCGCCAGCTGGTCGATCCGCCACTGGTTGTGAAGCTCGGGGGCCGTTGTGTAGTGGCCGTGACAATCGATGATCATTTGCTCTCCCAAGCCGATCGGAGTACGTAGACGCTGCCCGACATCAACATGCGGGCCGTGCGGAGCAGGGCGGACGTGACGACGACGGGGCTCCCGCTGGAGTTGTCGACCTCCATCTGCACTGTGAAGAACCCGGTCGGGTGTTCGACCGATACTTCGAGGCTGTCGCCGACCTCATCAAGGCCGGCGATCTGGGCCGCAACGCTGCCCTCGAGCATGCAGGCGGTCGCCACCGAGACAGCGCCGAGAACACCGATCGACTCGTGCACGCGGTGCGGGATGAACGTGCGTGTGCTGACCAGACCACCCTCTCGCGCGGGGGCGAGCAGGCTCATTTTCGGCACGGTCTTGTTGGTCACGTCACCGAGGTTCATCAGCGGGCCGACGGCGAGGCGGATCGCTTCAACCCGTGCCTTGAGTTCCCCGTTGGCCTCGAGCTCGGCCGGCGTCTCGTATCCCGTCACGCCAAAGTCGCTGGCGCGCAGGCACACCACGGGCATGCCGTTGTCGATGCAGGTCACCGGCACACCGTCGACTATGTCGATCACGTTGCCGGTCGGGAGCAGCGAGCCGCAGCTGGAGCCCGCGACATCTTCGAAGTTGATGATGATCGGAGCGTGGGTTCCGGGAACCCCGTCGATTCGGGCGTCGCCGGCGTACTCGACCAGGCCGCCGGGCGTCTGCACGAGGGCGGTCGCCTGCGACTGGGTGTTCTCCATGTAGATGGCGACCGAGGTCACGCCATCCTGCGCAGCAACCAGGCCGCGCTCGATCGCGAACGGGCCGACTCCGGCGAGGATGTTGCCGCAGTTCTGCTGATCGCTGACCTCTGCACGGTCGGGCCAGACCTGCAAAAACAGGTAATCGACATCCGTGCCGACTCGTTCTGAACGACGCACGACGGCGACCTTGGAGGTGAGCGGATGTCCGCCGCCCATGCCGTCGATCTCGCGCGCGTCGGGCGAGCCCAAGGCCGCGAGCAAGAAACGGTCGCGTGCCGCGCGGTCAACCGGAAGGTCGTCGGCCAGAAAGTAGAGCCCCTTCGAGGTTCCACCGCGCATGACCGAGCAGGGTACCGCCACCTGGGTAGTGGTCATTCGGTGTAGCTCTCGTAGACGAGCCCCTTGGCGGCGAGCGCCTCACGCATGTTGTAGATGTCGAGGCCGAGTTCGCCGGATGCCAGACGCGCGCGCTTCGCGGTCTCGTTGGCTTCGCGCTCGCGGCCCTTTTCGAGCACCGCTGCGGCGTCTTCGCGGCGCACGACAACCACGCCGTCGATGTCGGCGATGACGACGTCGCCGGGGCGGATTGCCTGGTTGGCGATGACGATGGGGGTCTGCACGTTGGCGGGGGTGGCCTTGACTGTCCCCTGGGCGCCGATGCTCTTCGCCCAGACCGGGAAGCCCATCTCGGTGAGGGTGGCGACGTCACGAACGCCGGCGTCGATGACGAGGCCGCGCACGCCATGGGCCATCAGACTTTCGGCCAGCAGGTCGCCGAGGTAGCCGTCGTCGCACGGGCTGGTCGGGGTGACCACCAGTATGTCGCCGGGCTGGGCCTGCTCGACCGCCACGTGAATCATCCAGTTGTCGCCGGGCGCGACCTCGCAGGTCAGGGCGTTGCCGGCGATCTTCGCGGGGAAGATGGGGCGAAGGCGCAGGTCGAGCAGACCGGTGCGTCCCTGCGATTCGTGAACTGTCGCAACGCCCAGCTCGGCGAGGCCGTCAACGATGTCCAGGGGGGTACGTGGTGTACCCGTCACTACTCGCGCCATGATTCTCCTTTGAAGGCCTGTGCAGGCTTGCGCAAAGCGCGCACCTCCAGACAACTTCATAGGGAGTGAAAACCCTAGGTCGAATTCCGGATACCGGAAGGGTACTTCTGTAGGAGGATGTCGTCAGTGCAGGCGAGACGCGACGCCGAGACCGGCCTCAACGAGCTTTCTCGAAAGCGCGGCCGATGTCACTTGCAGCACCGGGACCATCCGTTGGGCATCTGTGTGTGAGCTCGGCACGACGACTCCGAGCGCCGCGATGACCTTGCCGCCTTTGCCGCGCACGGGGACCGCGACGGATCTGGCGCCTTCCTCGAGTTCGGCGTCGGTGATCGCGAAGCCCTGCGACTTGACCGCTTTGAGCTGCTCGCTCAGTTTCGCGGGGTCGGTGATTGTCTGTGCGGTGTAGCGCTCAAGCGAGGTGAGCACGGCGTCGTGCAGGTCATGGTTGCCGTAGGCGAGCAGCACTTTTCCGACGCCAGAGGCATGTAGCGGGAGCCGCGCGCCCGGACGACTCTGCACCGACATCGTGCGTGAGCCGGCAATGCGTTCGACTATGAGGCAGCGCAAGCCGTCGAGCACGGCGATCTGCACGGCGTCGTTGCCGAGCCCGTAGATGTCCTCCATATACGGCAGCGCGACTTCGCGAAGTTCGGCGTGCACCGAGGCGAGGATGCCGAGGTCCCAGATCTTTCGGCCGATCTCGTAGTCGCCGTCGGTGCCTCTGACGAGGGCGGATTCCCGTTCCAGGTCATGCACGAGACGGTGTGCGGTGGTCAACGGCAGGCCTGCACGGCGCGCGATCGACGAGAGCGATTGGCGGCGGTACTTCGTGCTGAAGGTGTCCAAGACAGCGAAGGCGCGCCCGGTGACCGAGCGTGTTTCGGGGGGCTTGTCCATGGTTCTTGTGACTCTATCAATCTTGCCCATCCCGGCAGTCGAGCATGTCGAGACCCGACGCGCCAACCTCCACACGCAACCAACTCGGTGGTCGAGCCGGTCGAGACCGGGCGAGCCGACCCTCCATCGATGGTTACGTCTGGAGGTCGGCTGGCGGAGGTCACTGCGACAAACTCAGTACATCGCTCAACAGGCTCGACCGCCGAGTCAACCGTCCCGCTTCGGCGGGAACAACCTCGCGCCCGACTACTTCCAGGCGAGGGCGGCGAGAACCGGCAGCGCCGCCGCCGTTCCCGAGTTCCGAGAGGTGTGCACGGTGCTCGTCGTCATGCCGGCCCAGAACAGCGTGTCCTGGATCGGTGCGTTCAACCCGCTACGACGTGAGAACGGACCCGGGTACGCCCCGCGCGCATACTCGTCTTTCGACCAGTCGTAGGTCGAGGCATTCACGAACTTCAGACTTGAGTCGCCGGTCGTCGCGCGCACGTTTTCGAGCCCGAACGCGTGGCGCTCCTTCTCCTTGAGGTTGAGGAGTTCTTGCGCAGCACCGCCGGTCATCCAGGTCACGACGAGCTGACCGGCATAGCCGGGGGTGCCTGTCGACGCGTTCCAGAGGGTGGGCGGGTTGAGCGAGTAGGTCTCGAGGAGGTCCCAATTCTCCGGCACCCGGGGGTCTGTGGCGATAACGGGGTGGGCAAACTCCAGAATCCCCTTGAACACGGGCAGGTACTCGATCTCCTGGATTGCAGCCGCCCGGTCGGCTGACAGCGGCGGGTCGAACTGGATGTCGCCATGTTTCAGCACTCCGCCGGGTACGGCCAGAACAACGGTCTTCGCCGCGTAGACATGTCCGCCGTTGACGACCACCTCGGCGCCGGCCGCGCTGTATTTCACGGTGCGCACGGGGCTTTTCAGAATGATCGAGATCCCGTTCGCGAGCGGCGCAAGAATCTGGTTGTAGCCACCAATCACCCGATAGTCCCCGCCGGGGCTGTAGTCGCCCATCCACCCGGATTCGGCGACGTACTCAAGCGCCTCTTCCAGATCGCCGACGACGTCGATGGCCGGGAGCACATCGAACTGTTCGGTGTCGACCTCGATCACGAGGAAGGAGAGCGGGTAATTGCTGCGCGGGATGCCGAGGCGCAGGAGCCAGGCCTCTGCGGTCTCCTCGTCGTTGGCCGGTTCGGGGATGCCGTCGGGAAACGAGGGTGCGCCGTGCGGAAAGTGGTAGAACTCGTAGTCGTTCTGGTTGGTCCATTTCGTGTCACCCGGGCTGAACTTCGAGAACTCTTGGCTCCACATGTGGGTCTGCAGCCCCTGGCCTGTCACCAGCGGCCAGGTTGAGGTGCGCGGTCCACCGTGAATGAGCTCGGCCCCACGCTCGAACGGGATCGACATAGACTTCCGGTCGGTCCAGAGTCGACCGCCGATGCGATCGCGCGCCTCCAACACGAGCACCGATTTGCCGGCATCCGCCAGCGCGCGTGCGGCGCCGAGCCCAGAGACTCCCGCGCCGATGACGATGGTGTCCCAGCTCTTGTCTTTGGGATTCGGGCCGCGGCCGGTCGCCGCGCCTGCTGTGAGCAGCACGCCCGCTGCAGCGGCGGCACCGACGCCGAGCACGGTGCGTCGGGTCACCCCCGGCGGAATCGACGCCTGAATCTGCGCACCCGTGGACTTCTCGTCAAGTTGGACCATCATCGCTCCTTTGCGTTGCTACCCCGTGCACGACGACACTGTCGTGCGATTCCGCGAAACGTTACCGCCCAAAGTTGCTGGATGCAAGCGATCTGACTACCTCAGTGAATGAATCAGCAATCATTTCAGCGATTGCTTGCGCTACGTGCTCGGGCGTCGAGACACGTGGTCTCCTGCTCGTCCGCTCTCCACACACCGATCAGTCATCGAGCTCTTCACCCGCATCGTGTGATGGCACCTTCCGAACCGCGAATTACGCTCCGGTGGATCCGCACGTCGCTTCATCTGTCGCTTCACACGTCGCTCAAAGGAGAAGGATTGTGCCCGAAGAAACGAACCACGATTCAACCGACCGGACGATCCTTCCCCCGCCGGACCCGTCGTTTCACGGCAAGATCGAAATGTCGTTCGCGGACTCGACGCCTGACTTTCCCGAGCCGCTCGCCGCACCCGATGGCGCCCCGAATGTGCTGCTGATCATGGGCGACGACATCGGGTTCGGCCATATGGGAGCGTTTGGAGGGCCAGCTCGAACACCGGTCTTCGACGGGTTGGCCGCACGCGGTTTGAGCTTCACAAACTTCCACACGACCCCCGTATGCGCGGCTTCGCGTGCCGCACTTCTCACCGGCCGCAACTCACACGCGGTGGGCATGGGCAGCGTTCCGGAAGCATCCGCGGGCTTTCCCGGATACAACTCCTCGATTCCCCGCAGCGCTGCAACGGTGCTCGAGATTCTGCGGCAAAACGGGTACGGCACGGCCTGGGTCGGCAAGACACACCTCACGCCGATGCACGAGATCACGCCGGCCGGCCCGTTCGACCGTTGGCCAGTCGGCATGGGCGCCGAGTACTTCTACGGCTTCTTCGGACCCGGTGTCAGCCAATGGCATCCGCCACTCTGGGAAAACACAACCCCGAAGGAAGCGCCGACGACTCCGGAGGAGGGCTATCACCTCGAAGCGGACATGGCGGACAAGACCATTGAGTGGATACGACGCCAGAAGTCGATCCACCCCAACGCGCCGTGGATCGCCTACTACGCCCCGAACGGGCACAAGCCACCGGTAGGTGTACCGAAGGAGTGGATCGAGAAGTACCGCGGTGAGTTCGACGACGGTTATGACGCGCTCCGCGACCGCATCCTCACCCGCCAGAAGGAGCTGGGGATCGTACCGAAGGACACGAAGCTGTCGGTCTGGCCCGAGGCCCTCCCGTCGTGGAACGAACTGAGCGACCTGGATAAGAAGGTCGGCGCGCGCTGGATGGAGGTCTTCTGCGGTGCCGTCGAGCATACCGACCACCAGGTCGGCCGGATCATCGATGCCGTCGAGGCGACCGGTGAACTCGAAAACACCCTCATCGTCTTCATCGCCGGTGACAATGGGCCGACGCCCGAGGGCGGGCTGCACGGCATCATGAACAAACTGAGCTACTTCAATGGCCTCACAGAGTCGCTCGAAGACGTCGCCGAACATATGGACGAGTTCGGCGGGCCGAGCTCGCACGGCTGCTACCCGGCTGCGTGGGCGTACGCCACGTCGACGCCGTACAACTACGGCAAGATGGTCACCTCGGGCGGCGGATGCAGCACGGCAGCGGTCGTCAGCTGGCCCGCGGGCATCACCGACCATGGCGGGATACGTCGACAATTCCACCATCTCATCGACGTGGCCCCGACCATCCTGGAGAGCGCCGGTCTGCCCGAACCGACCCGCGTCAACGGCATCGAGCAGCAGACCATGGACGGGGTCAGCATGGCCTACACCTTCGACGACGCCGCAGCTGCGGATCGACGCACGACCCAGTATTTTGAGCTGACCGGGAGTCGAGCCGTTTACCATGAGGGCTGGTGGGCCGGAACCCGTCATGGCCTCGACGGTGTCTCCGCAGCGACAGCCCAGATCGTGCCGTTCGAAGAAGACGTCTGGGAGCTCTACGACCTCCGCCACGACTTCGGCCTGGCCAACGACCTCTCCTCCACACACCCCGAAAAGCTCGCCGAAATGCAGGCGTTGTTCGACCGCGAAGCTCGGGCCAACAACGTCTACCCCATGGTGAACAACGCGTTCGAGCTGCTCACCTCGCAGCGGCCACGTCTCATCAGCGGCGACCAGGCGACGTACCTTCCTGGAACGATCCGGCTTCCCGAAGACGCGGTCGTCGACATCAAGAATCGCTCGTTCAGCGTGATCGCGCAGGTCGATAATCCGACCGGCGACGCCACCGGCATGCTGGTCACGATGGGTGGAGAAACCGGCGGGTTCGCGTTCTTCGTGCAGGACGGCAAACCCACTTTTCAGTACAACTGGGTTGCCCTTGAGGAATACACCATCACCTCCTCCGAGACCTTGCCGACGGGCGAGAGCACCATCCATTTCGACTTCGCCTATGACGGCGGAGGACCGGGCAACGGTGGAACGGGCACATTGTCGATCAACGGCAAGCCCGTCGCCGAAGGCCGGATCGAGAAGACCGTGCCGATCTATTTCTCCACCGACGACACCTTCGATGTCGGCGAGGACTGGGGCACGCCGCTGTCGGCTGCGTACGAACCGCCATTCCGGTTCACCGGCATCCTGAAAGACGTGACGATCAGGGCCGATTAGGCGCTCCCGCCCAGTTCGACAGAGCAGTCAACTCAGCTGTTCCCCTCGGCCGCGCTCTTGATCACGTCGGCGACGACCTCCGGGTGGGACACATAGACGGAGTGGCTTCCATGAGATTCAGACGTCGTCGCACTCATCCGGGCCGCCATTGTCTCCTGCGCCGACGGCGGAATCATGTGGTCATCGGCCGCGATCAGATACCAGGTCGGCTTGCTGCGCCAGGCCGGATCCGTCACCGCAGTGCCTAGCGCTTCGAGGCCCCACGGCACTTGCGAATCGGCCATGAACGCCGCATCTTCTGCGGACACGTCGGCAGCGAACGAGGCGTGGAACTTGTCGCGGTCGAGAAAGAGCAGACCGCCGTCGGGCGGCAGGATCGGCGGCTGCGGGCCATCGGTGGGGAATCCCTGAATCAGGGCGTTCACGGACTCGCCCTCGTCCGGCGCGAATGCGGCGACGAAGACGAGTGAGGCGACGTTCTCATGCGTGCCTGCCTGGCTGATGACGGCGCCGCCGTAGGAGTGCCCAACCAACACGGCTGGCTCCGACTGCCGATCGAGAATTTGCCGGGTCGCGGCATCGTCTCCGGTGAGGGACAGAGTGGGGTGCTGCACGATGCTGACGGTGTAGCCGTCCCTGGTGAGGATGTCGTAGACGCCCTTCCACCCGGATCCGTCGACAAACCCGCCGTGGACGAGGACCACTGACTTGGTTGGTGCACTCATGCTGTTCTCCTTCGAGTTGAATGACGTGGACGACGGGAACAGTAGGCCGGTGCCGAAAATTCGTCAACGGAGTAGAAATTCGCGGTGCGAACAACCCGGTGGTTGAGGAGCGAGCGCCAGCGAGCGTCTCGAAACCTCGTGAGCCGATCTCCGGACGCAACTCGCGTTCGAGAATTGGCTCACGAGGTTTCGAGATGCGCGCTCCTGCGTCGCGTGCTCCTCAACCACCGATGGGCTACTACGGAGTCCACCACGGCCGCAACGGAAGGCCACCCGCGGCGTGGCCGGCGGCGGGCTTCTGCATCAGCACCTGGTGCAACTGAATGCCGTTGTTCTCGAACGCGAGCCGCGAACCGGCCATGTACAAGCCCCAGACTTTCGCGGTGGCAAGTCCGACCTCATCCACCGCCTCATCCCAGTGCTCGACGAGGTTCGCGCACCAGTCGCGCAGAGTGAGGGCGTAATGCTCCCGCAGGTTCTCTTCGTGCAGCACTTCGAGCCCGGCATCCTGTGCCTCACTGATGATGCGGCCCGAACCGGTGAGCTCGCCGTCGGGAAACACATAACGGTCGATGAAACCGTGGGCCGCGGCTTTGGTGCGGTTTTCCGGCCGAGTGATGCAGTGGTTGAGCACCAGTCCGCCGGCGCGCAGCCGGGACTGCAAGAACTCGAAGTACGACGGATAGTTGTGCACGCCAATGTGCTCGAGCAGTCCGATCGATGACACTGCGTCGAAGCCGCTCTCCCGGATGTCGCGATAGTCGCCGTAGCGCACTTCAGCCAGGCCGCTCAGGCCTTCTTCCTCGATTGTTCGCTTCGCCCATCTGGTCTGCTCGGTCGACAGCGTCACCCCGATGGCGCGCACGCCCCGGCGCGCGGCGTAACGCACCATGCCACCCCAGCCGCATCCGACGTCGAGCAACCGGTCCCCCGGCTTCAGCCGCAGCTTCTCGAACACGAGCCGGTACTTGTTCTCTTGCGCTTCATCGAGGGATGCCACATCCGTCGGGTAGCACGCGCAGGTGTACGTCATCGACGGCCCGAGCACCCACTCATAGAAGGTGTTCGAGACGTCATAGTGGTGGTGGATCGCCTCGGCGTCGCGACTCTTGCTGTGACGGAGGCCGCCGGCGACGCGACGCCACCGGGCTGGCGTTTCTTCGGGCGGCGGCGCGATCGGGCGCAGATGTTCGACGCCGATCGAACGGATGATGTCCAGCATCATCCGCGGAGACGGGCGTGTGAAAACCAGGCTGTCGGCGAGCGCTTTGAGCAGCTCATACGGGTCACCGGGGTGCACGCCGTCGATGTCGAGATCGCCGGCGATATAGGCGCGGGCCAGGCCGAGATCACCGCGGCCCGTCGCGAGGTAGGTCGTGCCGCGCGGCGACTTCAGATCCAGCCCGAGCGGCGCATCGGGCGGACCGGCCGAACTCCCGTCGTAGGCTGTGAACCGCAGCGGCAGCCGGCCCCCGGCCAGGATCTCGAGCACCTCGGCGAGGGTATAGGTGCTGGTGCCTGCCGGGTGCGCTGCATCCGTTTGCCTCGCCGCATCCGTTTTCTTGGTCACGTCCGTGGCACGATCCTTGAACGTCGTCATCGTCGTTGTACCGCCTTCGCATAGAGGTCGAGGAGTCGAGAATCGGGGTCGTAGCGCTGCTTGACGGCGCGATACGCGTCGCCGCCGTAGAGTGCGTCGAACTCGTCCCGCGAATAATAGGAGTCGGAGTAGAGCGACTTGTGCCCGTCGAGGTCGGCCACTTTCTGCTCGATCAGCCGGTTCGTCTCCCCCTCGACTGATCCGATCGGCACCGTCGACCAGAAGCCGACATTCACATAGCTCTGCAGAGGCTGCAGCGGGTAGAGCGGCCAGCCCCGAACACGGGAACCGAAGCCCCGGCCCTCGTCGTCACGCAACCGCAGCGGGCAGAGCCAGACCGGCTCGATCGGCACGGTCTCAAGAAACCAGTTCACAAACTCCGCGCACCGTTCGATCGGCACCTCGACGTCTTGCACCACCCTCTCGCGGGGTGGCCGCCCTTTCACTTTCTCGAGCCGGTTGCCGATCTGAAACCGCTGCTCGAGCTTCATCAGCTTTCCGTAGAAACGGCTGCTCCGATAGCGCCGGGGCCAAAGCCGGCGAATCCAGGGAACCTGTGCACCGAATGCCTCTGAGCACCAGAACCAGTCGGTGTCCCACCGCCAGAAGTAGTCATGGATTGTGAGCCGGTCATCCGTCTCACCGTCAGCGTGCTGAATCGAGCGATAAAAGATCTGCTGACCCGTGTAGTCGCTGACCGGGCCGGGTTCACTCGTCTGTGCGCCGAGGCAGAGGTAGCTTTCGGTGGCGCTGAACACCACACCGTCGAGATAGTCGACCGGAATTCCGTCGTGGTTGCCGGCCCGAAGGATGCCGTTCATCGTTCGGATCAGCTCGGTAAGAGAGTGGAACCGCAGGTGCCGGAGTGCGACGAACGGTGCGACGGGTTCCAGTTCGATACGAAGGCGCACCGCATAGCCGAGCGTGCCGTAGGAGTTGGGGAATGCGCGGAATAGGTCGGTGTTCTCGTGGGGTGACGCGGTGAGGATCTCGCCGGTGCCGGTCAGGATGTCCATCTCCAGCACCGACTCGTGCGGCAAGCCGTTGCGAAACGAGGTCGACTCGATGCCGAGGCCGGTCACCGCACCACCCAGGGTGATGGTCTTCAGCTGCGGCACCACGAGGGGCGCCAACCCGTACGTCAGCGTCGCGGCGACGAGGTCTTCGTAAGTGCACATGCCGGCGACGTCGGCGGTGCGGGCATCCGCGTCGATCGCGATGACGCCGGTCAGGCCGGAGACGTCCAGTCCCGGCGCGGTGGTCTTGGCCCGGGTGCGGAACAGATTCGAGGTGCGTTTGGCCAGCCGCACCGGGGTCGTCGCCGGCACCGCCCGGTAGCTCTCCAGAAGGCGCTGCACGCCGGCGGCGTGAGCGCGCTGCGCGTCGAGCAAGGCGACTGGCACGGGGGCGGGCACGCTTTCACGTTAGCCCGACGTCTCCTCCGGCGCGACGCCCGCTCCGTCGGTGCGTTCTGGCAGACTCGTGCCATGACCACGACGATCGGAACACCGGGCGGCACACCCGAGCGACCGGCGATCTTCTTCGCTTCGCCCGAGGAATTTCGCGCGTGGCTCGAGGTGAACCACACCACCGCGACGGAACTCTGGATGGGGCTGTACAAGAAGCACGTGCCCGATGTCGGGCTCACTTGGGAGCAGGCCGTTCCCGAAGCCCTGTGCTTCGGCTGGATCGATTCCGTATCTCAGCGCATCGATGAGGATGCCCGGCGCCAACGGTGGTCACCGCGCAAGGCCTCAAGCAACTGGTCGAGCGTCAACATCGCACTCGTCGAGAAGCTCACCGCCGAGGGACGGATGCGCGAGGCCGGCATCGCCGCGTTCGAGCGCCGGCGTGAGGACAGATCCGGGGTGTACTCACACGAGAACCCCGAGCAGGATCTGCCGCCCGAAGCATCCGCGCGGCTGGCCGCAAACCCCGCGGCATCCGCGTTTTGGGCGGTCGCCACGGCGAGCTATCGTCGCCAGGTCACGCACTGGGTGCTCACCGCGAAGCAAGAGGCCACCCGCGAACGACGCTTGGCTCAGCTCATCGATGAGAGCGCAGCCGGACGCATGGTTCCCTTTCAGCGCTTTGGCGTCGTGCCGAAATGGGTTGAGCGTGCCGCCGAGGCGGCGCGAGCCGCGGCGTCCTCATCACCGTCGACACCAGACGAGGCATGAGCGGCACGCTTGGCCACTCTCTCGGCATCCGCAACCGGGGATCTCAGAGATCGTAAACACGGCGTGCGTTTCCTGACGCTGTCAGTTCGGCAACCCGGATGGCATCCGACTCAGCCCAATCCCCCTGGCGTACCCAACGGCCCAGAACCTGCGCCATCGACCTCCGCCACAGCACCGCTCCCAGCAGATGAAGCTCAGGGAGACCGAACGCATCCGATGAGTAGAGCTGCTTGGCGAATGGCGCCAGTTCCAGGGATTCCGCGACGATGTCGGCGCTCCGGGCCCCGACATAGTTCAGGCTCAGCCCCACATCGAAGTAGACGTTGTTGAATGCCTGAGCCAGGTAGCCCGACTCCCGATGGTACGGGTAGCAGTGCAGCAGCATGATGGGCGAGCCTTGAACATGGGGCTGCCGTAGCAGCCCCAGCAAGAGCATCGGGTTGGATCGATGCAGGTCCATATCCCGGTCGCCGAGGCCCACGTGAAACTGAATGGGGAGTCTACAGTCGACAGCCGCGTGCACGATGAATGAGATGATCACCGGGTCGTCCAGCCGCAATGCTGTTTTGGCCTGCGCATTCCACCGAGCCACTGCCTGCTCGACCTGCCAGTCGGTGGGGACAGACCAGTCGATGTCGAACCCGCATCGGTAGGCGGCGATGGTTTTGAAGCCGACGATGGTGGGCAGCGCTTGCGCCAAGGCCTCACGGAAGTCGGAGACGAAGGCTGCCGCAGACGCGGCGCCTGCGGCCACAGACTCAGCCAGCAACTCCAGGCGAAGAATTTCCGAGCTGCCCGCTCCGGAGTCATCCGACATAGCCAGCGGCGTGGATATGGCCGAGGCGCTGAAGCCCGTGTCGATGATCCAGTGGCCGACCCCGGCTCGCGGCAGGAACAGACGGTTGAGCTCGGCCGGCGGCAGCGCGCTGCGAGCGGCCCAGTAGGCATCCGCGTCGGCATGTGCCGCCAGGCCCAGCAGGGGTGCGCACCAGCGCCGAATGGCGAATCCGAGTTGGGAGTCGAACTGGGTCATGAAGCGCGGGATGGGGTCGGGAGAGCCTTCGTTGATGGCCTCCTCGAAACCGGCACGGGCAATGGGCAGCGTGAAGCAGCCATGCACATGGTGATCCACCAGGGGCATCGACCGGATGGCCTCCGCCAGTCGCGTCGGCATCCGCTCGTCGAGTCCTGACAGAACGTCCACCCCACCGCCCAATAGGCTCTCCCCCTCTCGTGCCCACATGGTCAAGCCGACCAAGCGAAGCGAACAGCCTCCGCGATCTGGGCTGGGGATTTGTCTGCGTACTGCGTGGCTTCATGCCGACGCACGGCGACGACGCCCTCCACAATGTCCGGCCCCAGGATTCGTGCGGCGAGGGGCGAGTTCTCCAGCGCCGCAAGAACCGAGAACTGCTCGGCGTTGAGTGCGACGGCGCTCTCTGCGGAATTCGTCGCTAATTCAGTCGGCAGCGGCAGATTGTTGTCGATTCCGTTGACCGCGGAGCCCAGCAGGGCCGCGGCGGCCAAGTAGATGTTGGCACTGGGATCGACGATCTTCAGTTCCACATTTGCGCCATGCGGGTTGCCGGTCGTGGCCGCGAGGAAACGAACTGCGGCCTCTCGATTCTCCAGTCCCCAGCCGGCCGAGGCGCCCGACCAACTGCCGGGCTGAAGGCGTTGGGCCGAAATGACCGACCCCGCGTAGATACCCATCAGTTCATTCAGCCCGCCGATGATCCCGGCGATCGCCGAGCCGCCCTCGACGGTGAGTCCGTGCGGCCCATCTCCACCCCCGAACAGTGGCCTGTCCTGTCGCTTCAGCGACAGATGCAGATGCGCCCCATTGCCGGATCCACCCACCCAGGGCATCGGCGAGAAGGAGGCTGCCATGCCGTGGCGCTCCGCCACGCTCCCGATGAGGATGCGGGTCAACACACAGCCATCCGCCATGTCAACCGGCGCAGCCGGTGCCAAGGAGACCTCGAACTGGTCCTCGCCATGTTCGGCATGGATTTGTTCGGTGCCGACGCCTGCCCGTTCCAGTGTTTCCGTGAGGTCCACCAGGAAGGCACGATGAGTGACGAAAGCCTTGATGCCATAGGCGGTCCAGGATGCCTTGGGAAGCCGCTCCCCCGTCAATGTGGTGAGCACGAATTCGAGCTCGGTGCCCATCATCGGCACGAGCCCGCGCGCCGACGCGTGCTCGACCACGGCAGCGAGCCTGGCACGAGGGCACAACGCCGACGGGGAACCATCCTGGTTGTAGAAGTCGGCCGGTCCCCCTGCCACGCCGTCGTCGATCGGGCGCACCTTGTCCGGATCGATTCGGAATCGCAGGTCTCCGCTGACTCCGATCGATGAAGTGAATGCGACACCGTTGTCGACGCAGAACACAGGCCACGTCTGCGACGCCCCCATACCGGAGGCGACAAACGTCGATAATCGGCGGAGCGGGACGCCTTTCGCCCGAGTCACACCGGCGAAGTCGACCACTGTGCCCACGAGGAGAGAGGCCTGGACAGCCTCGCCTCCCGTCGTGACACTTTTCACTGAGCCGTTATTGCTCACAGCCGTTTCCCTTCATTGTTCTTCCACCACACGCACACCGCGCCGGCTACGACTGTCAACGGAGTGGGGCCGGTTCATGATCAAGCCCCACCCCGGGTTCATTCAGCCCGCTGCGACCATGTCGTCGACATACGCGAGGAGCGTGCGGACCATAATTCCGGTGCCCTGCTTATGCGTGTAGCCATAGGCGCTGCCGTTGTTGAAGGACGGGCCGGCAATGTCGATGTGGGCCCACGGTATCTGCTCACCCTCGGCGTTCTTGCCGACGAACTCGCGCAGAAAAACACCAGCGCTCATCATGCCGGCGTAGCGATCGCCGATGTTGGCGAGGTCGGCCACCGGCGAATCGATGGTGGCCCGCAGTTCCTCGGGAAGTGGCATCGGCCAGAGAAGCTCGCCCGCGCGGTCGGCTGCCGACTTGAGCGCACTTGTCACGCTGTCTGACCCCATGACCCCTCCGGTACGGAGGCCGAGAGCGATCAGCTGGGAGCCCGTCAGGGTGGCGACGTCGATGAGTACATCCGGCTGTTCGAGGCTGGCCGCTGCCAGGCCGTCTGCCATGACGATTCGTCCTTCGGCGTCAGTATTGAGCACTTCAACGGTCTTACCGCCGAACATCGTCAGAACATCCGACGGTCGCTGCGCGGCCCCTGAAGGCATGTTCTCGGCGATGCACAGCCAGGCCGTCACCGCAATCGGAAGGCCGAGTTCGGCAACAGCGAGCACCGTGGTGAGGATGACGGCGGCCCCCGCCATGTCACTTTTCATATCGCCCATGCCGGCCGCCGGTTTGATGGAGATTCCACCCGTGTCGAAAGTGATGCCTTTCCCGACCAGCGCGATCTTCTTGGATGCGTCGGCGGGCGCGTACACCACTTTGACCAGGCGTGGCGGGCGCGCCGAGCCCTGTCCGACGCCCAGGATTCCGCCGAAGCCATCGTCCGCGAGCCGCTTCTCGTCCCAGACCGTGACGGTGACCGGGTGCCCCTCGGCGAGTTCATTCGCCGCATCGGCGAACGACTCCGGGTAGAGCTGGCTGGGAGGCTGGTTGACCAAGGTGCGCGTGATGTTCACCGCGCGTGCAACGAGCAACGCCCGGTCGAGGACAGGTTGGATGTCGTCGTCGACGGCCGTGTAGATCAGAACCTTCTTGACCGGATCCTTGAGTCCGTCTGTGCTGGAGCGGTGCTCTGTATAGGAAAAAGCGCCCAGCGCTGCGCCTTCCGCGATGGCGGAGACGTCGCTCCGAGTCGCCGCCGGGAACGCCAAGGTAACCGAAGTCAGGCCGGCCAGCTGACGGATGGCTGACCCTGCGGCCCGACGCAGAGCCTCCTCAGCCAGGGGAGCGCCGTCCGCGACCTGGCCGACGCCCGCCAGGACGAGAACTTCTGCCCCGGTCCCGGGAATTGCCTGCAGACGGTGCACCTGGTCGGCTGCACCAGTGATTCCCAGGGACCCGAGGGAGGCTGCGATCGTTGCGGCATCCGTGGCGCTGAGCGGGTTCGCGAGCAACACCGGCCCATCCGCACCTTGGCCGATGCCGATCACGAGCGCGTCGCTGGGCGACGCATCCAGGATGTCGGCGATGACGCCAAGGCTGATTTCTGTAATCTTCACCATGGGACTCGTGCTCATTTCTCTTGCGTGACCGTCTCGGAGTGGATGGTGACTTCGCCCAGGACCTCGGGAAGTGGAGCTACGCCGAGTCCGGGACCGGTCGGGATGGCGATGCGGCCAGCATCGAGCACGAACGGTTCGGTGATGTCGACCCGGTAGAAGCGGTCGGACGCAGAGATATCGCCCGGAAGGGTGAAGCCCGGCATTCCGGCCAGAGCGGCGTTCGCGGCACGTCCCAGCCCGGTCTCGAGCATTCCCCCGCACCAGACCGCGACGCCGTTCGCCGAGGCGATGTCATGGATACGCCTGGCCTCGAGATACCCGCCGACGCGGCCGGGCTTGATGTTGATCACGGCGGCCGCGCCGAATGCGATCGCATCGGCCGCAGAGGCCGCGGAGACGATCGACTCATCGAGGCACATCGGCGTCGTCATCGCCTTGGCGAGCAACGCATGCTGCCGCAGGTCATCATCAGCGAGAGGCTGCTCGATCAGCAGGAGACCGAAGTCGTCCAGCTGCCGAAGCAACGGCGCATCCAGCAGCGTGTATGCGGCGTTTGCGTCGACCTGCAGGGGGATGTCGCCGAAACGCTCGCGCACCGCCCGCACCGGTTCGATGTCCCAGTCTGGTCGGATCTTGAGTTTGATGCGCACGTAGCCCTGATCGAGATAGTCGCCGACGGTCGCGAGCAGACTGTCGATGGAATCCGCGATGCCGACCGAGACGCCGGAAGGGACGGATGTCGTCGTGGCTCCGAAGTAGCTGGCGAATGACTTGCCGCTTGCCCGCAGCTGAGCGTCGAGCACGGCCATCTCCAGGGCTGCCTTCGCCATCCGGTGGCCCTTGATATGCCGAAGCGCGTGCCCGACGACCTCGGCCGTGAGGGCGTTGCCCGATTCCTGCCAGCGATACAGCATCGGGATCAGGTAGCGACGCAGCACCTCGCGGGCCCCGTCCACGTATTCCTCGGAATACACCGGGTCGCGAAGTGAAACGCACTCGCCCCACCCCACCACCTCTGAACCATCGACCTCGGCGGTGAGCTTCACCAGCATCGGGGTGCGCTCGGTCTGGGTCGAGAACGACGTCGTGAACGGAGCCACGAGCGGTAGCCGGATGGTGATCAACTCAACGTTGAGAATGCGCAATTTCAATTCCTTTCTATGCGGTAGAAACCGCTTCGGTCGAAGCCGACGATTTGCCAGCCGCCCGCAAGTAGCGGGATCAAAGTACCTCTGAGGGCGAGCCTCCAGCGCTCGGCGGCGGCCGGATCGGTGCGACGGAGTAATTCCACGTCGGACGGGATCTCGACTCGGCACGCACGTGCATGCTCAGCGAGGGCAAGATCGAGCACCGGTCCGCGCTCGCCGCGGCTCAGGACCGCCGGAGGCAGGGTTCCCTCGCTGTCGGATGGCGTGGAACTGGAGTTTCGAAGGTCCCAGTTGAGCAGGAGCCGGTCGCTCGCTTGGCCACGATTGAGTTCGTCGGTCATCTCGCCGTAGAAATTGGGCAAGTACTGCGCCGGGCGTGCCCCGAGCCTTTCCAAATTGAAGAAGGCGTTTCGGGCAACCAGCGGGTCGAAGGTCCAGGTCATGGTTTCGACGCCTCGAGCCAGGCACCAAGCGCGCTGGTGGTACTTGAGCGCCTTTCCGATTCCGCTCCCGGCGCGATCCTTGGCAACCCCGGTGATGTGAGAGTGGAGCGCCAAATCTTTGGGGGCGTAGAAGAAGGCTATGCACGCGGCCACCATTTCCTCGCCGTCGAACGCACCGACCACATAGTTTCGCGCGTGGGCCAGGGCGATCAGCATGTCGGGCTTTACTTGCATCCGCATCGGCTCCAACCCCCACACGTCCGCGAGGAGTTGGGCTGCGGTCTGCATGTCGGCAGAACCGTGCAGCTCCCTGATTTCGACGTTGCTTTCCTTCGCATAGACAGCGGCGAGCTCCACGGCATCCGCCTCGATCACGATCAAGCCGTTCACCGTGTGGACTCCTCTCTAGCGAAGAGCGGGACGCCGATCTGCGGCACCGCTCTGACCAACTCTTTGGTGTACGAATCCTGTGGCGCACCGATGACCTGGGCCGCTTGACCGCGTTCGACGATCTCGCCGTGGTTCATCACAGCGATCTCGTCACACACCCGGCTCACGACGGCAAGGTTGTGGCTGATGAACAGCACGGTCAGCGACAAGCGTCGCTGAAGATCGAGCAGTGAATTCAAGACCGTTCCCTGAACGGAGACATCGAGCGCCGAGGTGATCTCGTCCGCAAGCAGGACATCCGGTTCGGCGGCGAGCGCCCGAGCGAGGGCGACCCGCTGGCGCTGACCGCCCGAGAGGGTGCCCGGATAGGCATACGCAAGCGACGGCTCAAGTTCCACCATCGTCAGGAGCTCTCCGACGCGCGCAGCGCGGGCTGGCCGGCTCATCGCCCGGTATGTGCCCGACTCAAGGCGCTTCCGCCGCTCGGTTACATCGAGCGCCTCCCTGATCGAAACACCGATCGACATCCTCGGGTCGAGACAGGAATATGGGTCTTGGAAGACCATCTGGATGCGTTGCCGCACCCGGCCGGCACTTCCTTTCGCATGGGCGACGTCAACACCGTCAAGCAGGATGCTGCCATGGCGGGGTTCGCTCAAGCCGACAGCGGTTCTGGCGATGGTCGATTTTCCCGAACCCGACTCGCCGACGAGACCGACGATCTTCCCCGACGGGATGACCAGGTTGATACCGCGAACAGCGTCGAACGCGGTCCGACCAGTTCCGAACCGGACCCAGAGATCACGGAATTCAAGGGTGCTCATGCGACTTCCTCTGCAACCACTGTTGGAAAGACCGTTCCCTCAGGAATGGTGGCGAACGGCTCGCCCTTCTTCGTGCTCATGTTCGGCACGGCGTCGAGCAGTGCGCGGGTGTACGGGTGTTTGGCCCGGCCCGCCACGAGGTCTTCAACCGTGACGTCCTCGACGATCGACCCCCGGTACATGACCAATGCACGTGAACAAAGCCCGGTGACCACGGCGATGTCATGGCTGACGAGCAGGATCGCCGCGTTCTCCTCTGTGTTTACTGCTTTCAGGAGGCTGAGAACTCCGCGCTGCACCGTCACATCCAGGGCGGTCGTCGGCTCATCGGCGATGATCAAGGCGGGGCGGCCCATCAACCCCATTGCGATCATGGCCCGCTGACGCATTCCGCCTGAATACTCGAATGGATATTGCTTGGCTCGCCGTTCGGGGTCGGGGATCCGAACCTCGCGTAGGCGATCTATCGCCAGCGCGTTGGCTTCCTTGGCGCTCAACCCCTCGTGAAGGCGGCCGATCTCGGCGATCTGCGCGCCGACTTGCAAGGCGGGGTTGAGTGAGGTCGATGGGTCTTGGAAGACGAGCGCAAGTCGGGTGCCCAGGTGCCTCCGCAACGCGACAGAGCGGATGCGGCTGGGCACCTTTCCGTTTTTGGTGAGTTCCGCTCCATCGAAACGCACGCTCTGCGCGGAGACGTCGAGCGGTTCTTCCAAAAGCGCGGCAACGGCCAGGCAGGTCAATGATTTGCCCGACCCCGACTCACCCACGAGACCGACGATTTCGCCGCGTCGGATGTCGAAGCTCACGTTGTTCACGGGGTGCTTCCAATCAGATCCGACTGGGGCCGCAACGCGTAGGCCACGTACTCGAAGCACGGTGTCACCGTCTGTGTCATCGGCATCCGTGATCACGTCCGACGTACTGGGCTCAATTCGAGGCAGTGCCCGTGGCCTTTTGCCCAAGAGGGGTTCGATTCCGAATCCGCGTGAGAGGGTTTCCCCGAGCAGGGTGAAGACCACCCCGACGAAGATCACCGCCGCGGCCGGAGCGAGGGCCGTCGCGGGGTTGACATAAATCTTGCTGAGCCCCTCGTTGAGGAGTCGGCCCCAATCGAAGTCCGGAGCCTGTACGCCCAACCCCAGGAATGACAGACCCGCGAAAGCGACCAGTGCACTTCCGGCCGCGAGACTCGCGTTGACGATCAGTGGTTCTCGAACATTGGGGAGCACATGCCGCAGCAGGATCCGAGTCTTCGGGACACCGAGAACTCGAGCCGCCAGTACAAAGTCACGCCCAGCGATCGAGGAACTCATCGTCTGGGCCAAGCGGCCGAAAGCGGGCATCATGGCGAAGCCGATGGCCAGCACCGCGCCTTCCACCCCAGTACCCACGACGATGGAAAACAGCATGATGAGTAGAAGGGCGGGGAACGCGATGGCGAGACCGGTGGCGCTGACGACGAGTCTGGCCGCCCGGCGCGGCAGCACGATCGGCAAGAACCCGATCAGGACTCCGCCTGTCACACCAAGAATCGTCGCAACGAGCGCCATGCCGACCGACAGTCGAGCCGCCGTCAGCACGCGTGCCAGGACATCGCGCCCACCGGCATCGGTGCCGAAGAGGTGCTCTGCACTCGGCGGGGCCGAGAGCTGACTGTAGTCGGTCGCTGTCGCCTGCGCACCCCAGATTATTGGTCCGAAGACCATGCCGAATACGACGACGCCCACACCGAAAACCGCAGCGATGCCGAGTGGCGTACGAAGCACCGCGGCAAATCGGTGCGCCTGGCGCTGGCCCGACACCGGGGGTATGTCAACGGTAGCCATCAGTTCTCCTTCAATGCAGACCGCGGGTCAAGGAGAACCAGCACAACGTCAACGAGAAGCGTCACAAGTAAGACGAACAATCCGTAGACGATGATGATCCCCTGGGCCAGCGGGAAGTCCTTGTGCATGATCGAGGAAACAATCGTCATGCCCAGCCCTGGCCACGAGAAGATGGTCTCAACGAGCACCGTCCCCGCAATCAGCCCGCCCAGGACCAGCCCACCGATGGTGAGGGAAGAGGTCAGCAGATTGGGCAGAGCGTGTCGCATGTACAACCGCCAGCTCGACATTCTCTTGGCACGGGCGGTGCGAATGTAGTCCTGGTCGAGCACGAAGAGGGCTTCTGCCCGCACGATTCGAGAGATGCCGGCGATCCCGCCAAGGGCGAGCGCGAGCACAGGCAGAATGTACGAGTTCGGTCCGCTCCGCCCGGCCACGGGCAGTATTTGAAACTGCACCGCGAACACGTAGATGAGTCCGACTCCGATCAGGAACTCGGGAATGACGGCGACGAAGCCGCTGACGGTCGTGTAGCCGAGTTCCAATCCCCGCCGGCGGCCGCCGCGCGTCAACGCGGCGGCCGCCAGACCGATGGGAATGGCAAATGTCAGCATGACGATCAGTGCAAGGACAGCCAACTCGATCGTTGCCGGAAGTCGCTGGCCGATCACTTCGGTTACGGGTAGCTGCAGGCTGAACGAGTCACCCAGGTTTCCGGTCAGCAGTCCCTCCCAGAAGCGGATGTACTGCTCCCAGATCGGCAGATCCAGGCCCAGCGAGGCCCTTCGCGCGTCGACCACGGCCTGGGAGGCATGGATGCCCAGGGCCATTCGCACCGGATCGCCCGGAATTGCCCGGATGGCGAGGAATGCGACGGTGACGAGCACAGCGATCGAGGTGGCGAGCCGGGAGATCCGGCGGAGCAGAAACGTTCTCCACAGACCACCCGGCTTCACCTTCGTATCCGGTGCGTTGGCCGGGCTGAGCACCCCCTCGGACGGGAGTGTGTGTTGCGCAGTCATTCTGAGCTACCGAAGCACGCGGTAGGCCGAACCGGGAACAATCGCATTTCCGGTGGCGTAGATCGATGTGGCGCCGTTGAAGTAGACGTTGTCCGTCGCGACTGAAATCGGGATCAGGTCGGTCTGCGCGAACAACGCCTGCTCGGATTGTTTCCACAACTCACACGCGGCCGCACCAGTTTCTAGACTGGCTTTCCCGACCAGTTCCTCGTATTTGGCGTTCGTGACGGAGGCGAAGTTGGTTCCGTTGGGCGGCACCGGGCCGGTCAGGTAGGCCGGGAAGATGCTCGGGGTATCACTGTTGAGCGTGAGTGAAGTCACATCCCACTTGCTTGGATCCTCCGGAGCGAAATTGTTCGTGATGATGTAGTTCTGATCACCGCCGAGAAGCTTGACGTCGACTCCCAGTGATGTCCATTGCGTGGCCAGGTACTCGGCCGCAGCGTTGTCGAGGTCTGAGTCATTGATGTAGTAAAGCGAGAGCGTCAGCGGCTTACCGTTCTTCGCCAATTTGCCTGACGAGTCCTTGGTCCATCCGGCCGCGGCGAGTGTGGATTTCGCCTGTGAGACGTCGAATTCCGGCAGCGTGCCCTTGATGCTGTCGTACATGCATCGTTTGGGCTCTACGGCAATCAGCGATGTGGCCCGCGTGCCGTTTCCGGCAGTAATGATCTTCGTGTAGGTATCGAGATCGATGGCTTCCGTCAACGCCTTGCGAACCTCGGGGTCCGACGTTGGAAGCCCGTCGAAATGATTGAACGTGATCTGTCCCGCGAGTCGGGAGGTCGGCTTCGAAACAAGCCCGGCTGCTTTCACCCGCGGCTCATCGGGCCCGGAGATGTCTGCGATGTTGAGCCCTTTGGAGAGGAGCAGGTTGGCGGCAGTGCTCGAGTTCGTCACGATCTTGAGGACCACCGTCTCGGGCACACCCAGCGTTTCCGAGGTGGTAGCGCTGTCGGGGCCCCAGGTGTAGCCCGCGCGACGTTCCAAAGTGATGTGGTCGTTCGGAACCACTTCCTTGATGACGAAGAGTCCGGTTCCATCGCTAGCCGACGCGACGCTCTTGGGATCCGCCAACCCCGCCGAACAGAGAAGTGCCGTACTACCGATGTTCTGAAGCAGGAATGGAGACGCCTCGGGCGTCTCGACCGTGAGCACATCGCCCTCGGCGGTCGCCTTCGCGTCACCAGGAATGACCGAGTCCTTCAAGGGCGAACCGTTGGCCGGGTCCACAATCCAGTTGAAGTTGTCGGCGGCAGTCTGAGCGGTGAATGGGGTGCCGTCGGAGCACGTCACCCCTTGCTTCAGGGTGAAATCGACCTTTGACGGCGATTCCGTCCATTTCGTGGCCAGATAGGACTTGAGATCCCCCGTGGAAGGATCGGCGAAGAGGAGCGTGTCATACGTGTAGGAAGCCACGATCTGCGCGGCTACCAAGTCGGAAACAGCCGGGTTGAGATCGCCCGGGTCTTGACTCAAAGCAACGGTCAGCGTGCCGTCTTTGGCATAGTCTGCTTCCGAGTTTCCTGATGATGTGGGTCCGCTGCACGCGGCAAGGACGAACGTACTTCCTGCGGCGAGCGCTATCGCGGAGATCAAACGAACTTTCATGGCTGTCCACCTTGGGGTGTCGAGAATTGCAAGCCAGCTATCCCGCATCATTGCGGGTGCTCCGGTTAACAATTGCCCATGCGTCCACAGCAATCATCGTTCAAAAGACCAAGCTTGAGCCTCCAAGTTGAACTGTTGACCCAACGATCTAATGGAACAGTCGTAACTCCAACATGAGGCCGAACCGCACCTCGTGATCCTGCAGATCGATCCCGCCGATTTCTGCCAACCGGCCAAGCCGGTAGCGGAATGTGTTCTTGTGAACCTGGATTGCGTCTGCGGCAGCACGAACGTCACCGAAATTCTCCAGCCAGCTGCGGAGAGTCGCGACCAATTCGGTATTGTGCTCGACGTCGTAGCTGCCGAGCGCTTCCAACGGACCGCTGATCGAGACCTTGTCTGCCGCGACAAGATCCGAAAGCCGCAAGATCAGCGCTGACGCATAGACATCTGCGATCGTCGCGACGCGCAACTCCGCCCCCTCTCGGCCCCGCAGCACACGGAGCGCGGAATCCGCCTCAGTGCGCGAGCGATTCAGATCGGAGACATCCGATACCACCGAACCGATGCCGGCGAACAGAGTGCTCGGTGACTCGACTCGGGCGATGAACGTTCGGGCGATCTGCACCGCCTCGTCCTGCGCATTTTGGTTCGTCGCGCGCAACGGCACGACGGCATAGATGGTGCGTCCCAACAAAGACGCAACGGCCCTCGGATAGATGGGCTGGAGATATACGTTCAGGGCGCTGGCGACGCGAAGCGCCTCCGACTCCGACCGGGCGGCGTCTTCCTGCTCACTCCGCCCACCGATCGCGATCACACACGCCGCTGATTTGGAGAAATTGAGCTGATTCGCGCCCTCCCGCGCCCGGGTTCCCCCTTCGAGCAACATGCTGACGAGGCCCAGCCGAAGTCGTGCCGAGGAGTCCGCGCTGACGCGTGCTCTGAGCATCGTCAGAGCGACAACGCGTGCAGCTTCGACCATTCCTTGCTCACGCTGCTCGGTGAGCGGCTCGCGAACCACGGCCCAGATCGAGCCGAGCAATTCCGCTCCCGCCTTCACGCGCATCGCAACGCGTGGCAGCGCCGATGGTTCCGGTTTCTCCACGAACACGGGACGCTCTGAGTTGTAGATGCGCCGGAACGAGCCATTCTTGCGGTGCGCGTCGTGGAGCACCTCCGGAACCTGAAGTCCCAGGATTGTGCGCCGGCGCGGCTCGTCCGTTCCCGCCTGATCGGCCGAGAAGGCGATGACACGCGAGGAGAGATCTTCGATCGTCACGGGCGCCTGTAACAGCGCAGCCAGTGCGTTGGCGAGCTCAAAGAGGTTTGCTCCGATATCCGCTTCGGCCCCGGGGCCTGCATCGTCAGACGGGTCGATGCTCAACGCGGAAGTCAACATCGTGGCGACCTGAATCCAGGATGCTCCCCGCACCAGACCGAAGAGCACCAACCCGGTCTCCTCCACCGCTCTCGTCACTTCGTCACTCGTCGGAACGGGCTCCCGCAGCACCAGAGCGACTGCCCCTTCCGCCGCGAGCATGCGGATCTGCTCGGCGGAGTTGTCAGAACCCGAAATTCCCACGCCCAGCACTAGTGCGTCCGTTGTCACTGCTGAATGGTCAAGCGGATCGTAGAGCACCACGGATCGCACGAGCCGACTTGCCTCAAAGGTGCCGGCCTCTAGCGAGAGAAGCGTTGACCCGAGCCGTTCGACGATGCGACCCAGTGTCGGCTCTGGCGCACGGTTTGAAGATTCCCTAGACATCGACTGCTCTCCCTTTTGCCCAAATGTACAGCCTGACCGCCATGAGATTGGTCGTCCGAACGAACAATTCGCGTTCTCGGAAAGTGATACTGGACACGTGCCAACAGCCACGTAGAGAGGTCTGACAACAAATGAAGGTCTACATTTCCGTCGACATGGAGGGCATCGCCGGGATCGCGACGCTGGATCAGATTGTGCGTGGCGGTTACGGCTATCCACGCGCCCAGGAGCTCATGACGGCAGAGACCAACGCTGCCATCGCGGGCGCGTTCGACGGCGGTGCCACCGCCGTTGTCGTCAATGACTCCCACGGCACCATGGACAACTTGATCCATGAGCAGCTCGACCCTCGCGCTCGCCTCGTCTTCGGGTCGCCCAAGGCCCAGTGCATGGCCGAGGGACTCACTGCGGATTGCGACGTTGCCCTTTTTGTGGGCTACCACGCACCTGCGGGGTCCCCCGGACTGCTGGCTCACACATTTTCGAGCCATTTCACGGAGGTCCGTCTCGACGGACGCCCCGTCTCAGAAGCCGAAGTCAATGCGCTGTATGCCGCCTCCCTGGGTGTACCGGTGGGACTCGTCACCGGGGATGACGTTATCTGCGCACTCGCGCATGCCGTCATCCCCGGCGTCAGGACTGTCGAAGTCAAGGTCGCCCACGGCTGGTCCGCCACTGATTCGCTCTCGCCGAGCGCCGCACGGGAACTTGTCCGTGCCGCCGCAGCCGAAACCGTCCGCACCGCAGCGTCGCTGCCCCGCCCCGAACATCCCACCGAACTCGTGCTCGAGATCGACATGCCGACCCCCCTGGCCGCCGAGTTGGCCCTCGGGGTGCCCGGAGTCGAGCGCACCGGCGATCGAACAATTCGGCGCCGTGCTCACGACGTGTCAGAGGTACTCGGACTGATCAGTGTCAATTACGAACTCGCCGCCAGTGCGATGCGCAACAAGATGGCGATCATCAACCGGCGGTAGCCCCCCCCCGACCAACCGTTCCACATCGATCGAGGAGATCAATCACAATGACTGACTACATTTCAACCCAGCACCGGGCACCTGCCACGACCCCGCTCCTGAGCATTCTGAGTCTCGTCTCCGGAGTGCTCGGATTTCTGACTGGATTCGTCCCGGTGCTCGGACTCGCCTTCTCCGTTGTCGGGCTTGTGCTGAGTATCAAGGGACGCGCGAAGGAGCCACAGGGAAACGTTCTGGCCATCATCGGCATGACCCTGGCCGTCATCGGCCTCATCGCCGGCA
Source organism: Leifsonia sp. 10L418 (assembly GCF_056395445.1). Taxonomy (NCBI): domain Bacteria; kingdom Bacillati; phylum Actinomycetota; class Actinomycetes; order Micrococcales; family Microbacteriaceae; genus Leifsonia; species Leifsonia sp. 10L418. The sequence goes on along the minus strand of NZ_JBFTJN010000002.1, from coordinate 910,141 downwards.
CGATCGTTCTACTCGTGACGATTCTCGCGATCGCCAATGGCGCCAAGTTGACGTCGCCGTAGAGGTGGGCCATTCCACCGCCCCGTGACCAACAACACCGCGACGTAAGGACTCCCGTGAAACGCTCAGATGAAGTCAACCTGGACAGCGATTATTGGCAGCAACGTCTGGACACCCTGATTGCCACGTATCAGGTGCCAGGCGCCGTTTTCGGAATCCTCCGCACTGGCGCCGACTCCGCAGGGGCGGGCGACGAGGAGCGCTGCATTGTGGCCGCCGGTCAAACCAACATCCGCACCGGCCACAGAGTGACCCCCGACACCTTGTTTCAACTCGGTTCGATCACCAAGACCTGGACCACGACCCTGGTCATGCAGTTGGTGTCTGAGGGGGTCTTGGACCTGGACGCCCCGATCCGGGATGTGCTGCCGGACTTCACACTCGCCGACGAATCCGCCGCTGCCACCATCACGATGCGGCACCTCCTCACGCACTCCAGCGGCATCGACGGCGATCTCTTCACGGACACCGGCCGCGGCGACGACTGCGTGGAAAAGTACGTGGCGACCCTGCCCGCGGCCGAGCAGATCTTCAGCCCGGGACTGACCTGGTCCTATTGCAACACCGGGTTCGTGATTGCAGGACGCGTCGTCGAAGTGCTACGAGGGATGACGTGGGACGCGGCCCTGGCAGCGCACATTCTGGCGCGCTTGGAGCTCACGGCAACGACCACCTTGCCAGAACAGACGGCGCTTCACAGTTTCGCCGTGGGACATGTGGGGGTGGGAGCGGCATGCGATGTCACCGACGTATTCCTTTTTCCGCGCAGTGTCGGGCCCGCCGGGTTGATCACAGCCTCCACGGGCGACACCCTCACCTACGCTCGCTCGTTCCTCCCCGGAGGGACAGCGTTGATGCCTGCCGAGCAGTTGTCGGAGATGCTCCGCAGTCAAGTCGGCGTCTCACATGCCACCACGTTGGCCGACGAATGGGCCCTGGGCTGGTGTCTGCAGGATTGGGGCGGAGTACCGACCATCAACCACGATGGCGCAACGCTGGGTCAGAACTCCTACCTTCGATTGTTTCCTGAGCAAGGGATCGTCTTGGCTCTGTCCACCAATGGTGGTCATGCAGACAGCCTCCATCGTGAACTGTTCACCGCGGCGGCACACCTGTTCGCGGGGGCGACAATGCCTCCGATCTTTGCCCCGGAAGCGGGCGCTGCGACGGACGTCGCAGCGGTTGCCGGAGATGGTCTCAGGGATTTCGCCGGAGCCTATGAGGCAGCCGGCCTGAGAATCGTGATCGAGCCTCGACCGGACGGCGCAGTTGGCGAGTATCAAACATGCGCTTTCGACACCAGCGAACCCGAGGCGATGAGCGCGGAGCTGACAGTCGTGAGCGCCGGAAGGTACTTCGGGGCGCTCCGCCCGGACAGCCCCGATTGGATTCGGATCAGCTTCGAGTCCACCGCAGAAAGACAACTGATGCACTTCGGTCTGAGAGCGTACCCGCAGGTCACCGAACAACGACAGGGTGCGGCGGAGTGAGCACGATTGACGAGCATCCCGCTTCTTTGCTGGCACTGTGCACTGAACGATTGCCGCTGATGCTCGCAGACCTGGAGCGCCTGGTGAACTGCGAGTCGCCCTCGCACGACTTCCAGGCCGTCGCAACGAGTGCGAATGTGATCGCTGACCTCGTTGAAGAACGCCTGGGCCGGCGGCCTGAATCGGTCGAAATCGGCGGATGTCAACACCTGCGTCTCAGATTCGGAACGCCTCGAGTAATCGTCCTCACGCACCACGACACGGTGTGGCCACGCGGCACACTCGCCGATATCCCCTTCTCCAATGTGGACGGCCTCATCAGGGGCCCCGGTTGTTTTGACATGAAACTCGGACTCGTCCAGGCGATCCACTCACTCGCGGTTGTGCTCGAACGCGGAGGAAGCCAGGCGCTGGACGGCGTGAATCTTCTGGTCACCGGCGACGAAGAAACGGGGTCTGCCACCTCCCGCGCCCTGATCGAGTCCGAAGCCCACGGGTGCGCAGGGGCCCTCGTGCTTGAGGCAGCCGGCGACGGTGGGGCACTGAAGATTGAGCGCAAAGGCGTTTCCAGCTATCGAGTCGCAGTTCAGGGTCGGGCGGCGCACGCTGGCCTCGAGCCGGAAAAGGGGGTGAACTCCAGCATCGAACTGGCCCACCAGATCCTGGCAATCGAAACTCTCGCCGACGCTGCCAGAGGAACCACCGTTACACCCACCACCCTAAGGGCCGGAACGACCCGGAACACTGTGCCGGCGGAGGCGACAATCGACGTCGATGTCCGGGTGCGCACACACGTCGAACAGAAACGTGTCGACGCCGCCATGCGTTCCCTCGTGCCCAAGAACCCGGCCGCGAATCTCTCCGTCAGTGGTGGGATGAACCGGCCCCCCATGGAGCGAGCGAGCGCAGTAGGCCTCTTCGATCGGGCGGAACGGATAGCGATGCGGGAGGGGCTCGGCAATCTCACCGCCGTCGCCGTCGGCGGGGCTTCAGACGGCAACTTCACTGCGGGAATCGGCGTTCCTACACTTGACGGCCTTGGTGCTGTCGGCGGTGGCGCACATGCCCGCAGCGAACACGCTCTCGCGGAGATGGTCCCACCGAGGACGGCCCTTGTAGCCGCCCTCATCGAGGAATTGTGTGGATCCCCGCTGGCTCGACAGGAACGATTATTCGAGCTGATTCCCGCGGAATGAACGGATGCCGATGCATCCGCTCTGTTGAAGGGGCGTCTCGGCCTAGGCCAGTGTGTCGGCGCTGCTCGCACGCAGGAGTGCGTCGATCGCGGCGATGACCACCGATGCGGACTGCGTCGCCGCGTCGTCCACCTGCTCCAGAAAGTCGTCCTGGGCGGCAGGTCCGCACAAGTCGGAGATGCCCCGAACTGAAACGAACGGGACCCCGAACACGTGGCAGGTCTGAGCGATGGCGGATGACTCCATGTCCGTCGCCAGTGCTCCGGGGAAATCCCCGGTGATGCTCACCGCTCGGGCAGGCGTCACGAAGCTGTAGCTGGACACGATCAGACCCTGGTGCACGGTGCCGGCGCTGAGCGTGTGAGCGGCGCCGATGGTTTCGACCAGTTCATCGGGCGCGAAGTAGCTTGCCGGCATCCGCGGAACCTGACCGAGCACGTAGCCGAATGCGCGAGCGTCGGCGTCGACGTTGATGTACTCGGTGCCGACGACGACATCGCCGACCCGCACGTCGGCGCCCAACCCGCCGGCACTGCCGGCGCTGATGAGCAGCGGCACGCCGTGCTGTCCCCCGGCGCCCTGCGCGTCGAGGATTGCTGCGGTTGCGGCGCCGGCCGCGTTGACAAGGCCGATCCCGGTGCGCACGAGCACGACGGGGTGACCGCCCAGCACGACGTTGCGGTGAACCGAATTTCCGATCGCTCGCGCTTCGCCGACCTGTTCGGCGCGGGCGAGGAACGGCTCCAGCTCGTCGTCCATCGCGACCAGGATGACAACTTCGGGAGAGCTCACGCGAAGACCACGTTCCAGGTTTCGCGACCGGCCAGGAAGCCCGCGGCCGCAGCCTGCGCATCTTCGAGCGAGTGGTTGGCACCCCAACCGCATTGAATTTCATTTGCAGCGGGCACCGAATCTGCCTGCAGGATATCGTTCAGCGTCACCTCGATGAGCGCGGCAACTTCGTCGAACTCGGGAGCGCCCTGCATGATCAGATAGAAACCCGTCTGGCAGCCCATCGGCGAGAAGTCGATGACCTTGTCGGAGTGGTTGCGCGAGTGCTCGGCGAAAAGGTGCTCGAGCGAGTGCACAGCCTTCATCTCGAGGTGGTCGACATTCGGCTGTGTGAACCGCACATCGAACTTCGTGATCACGTCACCGGCCGGAAGGCGCTTCGTGTCGGCAACGCGCACATAGGGCGCCGCAACGAGTCGGTGATCGAGATTGAAGGATTCGACGTTCATTCGCTCTGGGTTCATTTTCAACATTCTGTTCGAGTTCGGACCAGTCTCGCTCGTGCGACCGACATCCCGGGTCACATTTATCGGCATCAAGAGACGTGTGAAGCGAGGTCTCTTCGTCGCGCGAGGTCGTAAATCTAGACGAATACGAGAATACGCTGCCTCGGCTCGGGGCCGGCTGCGCGCTCGGCTCGGGGCCGGCTGCACGCTCGAACGGCGTCACGTCAACCCAGCATCAACCCCGTGTCAGCGCGGCGTCAAACGGATGATCGGGATCTCACGGTCGGTGATCGTCTCGTACTTGGCGTAGTTCGGCGACTGTGTCGTGATCATCCGCCAGGCGTCGTCGCGTTCTGCGCCGTGCAGTTGCGCGGCACTCACCTCAATGCGCTGTCCGGCAAACTCGATACGAGCCGCGTCGGGATGCGCCGCGAGGTTGAGATACCAGGACGGATTGTGTGCAGCACCTGACGCCGACGCCACGATGAGCTTCGTGTCGCCCCCGCCGGGAAACCATCCGACGGGGGTCATCCGTTCGACGCCGGTTTTTCTCCCGATCGTCACGAGCACCAGCACCTGAGTGCGCCCGAGGGAGCCGGTGCGACGGACGTGGCCGACCATCCGTTGGTTGCCCCAGTGCTCGAACCGATTGTGCCCACGCTGGCGGGCCCCGCGCGTTCCATTCGGCGTGTCGAATGCCATTGTCTCGTCCCGTCTACTTGTCGTCGTTCTGCAGGAAGGCCAGAGCCGCAACCCCGATCGGGCCGAGCGTCGCGAGACACACCCATCTGCGAGCCACGATTCCATAGTCCTCCTGTCCGGCCGTCAGCGACAGGAGGGCCGGCCTCGTCATCCGTTGGCGGCTGGCCCTGACACCGCACGGTGTGCATTCACGCCGTCGACGGTGGGCGAGCGCGGATGGCGTCAGCCTTGAAAGTCCTCCGGGTCGACGTGCTCGATGAAATCCTTGAACTCGTCGAGCGTTTGCTCCCCGACGGGCGGACCCTCGTCTTCCTCCTCGTCGACGGCTTCCACCATCGCGGCGGGAATCCCCACTTCCTCCAGCACGTCGTCGGCGACGAAGAGCGGTGCAGCGGAGCGCAGTGCGAGAGCGACGGAATCTGAGGGCCGGGCGTCGAGCACGAGTGCGCCGGTTGCGGTGATGAGAGTGATCTCGGCGTAAAAAGTTCCCTGCTCGATGCGAGTCACCTCCACCCGCTCGACGCGGGCACCGACGGTATCGAGGAGTGTCTTCATCAGATCGTGCGATTGCGGACGCGGTGGCGTCTCGCCACTGAGGGCGATCAGCGTGGATGTCGCCTCCTGCTCGCCGACCCAGATCGGCAGCACGTGTCCCTCCGCCGGAGACTCTCCGATCGGTTTCAGAAGGATGATGTGCTGGCCCAAGGCGTCCAGCGCAACCCCGAGAACGCGTACCTGCACCATGGCGACTCCCGTCTCATCGTCGGGTTTGACACGGCCATAGTACGTCCGGTCGCCGGTCGCGGACCGAGAACAGTGAGACTGCCGAGGGGCGACGTCGTCAATCGCACTTGGTGCCCGCCGGCCTCACGAAAAATGATCAGGCTCCGGCCGGTGGGATCACACCGAGCTGTTGCATCAGCCCCAGGTCGTCGCGATCCGACCAATGCTCCACGATCTGTCCATTTGCGATGCGGTGGATTGCAACACCGGTCTCGCGAATCTCACGGCCGGTGGCAGGCAGTGGCCCGGGAAGGTCGCCCTCGTGACGGCCGTGCGCCGTCAGCCTGGTGACCACCTTGTCCCCCTCGGCGACCTGATCCTCAATCTCGTGCCGCCCGGGTGTGGCCGTCCAGAAGATCCGGAACGCCTGCTTCAGCCCTTCGCGACCGGAGGCGAGGTTGGGAAACGGAGCCGGATTGTGGTCGACATAATCCTCGGCGACCAACTCATCCATGGCATCAATATTGCCGGCATCGATCTCCGCGTAGAACCGGCGCACCAGCGCCTTGTTCTGTTCGGTAGTCATGCGATCGCCTCGCTCCAGGTGCGACACGTCGGCCGCAACCGTTACACCGGGTAACCCGTTTAGTCACTCGGACGCCGAGAACGCTACTCGTACGTCGTCAGCGCGTCAACGGCGCTCCCTGACCGTTGTGAGGGCCGGCCGCGCTGGGCTCAGCTCACGCGGCCGAAACGAAGGTGGAGTCCGGCGCAGCGGTGCCCCAGGCGTTCATCGCTTCCAGAACGTCACGTAGCTCATGGCCGAGCGGCGTCAGCTCGTAGACCACGCGGGGCGGGATCTCTGGGTAGGCCGTGCGCGTGACAATTCCGTGGGTCTCGAAGAGGCGCAGCCGATTGGTCAAGGTGTGCGCACTGATTCCCGGAAGCGCCCCGCGGAGTTCGGTGAATCGGTGTGGGCCGTGCAAGAGTTCACGCACGATGAGCGTGGCCCACGCTCCGTCAAAGAGGGTCAGAAAGCGCGCAACACCGCATTCCGGCAAGAAATCTTTCTCCACGAGTTTGCTCCGAGTTCCCTTTAGTGCATTTGACGTAACCAGTGCATCCTATGCACTAATGGACGAATGGTTTACATCGTGCATGGCGCCACCGGCGCTCAAGGGTCCCCCGTTCTCACCTCACTGCTCGCCGCCGGCTCGGAGGCAACCGCCGCAGTGCGCAATCCCGCAGGCCTCCCCGCGGGCGCCGGAGCGGTGACGGTTAACTTCACCGACACCGCGTCTCTCGCCGACGCCTATCGCGGTGCGGAGGGCGTTTTCGTTCACCTCCCGCTGGGCGCTCCCGACCAGTTGGCCGCGTTCGCCCGCTCGGTCGTCGAGGCCGTCGGCCAGGCACGGCCCGCCCGCGTCGTGATCTCCACCAGTGGCCAGATCGTCGACGCCCCCGAGTCGCCGATGCAGGCATCCGATGACAGCGCGATCATGACCCTGATTCGCGGCGTCGAGGCCACCGGCGTCTCGTTCGCGGTCGTTGCCCCGCGTCTCTACCTTGAGAATCTGCTGCTGCCGGTCGTGGCCGGGCCGGCCGGCGAAGAAGGCGTGCTGCGCTACCCGTTGCGCACCGATTACCCCGTTTCGTGGAGCTCGCACCTCGATGTCGCCGCCACCATCGTGCGCCTGCTCACCGACCCCACCCTCACGGGAACCGTCGCCGTCGGCCACCACCCGGCACTCACCGGGACTGACCTCGCCGCCGGTTTCGCCGCCCACCTGGGCCGCGACGTGCGCTTCGAGGCCGTTACCCCCGCCGAGTTCGGCGAGCTCATCACGCCGCTGTTCGGACCGGATGCCACGGCGCCGGTCGTCGGCCTCTACCAGGCGCTCGGCACCCAGGAAGGCAACACGATCGCCGCCGGCAACAGCGCCCAGCAGCTACTCGACCTGCACCCGCGCTCGGTTTCGGAGTGGCTGGCGGAGGTCAGCGCCGCGTAGTAGCGGTTCAACATGCTGGCCCCGGGGGCATCTTCCCGGGGCCTTCGCGTTCTCCGTTTCCTGCCTCCAACCTGCGGGAAGTCTGACTTCCAAGGTGGGAGCATGAGATCGACGCGAAACTGCCCGCCCCCCACAGAGACGGAAAGCCCAATGATCACGATCCACCTTCGCTATGAGATCGACGCCGACAAGCTCGACGATTTTCGCGCTTACGGCCAAGAGTGGATCCGGCTCGTCAACAGACTCGGCGGCACACATCACGGGTATTTTCTGCCCAGCGAAGGTGACAGTGATGAAGCATTCGCGCTCTTCACCTTCGACTCACTCGCTGCCTACGAGCAGTACCGCACGGCGGCATCCACTGATCCGGAGTGTATCGCCGCATTCGAGTTCGCCACGCGCACGCAGTGCATCCGCCGCTACGAACGCCGCTTTCTCTCGCCAGTATTCGAGTAGCTGGGATGTTGTGCTGACGGATGCCGCGGCATCCACCGACCTGGGGCCACGGCGCAGGCCGGAGGCCTCACCAAGCACTCGACCCCAGCAAGTAACACAATCACGGCCGGCATCAGCGCCCAGCAACTGTTTGACCAGCACCCGCGGTCGGTTTCGGCAGTGGCTGGCGCAGGTCCGCGCCAGGTAAGGAGCTGCAATACGCAATTGCGGTCACCCGCAACCATCTGGGCGCGGTGTATCCCGCTGGGCGCTGTGTATAGCCCGCGCCCAGCGGGATACCCCGCGCCCCAGGACCAGCACCGACTGACGTGAACGCAAAAGGGCGGATGCCGAAGCATCCGCCCTTTCGAGAATTCAAACCAGACCTAGAAGTCCCAGTCCTCGTCCTCGGTGTTCACTGCTTTGCCGATGACGTACGACGAGCCGGAGCCCGAGAAGAAGTCGTGGTTCTCGTCGGCGTTCGGCGATAGAGCCGACAGGATTGCCGGGTTCACGTCGGTGACCGTCTTCGGGAACATCGGCTCATAGCCCAGGTTCATCAGCGCCTTGTTGGCGTTGTAGTGCAAGAACTTCTTGACGTCTTCGGTCAGACCGACCTCGTCGTAGAGGTCCTGCGTGTACTGGATCTCGTTCTCGTAGAGCTCGTACATGAGGTTGAAGGTGTAATCCTTCATCTCATCGCGACGCTCCTGGGTCTCGTTCTCGAGCCCCTTCTGGAACTTGTAACCGATGTAGTACCCGTGCACAGCCTCATCACGAATGATCAGACGGATGAGGTCGGCGGTGTTCGTGAGCTTGGCTCGCGACGACCAGTACATCGGCAGGTAGAAGCCCGAGTAGAACAGGAACGACTCGAGCAGCGTCGAGGCGACCTTGCGCTTCAGGGGGTCGTCACCCTGGTAGTACTCCATGATGATCGAGGCCTTCTTCTGAAGGTTCTGATTTTCGGTCGACCAGCGGAACGCCTCGTCGATCTCCTTGGTGGAGCAGAGCGTCGAGAAGATCGACGAGTAGCTCTTGGCGTGCACCGACTCCATGAACGCGATGTTCGTGTAGACGGCCTCTTCGTGCGGGGTGATCGCATCCGGAATCAACGAGACAGCGCCGACGGTGCCCTGGATGGTGTCCAGCAGGGTCAGACCGGTGAACACACGCATCGTGAGCTGCTGCTCGGCCGGGGTGAGCGTGTTCCACGACTGGATGTCGTTCGACAGCGGAATCTTCTCGGGCAGCCAGAAGTTGTTGACCAGGCGGTTCCAGACCTCGACGTCTTTTTCGTCTTCGATCTTGTTCCAGTTGATGGCGTCAACGTGGGAGACGAGCTTGAGCTTGTCAATCATTTGAGTTCCTTTTTACGAGCGTGGGTCGAACGACCGGTTGTCGAGCTTGTCGAGACACGGTTGCGTGGTCTCGACAAGCTCGACCAACGGTTAAGCATCCAGAAATGCTAGAGCATGCAGCTGACGCAGCCGTCCACTTCGGTGCCCTCGAGCGCGAGCTGGCGCAGACGAATGTAGTAGATCGTCTTGATGCCCTTCTTCCAGGCGTAGATCTGAGCCTTGTTGATATCGCGCGTGGTGGCGGTGTCCTTGAAGAACAGCGTCAGCGACAGGCCCTGGTCGACGTGCTGGGTAGCCGCCGCGTAGGTGTCGATGATCTTCTCTGCACCGATTTCGTAGGCATCCTGGTAGAACTCCAGGTTGTCGTTCGTCATGAACGGAGCCGGGTAGTACACGCGGCCCAGCTTGCCTTCCTTGCGGATCTCGATCTTCGACGCGATCGGGTGGATCGACGAGGTCGAGTTGTTGATGTACGAGATCGAACCGGTCGGCGGCACGGCCTGCAGGTTCTGGTTGTAGATGCCGTGCTCGATGACGGATGCCTTCAGCTCGGCCCAGTCGGCCTGGGTCGGGATGGCGACGTTCGACGTTGCGAACAGCTCAGCGACGCGAGCCGTGGCCGGCACCCAGGCCTGGTCGGTGTACTTGTCGAAGAACGCACCGGTTGCGTAGGTGGAGTCTTCGAAGCCGGCGAACGCACGGCCGCGCTCGATCGCGAGCTTGTTCGAGGCACGCAGCGCGTGGAACAGCACCGTGTAGAAGTAGATGTTCGTGAAGTCGATTCCCTCTTCGCTGCCGTAGTAGACACGTTCGCGGGAGAGGTAGCCGTGCAGGTTCATCTGGCCGAGGCCGATGGCGTGCGAGAGGTCATTGCCGTCTTCGATCGAACGAACGGAGGCGATGTGGCTCTGCTCAGACACCGAGTTGAGGCCGCGGATGGCGGTCTCGACGGTCTGGCCGAAGTCGGGCGAGTCCATCGCCAAGGCGATGTTCATCGAGCCGAGGTTGCAAGAAATGTCCTTGCCGATCTCCTTGTACGAGAGGTCCTCGTTGTAGGTGGTCGGGGTGTTGACCTGCAGGATCTCCGAGCAGAGGTTCGACATGTTGATGCGACCCTTGATCGGGTTCGCCGCGTTCACGGTGTCCTCGAACATGATGTACGGGTAGCCAGACTCGAACTGAATCTCGGCGAGCGTCTGGAAGAAGTCACGCGCCTTCATCTTCGACTTCTTGATGCGCGGGTCGTCGACCATTTCCTGGTACTTCTCGGAAACCGAGATGTCAGCGAAGGGCACGCCGTAGACGCGCTCGACGTCGTACGGGGAGAACAGGTACATGTCCTCACCCTTCTTCGCCAGCTCGAAGGTGATGTCGGGGATGACGACACCGAGCGAGAGGGTCTTGATGCGCACCTTCTCGTCGGCGTTCTCGCGCTTGGTGTCGAGGAAGCGCATGATGTCGGGGTGGTGCGCGTGCAGGTACACCGCACCGGCACCCTGACGGGCACCGAGCTGGTTGGCGTAGCTGAAGGAGTCTTCGAGAAGCTTCATCACGGGAATGATGCCGCTGGACTGGTTCTCGATCTGCTTGATCGGAGCACCGGCTTCACGAATGTTGGAGAGCAGCAACGCGACGCCGCCGCCACGCTTCGACAGCTGCAGCGACGAATTGATGCCGCGGCTGATCGACTCCATGTTGTCTTCGATGCGCAGCAGGAAGCAGGAGACGAGCTCGCCGCGCTGGGCCTTGCCCGAGTTGAGGAAGGTGGGGGTGGCCGGCTGGAAGCGGCCGGCGATGATCTCTTCGACCAGGTTGACGGCCAGCTTCTCGTCGCCGGAGGCGAGTCCGAGAGCGGTCATCACGACGCGGTCTTCGAAACGCTCGAGGTAACGCTTTCCGTCGAAGGTCTTCAGCGTGTAGGAGGTGTAGTACTTGAACGCGCCGAGGAAGCTCTGAAAACGGAACTTCTTCGAGTAGGCCAGGTCGTTGAGCTTGGTGATGAACTCGAACGAGTACTGGTCGAGCACGGCCTGCTCGTAGTACTCCTTCTCGACCAGGTAGTCGAGGCGTTCGCGCAGGCTGTGGAAGAACACCGTGTTCTGGTTAACGTGCTGCAAGAAGTACTCGCGTGCTGCCTCGCGGTCTTTGTCGAACTGGATTTCACCGTTCGGACCATAGAGGTTGAGCATGGCGTTCAGGGAGTGATAATCCATTCCCGTCGCTGCGGCGTCAAGCGAAGAAACCTTCACGGCTGTTGCTTCCAAAACGAATCCAATCCTTCATGAACGATGCGCACATCATCCGGTGTTCCGAATACTTCAAATCGATAGAGGTGGGGAACCTTGCATTTGGCAGCAATGATGTCCCCGGCGAGGCAGAAAGCCTCCCCGAAATTGGTGTTGCCGGCGCCGATGACGCCGCGGATCAGTGACCGGTTGTTCTCATCGTTGAGAAATCTGATCACTTGCTTCGGTACTGCTCCCCCTTCAATGCCCCCGCCATAGGTGGGAAGGCAGAGAACGAAGGGTTCTTCAACGCGCAGTGGTTCTTCGCGCGCGTAGATCGGGATGCGCACGGCCGGCCGGTCGAGCTTCTCCACGAAGCGGTGGGTGTTTCCCGACACACTCGAAAAATAGACGAGATCAGTCATCAGGCACCCCTTTCTTTCGCGGGTTGCAACTCACGTGGAAAGTGAATTGCTGGTTTGTATTCGGACATGCGTCGAGCGCGTGGCGTCATACGGGTGGCGGCCAAGCCAGGTCAAACGGATGAATCAGATCAGGCGATGCGCGCGGCAAGCTCGTTGATCTTGTCGGGACGGAAGCCCGACCAGTGGTCTTCGTCGGTGATCACGACGGGGGCCTGCAGGTACCCCAGAGCCTTGACGGCTTCGAGCGCGTTCTCGTCAACAGAGAGGTCGAGAACTTCGTACTCGATGCCCTTGCTGTCGAGGGCGCGGTAGGTGGCGGTGCACTGCACGCAGGAAGGCTTGGTGTAGACCGTAATTGCCATGTCGTTGGACCTTTCTGGTCAGTTGAAAGTGTTGAGAATTGCGAGCTGAGGGACCTGTGAAAGGTGCGAAACCAGTCATGGTGCCCCCGCTTGAACTGGTACCTCAATACTACATCTAGTGATTTCAAATAGGAACGGCCACTACATGCGGTAATTACAATTATGTAGTTATCCACCGACATTCCACCGGTTCTCAACAGGCTGCAAAACCAAGTCGCCCTGTATTACGCGGGAGTCGCGGGAGTTATCCACAGGCTCCGCGTTACCTTAATTTTTGCCTGTGGAAAGTCGCCGGGCGTGTCGGATTGACCACTAGATGTTGTGCCGTGGACGCGGCTTCCCCACTAGGCATTCGTGTCCGCCAGCTTCGCAGGTGCCGCCGACACGCGGCAGTCCCCCACGCGAGGGACAGGCGAAAATCAGCCCCGAGGCAGCGCTCAGGCCACGTGCGCTGCGACCGAGGCACGACCGCTGATCAGCGCGGCCAGCAAGCCGATCGCGGCGGCCAGCCCGAAGCATCCGACAAACGGCCAGACCCCGCCGAAGGGCGTCAACGCCACGAACACAATCGCGGTCACCGCGATGGAGACGGCCGAGCCGATACCGTCGGAGATCGAGATTGCGGAACTCGTGAAGCCGTGGTCGGAGGGCGCCGCGGACTGCAGGGCCATCACCGAGGTGCGCGGGTACATCAGCCCCATTCCGGCTCCGCCGACTCCCCAGCAGAGGATCAGCAGGATCGCCGGGAGCTCGTAGACCGACATCACGATGGTGGCCGCGAGCCCCACACCAAGCAGGGCGAGGCCGATGCGGATACAGGCCTGGTGGCTAAGGCGTGCAGCAAAGCGGCCCTGCACCTGCGAACCGATCGCCCAGGTCACCCCGCCGAGCGTCAGGCCGAGCCCGGCATACACCGGCGTGAGGCCGTATTGGTCGGTGAGCAAGTAGGGAATGTAGATCTCTGCACCGAAAAACGAGCCGGCGATGAGACCGCGAAAGAGCACGACGCCCGGCAGCCCGGATGCTGCGCGCAGGGTTCCGACCGGCAGCAGCGGCCGCAGAGCGAGGGCGAGCACCGCGAGGGCGGCCACGGGCAGAATCCACCGAGCCACACCCACCGCATCGGCGGACAGGTTGAGCACGAGCACTGCGATCGCGGCCAACGCCGACCAGGCGATGCGAGAAATACTCCAGGGGGCGGCATCCGCACCCGGGCGTTCGCTGAGACCCCGCACGGCCGGCAGCACCAGGGCCAGGGCCGGAATGACGAGCACGACGACGCCGAGAAAGACCCAATGCCAGCTGAAGGCTTGGGCGACGACGCCGGCCAGGAACGGACCGATCAGCGACGGGATCACCCAGGCGGCGGCAAAGCCGGCAAAGATGCGCGGTTGCAGCATCGCAGGGTAGACGCGCGCGACAATCACGTAGAGGGCGACGGTGATGGCTCCACCGCCGAGGCCGTGCAACAGGCGGCCAGCGACGAGCACTCCCATGCTCTGTGCGGTGCCGGCAACGATGAGGCCGATCGTGAACAGCAGCACAGCGGCGAGGAGCGCGCCGCGTGGTCCCCGGCGGTCAGACCAGTTTCCGGCCAGAACCATTCCGACGACGCTGACGGCAAGCGGGCCGGCGAATGCCAGCGCGTAGAGCGACTGACCGTTCAGATCGACGCTGACCGCCGGCATGACGGTGGTCACGGCGAGTGATTCGAATGCGGCGAGAAGAATCAGCGAGAACATGCCGATGCTGATCCAGCGGTAGCGCGGGCTGAAAAGGGTTTCAGGGGCGGATGCGCGGGCGTCGCTGGTCGCGGTCCCGTCGGTCGCGGCGCTGTCGGTCGCGGCCCCGTCGGTCGCGGCGCTGGGCGACGCACTGGTCACGGCGTTGCTCTCGGCCCTGATCGCGGAAGTACGCTCGGCATCCGTCAGGGCCTCGGTCGTGGCAGTGGTCCCGGTCTCATCCCCGACGTCGACCTCCGACTCTTCTCGCGCGTCATTCACTGCCGCGCGCGCCTCATCGTCGGTTGTCTTCTTCCCCATGCGCTTATTCTCCCAGTTGTGTTGCGTTTGTCATCAGGCCAACACGGTGGCTTGCGCCGCTATTTCGCACCGCTTCCGCGTCGGCGGCGGTGAGATGGTCGTGCGCTGGAGAGCCTATGACCTCAACTATGGTTGAGGTCAAAAGGAGTCCAGATGCCACAACTCGGCGGCGATACCCGCACGTCGCTCACAGTCGGCGTGCTCGCAGAACGCAGCGGTGTCGCGGTCTCGGCACTCCATTTCTATGAGCGCAAAGGATTGCTCTCCAGCGAACGCACTGACGGCAATCAGCGCCGATATCGTCGTGATGCCCTGCGCCGTGTTGCATTCATCCGGGTCTCGCAGCGCGTTGGGATCCCGCTCGCCGACATCCGCACCGCCCTCGATTCCCTGCCCGAAAGCCGCACGCCGACAAAGGCGGATTGGGCACGGCTGTCGCGCCTCTGGAAGTCCGAACTGGATGCCCGTATCGCCGACTTGCAGCACCTGCGCAACGACCTCACGGAGTGCATCGGTTGCGGATGCCTGAGCCTCACCCGGTGCACGCTGCAGAATCCCGGCGACCGCCTCGGTGCATCCGGGGCCGGCCCGCGCCTCTGGGAGGGCTGAGCCCGCTCGCTCCCGACTCGCTCCTGCTTTGCGCCGCAATCTGGGCGCGGTTTATCCCCTCTGGCGCGGGCTCTACACCGCGCCCACCCGGATACACCGCGCCGGGGCTGCATGCGAGGCTTCGCCGCCGCATCGCAGCGGGCCGCGCCAGGCTGTGTTGGAGACCGGCCCCAAGCATCCGCCGCCGGCACGAGGCATCCGTTGCTACTACTCCACCGCCAGCGCGTTACCGCGCGAGCGGCCCCCGTGCTCCACGAGGAATGTGTGGAACCGACGCGGAGAGAGCGCAGTCGCCCAATCCCACCGGATGAAGCTGTCGCAGCCGGGTTCCTGGCGCAGCGCGTCCTCGCGGTGCTTCTCCGCCATCATGACCTCCTCAGGGCTTCGGCCGTCGAGCTCTACCCCGCGCGTGTACTTGAGCTTGCCGTCGAACTCACCAATCTTTCGGATACGCCGCCAGTAATAATCCACTTGGTAGTCCTGCCCGCCCACGTTCCGAAACCAGATCTGAAGTTCGGGCACTTCGAACCCCAGCTCGTGCATCCGAACCCGACCGAGAGTTTCGCCCGGGTTCGCCGACATTTCGCTGCCGAATTCAATGGCCCGCACAGCCTTCTCGCGGCGCGTACGTGACAGCGTCGGTGAAAGCTCGGCATAGAGGTCGGCTTTTGTGAGTCTCGGCCGAGCCAGGATGCCGCTCTCTCGCGCGGCCTCCTCCCTTTCCTTTTCGGTGCGGAGTGCGTGGTCGATCATTACGACAGCCACCAGAAAGGTGGCCTGCACAGCCACGTCGACGAGCGTTCGCGCTAGCGAGGTGGCCAGAATCGCGCCGATCTGCACGGCATTGGCGGCCGACGTCGCTCGATGCCGCGTGGTCAATCGCGCGTGGCTGCCACCCGTCGCTGAATCATCAATCACGTGAAGCGTCTTCGGCCACGAACCGATGATCGGGAGCCCATGCAAGACCGCCGCCGATTCGTGCGACACGACTACCGGCCGCTGCCCAAGGAGGTGCGTGGCCTGCACAAAGAGTCGATAGCGGTCGTCATACTTCGCCGTCGCCCAGAGCTCGGCGCCGACGTACACTCCACGCCGAACCCGCACCAATTCTCGACGCTCGACGAGCGCCTCAACCGAGTGCGACGAGACGCCAAGTTGTCTCAACGCCGCCGCCGGAATCAGTCCGTCATGAACAGCGGCAGCCGTCTCCAGAAATTCGCGCATGCCCTACGGTGGTGGGACCGAACCCAACCGCTGTGCGAAATCGCAACATCAGTGCAGAACCCAGCGCAGGCATCCGTCGTGGATAAGTGTGGATAAGGGCAGTGTGGCCATCTCGGCGCGGTGTATCCCCGCAGGCGCGCGCTCTACACCGCGCCCAGCGGGATACACCGCGCCCAGCCGATGCAGCCACCTGCATGATGGCTGGCGGAAGGCTCTCAGGAGCGACGCATCGCCAACGGATCCAGCGGCACCGGCCCCGCAAATGAAATGCGGTCTCAGTGGTTACTCCGGTCGAAAATTGCGATCCCGCCATCTCGGCGCGGTGTATCCCCGCAGGCGCGCGCTCTACACCGCGCCCAGCGGGTTACACCGCGCCCAACCCGCACGAGAGCCTCCGCAGCACACCCAATTGCCGCCACCGCGCACGCCGAACTCCCCCGCACGCCAAAGGCCCCGGCATCCGCAGAACGGATGACCGGGGCCCCAGCCGAGCACATGCACGCGCACCAAGCGCAGGCGCATACGCCCGGCGCGTGCGCATGGCGCACACGTCGAGCGCTAGAGCGCTAGCGACCGCCCGCGCGACGCTTGTTGTACACGTCGAAGGCGACAGCGAGCAGCAGCACGAGACCCTTGACGGCCTGCTGCCATTCGATGCCGATGCCCATGATCGACATACCGTTGTTCAGCACGCCGATGATCAAACCACCGATGATGGCGCCACCGATCGTTCCGACGCCGCCTGTCACCGCCGCTCCACCGATGAACGCCGCCGAAATGGCCTCAAGCTCGAAGCCGTCGCCTGCCTTCGGGCCCGCCAGGTTCAGGCGAGCGGTGAAGATGAGGCCGGCCAGTGCGGCCAGAACACCCATGTTCACGAACAGCCAGAAGGTGACGTTGCGGGTCTTGATGCCCGACAGCTCGGCAGCGTGCAGATTGCCACCGATTGCGTAGATGTGGCGGCCGAAGACGCTGCGGTTCATGATGACGCCGTAGACGAGGATCAGCACGGCCAGCACGATGAGCGTGACCGGGATGCCCTTGTACGAGGCCAGCGCCCAGGCGAACAGGCCGATTGCCACGGAGATCAAAACGAGCTTGGCGACGAACCAGACGATCGGTTCGACTTCCTGGCCGTACTTCGCGCGGCCCGCACGGGTGCGCACCTGCTGCACGATGAGCGCGATGATCGCGATCGCTCCGACGCCGAGCGTCAGCGGGTCGAGGTCGAGTTCGCCGAACACGTTGTTCAAGAAGCCGTTGCCGAGCGCACGGTATTCAGCCGGGAACGAACCGATGTTCGCGTTGCCGAGCACCGCCAGCGCCAGGCCGCGGAAGATCAGCATGCCGGCCAGCGTCACGATGAAAGCCGGGATGCCGACATAGGCGATCCAGAAGCCCTGCCAGACACCGACCAACGCGCCAACCAGCAGCGACAGGATGATCGACAGCCACCACGGCAGACCCCAGGTCACCGCGAAGACACCGGAGCAGGCTCCGACGAAGGCGGCAACCGAGCCGACCGACAGGTCGATGTGCCCGGCGATGATCACCATCACCATGCCGATGGCGAGAACGAGAATGTAGCCGTTCTGCACGATCAGGTTCGAGATGTTCTGCGGACGCAGCAGGATGCCGTCGGTCAGAACAGTGAACAGCAACACCACCACGAGCAGGGCGATGAAGATGCCGTTCTTGCCCAGGTCAGACAGCAGGTGGGTCAGCCACGCTCCCGCCTTGGATGTGCTCGGATTGATTTGCGCGCCCGCTGCCGTTCCCGGCGTCGGCTTGGTCTCAAGATCGCTCATTGACGTTTCTCCTAATCCACCAGCGCCGACGCTAGCGGGCCTTTTCCATGGTCATGTGTTTGATGAGGGTCTCCGGGGTGGCTTCCTTGATCGGGAATTCTCCCGTGATGCGCCCCTCGGAGAGGGTGTAAATGCGGTCGCTGATGCCGAGCAATTCGGGCAACTCGCTCGAAATCACGATGATGCCCTTGCCCTGCGCCGCGAGCTTGTTGATGATCGCGTAGATCTCGTATTTCGCGCCGACGTCGATACCGCGAGTGGGCTCATCCAGAATGAGCACGTCAGGGTTGGAGTAGATCCACTTCGACAGCACAACCTTCTGCTGGTTGCCGCCCGACAGCTTGCCGGTCTTCGACAACACCGACGGCGCCTTGATGTTCATGCTGGTGCGATATTCGTTCGCCACCTTGAACTCTTCGTTGCTGTCGACCAGGCCGCCGCGACTCAGCTTGCCGAGTGACGCCATCGAGATGTTGCGCTGAATGTCCTCGATCAGGTTGAGCCCGTACTGCTTGCGATCCTCGGTGGCATAGGCCAGTCCGTTGTCGATCGCCTCAGACACGGTGCGGGTCTTGATCTCGACGCCCTCTTTGAAGACGCGTCCCGAGATGCGGGTGCCGTAGCTGCGCCCGAACAGGCTCATCGCGAACTCGGTGCGACCGGCGCCCATCAGCCCGGCGATGCCGACGATCTCACCCTTCCGCACGTTGATGTTCACGTTGTCGACCATGACGCGCGTGACATCCAGCGGGTGGTGCGCGGTCCAGTCCTCGACGCGCAGAATCTCCTCGCCGATCTTCGGCGTGTGATCCGGATAGCGGTGCTCGAGGTCGCGACCGACCATGTCCTTGATGATGCGATCTTCGGTCACATCGTCGCGGGCGATCGTTTCGATCGCCTTGCCGTCACGGATGACGGTGACCGCGTCGGCGACCTTCTTGATCTCGTTCAGTTTGTGGCTGATGATGATCGACGTGATGCCCTGACCCTTGAGGTGGCGCATCAGGTCGAGCAGGTGATCGGAGTCTTCGTCGTTCAAGGCCGCGGTCGGCTCGTCGAGAATGAGGAGCTTGACTCGCTTGGAGAGCGCCTTGGCGATTTCGACCAGCTGCTGCTTTCCGACACCGATGTCGAGGATGCGCGTGGTCGGGTTCTCGTTCAGACCGACGCGCGCGAGCAGCTTGGCGGCTTCATGGTTCGTCTTGTTCCAGTCGATGAGACCGAACGCGCCACGCAGCTCGTTGTTCAAGAAGATGTTCTCTGCAATAGAGAGGTAGGGGCTGAGAGCCAGCTCCTGGTGGATGATGACGATGCCTTTGGCTTCGCTGTCGCTGATGTCGCGGAAGGCGACGACCTCGTCTTCGAAGACGATGTCACCGGTGTAGCTGCCGTGCGCGTACACGCCAGAGAGCACCTTCATCAGGGTGGACTTGCCGGCGCCATTTTCACCGCAGATGGCGTGAATTTCGCCGCGCGCAACATTCAGGGTGACCTCCTGCAGGGCTTTGACGCCGGGGAAGGTCTTGGTGATGCCGCGCATTTCGAGAATATTGGTGGTCACTCGCGTGCCTCTCTGAGTGTCGTTGGCGGGTGAACCGCCGGTGGGGCAACAGGTAACAGTAGTCGCCCCACCGGCGAATCAGTGAGTCGGACTAGCCGTCGATCTCGGCCTGGGTCCAGTAGCCGCTGTCAACCAGCACCGAAGTGATGTTGTCCTTGACGACGATGGTCGGGCTGAGCAGCATCGACGGAACGACCTTCTTGCCGTTGTCGTACGTCTTGGTGTCGTTGACGGTCGGCTCGGTGCCGTTCAGAACGGCAACGGTCATCTCAACGGCAACCTTGGCGAGCTCGCGGGTGTCCTTGAAGATGGTGGCGAACTGCTCGCCGGAGTTGATTGCCTTGACCGAGTCGATCTCAGCATCCTGACCCGTGATGATCGGCCATTCTGCGCCAACGCTGTAGCCGGCGTCGGTCAGAGCGGAGATGATGCCGCGCGACAGGCCGTCGTACGGGGAGAGAACGCCGTTGACCTTGCTGCCGTCGGAGTACGTCGACGTCAGGATGTTTTCCATGCGCTTCTGGGCAACTTCGCCGTCCCAGCGCAGGGTTGCGACGGTGTTGAAGTCGGTCTGGTTGCTCTTGACGACGAGGGTTCCGGCGTCGATGAGCGGCTGCAGTTCCTGCATGGCGCCGTTGAAGAAGAACGTGGCGTTGTTGTCGTCAGCCGAACCAGCGAACAGCTCGATGTTGAACGGGCCGGCGGGGGCGCCGTCGACCGGCTTGCCCTCGAGGTCAGTCAGTCCGAGGCCGTTCAAGAGCGACCATGCCTGCTGCTGCCCGACCTTGAAGTTGTCGAAGGTCGCGTAGTAGTTGACGTTCTCCGAGTCGCGGATGAGGCGGTCGTAGGCGATCACCGGGATCTTGGCGTCCGCGGCATCCTGCAGCACCTGGGTCAGGGTGGTGCCGTCGATCGAGGCGACGATGAGAACTTCGGCGCCCTTGGTGATCATGTTCTCGAGCTGCGAAACCTGGGTGGGGATGTCGTCTTCTGCGTACTGCAGGTCAACCTTGAAGCCCTGGTCTTCGAGCTGCTTCTTGATCGAGTCGCCGTCCTTGATCCAACGCTCAGACGACTTGGTGGGCATTGCAACGCCCACGAGGCCGCCCTTGCCGGCAGTGTCGCCACCGGCGGAGTCGCCAGCGGTTCCTGCGCAAGCAGCAAGCGAGACAACCATGGCGCCGGCGGCGATCAGGCCAAAGAATACGTTCTTCTTCTTCACTGTGTTCCCTTTCGTTCTTTCTCTATCGACATTGATATGAATGTCAGGTGGTTGATGCGTGTACAGCTGTGATTACAGGCCTTGCGCCAAGCGGTAGTAGGCCTGATTCCAACGCACCTCGCGCGTGAAATCGCGCAGGGTGGTGGCTTTATCGATCACGAGAAGCTCAGTGCGAGCGATCTCGGCGAAATCGTGGAACACCTCAATGCCGACGGCAGTCGACATGACGGTGTGGTGGGCGGCGCCGGCGGTGAGCCAGGCGGCGGCGGATGTCGCGAAGTCGGGCTCCGGAGACCAGACCGCGCGACCGACGGGCAGGTTCGGCAGCGCCTCGGTGGGCTCGACGACCTCGACCACGTTGGCGACCAGGCGGAACCTGTCGCGCATGTCCGAGAGTGCCACGACGACGGCGGGGCCGGGGTCGGCGTTGAAGACCAGACGCACGGGGTCTTCTTTGCCGCCGATGCCGAGCGGGTGGATCTCCAGCGTCGGCTTCGAGGTGGTCAGCGCAGGGCTGACCTCGAGCATGTGCGCACCGAGGATCAGTTCGTTGCCGGGGGTGAGGTCGTAGGTGTAGTCCTCCATCAGGCTGGCACCGCCGGGAAGCCCGGAGCCCATGACGTTGGCGACGCGCACCAGGATGGCGGTCTTCCAGTCGCCCTCTGCACCGAAGCCGTAGCCCTGCGCCATGAGGCGCTGCACGGCCAGACCGGGCAGCTGGCGGAGTGCGCCGAGGTCTTCGAAGCTCGTGGTGAAGGCGCCGAAGCCGCCCTCCTCAAGAAAGCCCTTGAGGCCGAGTTCGATCGCGGCACCGTAACGCAGCGAGTCGTGGCGTTCGCCACCCTTCCGCAGCTCGGGAGCGACCGTGTAGAGCTCGTCATACTCGGCGACCAGTGCGTCGATGGCGGTCTCGGAGACCGCGTGCACGGCATCCGCCAGATCGTTGACGCCCCAGGTGTTCACCTGCACGCCGAAGCGCAGCTCTGCCTCGGTCTTGTCGCCCTCGGTGACCGCGACGTAACGCATGTTGTCGCCGAAGCGTGCGAGCTTGAGACTGCGCGAGGCGGCCCAACCGGCGGCGGCGCGCATCCAGCTGCCGACCTGCGCGGTGACGGCCGGGTTCGAGACGTGGCCGACGACGGTCTTGCGGGCGACGCCGAGGCGGGTCTGGATGTAGCCGAACTCACGGTCGCCGTGCGCGGCCTGGTTCAAATTCATGAAGTCGAAGTCGATCTCGGACCAGGGCAGCTCGACGTTGGCCTGCGTGTGCAGGTGCAGCAGCGGCTTGGTCAGCGCGTCGAGGCCGGCGATCCACATCTTCGCCGGGGAGAAGGTGTGCATCCAGGCGATCAGGCCGATCACATTGTCGGCGGCGTTGGCGTCGAGGGCGGCGCGGCGGATCGACTCGGAGTTCGTCAGAACGCTCTTCCAGACCACCGTGACCGGCACGTCGTGAGCGGCGCCGAGGGCACGAGCGATTTCCTGGGACTGCTCGGCAACCTGGCGGAGGGTCTCCTCGCCGTAGAGGTTCTGGCTTCCGGTGAGAAACCAGACTTCGTAGTGGTCGAGCGTCGTCGACAGCGCGGTCGCGGTGGTTGCGATGGGCAGGGTGGCGGACAATGCGGTCATTTCTGAAGTGCTCCCTGCGGTGCTTGTCCGTAGACGTTCTGGTATCGGTTGAAGAGAGCGTCGATCGACTCCTGAGGAATCGGTACCAGTTCGCCACCCGCGCGGGCCAGCTGCACGGTGCGGGCGACATCCTCAACCATGACGGCGGCCTTCACGGCATCGCGGGCACTGTTGCCGATCGTGAACGGGCCGTGGTTCTGCATCAACACAGCCCGGGAGCGGTGACCGGTGAGAGTCTCAACGATGCCGCGACCGATCGAATCGTCGCCGATGATGGCGAACGGGCCGATCGGGATGTCCCCACCGAACTCGTCGGCCATGGCCGTGATCACGCACGGGATGGCTTCGGCGCGGGCGGCCCAGGCCGTGGCGTAGGTGGAGTGCGTGTGCACGACCCCGCCCACCTCGGGCATATTCCGGTAGACGTATGCATGTGCCGCGGTGTCGCTGGACGGCGAGCGGTCAGAACCGGGGGTGTCGGGAATCACCGCGCCGTCGAGGTCGCAGAGGATCATGTTCTCGGGTGCGAGGTCGGAGTAGTCGACGCCGCTCGGCTTGATCACGAACAGGTCGGCGCCGGGCACGCGGCCCGACACGTTGCCGCCGGTCCAGACGACGAGGTCGTTGGCGGTCAGCTCCGAGTGGAGGTGGGCGATCTCGGTGCGCACCCGGGCGATGGCGACCTCAATCTGCGGGCCGAAGGTGCTCATGCGGACACCGCGCTGTCGGCCGGTACCGAATTCAGGAACGGAGCGGCGAGCCGCTCCCTTTCCCCGCGGGTTTCGGCAGTCGACACACCTCCGTTCCTGAATTGGGTACCGCCGGTTGACGCTTCAGGCGCGACGGATGCCGCAACGACGCTCCGCTTGAGGGCTTTTAGCCGGTGCATGACCTCGTTCGCACCGCGACCGAAGTAATCGTGGAGCAGCGCATATTCCTCGAAGAGAATGTCATAGGCCGCAGCGGACTGCTCGTTCGGCGTGTAGACGTTTTTGTTGAGCTTGCCCATCGCCTGGCCGGCCTCACGCACGTCGGCGTAGGCTCCGGCGGCGACCGCCGCGTGGATGGCCGACCCGAGCGCCGGGCCCTGCTCGCTGGCGATCGTCGAGATCGGCAGGCGCAGTATGTCGCTGTAGGTCTGCATCAGGAATGCGTTCTTGAGCAGTCCGCCGGCGACGATGAATTCGGTGACCGGCACGCCGCTCTCGTTGAAGGTCTCAACGATGGTGCGCGCTCCGAACGCTGTTGCCTCGAGCAGCGCCCGGTAGATCTCCTCGGTGCGCGTGGTCAGCGTGGCGCCGACGACGAGACCCGACAGTTCGTGGTCGACCAGCACCGAGCGGTTGCCGCTGTGCCAGTCGAGGGCGATCAAACCGTGGGCGCCGACGGGGTCAACCGCGGCGAGATCGGTCAGATACTGGTGGATCGACTTTTCGGCGGCATCCGCTGCTTCGAAGTAACGCTTGGGAACCTGCGTGTTGACGTACCAGGCGAAGATGTCGCCGACGCCGGACTGGCCGGCCTCGTAGCCGTAGAGGCCGGAGACGATGCCGCCGTCAACGACGCCGCACATGCCGGGAACCTCGGCGAGCACATCGGAGTTCATGACGTGGCACGTGCTGGTGCCCATGATGGCGACCATCTGGCCGGGCTCAACAGCCTGCGCGGCCGGGGCCGTGACGTGCGCGTCGACGTTGCCGACGGACACGGCGATGCCCTCGGGCAGGCCGGTCCACTCGGCGGCCCGCTTCGAGAGGGTGCCGGCGGATGCGCCGAGCTGGCCGATCTCGTGGGCCACCTTGGTCTCGGCGAAGTCGGCGAAGTCGGGGTTCAGCGCAGCGAGGAAGTCGCGGCTCGGGTACTCGCCGTCCTGCAGGATTCCCTTGTAGCCGGCGGTGCAGGCGTTCCGCACATAGCGGCCGGTGAGCTGCCAGACAATCCAGTCGGCGGCCTCGACCCAGTGGTCCATGCGGTGGTACAGCTCGGGGGCTTCCTCGAGCAGCTGCAGCCCCTTGGCGAATTCCCACTCGCTGGAGATGAGCCCGCCATAGCGCGGCAGCCAGCTCTCGTCGCGTTCGAACGCGAGGTCGTTGATGCGGTCGGCGTGCGGCTGAGCGGCGTGGTGCTTCCACAGTTTCACGTAGGCGTGGGGGTGAGCGGCGTACTCGGGCAGTTCGTTCAGCGGGGTGCCGTCGGCGAGGGTGGGAACCATCGTGCAGGCGGTGAAGTCGGTGCCGATGCCGATGACCCGGGCCGGGTCGATTCCGGCGGCGGCGACCGCGGCGGGAACGGCGCTCTTCAGCACGTCGACGTAGTCCTGCGGAACCTGCAGCGCCCAGTCGGGGGCGAGCGCGGCACCGGTTGCGGCGAGTGTGGTGTCCATCACGCCGTGCGGGTAGTCGAGTGTGGCCGATCCCAGTTCGACGCCGTCGGAGACGCGCACGACGACGGCGCGACCGGACAGGGTTCCGTAGTCGATGCCGATGACGTACGAGTCAATCGCGGCCGACGCCTGCTGTGTTGCCTGCGGGGCGGTCGTACTCACGATTCGACTCCTTCGTCTGGTTTGGTTCCAAATGTGAACGGTCACATTGCTTCGCCCATGCTAGCCGCAAAGATGAATTCTTTGTCAACTCGGAAAGGTCACGGTCGTGCAACGACCGCGTTCGGAACGCTCACGATTCATTCCCGAACTGCCTCCGAACTGCTCACCCCGACGACGGATGGGCGCTGCGGGAGCGGCTGGCCGGGCGACGGATGAGCGCTTCAACCCATGGGATGGCCGCGCGACGCAACGGAGGAGATTCTGCGAAACGCCGTGCGCGGGCGGCGGTTCTGCACGGCGTGTTTCCGTTTCTCCTCCGTTGCGTGCGGGCGCGTCGACGGGTCGGCCACGGGGCCACAAGAGCCGGGCCGGATGTCGCGAGAGCGAAAGGCTCTAGCGAAAGTACGGCGCGGGCGGAGCCGTCGAGCCCCGCACGATGAGTTCGGGCGTAATGGAATCCCGAAAGCCGGTCGGCTGCTCGTCGTTGATCGAGCTCAGCAAAAGCGCCATGCAGCGGCGGCCGAGTTCGGCGAAGTCTTGGCGCACTGTCGTCAGTGGCGGCCAGAAATGAGCGGCTTCCGGGATGTCGTCGAAGCCGACGATGCTGACATCGTTCGGCACATCGAGTCCGGCATCACGGATGGCGTGAATCAGCCCGAGCGCCATTTGGTCGTTCGAGGAGAAAATGGCGGTGAAGTCGCGCACCCGCAACATCTCACGGCCAGCGTAGTAACCGAATTCTGCGGTCCAGTCGCCGAGGATCGGAGCCGTGGTGGGCACATCCATTGCCCCCATCTCATCAAGAAAGCCGCGCATGCGCGCCTCGGCTTCGATCCAGTCCTGGGGCCCGGCGAGGTGGTAGATGTCGCGGTGACCGAGCTCGATCAGGTGCCGGGTGGCCAGTCGGGCACCGGCAATCTGGTCGACCGACAGCGTGTGCTCGTCGAGGTGGCCGGTGGATTGCATCGTCACGAACGGCACGTCGATCGCCATGTGCTCGAGGGCGTCGAACACCCGCACCTGCGGGGCGATGACCACGATCCCCTCGACCGACTGGCTCATCAAGTGGGTCAGGGCCGCCTCGATCGATTCCGGGTCGACGGCCGACAGGTTGGCCATGTTCACGAAGTAGCCGGCCTCGCGAGCGGCGTCTTGAATCGCCGCGATACTGCTGGCCGGGCCATAGTGCGAGCCGCTGGCCGAGAGCACCCCGATGGTGCGGGACCGGCCGTTGCCCAGGGCCCGGGCGGCCCGGTTCGGGCGGTAGTGCACCTCTTCCATGACCTGCAGCACGCGGGCCTTGGTGGTGTCCCTGATGCTCGGGTGGTTGTTCAATACCCGCGACACCGTCTGGTGTGAGACGCCGGCCAGACGCGCAACATCTCGAATGCTGGGCGCACGGCCCGGGGGCATGTCGGAGATCACGATGTCGGCCTCACTTCGGTGTGCACGGTCACAGATGTGAACGCAGGTCAATTATGCACAGAAAAGACCGACCGGAATGCGCCTATGTGACTGTCACATTGCCGTGAGAAGTCGTGTTTTTGTCACATGCAGGCTGCGGAATATAGTGCGATCGCCTGGCCCGTTTGATCACCGTGACGATGACCGCCGCGAGCGCCAACACCGCGGGAACGAGTAGGTTCGGGCCCGCGAGAATCAACAGACCGCCGGTGAGAACCACGGAGATCACGGCCAGCCACCACCCCAGTGAATAGCGGGCGAGCAGCCGTACCGCGGCGATCATGCCCAGCGCATAGATCGACACCATCGCACTGGTGTGAATCAGGATGAACGGGGTCAAGTCGAGGTCGCGCCAGATCATGATGGCGAAATAGCAGGTCGTGAGTGCGGCGACCACCGCCAACGCCCGCCGCGGAACTCCCCCGGCTTCCACGCCGCTCGCGATCCAGCGCGGCAGGTCCCCGTCGCGACCGAGTGAGGCGCCGAGCTTGCCGAACGCGCTGAGGTAGACGTTGAGCACGCCGAGGGCCACGATCGCGGCGATGACCGCCACGAAGACCGGACCGATTCCCGGGGCCCCGGTGGCGACGAGGTCAAGAAGTGGAACTGGCCCGCTTGCCGCCGACTCGCCGAGCACGGCGACGGTGACGTATTGCAGCGCCAAGTACGACACCCCGACCACGACCAGGGCGATCCCCGTGGCGATCGGGATCACCCGGCGCGGGTTCTTGAACTCACCGGCGATGTGGGTGCCGACCTCCCAGCCCGCGAACGCCCAGACGAACAGGCTGATCGCGGTGCCGACCCCGCCCCAGCCGTGCGGAAGGAACGGTTCGAAGTTGGTCGGGTCCGCCGCGGGCAGCGCCACCGCGACGACCCCGATCACGATGAAGAGCAGGGCGCCGGTCAGCACGAGCTGCACGATGCCGGAGACCCGCAGGCCGAAGTAGTTGGCGACGAATGGCGGAACCAGAATCGCCGCCGCGACCCAGACCACTGCCGAGCGATCGGCGCCGATGATCGCGACGACGTACTCGGCGCCGAGCATCGCCACCACTGGCGCGCCCACCCCGACGCCGAAGAAGAACCAGTAGCCGGCCATCCGCGCCCAGGTCTGCCCGAGTGCGCGGCGCACATAACTGGCGACGCCTCCCGCATCGGGATAGCGGGAGGCGAGCGCGGCGAATGTTCCGGCGAGCGGGATCGAGAGCAGAAAGACGGCGAACACCGCGACCATTGACGCGGGTCCCGCCGCGCTGGCGGCGAGGCCCGGCAGCACCAGAATCCCGGTGCCGAGCACGGCGGCAATATAGAGGGCCGTTCCCTGCAGCAGGCCGAGGCTGCCGTGATGGCCGGCCTCGACATCCGTCGTGGAGGAAACGGATGGCGTGGGGCGGGAGGTCGAAACGGTCACTGGTCAATCATGGCGGGTGCCCACCCCACAGGAAATGGCAGAGCTGACACCCTTCGACAAGAAACTGCCAATGGCCTCCGCTGGTCGAGATTGTCGAGACCCCGCATGCCGAACCTCAAACGTGACCCACGCTCAGAGAGCGCGTCACGAGGTCTCGACAAGCTCGACCACCGATCCAGCCCGGTTCCGCGAGGGTCGGGCGCTCCCGAAGCGCGACTACTTCTTCGGCAACGCCCGGTCCAGGTCGTGAATCAGATCGGCGACATCCTCGATGCCCACCGAGAGACGCACAATGTTGTCGGGCACCTCCAACGTGGTGCCGCGCACCGAGGCGTGTGTCATCTCCGACGGGTAGTTCACGAGTGATTCCACGCCGCCGAGCGACTCGGCGAGCTGGAACAGTCGGGTCTTCTCCGCGAACCGCCGCGCGGCCTTCGCCCCGCCGACGAACGCGAGCGACAGCATCCCGCCGAAGCCGCTCATCTGTTTGGCCGCGAGCGCGTGCCCGGGGTGCCCGGGCAACCCGGGGTAGTAGACGGCTTCGAGCGCCGGATGCCCCACCAGGTGTTCGGCGATGGCCTGGGCGTTGCTGCAGTGGCGGTCCATCCGCACCGACAGCGTCTTGATGCCGCGAACCGTCAGCCAGGCGTCGAGCGGAGCCGACACCGGACCGGCGGCGAACTGCAGAAACTGCGCCTTCTCGGCGAGCGCGTCGTCGTTGATGATCAGCGCGCCGCCGAGCACATCGGAGTGCCCGCCCAGATACTTGGTGGTCGAATGCACCACGACATCGGCACCGTGCAACAGCGGCCGCTGCAGCGCCGGCGACGCAAAGGTGTTGTCGACGACCACGATGAGACCGGCACGATGACCGATCTCGGCCAACTCGGCGATGTCGCTGATCTTCATGAGCGGGTTGCTCGGGGTCTCGATCCAGAGCATCTTCGTCTCGCCGGGAATGATCGCTTTCTCGACCGCGCGCAGGTCAGACATGTCGACGACTGTGTTGCGGATGCCCCAGGGACCGTGCACGCGCTCGATCAGCCGGTGGGTTCCTCCGTAGACGTCGTTGCCCATCACGATGTGATCGCCCGGACTCAGCGCTGCGCGCAGCAGAGTGTCTTCGGCAGCCAGTCCGCTGGCGAATGACAGGCCGTGCTTGCCGCCCTCGAGCGCGGCGAGCAGGGTCTGCAGCGAATCACGCGTCGGGTTGCCGCCGCGGCTGTATTCGTAGCCGCCGCGCAGTTCGCCGATGCTCTTCTGCACGAAGGTGCTGGTCTGGTAGATCGGCGGGATGACCGCGCCCGTGGTCGGGTCGAACTCCTGCCCGGCATGAATGGCGACGGTGTTGAAGTGCTGCTTCCTGGCCATGGTGAGTCTGTTCCTTTGTTCTTGCGAGTCTTGCGAGTGTGACGAGTGTTCGGCGATGAGAAGTCTCAGCGCGAGTCAGGCGCTGAGGTAGTTGAGCAGGTCGTGCCGGGTGACGACGCCGAGCGGCTTGCCCCCGTCGGTCACCAGCAGCGCGTCGTGCTTGGCGAATGCGGCCCGCGCCGACGCGACGGGTTCGTTCACGCCGATCAGCGGCAGGGGGACGCCGAGGAAATCACCGACCCGATCGGCCAGCTTCGCTGTGCCCTCAAAGACGAGGTCCATCAACGCGCGCTCATCGAGCGCCCCAACGACTTCTCCCATCACCACCGGTGGTTTGGCGTTCAAGACCAGCAGTTGCGACACATTCGCGCTCGTCATCGTCTCGAGCGCGTCGTGCACGGTGTCGCTCGGGTGCACGTAGACGAACGCCGGCAGTGCGCCGGTTTTCGCCGAGAGCAGGTTGCCGACCGTGTGCCCGCTCGGCGCATTGCTGAATCCGTAGCTGCGCATCCAGCCGTCGTTGAAGATCTTGCCGAGGTAGCCGCGACCGCCGTCGGGCAGCAGCACGACGACGGTGTCGCTCGCGGTCAGCTTCTCGGCCGCGCGGAGGGCCGCGACCACCGCCATCCCGCTGGAACCGCCGACCAGGATTCCCTCTTCAAGGGCAAGTCTGCGGGTCATCGCGAAGGAGTCGGCGTCGGAGACGGCGATGATCTCGTGCACGACCGAGGGGTCGTAGGCGGCCGGCCAGAAGTCTTCGCCGACGCCTTCGACGAGGTACGGCCGACCGGTGCCGCCCGAGTAGACCGAGCCTTCCGGATCGGCGCCGATGATGGTGACCGTGTCGCCGGACACCTCGCGCAGGTAGCGTCCGGTTCCGGAGATGGTGCCGCCGGTGCCGACGCCGGCCACGAAATGAGTGACGGTGCCGTCGGTGTCGCGCCAGATTTCGGGGCCGGTCGTCTCGTAGTGGCTGAGCGGCCCGTTCGGGTTGGCGTACTGGTTGGGTTTGAACGCGCCCGGAATCTCGCGAACGAGCCGGTCGGAGACGCTGTAGTACGACTCCGGGTCGTCGGGGGCCACGGATGTCGGGGTCACGACGATCTGCGCGCCATACGCGGTGAGCACATTGCGTTTGTCTTCGCCGACCTTGTCCGGCAGCACGAAGACGCAGTTGTAGCCGCGCTGTTGGGCGACGAGCGCGAGACCCACACCGGTGTTGCCGGAGGTCGGTTCGACGATGGTTCCGCCGGGCAACAGCAGCCCGTCGCGCTCGGCGGCGTCGATGATGCGGGTGGCGATGCGGTCTTTCGACGAACCGCCGGGGTTCAAATACTCAAGCTTCACCAGAATCGTGGCGGCGATGCCATCGGTGACTGAGTTGAGTTTGACCAGCGGAGTGTCGCCGATCAGATCAAGAATCGTCTGGGCAATCTTCATGGAAGGTCCTTCGTTGACTGTCGCGCTCGACGCGGCCCGGCTCTGCGTGCAAGCGGCGAGACGGCGACGATGGGTCGTGCAGGATGTGCGGGGTCGGCTAGCGACAGCGACAACAGGGAGACAACGTCTGGGCGAACACGACTCCATGCTAGTGCGCGCACCTGCTCAGAATCACCTCTTGACGTAACTCTGACCGCACGACCGGTGACTGTGAAGAACCTGTGAGACAGGCCGAGTGGGAAGCACTGCAGGGGTTCCATACGTTCGTATTGTTGAAGGACAATCACGAGAGGCCTCTAATGACCCCCGCGCCACAGTCAGGCTCACAGCTTGATCCCCAGAATTTGACCGTCAAGCAACAGCGTCAGGTGCAGCGAGACAAGAAGCTCGAAGCATTCCGCAAGGAGCAGAAGCGCACGGCGCGCAACCGCAAAATCGGAATCTCCATCGCCATCGTTGCCTCTGTTGCAGTGGTCGGTTTGGTTGTCGCCTCGGTGGTTTTGACGCCGCAGCGGGCGAGCTACGACGCCAACGCCGCCGGCAGTGGCGCGAAGATCGACGGCGTGAAGACATTTGAGAATGGCGCCGGTCACGTCGAGACCGCGGTCACCTATCCGCAGACTCCCCCGGCCGGCGGCGAACACAACCCGATGTGGCTGAACTGTGGCGTCTACACCGAGCCGGTCCCCAACGAAAACGCCGTGCACTCCCTGGAGCACGGTGCCGTCTGGGTCACCTACGACCCGTCGATCAGCGAGTCGGAACTCTCTGCCCTGAAGCTCAAGATTCCCACGACGTATGCCGTGCTGTCGCCCTTCGAAGACATCCCCGCCCCCATCGTTCTGAGCGCCTGGAACGCGCAGCTCACGGTCGACAAGGCCGATGACCCGCGCATCGCGAAGTTCTTCGAGGAGTACTGGAAGAGCCCGAACGTTCCGGAACCCGGTTCGGCCTGCACCGGTGCGTTCGACGCCCCCGGAAAGGTCAGCTAGCCGTTGGCAGTGACTCCCGCCGAGACGATTCCCGCTGACACAGACGACTCCGACGCGTTCGACGACGCCGCGGAGACATCCGCCGAGACATCCGCCGAAACGCCGGCCGCCGCGCCGCCACGTCGGTTCAGTCGTGCCGCGGTGCTTGTCGCAGCTCTGCTTGTTCTCGCCGTGGTCGCCGTCGGCGCCTTCGCGGTCGGGCGTCTGAGCACGCTCGACAATCCCACGCCGAGCGCCAACAGCGCCGAGGCCGGCTTTGCGCGTGACATGCAGACCCACCACATTCAGGGTGTCGAATTGTCGATGATCGTGCGCGATCTCACCGACGATCCCGACGTGCGCCTGCTCGCCTACGACATCGCCACGACCCAGGGCCAGCAGTCCGGCCAGCTCTACGGCTGGCTCACCGAATGGCAGCTCTCCCAGCTGGGCAGCGAACCGTCGATGACCTGGATGACACGCCCCGGCCGTTCCGATACCGGTCACGAGCACGCGTCAGCCCACGTGCCCGGCGCTCCGATGCCGGGACTGGCGACGGATGCTCAGATCAAGGAGTTGAAGGCCGCCTCGGGTGTCGAAGCCGAGCGCATCTTTCTCACTCTGATGATCGCCCACCACCAGGGTGCGATCGAGATGGCCGAAGCGGTGCTCGATCGGGCCGACAACACCTCGGTGCTGGGCTTTGCGAACTCCGTCATGCTCAGTCAGGCGTCAGAGATCAAGCTGATGCAGGACATGCTGGCCGAGCGCTCCTAGCTCGCTCGCGCGGGCGGCACCTGTCGTCGCGCGGGTCGGGCGCCGCCCCGCGGGCTGAACTCAGCGCGCGCCGCGGCTTTCGACCCGCGCACTGCCCGATCCGGCTCATCCCAGACCCGATCGATGCCAGATCCGACCGATGCCCGATCCGATCGATGCCCGATCCGATCGATGCCCGCTCCGATCACGGGCGGTTCAATCGACGGCCGGCACCACCGAGGCGCCTTGCTCGGAGTAGAGCCGCGCATACACGCCGTTCTGCGCCAGCAGCTCGGAGTGACGCCCCCGCTCGACGATCTTTCCGCCGTCGACGACGAAGATCACGTCGGCCGACACAATCGTCGACAGCCGATGCGCAATCGCGATCGTCGTGCGCCCGCGCGAGGCCGTGTCGAGCGCGGCCTGCACGACGCGCTCGGAGATCGAGTCGAGGGCGCTCGTCGCCTCATCGAGAATGAGCACTTCCGGGTCTTTGAGCAACACCCGCGCGATCGCGATGCGCTGCTTCTCCCCGCCGGAGAGCCGGTAGCCGCGTTCTCCGACGAGCGTGTCATAGCGATCGGGGAAGGAGGCGATCGTGTCGTGGATGTTCGCGGCACGTGCCGCCGCCTCGAGTTCGGCGTCGCTCGCATCCGGCTTGGCGTAGCGCAGGTTCTCGGCGATGGTCGCGTGGAAGAGATAGGTTTCTTGGCTGACGATGCCGATGTGGGAGACGAGCGACTTCTGCTCCAGCTCGCGCACATCGATGCCGGAGAACAGCACCCGGCCGGCCGTCGCCTCGTAGAACCGCGGGATCAGGTAGGACACGGTGGTCTTGCCGGCGCCCGACGGGCCGACGAACGCCGCGAATTCTCCGGGCTCGATGCTGAACGAAACGGCGTCGAGCGTGGGCCGGGAGTCGGGGCCGGCATCGGGGTAGGCGAAGGTGACGGCGTCGAACTCGACCTTGCCCTTCGCCTCGCTCCGCGCCGGAACCGGGTGGGCATCCGGAGCGTCGACGATCGCGGGTTTCAGGTCGAGGTACTCGAAGATCCGCGCGAACAGTGCACCGGATGTCTGAAGATCGAGCGCGACGCGCATCAGCCCCAGCAACGGGAACATCAGCCGGGCCTGCACCGTCGTGAACGCCACGATGGTGCCGGCGGTGACATCCGTTGCCCCGTTCTGAATCAGCAGACCCGAGACCAGATAGACGATCGCCGGGATGCTCGACAAGAAGATGCTGACCATGGCGAAGAACCATTGGCCGCTCATCTGCTGGCGCACCTGCAGGTGAATCTGGTTGTTGTTCTCGTCGGAGTAGCGGCCGATCTCGGTCTGCTGGCGGGTGAAGCTCTTGGCCAAGAGGATGCCGGACACGCTCAGCGTCTCCTGCGTGATCGCGGTCATGTCCGAGAGCGATTCCTGCGTCTGGGTGGCGATGCGAGCGCGCACCTGCCCGACGCGGCGCTGCGCGATCACGAGGATCGGCATCAGGATGACGGCCACGATCGTGAGCTGCCAGTTGAGCAGCAGCATCGCGACGAACGCGGCGATCACGGTGACGGTGTTGCCGAGCACGCTGGAGATGGTGTTGGTCAGCACGCTGGCGACCCCGCCGACGTCGTTCTGCAGCCGGGACTGGATCACCCCCGTCTTGGTCTTCGTGAAGAAGCTCAGTTCCATCGCCTGGAGGTGGGTGAACAGCCGCACCCGCAGCGCGCCCATCACCTGGTTGCCGACCGTCGCGGTCAGCCAGGTCTGCCAGACGCCGAGCAGCGCTCCGACAATGTAGACGCCGAGCATGATGCCGACGAGCGTGCCGAGAACCTGCATGTTGGGCGTGCCGCTCGGCGGAAAAAGTCCGTCGTCGAATGCCCGCTGAGTCAGCAGCGGCGGCACGACCGAGAGTGCGGCGCCGACCAGCACGAGCACGATCGTGACGGCGAGCGCGACCTTGTGCGGGGCGAAGAGGGTCGAGATGCGGCCAAGCAGATGCGGGATGCGCGGGGCCTGCGCGTTCGCCTCCCGCTGTGCCTTGACGTCGCCGCCGCTGATCCGGCCGCCACCACCACCGCCTGTGCCGCCGCCTGCTCGTCGCCCACCACCGCCACCGCCATGCATTCCGCTCATACGATCACCCTAGGTCGGGTTGCTCGCACTATCCTCACTGACCAGCTCTCCTGGCTCACTTTGCGCACGTTGCTCGTCGGATTCGTGCCCCTCTGTGCTCGTCTCGGTACCCAATTCAGGAGCGGAGGTGTGTCGCATCCGTTTTCGGAGGGTGTTTGCCCGCGGCTCGCCGCTCCGCTCCTGAATTGGGTCCTCCACAGCGGGACGAAATGGAGACCATCCACGACCTGCGCATTGGCGCGCCACGGCCATGCAGGGGACGCCATCGTTCATTCATGATTTCAGTGACGAAAGTGCTCAGCACCCATGACGGAGTCGCCCCACGAAGTGTGCTTCTGGCGGATGGCGTCGGTCGCAAACAATTGGCCGCTGCGATTCATCTCGGCCGCGCCATCCGAGTGCGACGCGGCTGGTACGCCCTCCCGTTGGTCAACCCCGATCTGATCGCGGCGGTCAGGGTCGGCGGACGACTCGCGTGTGTCTCCGCCGCCCGCCACTACGGTTGGGCAGTCGGCGAAGGCCTCGGTCTTCATGTTTGCGTCGCGGCCAACGCGTCGCGGCTGCGCTCGCCTGACGCTCCTGCACAACGGATGCCGCCGCAGGGATCCCCGGGCGTCACCCTCCATTGGGCGTCCATCCAGTCCGTCGGCGCTGAAGCGCCGCTGGTCACCACCCGGCGCGAAACCGTTCTCCAGCTCGCAACCTGTCAAAGCCCGGAGCTCACCGTCGCCGCCCTCGACTCGTTCATTCGCCTCGACTCGCGCCGCAGCGCCGAACTCCCCGATTGGCTCGCCGAGCTTCCCCGGCACATCCTCGACCAGTTCGAATCGTGCAGCGCGCTCTGCGAGAGTTTTCTCGAAAGCATCGGTCGGATCCGGCTCGCGGGTGACGGCATCCGTGGTGAGCATCAAGTGCGCTTTGCGGGTGTTGGTCGGGTTGACCTCGTAATCGATGGCTGGTTGGTCATCGAATGGGACGGTCTCGAACACCACGACAATGGCCCCGCTCACGACGAGGATTGCCGACGCGACGCTGTGCTCGCAGCACGGGGTTACCGCACGCTGCGCTTTACCTATTCGATGGTGATGCACGAGTGGTACTTGGTCATCGCGGCGATTCGTGCCACGCTCGCCGGCGGTCGTCCCGCGCGCCCGTAGCCAGCTCCAGCTCGCGCGCGGTTCCCCGCACTCCGCGCCTCGCGCCTGAATCCGCAACCTGTGGGTACCTAATTCAGGAACGGAGGTGTGTCACAGCCACAATTCGCCCTGAACACCCGCGGCTCGCCGCTCCGCTCCTGAATTGGGTACCAACAACCACCCCGATCACGCCGGCCAACAGCCAACAGCCAACAGCCCACAGCCCACAGCCCACAGCCCACAGCCCACAGCCCAACAATCCGCCCGCGTGGCCTTCTCGAGCGCCAACCACCCGGTAGCAAGCGCTACACCGGGTACCTAATTCAGGAACCTGTGGGTACCCAATTCAGGAACGGAGGTGTGTCAGGGCCATAGTCCGCCCTGTATAGCCGCGGCTCGCCGCTCCGCTCCTGAATTGGGTACCGACCGTCGTCAGGCAGCCGACAGCAGGCCGCAGGCCGCAGGCCGCGCACTACCCCTTCGTCGAACCCGCGAGCAAGCCCCGCACGAAGAAACGCTGCAGCGCGAAGAACACCAGCAGCGGCACCAGGATCGAGATGAACGCTCCCGCCGTGAGCAGGTGCCAATCCTGGCCCCGGCTTCCGGTGATCTCCGCCAGCAGCTTCGTCATCGGCGCCACCGCGCCATCGGCGAAGATCAGCGCCACCAGCAGGTCGTTCCAGACCCACAGAAATTGGAAGATGGCGAACGACGCCAACGCCGGCATCGTCAACGGCAGGATGATCCGGAAGAAGATCTGACCGTGCCCGGCGCCATCCACCTTCGCCGCTTCGATGACCTCCGACGGAATCTCCGACACGAAGTTGTACAGCAAGAAGATGGCGAGCGGGAGCGCGAACATGGTGTGCGCAATCCACACCTGCGCATAGCCGCCGCCGGCGTTCAGCGCTGACACAACCGGGAAACCGAAGATCGTTCCCTTCGAGAACAGCTGCAACAGCGGCACCAGCGCCATCTGCAGCGGCACGATCTGCAGCGCGAACACCGCGATGAACAGCATGTTCTTGCCACGAAAATCGATCCACGCAAACGCGTAGGCCGCCAGGCTCGCAATGATCAGCGGCAGGATGGTGGCGGGGAGGGTGATCGCGATCGAGTTGATGAACGCCCCGGCCAGGTTCAGCTGGCTGTTTCCGGCGGCGAGCACCTCCGAATAGTTGTCGAGCGTGAAACCCCAGTTGGAGAACATCGTCCACCAGCCGGTGGTGCGCACTTCCTGCGCCGGGCGGAATGAGGAGACGAAGAGGCCAAAGGTCGGCACCGTCCACAACACGGCGATCAGGAGCGCCGCAATCGTGGCGCCGCGACTGGTCAGGCGCCGCTTCACGCGTTTGGCCGCGCCGCCCTCCGACTTTCTCTCTCCCCGACGGAGCTGCTCCTCGAGCTCGGGCTCGACCGGCAACTCGATCGGCAGGATCGCGCTCATCGGATCTCCCTCTGCTTCTTAATCTGTCTGGCGTTGTAGACGACGATCGGCATCACCAGCAGAAACAGCACGACGGCGAAGGCCGCCGAACGGCCCTGCTCGAAGTTCTTGAACTGGGTGTACATCTCGTTGGCGATGACACTGGTGTCGTTGGCGCCGGCCGTCATGGTGCGCACAATGTCGAACACCTTCAGCGAGGCGATCGAGATCGTCGTCAGCACCACGATGAGCGAACCGCGGATGCCGGGAACGATCACGTTGACGAACCGCTGCCACGGGCTAGTTCCGTCCAGCTCCGCCGCCTCGAGTTGTTCGGTCGGGACGCCCTTGATCGCCGCCGAGAGTACGACCATGGCAAACCCGGTCTGAACCCAGATCAGCACGACGATCAGGAACAACGTGTTCCAGGGTTCCACCGCCAAGAAGTCGACCGGCGTTCCGCCCAGCCACACGACGATCTGGTTGAGCAAACCGATCTGGTTCTGGTCGGCCGGCCGGGCTGTGTAGACGAAGCGCCAAATAATGGATGCGCCGACGAACGAGATCGCCATCGGCATGAACACCAGGATCTTGAAGTACTTCTCGCCGCGGCTCTTGTCGATGAACATGGCGTAGGCCAGACCGGCGATCGTTGAGACCAGCGGGGCGATCAGAACCCAGACAATGGTGTTTCCCACGGTGCGAACCGCCTCGGGCTGGGTGAACACCCAGACGAAATTGTCGAAGCCGATGAACTCAGTGCCCCGCGAATTCTGAAAGGCCTGCACGGTGGTTTGAAGTGTCGGAATCACCAAACCGATCGTCAACAGCAGGATGGCCGGCGAGAGAAAACCCACCAGCTGGAAGAGATAACCAGCCCCTTTTCGCGACCGGTAATCGAGGATGAAGAACAGCCCCCCGAGTACCGCGGCGATGATGACTGCCCAGTCGTAGGAGCCGACCAGGATGAGAATCAGAGCCGGTGCGGCGATGCACACGGCCAACCGGATGCCGGTGTACAGCTTGCCGCTGCGCGGAGCGATCTCGACAAAGAAGAGGATCGCCGCGACGACGAGCACGAACGTCAGGATGATGATGGGCACCTGCACGAGCGGCGGCATCTGCCCGAGCCAAGCGAAGAATTCTGACATGGACACCTCTCGAGAGCAGACTTCACGCCTGCGAATCAGCAGTCAAACGCCGGCAGCGACTCCGTCTACCGGGTACAACCGTGGGCCGTTTTCACAAAGTGAAACCGGCCCACGGCTGAGAGTTCCGAAAATTCGGTGAAACTACTAGCTCGACGGCCAGCCGGCTTCGATGCTGGTGAGCACCTCACCGGTCGGTGCGCCGTTGACCCAGTTGACCATTCCCTTCCAGAACGTGCCGGCCCCGACCGCGCCCGGCATCAGGTCTGACGCGTCGAAGCGGAACGTCGTTTTCGGGTCCTGCAGAATCGTGATGGCCTGCTGCAGAATCGGGCTCTTTGCGTT
This sequence comes from Leifsonia sp. 10L418, assembly GCF_056395445.1. Classification (NCBI taxonomy): domain Bacteria; kingdom Bacillati; phylum Actinomycetota; class Actinomycetes; order Micrococcales; family Microbacteriaceae; genus Leifsonia; species Leifsonia sp. 10L418. The sequence continues at coordinate 871,671 of NZ_JBFTJN010000002.1, read as the reverse complement.
CGCCGGGTCGAGACCCTTGTTGGCGCTGATCACACCGCCGAGTGCAACCCGGCTGTTCGCCCAGTCTGCACTCGAGAGGTAGGCCTGCACCTTCTGCGTGTCGGCGTCGTCAGCGAATGCACCGACGATTTCGCCGCCACCGGTCACGGCCGAGGCGCCGGCTTCCTGGCCCGGCGTGATGAATGCCCAGACGTCGCCGTCGGGGCCGACGGTGCCGCCGGCATCCGTGATGAAGCCGTCGAAGAAGGATGCCTGGTGCGTCATCGCGCAGGTGCCGTCTGAGATCGGAGTGGCCACATCGCCGAACGCGGTGCTGTTGATCGAGGCGACATCGCCAAAGCCGGCGTTGACGTAGCTCGGGTTGAGCAGCAGCTCACCAACGGAATCGAAAGCGCTGGCGATTGCCGGATCGGTGAACGGAATCTCGTTCTTCACCCACTTGTCATAGGTCTCCGCGCCGGACTGGCGCAGCACGAGGTCTTCGACCCAGTCGGTGCCCGGCCACCCGGTGGCGTCGCCCGAACCGAAGCCGGCGCACCAGGGTGCCTTGCCGGTCTTCTCTTGGATGGTCTTGGTGACGGCGAGCAGCTCGTCCCAGGTCGTCGGAACTTCGACGCCCCAGTCGGTGAAGTTCTTCGGTGAGTACCAGACGAAGCCCTTGACGCTGGCCATCAGCGGGGCGCCGTAGAAGGTGTCCTCGACGGTGCCGTACGCCTTCCAGTCCGGCGACCAACCCGAGTCGACGTTCGCCTCGACCTCGGCGGGTGCCGGCTTCAGATATCCGCGCGTTGCCAGGTCGGCCATCAGACCCGGCTGCGGGAAGATTGCGAGATCGGGAGCGTTACCGCCCTGAGCCCTGATTGCGATCTGAGCCTCGAACTCTTTCGACGACTCGTACTTGATGTTGATGTTGTTGTCTTTTTCCCATTGCGCCCACGACTCTTCAAGCAGCTCAGCTTCAGTGTCGGCGATGGTGCCATAGACGGTGACTTCTCCGTCACCCGCTGCGCCCGACGAGTCGGTCCCTGCTCCCGGTCCGTTTCCACAGCCGGTGAGCGCGAGCCCGATGACGGCCGCGACGGCGGTGGGGATAGTGAATCTGCGGAATTGTTTCACGCTCATTCGGTTCCTCCTCATTGAGTGTCTGAAAGCGCTCTCACACGGCTCCGAAGCCATGGCAAGCGCTTGCAAGGCCCAACTTAGGGGGGCAAGAGAAGCGCGGGCAAGCAATGGGCCGCGATTGAATGCTCTGATGCCGAATCGTTACATCGTCACGGGCACTCGGCGATGAGTCCACCCGGCACTGCAGCCTCGCTCGAATGGCACTCCCCGCGCCCGTCAGCGCTGGGAACCAGCGAGCAACGCCGTCACGAAATAGCGCTGGAACGCGAAGAACACGATCAGCGGAATGATCATCGAGAGAAACGCGCCAGCCGACAGCACATCCACGTTCGCCCCGAACTGACGCAGCTGGCCTTGAATCGCCACGGTCACCGGTTGCGACGACGCATTGGTGAAGATCAGGGCCACGAGTAGGTCGTTCCAGACCCAGAGAAACTGGAAGATGCCGAGCGACGCGATCGCGGGCATCCCGAGCGGCAGGATGATGCGGGTGAAGATGCGCCACTCGCTCGCGCCGTCGAGGCGCGCGGCCTCCATCAACTCCCCCGGCACCTGCGTGAAGAAGTTGCGCAGCAAGAAGATCGCAAACGGCAACCCGAACGCCACGTGAAAGATCACCACACCGGCAATGGAGCCGAACAATCCGACGGACCCATAGAGTCTGGCGATCGGAATCAGAGCGATCTGCACGGGCACCGCCAGCATCACGATCACGGCGATCAGCAGCCAGTCACGGCCCGGAAAGTCGATCCAGGCGAACGCGTAGCCGGCCAACGACCCGATGGTGATCACCAGCAGCGTCGCCGGCAGCGTGATGGCGATGGTGTTGACGAACGAACCGACGAACTGAGAGTTGCTGAGCAGATCTGAGTAGTTGTTGAAGGTGAGCTGAGCCGGCGCGGAGAGCACTGTCCACCATCCGGTCTGGCTGTTGTCGGTGCTGTTGCGGAGCGACGAGATGAACAGCCCGACCGTCGGCACCAGCCAGAAGATCGCGATGATCGCGAGAACCAGGTTGACGACGGCATGACCGAAGAACGCGACGATCCGGGCACCGACGCTGCGTTTTCCCGTGACCGGTCGCCCGACTTCGGCGGAGGCATCCGTGGTGAGAACTGACTCGAGTGGAACGGTCATCGTTCCCGCTCCATCCTGAATCGCCGCACATTGATGATCATGAAGGGCAGCACCAGAATCAGTAGCAGCACCGAGAGTGCGCTACCAAGCCCTTGATTATTGCCGCCACCGAACGACACCGTCCACATTTGAACTGCGATCACCGTGGCAGCCGGCAGCGATGACGGCGGAGGGATGACATAAACCAAGTCAAAGATCTTGAGCACGTTGACGATCAGGGTGATGAACACGACGACCAGCACCGGTGAGAGCAACGGCGCAGTGATTCGCCGGAACACCTGCCATTCATTGGCGCCATCAATGCGCGCCGCATCTTGCAGCGAACGGTCCATCGTCGACAAGCCGGATGCGATCATCACCATGGCGAAGCCCGCCCAGATCCAGATGTAGCTGAGAATCACGACCGCCGTGACCAGGGTCGGGCCGAGCCAGGACACTCCTTGATAGGGAGCGCTGAAGTTGCTGGCCGGGAGCACCATCGAATACGAACCCGATGCCAGCCCGGTGATCAGATAGGTTCCGTCATTGGCCGTATGAGCGGTGCCGAGTACCTTTCCCGACACGTCTTGAGCGACGACCTCGATCCCTGGCATGCCCTTCTTGCCGTCACCGAGCTGACCGGGGGTGCCCAGCCCGCCCTTCACGAAGTCGAGCCACACCGTTCCGCCGATGGCGTCGTCGGCGGGTGTCGGTGCCGCGACGGCGGTCGTCGCCGAATCCGGAAGGGTGTCGGGAGCGACTCCGATCAGGGCGAAGTCCTGCATCGAGCCGGCGCTGACCGCCTCGTTGGCGAAGACGGCGCCGCCCCTGACCGTTGTGCCGGTGTCCTCGCGAGGGCGAGCGTTCGGGTAGGCGGCCCCACCGCCGAAAGCCTGCTGCACGCCGACGAGCGCGGCGTTCACGGAGCCCAGCTGCGGGTTCTCCTGAAATGTGGTTCGAAAGATGACCCCGGCGGCGACCATCGAGATGGCCATCGGCATGAACACGATCAGCTTGAATGCGATCGACCATTTGATGCGTTCCATCAGCACCGCGAAGATCAGGCCGAGGATCGTCACGGTGACGGGAACCACCGCGACCCAGATGACGTTGTTCCGAATCGCGGTGAAGGTCGCCGGATCGGTGAACATTTCGACATAGTTGCCCAGGCCGAGAAAGTTGGTGCCCGCCGCGTCGTAGAGCGACCGCCAGAGCGAGTAGATCACCGGATAGGCCACCAACGCCCCGAGTAGCACGAGCGCCGGCGCGAGAAACAAGCCGGCCGCCCACATCCGTCGCCGCTTTGCGGCGGCACTGTGGTTTCGTTGCGGGTGGTCTCCTGCCCCACCCGCAACCGTTCCCACACCGGCCGAGGTCGTCATGACCGCTCCTAGCCCGCTGGTCGATTACTGTGCATACGCAGCGGCGGCAGCGTCTTCAAGCTTCTGCTGCGTGCCGGCAATATCTGACGGGTTGTTGAAGAAGTCGATCAGGATCTGCCACTCACCGGCGCCCTTTGTTCCGCCGAACGCGCTTGGTGACAGGTCAGACATATCGAAGCGGAAGACATCCGCGTTCACCAATGCTTCGGCGATCTGCTTGCTTGTCGCGTCGGGGTAGGCCGACAAGTCGACCTTCTTGTTCGGCGAGGTGAATCCGCCCGCCTTCACCCAGATCGTCGCGGCTTCGGGTGTGGCCAGGTACTGCATCAACGCCGCAGCTCCCTTATTGTCTTTCAGCTGCACCGCGACGTTTCCACCGCCGACGACTGACGACGGCGAGTTGTCGATCGAGGGGAAGTCGTAGAACTTTGCGGTCTCCCCCACCACCGACTTGGTGTCGCTCGTGATGTTCCCGGCGACGAAGTCTCCTTCGTAGACGGTGCCGGCCGCCGGCGGCGTTCCGAACACCGCGATGACCGAATCACCGAAGGTGCGCTGTGCAGTGCCGGGTTGCACCAGAACCGTGCTCGACCAGAGGTTGGCAAGCACCGTCAGTGCCTTGGTCACCGAAGGATCGGTCCACGGAATTTCATGCGCGGCCAGCTTGTCGTACATCTCGCCGCCAGCAGTGCGCAGGTACACATTCTCAAACCAGTCGGTCAACGGCCAGCCGGCATCCGCGCCGATGGAGAGCCCGTAGACACCGGAGGTGGAGACCAGACCCAACTGGGTGAGGAAGTCGTCCCAGGTCTTGGGCACTTGCGCTCCTGCGGCGTCATAGACGTCGGTGTTGTACCAGACGGTCGACTTGTTGGCGCCCTTGAACCAGACTCCGTAGTCCTTGCCGCCTGAGGTTGCCAGGGTGATCCAATCGGGCGAGTAGTTGGCCTTGACGATCGACTGCGTCGCCGAATCGAGTGGGATGAGGCTTCCCGCCTTGGCGAGGGAGTCCAAGAGACCGGGCTGCGGAATCACCGCAACGTCTGGCGGGTCACCGCCCTCGACCTTGGTGTTCAGCGTGGTGGCCACATCGGAGCCGTAGCTCGTGTAGTTGACCTTGGCGCCGGTTTCGCTTTCGAACTGCGCGAGAACCTTCTCGAAGTTGGTCTGTTCAGACCCCGACCAGTCGGCAGCCACATTCAAGGTCACCCCCGACAGATCGGCCGTCGCGCCCTCTGTCGTCGACGACGTGGTGCCGCCCGACGTGCAGCCGACGAGCGCGAATGCCGCGACTGCGAGGATCGCGGTCGGAGCGATGAATCGGTGTTGGCGCATGAAGCTCATTGCCTTCTCCTCAACCTGAGCGAGTCGACCGTTCGGGCCGACATGCAACCATCTGCTGGCTGCAGATCAAAGCGCAGCCCAGAGGGTCAGAGAAAGATCGGATGCCTGAGGGCAGGCGTTTCGTCGGCCAATGTAGGCGCGCCAGCCGCCCCCGGCAAGGGTGTTGGACCGATCTGGCGCCCGAATCGTTATCGGGCCGAGCGGTTAGCTGTCGCCCGCCCCGATCGCTTCGGCTTCGGCGAGTGCGTCGACCTCGAAACCGTCGGCGCGACGGAGCCGGCCCCGCCCGATCACCACGATCAGGGCGGCGATGAGCACGGATGCCGCTGCCGCGTAGAACGGAGCGGCCGGAGTGAGCGCGACGGCCAACAACGTCGCCGCCGGCGGCGCGATGGCCCCACCGAGGAAGCGCACCCCCGAGTAGGCCGACGACGCCACAGTGCGCGGCAGATCCGTCGCCTCCATCACGCACTCGGTGAGCACGGTGTTCAGAATTCCGAGCAGCATGCCGCCGACGATGACGCACCCGATCAGACCGACCTCTGAGTCGATCAGCAGGGCGGCGGCCACGAGGTCGAGCACGAGGAGGGGCAGCACGGTGGCGAGCACCCGGGTGCGCGGCATCCGCTTGGTGAGCAGCGGCGCCACCCAGACCGAGGTGATCGCCAGCGAGAGACCCCAGCCGAAGAAGATGAATCCGAGGGTGATGGCGCTCGACAGGCCCAACGGGATGAGCGCGAACGGCGTGTAGGCGAGCAGCACGAAGAAGCCGATGTTGTAGAAGAGTGCGGCGGAGGCCAGCACGCCGAGTGCCGGATTGGCGAGCGCGCGGAACGGCGCCGACAGCCGAGTCGGGGTGGGCGCGACCGTTTCTTTCTTCAGGAGAACGACGATGGCGATGAAACCGATTGCCATCAGGGTGGCGGTGCCGAAGAACGGGCCACGCCAGCTGATGCTGCCGAGCAGCCCGCCGACAAGTGGACCGATCGCGATTCCGAGGCCGAGCGCCGCCTCATAGAGAATGATGGCCGACGACGTGCCGCCAGACGCCGCCCCGACGATGGTCGCCAGCGCCGTCGAGATGAACAGTGCGTTGCCGAGCCCCCAGCCGGCGCGGAAGCCGATGATCGACTCGACATCCTGCGAGAAACCGGCGGCGAGCGCGAACACCACGATGAGCGCCAAGCCGATCAGTAGCGTGCGCTTGGCGCCGATCCGGGTCGAGAGCCAGCTGGTGAAGAACATCGCGATGCCGGTGATGACGAGATAGCTCGTGAAGAGCATCTCGGTTTCGGTGGGGGTGGCCTGCAGATCGTGGGCGATGGCCGGCAGAATCGGGTCGACGAGGCCGATTCCCATGAACGCGATCACGCAGGCGAAGGCGACCGCCCAGACCGCCCGCGGTTGGTGGAGGATGCTGGGCGCCTTCGCCGGGACCGTCGTCGACACGGCGGTCATGACCGCGCGTCCGCGTCGTCTGAGATTCCTGCGGATGCTGCTTTGTCGATGTTTCCTGCCTTGTCGACGGCGTCAACACGAGCCGCCACGATCTCGACCGCACGCCGAAGTGTCGCGACTTCGTCTGCATCCAGGTCGCCGAAGAGTGGCATCAGTGCGGTGGTGAGTTCGTCCCGCCAGGCCATCAGCGCCGCGAAGCCCGCGTCACTGACCTCGATCAGGCTCGCGCGGGCATCCGTCGGATCGGGCCGACGGCTCACCCAGCCGCGCTCGTCGAGAGTGGTGACCAGGTTCGTGGCCGTCGGCTGCGAGACCCGGCTGTTCTCGGCTAGCGCACCGAGCCGCATCGGCCCGCTGCTACGCAACACACTGAGCGTTCGCCACAGCGCCGGTGATTCCGTGCCGCCCGCCGCGCGCGCCGCCACGCGGGTGAGACGGTGGTTGACCACGACGAGATCGCCGAGTACCTGATGCAGATCGGATTCCATACCCCAATTATATATAGGGAACCTATCTAAAAGCGACATCAACCCAGGCGGATGTTGTCAGAGCATCGTCAGGGCGCCAACACCGTGACCCGCTCCGCCACCAGGTCGACCGACTCCCGACGGATCGCCACCGCCACGACCACGCTCAGCACGAGCCCCAGGATGGCCATCACCACGAAGCTCGCCATCCAGCCGCCCGTCGCGGTATGCAACAGTCCGATCACCAGCGAGCCGGCGCCCGCGAAGGCGTAGCCGACACCCTGCCCGACCGCGGAGACGACTCCGGCTGTGCTCGGATTCGCCGACATCGTGACGATCAGACTGATCGACAGCCCGAAGGCGGCGCTTTGCACGGCGCCGAGGCCGCCGACCACCCAGAAGACCTGCTCGTTCGACGAGAAGTACAGCGCCAACATCCCTATTGCGATGGCGATCCCGAGACCCGGCCCGACCCAGACCAGCACCGCACGGCGCCGGGCCAGAATCGGAGTGATCAGGGTCGGCACGAAGCCGGCGATGCTGAACCAGGCGAGCAACCAGCCGGTCTGGGCCGAGTCGTGCCCGCGTTCGAGCAGCAGCAATGGCATCCAGGCGGTCATCGCGAAGTAGAGCAGCGCCTGCACCCCGAACACGAGCGTCAGCAGCGCCATGGTGCGCGTTGCGCGCGGAGCGAAGTCGAGCGCTGGGCGCTGCTGCGGCGGGGCGCCGCCGTCGCTGCGCATCCGTAGCACCCCGACGAGCAGCGGGATGCCGGCGACGAGGGCGGGCAACGCCCACACCCCCCAGGCGACATCGATGCGCTGGCCGGATGCCGTATAGATCGGAGAGACGAGGGATGCCCCGAGTGCCGCTCCGACGCCGAAGCTCATGCTGCTGAGCCCCACCCACAGCCCCGACGCGTCAAGCGACTTCAAGAACTGCGGCAGCAGAGTTCCCGCCGCCATGATCGCGGCCCCCACCAGGAAGGTTCCCGGCAGCAGAAGCGCTGGCCAGAGAACCCTGATCAGCAAGCCGGCGGCGAGTGCCCACATCGACCACAGCAGCACGGCCCCGACGCCGTGCCGACGGGCCAGCCAGGGCCCGAGCGGAGCGCTGAGGCCGAAGGCGATGACCGGCAAAGTGGCCAGCACCGTCGTCTCAACGGCGCTCAGCTCAAGCGCGAGCCGCGCCCCCTCGAGGGTCGCGGCGACTGTCGTGACGGCGGGTCGCAGGTTGAGGCCGACGAGAAGTGCTGCCGTGAGACCGAGAGCTCGGGCGGAGCGCTGCCGAACAGCGTGCCGCTCAGGAGTCGAGAACACTGAGCCCCTCGGCGACGACCCGGCCGTCGTGCAGAACCGTGCGGTCGCTTCCGCGATCCATGACCGTGCTGGCGACGGTTTCTCCGTCGACGATGAGCAGATCGGCACGGTCTCCGACGGCCACACCCGGCCGGTCGAGAACGCCGCGCAACCGGGGTACCTCGTGACTCATGATGCTCGCACCGCCCATCGTCGCCACCGCCAGCGCGTGCTCGATGAGTTCGTCGCGCCGAAAATTGTTCGTGAACGCCAGCTGCCAGGTGCGGTCGAGCATGTCGCAGTTGCCGTAGGGGCTCCAATAGTCGCGTTGGCCGTCTTCGCCGAGTCCGACGCGCACTCCGGCCTCGGTCAGCTCAACCAACGAGAGTTGGTTGCTCGCCGACGGGGCGACCGTCGCCATCGACACGTCGAGTTCGGCGAACTGCTCAATCAAACGGCGGCTCACGACCTCGGAGACCGACCCGAGTTCATAGGCATGCGACATCGTGACCTTGCCCTGCATCCCGAGTGCGCGCGTGCGTTCGAGCACGAGTTCGGTGCTGAACACGCCCAGCTCGCCGGGTTCGTGCAGGTGTATGTCGATCTCAACCTGGTACTTCTCGGCGAGACCGAAGACGATGTCGAGGTGTTTGGCCGGGTCGCGGTCGAGCTGGCTCGGGTCGATGCCGCCCATCACATCGGCACCCTGCTTGAGTGACTCTTCGAGCAACTCGATTGTTCCTTCTTCGCGCAGGATGCCGGCCTGCGGAAACGTCATGATCTGCACGTCGGCGTGCGCGGAGAACTTCTGCTTCGCTGCCATCACCGCATCGAACTTCTCGAGCTTGCAGTCGACGTCGACCTGGGCGTACGAGCGCACCCGGGTGGTGCCCCGCGCAATCATCTGCTCGAGGGTTCCGGCGGTGCGCTCCGGCAGTCCGATCTCGGCCGTGCGCCAGTTGTTGCGATCGTTGAGCATCATCCCCCAGACACCCGGCGCGCCCGTGTGCTCCCGAAACGGCAGGCCGATGCGGCTGGAGTCGAGGTGCACGTGTACGTCGCTGAACGCGGGCACGACGAGACGCCCCCGTCCGTCGACCACCTCGCGACCGGCGTCCGGAATACCAGGCATGCCCTGCAGAACCGGCGCAGTGGAGTCGACGAGATGCGGCGTGATGGCGGCGATGCGTCCGCCCTCGATGAGCAGATCGACGGCGGCGGTGCCCCAGGGGCGAACGTTGGTGACGAGCATGTGGTGTCCTTTCGGGCGAGGCAATGGGCGCCTCACTCTCTCACCCACTCGCGCACGCGCAGCATCCGCGGATAGGATCACTAAATGGTATACCAAAGCACCCGTGAACGCTCTCAGTATGATGACGGGATGACAATCGCGCTGCACAACGAAGGGGAAACAGCTCGCGTCACCCGGGTGCTGCGTGAACAGATCATCGGCGGCGAGCGGGCGCCAGGATCGCGCCTTGTCGAACGAGAGATCGCCACTTCGCTCGGGGTCAGCCGGGTTCCCGTGCGCGAGGCGCTCCGCGTCTTGGTGGCGGAGGGCCTCGTTCTGCCACGACCGCATAGCTGGATGACAGTGCGACAGTTCACCGACCACGACATCGAAGAGCTCTTTCAGGTGCGCGCCGCGTTCGACTCGCTTGCGTTCACCCTGGCCGCCCGCCAGGCCGGCCCGACTGAACTCGCCCGCCTCGCGCTTGTGCTCTCCGCCGAGTCTGAATCGGCAGCCGCCAGCGAGACCGGTGCCTCGCGCGCTGCGTCAGCGTCGTTCCACGAACTGGTGATCGAGATTTCGGGAAACTCGCTTCTCGCCGAGCTCTGGCGAACCCTGAGCGGACGGATGCGCTGGCTGCTCGGCCAGCACGATCACCCGATCGAGATGCATGAGGAGCACGCCCGCCTGTATGCCGCGATCGCGACTCACGACGAGGTCGCGGCCGCGGCGCTCGCGATCACCCACCTCGAAACCAGCCGTCGCGCATTCGAGAGCCACCGCCTCCAGGCAGACGAAGCAACGCGCGTCGACTGAGTCGTTGGCAGTGCCCGAGCACGTACCGCCCGAGCCCGCCACCTACGCCATGGCGACGTCGCGCACGGCGATCTCGGTGAAGAAGCAGGCCGCAGAGTGCGCTGCTCCGACCTCCAGAGCGGGACGCTCGGCCGCGCACAACTCCTGCGGAATCGGGCAGCGCGTTCGAAACGCACACCCGCTCGGCGGGTTCGCGGCGTCCGGCGGCTCGCCGGCCAGGGCGTGGGTAGTGCGCGCGACCCCAGGGCGCGCGACCGGAGCGGACGCGAGCAGCGAGCGGGTGTATGGATGCTGCGGAGCCGTGAAAATCTCCTGCTTGGAGCCGCGTTCGACGATTCGACCGAGATACATCACCGCAACCTCGTCTGCGATGTGTCGAACCACCGAGAGATCATGGGAAACGAAGAGGTAGGCGAGTTGGAGCTCCTCCTGCAGCTCGGCGAGCAGATTTAAGATCTGCGCCTGAATCGAGACGTCGAGCGCGGACACCGGTTCGTCGAGCACCAGCACCTCCGGTCTGAGTGCCAAGGCGCGTGCGATGCCGACGCGCTGCCGCTGACCCCCCGAGAACTCCGACGGTTTGCGCTCGGCCATTTCGGCACTGACGCCGACGCGGTCGAGAAGCTCGGCGACGGCTTTGGCGTCGTAGCGGCCCGCGATGCGCAGCGGCTCCGCGACAATCTCATGAACCGTCATGCGCGGGTCAAGTGCCGAGTAAGGGTCTTGAAAGACCATCTGCATCTGAGTGCCGAGCTTCTTGCGCTCGGCCCGGCCCAGATCGGTCACCTCGGTTCCGAAGACCCTGATTGACCCACGATTGATCGGGGTCAGGCCGAAGAGCGAACGGATGAGCGTCGACTTTCCGCAGCCTGACTCGCCGACCAGCCCCAGAGTCTGACCGCGCTTCAGCTCCAGGCTGACCCCGTCGACGGCCTTCACGACCTTGCCCGATCGGAAACGGCTGGCCCGTCCGAAATGCACGGCAAGGTCTGTGATCTCAACAACGGATTCGCTCACTGCTGCTCCCCAATCGATTCGAGAACCGGCCGTCTGCCGAGTTCGATCGGCATCCGTTCGCCGGCAAAGTGACAGGCCGACAGCACGCCGTTTCCCCGCTCGGTCAGTTCAGGACGCACCTCCATGCAGGCGTTGCGCCCCGCGGCGAGGGCGCAGCGCGGCGCGAAAGCGCATCCGCTCGGCCGATCGCGCGGAGAGGGCGGGTTGCCGGGAATGGCGTACGCCCGTTCGCTGTCTTCGCGCAGCAAGCTCGCGAGGAGGCCTTGCGTATAGGGATGGGTGGGCCGTTCGAAGACCTCGGTGACCAGACCGGACTCGACGATCCGGCCGCTGTACATAATGAGCATGCGTGACGCGTTTTCGGCGGCCAGGCCCAAGTCGTGGGTGATCAACACAAGTGCGGAACCGAGTTCTTCACGCGCCGCGGCGAGGGTGTGCATCACCTGCGCCTGGATGGTCACGTCGAGTGCTGTCGTCGGCTCGTCCGCGATCAGCAGTTCCGGGTCGTTGGCCATCGCCATGGCGATGATCGCGCGCTGCCGCATCCCTCCCGACCACTGATGGGGGTAGGCGCGTGCCCGGGTTTCAGGTTGCGGAACCCCGACCTTGCGTAGAAGTATGTGCACCCGGTCGGCGGCTTGACGCTTGCTCAGCGAGCCGTGCAGGCGCACCGCCTCGGCGAGCTGGGCGCCGACCCGGCGAAGCGGGTTGAGCGAGGTCATCGGGTCCTGAAAGATCATTCCGATCTCATTTCCCCTGATGCGTCGCATGGCGCGATCCCGGAGCCCGATGATCTCCCGGCCTCGCCATTCGATCGAGCCGCGGGAGATTCGCAGCCCGAGCGGAAGCAGGCCCATCACGGCCAGCATCGTGAGGCTCTTTCCCGAACCGGACTCGCCGACGATGCAGAGCACCTCCCCGGCGCGAACCTCGAAGGACACCGAGTCGACAAGAACGACCTCGCCCCCCGGGGTATCGGTGACGATGACGAGATCCGTGACGCGCAGGAGCACTGTCGACCCGGCATCGGTGGTCTGTTGCACAGGGAGCGTCATCTCAGCGCACCTTTCGGAGGGGCAGAGTTCCCTCTGCGGTGAATTTCTGGCTGAGGAACTGGATTCCGACGACGACCAGGAAGATCGCCAAGCCGGGAAGCACGGCCGGCCAGGGGTCGAGACGCAGGGTCTTCTGGCCTTCCAGAATGAGACCGCCCCAGGTGGGAGAAGGAGGCTGCACCCCTAGGCCCAGGTAGTCGAGGCCCGCCTGGATCAGCATCACAATGCCAACGTCGGTCACCGCGATGATGAGCATCTGCGGAACGACGTGAGGAAGGATATGTTTGCGAATCGTCCAGCCGGGACCGGCGCCGAGCATCTGTGGGGCGAGCACGAAGTCGCGATCACGCAGCGAGAGCGCGGTGGCCCTGGCCACTCGCGCGTACCCCATCCAAAACGTGAACCCCAAGACCACGACCATCAGCAGCGCGCTCGGCCCCACGATCGAAGCGATGGCGATGAGCAGCAGCACGACGGGCATCGCCAGGTTCACCTCGCTCACGAGCGTGATGAAGTTGTCGATCCAACCGCCGAAAAAGCCGGCACAGAGGCCCATCGTCACCCCGATGACGAGGTTGATCGACACGACCGCCAACGCGATGAGCAGGGTCGTTCGTCCGCCCTGGGCCAGACGGCTCAGGGAGTCGCGACCGATCGCATCCGTTCCGAGCGGGTGTGCCGGGTCGGCAAAGGGAAGCAGCCGCGCCCGGGACAGGTCTTGGGCCAACGGGTCGAATCCCGGTAGCAGCGGGACCACGATGACAAAGAGCAGCATGCCGGCCAGCAGAACAGCACCGACCAGAGGCAGGACCGACGTGGGCCGGCGCATCCGCTGCTTCAGCCTGCGGGGTGGCGCCTTCAGCGCGATCGACACAGTGTCGGAGACGGAATCAGTCAGGGTCATGACAACCTCACTCGGGGATCGATCACCGAATAGAGCACGTCAACGGCGATGTTGACGACGACGAAAATGATGGCGACGACGAGCAGACCCGCCTGAACGACGGCGAAATCACGCTGGCTCACCGCCGTGATGAGCACCTCGCCCAACCCTGGCCAGGCGAACACCTGCTCGACGATGACGGCGCCACCCAACAGTCCGGCCAAGTTGAGACCGGCAACGGTGAGCACGGGCAGAAAGGCGTTCGGCAGCATCTCGGTCACCACGACGGCGGGGTGACTCTTGCCCCGCGCGTACGCGGTGCGCACGTATTCCTGGCCCGCCTGCTCGCTGAGCGAGGAATCGAGCAGCCGCACGTAGAGCACGAATTGAGCGGTGGCGATCGTGGCGACCGGCAGCACAAAGGATGCGGGGCCGGTGTACCCGAGGCTCGGCAACGCTCCGAGCGTGACCGAGAAAACGAGCACGAGCAGCACGCCGAAGAAGAAGTCAGGAATCGACTGGCGCATGGAGCCGCCCCAGATGAAGATCGACCGGAGGAGCTTGCTTCCGCGAATGTGGATCACCAGTGCCGCCCCCACGGCGAGAACAAGGCCGGCGACAAAGGCGGTCAACGCGAGGGTCATCGTGGCCGGCAGCCGTTCGGCGATCATCGTGATCGCCGGCATCCCGGGATTGCGATAGGAGACCCCGAAGTCGCCACGCATCACTCCGGAAACGAAGTCGATGTACTGCTCGAAGACGGGGCGGTTGAAGCCGAGCTTTCCGTTGAGGTCGTGGATCTGCTGCTCGGTTGCGCCGTCGGTGAGGAGGAGCGCGGCGGGTTTCCCGCTCGCTCGTCCGAGCACGAAGGCGATGGTGAGCACACAAAACACGGTCAAGGCCGCCTGGATCAGACGCCGCACCAGAAATGTGGTCATGGGATTTCCCAGTTCGTTGAAGTGACTGTGGCGAGGGGCCGGCGGCTCCCCGGGCGATTGCCGGAGAGCCGCTACGGCCTACTTCGTGAGTGCGACGTCGTTTGCCCGGAAGATGCCGTCGACGGCCGGCTTCCAGGCGAGCGCTGGGTTGACCGCGAAGCTGTTCGACGGGCTGAACAGCGGCACATGGTGAACCTGTTCCGCATTTGCCTGCCAGATCTTCTCGAAGACAGCGTCGCGGTCGGCCTCAGGCGCAGCCTGCTGCTCGAGGTAGAGCTTCGCGAACTCGGGGTCCTTGGCGTAGTCCTCCGGCCCACCGGCCAGCAGCTGGTTGACGACAACGTCGCCGTCCATGCTCGACGGCGACCAGAAGCTCAGGTAGAGCCCGGTCATCTGGTGGTTGGCGATTGACAGGCTTTGGCTCGCCTGCTCCGCGCCGACCAGTTTGATCGTCAAGCCGGCAGCCTTGAGATAACCCTCAATGGCCTGGGCGATCTCCACACTCATCGACAGCCCACCGACGGTCGTGTAGTTGAGCGTGATTTCCTCGCCGTTGTAGCCGGCTTCTGTGAGCAATGACTTCGCTTTCTTCACGTCGTACTTCGGCACGGGGAAGTCGGCGATGTGCCCGGCAACGCCTTCGGCAACCAGCTGGCCGGTCGGCTCGCCGAGTCCGCCCAGGAGCTGCTTGATGAGCGCTTCCCGATCGATCGCGACCGTGATCGCCTGACGGACACGCTCATCACTGAGCGCTCCGGCCGTGGTGTTGACACCGAGGAAGATGACCTGGTTCGACGGGTTCGAGATGACCGAGGCCTGAGTCGATCCGTCCAGGACCGGAACCTGGTTGGGCGGGATGATCGCCGCATCCAGGGTGCCGGACTCGACACCCGTGACGCGGGCATCCTCTGCGCCGACGAAGGCGAAGGTGACCTTGTCGACCGAGGCCGGCTCGCCCCAGTAGCCGTCGAACCGCTTGACGACGTAGTCGACTCCGTGGTTCCACGAAACGAATTGGAACGGACCGGTTCCGACCGGGTTGTCGACAAACCCTTCGAGCTCGGTCGAGTAGACCGCTTCGGGCACGATGCCGATGGTGGCCACCTGGTTCAACCACGCGCTGAACGGGTTGTTCAGGGTGAACCGGACCACCCCCGGTTCGACTTCCTCGACGCTCTTGACCATCGATACCGCCGGGCGGTTGGTCGAGGTGTCAGAGGCCAGGATCGTCGTGTACGTGTAGACGACGTCCGCGGGAGTCATTTCGGCACCGTTGTGGAACTTCACCCCCGGGCGGATCGTGAAGTCCCACTCGCTGAGGTCGTCGTTGTGCGTCCATGACTCGGCCAGGCCGGGCTCGATCTCGCCTGTCGCGGTGATCCGGGTCAGGCCGTCGTAGATGGCGTAGTACATGTTCCAGGCCGCGATCGAGCGGGTCATGATCGGATCGGTGTTGCTCGGCTCAGCGGCCATCGCGAGCGTGACGTCCCCACCGCTGACGGCCTCGGTGCCGCTTCCTCCGGCATCAGCGACGGTGGGCATACAGCCCGTCAGCAGGCCGGCGCTGAGCAGCAGAGCTACGCAAGCGCCCACGGTCTTGAGCTTCATTGTTTCCTCCATTGGAAATATGTGGTTGGGATGCCGAATCCGCTCGGAGCTATTCCGAGATCGCGGCTTTCATTTGGTATACCAAAAGTGCCTGCTGGCCAGTTTGAAGGATCGCCTGCCGTCTGTCAAGCGAAAGTCGCGTGTGCCGGTTCCGCGAGCAGGACCCCCATCTGCGGGCGGCCCGGAACGACGACTTCGTAGCCCTCCATCGACTCAATGTCGATGATCGTCAAGCCGTCCCATGGCCCCCGACTCGTCGAGCCGCCCATCATGATTGCCTTACTGCGCCCGTCGAGAGGATTGCGCCACTCGATGACGTTTTCGTGGCCCTTTTCCAGTGGCAAAACCGTCTCGTCGCCGCTCGCCAGACGCCGGATCGTCAGGCTCGGCCCCTTGCTCGCGCCGCCGACCGCGCCGACACCGACGACGAGAAGCTGACCGTCCTGAGTCAGCCCCACGCCGTGCTGATGGGTGTCCCCCGTCATCGCCCGCGTCTCGAACGTCTGGGCGGCCGGATCGAAGATCACCAGCCCCTTGCCCTGATAGGGCATGTAGAGCAGGCCATCGCCGGAAACGGCCGCATAGTGCGGCTTCTGGTGCGACATCAGGCCGCCGTCGGTGCCGAACGGAGCGACCTCCGCCCGCACGACGACGTGGTCGGCCAGGCGAATCGTGTGCACAGTGAAGGAGTCGTGGTCGATCGTGTAGACCTCATGACCACTCGGCGAGATCTGCACATCGAACGGACGCAGGCCGACTTCGAGAGAACGCATGAATGTTCCGCTTGCGACGTCGAACTGCTCGACCGTCGACGTTTCCCCGTCACGACTCACCGCCACGTAGACGGCCGACCCGTCGGGGGTCACGACGACGCCGGTGCCGCCCGGGCGCTCCTCGCCGTATTCGAATCGTTCCGCCTGGTCAAGATACGGGACGAGAGCGAGTCGCCGGCGTGACGTGAGATCGACAACGGCGAGGCCCTCCGCTGTTGACACATACGCGCGCGAACTCGGCTCGTGAACCGCGACCGCCCAGGGGGCAATTCCCACTTCGACCCGGGCGACGACTCCGGCGCCGCCTTCGGTCGGATCGACGAAAGCCAGTCCGTCTGACCAGCCCTCCGTCACAGCCAGCAGCGCGCCTTCGCGCCCCACGGTACTCGTCGCGTTCTGAGCCACGGTGCTCTCCACTTCCTCATCGACTGTCGTCGGATGCCGCGCATCCTCAACGGCGACGGTAGCAGATTTGGTATACAAAAATGAAAGCGAGAGTCGCGACGACCCCTCAACAGCAGCTGGCCTCGGGGTTCAGCCGATCAGAAAACAGCCCTTAAACAAAAACAAGGCGCCACCCCCGAGGGAGTGGCGCCTTGAAAAGGAAACGCGAAGTTACTTGAGGGTAACGGTTGCGCCCGCTTCTTCGAGAGCAGCCTTTGCCTTCTCGGCAGCTTCCTTGCTTGCGCCTTCGAGAACGGCCTTGGGTGCACCGTCGACGACTGCCTTGGCTTCGCCGAGGCCCAGGCTGGTGAGCTCGCGCACAACCTTGATGACCTGGATCTTCTTGTCGCCAACCGACTCGAGGATGACGTCGAAGTCAGACTTCTCTTCAACCTCTTCTGCGGCGGCGGCGGGGCCACCAGCGGCTGCAACAGCAACCGGAGCAGCGGCGGTGACCTCGAAGGTCTCCTCGAATGCCTTGACGAACTCGCTGAGCTCGATGAGGGTCAGGCCCTTGAACTGCTCGAGCAGCTCTTCAGTTGAAAGCTTTGCCATGATTTTCTCCTTAGTTTTCTTAAATTACTCACCGCGATACCAGGCTGATGCCTAGTTCGCGGACTCCTGCTTCTCACGCAGCGCGTCGACCGTGCGAACGGCCTTCGACAGCGGTGCGTTGAAGAGATATGCGGCTCCGAACAGCGAGGCCTTGAAGACGCCGGCAAGCTTGCCGAGCAGAACTTCGCGGGACTCGAGGTCGGCGAGCTTGCCTACCTCTGCTGCGGTGAGCGGGTTACCGTCGAAGTAACCGCCCTTAACCACCAGGAGAGGGTTTGCCTTGGCAAAGGCACGCATGGCCTTCGCAACGGCGACAGGGTCACCGTGCACGAATGCGATTGCCGACGGACCGACAAGCTCGTCGTCAAACGACGTGATGCCGGCGTTGTTCGCCGCAATCTTGGTCAGCGTGTTCTTTACCACGGCGTACGTGGCGTCCTCACTGATGGACGTGCGCAGCTCCTTGAGCTTCGCAACAGTGAGACCGCGGTACTCGGTGAGCAGAACGGCGGTCGAGCTCTGGAATTTCTCCGTAAGCTCGGCGACCGATGCTTCCTTGTTCGCCATGGTGCTCCTCTTAATATTCATGTGCCGGTAGCCCCTGGTGCAGACATGAAAAAAGCTCCGGCGCAAGGGCCGGAGCTGGGAGGCAGTTTCTCACGAAACCGAATCTAAACTTCGAATCCTGCGCGGGCTGTTCATGTGAATGAACCTTCGATTGCGAAACACACTTACATGTGCACAGCAATAACCGGCGGTCTTTGGCTTTGCCCCACACTACGTGATGCGCCTCGCCGTCGCAAATCGAGACGGATGCCCCCGCTCACACCAGCTCAACCTCGACGTTCGGCACCTCGACATCCGGAGCGTGGTGACCCTACCCGGTACCGAATTCAGGAGTGGAGGCGTGTCGGCCGAGGTGAGCCCGCGGAATTGCGGGACACCCGCACCGCGACACGCACTCCGCTCCTGATTTTGTCCCGGCCACACGGCAGCGATAGCCGCACAAAGATCACGATTTGCGCACGGCCTGGCGGCATTCGACCCGAGAGGTATAACATCGTACCGATCACATCCCCAGAGTTGCGGAGCAGACAATGAACAACCCCTCACCGGTCGACAAGAGTGCGTCAGGCATCGGCGAACGCCAGTTCCACATCGGAATTGCTCCCGGGGAGGTGTCCACCGTTGCTCTTCTGCCCGGCGACCCGTTCCGGGTGCCGCTCATCGCGGAGTTCCTCACCGACGTGCAGACCATCGCCCACAATCGCGAGCACCTGACCATGACCGGCATGTACAAGGGCCGGAAGATCACGGCGACGTCGACCGGCATGGGATGCCCGTCGACCGCGATCGCCGTCGAGGAGCTCATCCGCGTCGGGGTCACCTCCTTCATCCGGGTCGGCTCCTCCGCCGGCCTGCAGCCCGGGGTCAAGCCGGGCGACCTCCTGATCAGCGAGGGCGCCCTACGCAACGACGGAACCACGGCGGCCTACGCCCACCACGGATTCCCCGCGGTGCCCGACCTCGCGATCACGCTCGAACTCGCCTCCGTCGCCCGCGAACTGGTCGCCGGCCGCGACTCCACGGTGCACACCGGCATCAACGCCAGCGACGACGCGTTCTACGCCGAAACCCCCGAGTGGATCGCCGAACTGAACCGGCTCGGCGTGCTCAACGTCGAGATGGAGAGCGCGGCCCTCTACGTCGTCTCCCGGTTGCGCGGCGTGCGTGCCGGCATGATTTGCTCGACCTCAAGCAACCTCTACGACGGAACCAGCCTCTACTCCGGAGTCGACACCGCACTCAAAGACGGCTGGATGCTCAGCATCGAAGCGGCGCTCGAGGTTGCTGTTCGTCTGGAGCTCTAACATGCTCGTCAACCTGCACAGCCACCTCGAGGGGCGGGTGCGGCCGGCGACCGCCGCAGAGTTGGCGGCGTCCGCCGGGCTGCCGACCCCGGCCGGCGGCTGGGTAAACGCCATCCGCCTCGACGGTCCGGCGGACCTGACCGTCTACCTCGCCAAGGTGGCCTCCACCTACCCCTTCTTTCGCTCACTGGACGCCGCCCGCCGCATTGCGCGGGAGGCCGTCGAGGATGGCGCGGCATCCGGTCTCGACTATCTCGAGCTGAGATTCGGCCCGGCCACCCATGCCGACGACGAGCGGGGCCTCACCGACGTCATCGCCGCGGTGACCGAGGGGATGCGGGAGGGAAGCCTCGCAACCGGCATGCCGAGCGGCGCAGTCGTCGCCGCCCTGCGCCACCACTCCCCCGAGACCAACGAGGCGGTAGCGCGGGCGGCAGCTCGATTCGCGGGCACCGGCGTGGTCGGTTTCGATCTGGCCGGTGACGAGTTGCTCTTCCCATCGCTCGAGCCCCACCGGCCGGCCTTCGACATCGCCCGGGCCGCCGGGCTCGGCCTGACCTGCCATGCGGCCGAGGCGGGGCCCGCCCGCGCGGCGCGCGACGCCGTCGAACTGCTCGGCGCCACCCGGATCGGGCATGGGGCGCACATCGTCGATGACCCGGATGTTCTGCGCTGGTGCGCCGAGACGGGTGTGGTCGTCGAGATCTGCCCGACCTCCAATTGGTTCACCGGGGCGATAGCCTCAGTTGCCGATCACCCTGCTGCCCGCTTTCGGGATGCAGGAGTGCGCCTGGTGCTGGGCGACGACAACCCGATGCAAACCGGGACTGACCTGCGCGACGAGCGGGACATCCTCGTCACGGCCCTCAGCTTCACCGCCGACGATCTTGCGGCGATCGACGAGAACAGCGTCGACGCCGCATTCACCGACTTTTCCACGCACCACCCTCGCAGCGCCACCTGAAACGGAGACAACAATGCAACGAAGCAGAACAGTCACCTCCTTGCTCTCGATGGGAGCGCTCGCCGCTCTCGTGCTGAGCGGATGTGCGTCAGCCCCCGCCACACCCACCTCGACGGATGCCGCCACGAGCGACTTTCTGCCCTGCGCGGTTTCTGATCTGACCGGGTTCAACGACAACGACTTCAACGAACTCACGCTCGACGGAGTGAAGGCCGCCGCAAAGAAAATCGGAGTGACGCCGAAGTCGTCGGAGTCGACGTCGGAAGACCAGTACGCCGGAAACATCGACGCCCTTGTCAGCCAGGGCTGCAACCTCGTCGTGACCGTCGGTTTCGCCCTCGCCGCCGCGACCCGCGAAGCAGCGAAGGCGAACACCGACGTCAACTTCGCACTCATCGACAGCACCGTCGCCAACGACGACTTCAGCCCGCTCGTGCTCGACAACGTGAAGCCGGTGCTCTTCGACACCGCTCAGGCCGCAGCCCTGGCCGGTTACCTCGCCGCCGGCGCCACGAAGACCGGCACGGTCGGAACCTACGGCGGCATGCCGTTCCCCTCCGTCACCGTGTTCATGGACGGCTTCGCCGACGGCATCGACCGCTATAACGCGGTGCACGGCACAACGGTGAAACTCCTCGGTTGGGACAAGGCAGCGCAGAACGGCCAGTTCGTCGGCAGCTTCGACGACCAGGTGAAGGCCAAGACCCTCACCGCCGGCCTGCTCGACCAGGGCGTCGACATCATCATGCCCGTCGCCGGAACGCTCTTCACCGCATCCATTCAAGAGATGATCGACCGCGGCACCGCCGGCGCGGTCATCGGCGTCAACTCCGACGCATTCGTGAGCACCCCCACCCCCGAGTTTCAGAAGTACTACCTGACTTCGGTTCTCAAGAACCTGACCAAGGCGGCGGAAGAAGTGACGACGGCAGCGGCCGGCGGCAACTTCGACAACGCGCCCTACATCGGCACTCTGGAGAATGATGGAGTCGGCATTGCCCCGACCCACGACTGGGAGTCTCAGCTCGACCCGAAGCTGCTCGATGAAGTGAAGCAGCTTCAGGCAGACATTATTTCCGGCGCCTTCGTGGTGACGTCGCCGTCATCACCGAAGTAACCGACAGAACCCGGCCGCAGGGGAGCACACCATGAACGATCAGGCTCCTCTGCGGACCGACATCGCCACCTTCGCCCGCCTGACCGGCTGGGAGTATTTTCCGATCGCGTTCATCGGCCGGTTGCCGTTCGCGATGATGATCGTCGGCATCTTGACCTTCGTCACCACGGTGCGCGGATCGGTCGCGGAGGCGGGTCTTGCCGCGGCCTGCGCCGGAATCGGAACGGCGGTCTGCGGGCCGCTGGTCGGCTCGCTCGCCGACCGGGTGAGCCAGCGCGCCGTGCTGCTCGTCTGCAGCACGGTGAGCATCCTCGCCACCACGCTGTTCCTCGTTCTCGTCGGCTTCGGAGCCCCGCTCCTCGCGATTCTCGCCCTCGCCTTCGTGACCGGGGGCGCGACCCCCCAGGTCGCACCGTTCTCTCGCTCACGCCTCGTCGTCTTCGCCGGGACGGCGCGATCCACGGTGAAGCGCGGGCGCGCCGTCTCGATGGTGATGAGCTACGAATCGGTGATGGACGAGGCGTCGTTCGTTCTCGGCCCGGTGCTGGTCGGCGTTCTGACCACCTTCATCGCGCCGTGGGCGCCGCTCGTCATCGGTGCCATCCTCACCGCCACCATCGTTGTCGCCTTCGCGCTGCATCACTCCGGTCGAACGAGTGACCCGGGCCCCGTGAGCGAGAAGACCGCCGCAGGGTCGGTGTTCTCCCCGCGCATCCTCACCCTGGCGGCGGGCATGTTGCTCGTCGGCGGCGTCTTCGGCTCCATCCTGACCGCGTTGACCGCATTCATGACCGCCCGGGGCCTCGGCGAGCAGACCGGCATCGCCTACGGCGCGATGAGTGCCGGAGCGATCGTGGTCGCCGTCTCTGTCGCCGCCCTGCCCCCGCGGTTCTCACTCCCGGCGCGATGGCTCACCTTCGCCGCGCTCGGCCTGATCGGGGCGTTCGCACTGCTGCTGGCCGACACTCTGCTCGCCACGCTCGTTGCCCTGTTTCTCAGCGGATGCGGGATCGGCGCGGTGCTCGTCGTGCTGTTCAGTCTCGGAACAGAGGCGGCGCCGGCCGGACGTTCGACCACCGTGCTCACGACGCTGCAGAGCACCCTCGTCGTCGGACAGGCCCTGGCTACCGCGGTCGGTGGGTTCGTCGCGCAGACGTTCGGCGCCACGGCCGGCTACGGGATCACCGCCGGCCTCGCCGTCGGGCTGGTGGCACTGGCGGCGCTGTATCACTGGCGATTCGCCCGAATCGCCCTGCCGCAGGAGGCTTAGGCCCGCTTCCACTGCGGCACCGCGAGGTGCCCGAAGGCGGGCGGCAGCGCGTACTTCGCCACGTAGGCGGGTGCACCGTCGAGCTCTGCCGATTGGGTCAGCACGAGCAGCGGGTCAGGAGCCTTGATTCCGAGCAGGCTCGCTCGGGTCGGCCCCGCAATTGTCGCCGCGATCCGGCAGGCCCCGGCAGAAAAGACCGGACCAACCCGATCGGTGAGCGCCTGGAGGATCGTCGCCGGGTCGGCCGCGGCATCCTGCAGCTGCGCCGCAACTGCGCTGTTGAACGTGGCCAGCCGCGCATTATCGGGAAGGTATTCCTGCACGAGCGCGACCGGCTGGCCGTCTCGGCTCACGACGCACTCGCGGAACCAGAACTCGGCGCCGGCATCCAGATGCAGATGCTCAACGACGAAATCCGTGACTTTCTGCAGGCTGAACTCGATCACCCGCACGTCGATCAGGGTGCCCGCCTCGGCGAGTAGTTGCTCAAGCGGCTGAAACTCATCGGGACCCTCGTGCGGAATCGAATCAGCGACGAACCTGCCGACGCCGCGCTTGGTGATGATCAGGCCGTCTTCCTCGAGAAGCATCAGCGCTTCCCGGACCACCGTGCGGCTCACGCCGAGCGCGAGGCCGAGCTCGGTCTCGCGGGGTAGCAGCGCACCGGCGACGAGGAGGCCAGAGCGGATGCCCTGGGAGATGCGTTCGTAGACGGCAACCCGCAGCGGCTGGCCGGGCGACGTGAGCAGCGGCTGCTCCAGGTAGCGCGTGGCGTCTGTCGTGGTCACGAAACCCGCCGAACTACAGAACGGTGTCGAGCGGATGTCATGTGCCGAGCTTAGTTCTTCGGTCCGCGTTACCGCCGAAGCGCTCCGTACCCGGCGATAAGTAGTTGACATCGGTCCACTAGATTTATATAGTTGACTGTTGTCAATTAGTAGCAGGAGTCCGATGTCACGCACGCAGAGCACCACCGATTCATCCCCCACCTCTCCACCCGCCGGCCGCCCCATCGACGCAAACATGTCGAAGCGCCAGGTTCTCGAGTCCCTGTCCGGACTCCTTCTCGGCATGTTCGTCTCGATCCTGGCCGGCACCGTGGTCAGCACCTCGATGCCGCTCATCATCTCCGACCTCAAGGGCGACCAGTCCGCCTACACCTGGGTGATCACCGCGACGCTGCTCGCGACCACCGTCAGCACCCCGCTCTGGGGCAAGTTCGCCGACCTATTCAACCGCAAGCTGCTCATCCAGCTCGCCCTGGTGATCTTCGTGCTCGGCTCGGCCCTCGCCGGATTCTCGCAGGACACCGGCACCCTGATCATGTTCCGTGTGCTGCAAGGCCTCGGCGCCGGTGGCCTGGCCGCGCTCAGCCAGATCATCATGGCCGACATCATCAGCCCGCGTGACCGCGGAAAGTACGCCGGCCTGTTCGGTGGCGTGATGGCCCTCGGAACCGTCGGCGGCCCGCTGCTCGGCGGCGTCGTGACCGACGCCTTCGGCTGGCGCTGGAACTTCTTCATCGCCCTGCCCGTCGCCATCCTGGCCATCATCATGCTGCAGCTCACCCTGCACCTGCCGAAGCACCCGAAGCGCAAGGTGCACATCGACTACCTGGGCGCCGTGCTGATCGCCGGTGGCGTTTCGCTCCTGCTCATCTGGGTGACCATGGCCGGACACGAGTTCGACTGGGCCTCCGGAACCTCGTTTGCCATGGTCGGCGGCGCCGCTGTGCTGCTGATCGCCGCCGTCATCGTCGAGTTCAAGGTGCCCGAGCCGATCATCCCGCTCACGATGTTCAAGAACCGCACGTTCACCCTCGCGGTGATCGCGAGCATCTCGGTGGGTGTCGCCATGTTCGGCACCTCGGTGTTCCTCAGCCAGTACATGCAGCTTGCCCGCGGCGCGACCCCGACCCAGTCGGGCCTGCTCACCATCCCGATGATGGGTGGTCTGCTCATCTCGTCGACCTTCTTCGGAAGCCTGGTCAGCCGTCGCGGCAAGTGGAAGGCCATCATGGTCTCCGGCAGCGTGCTCGTCGTCGCCGGCTCTGTGCTTCTCGGAACCCTCAAGTACGACACCGACCTCGTACTCGTCGGCATCTACATGTTCATTCTCGGCGCCGGCGTCGGTATGGTCATGCAGAACCTCGTGCTCGTCGTGCAGAACTCGATCGAGGTCAAGAACCTCGGTGTCGCAACCAGCGCGGTGACCTTCTTCCGCAGCCTCGGTGGAACGATCGGCGTCTCGGTGCTCGGTTCGGTGCTCGGCACCATCGTCGCCCAGCAGATCAAGGACGGCATCCCGCACCTGAGCCCTGCTGACCAGATGACCGCGGTCAAGACCCTGGGCACCGGAACGATCCCCCACGTGTCGTTGCTTCCCGACGCCATCCGCTCACTCGTGGAGAGTGCGTATGGGTCTGGTGTCGGAACGGTGTTCCTGGTCAGCGCTCCCCTGGCGCTGGTCACACTGATCGCGGTGATCTTCATGCCCAACGCGTCGCTCGGCACCAAGACTGCCATCCAGCTCAAGGATGCGGTCGCCCGCAAGACCGGTTCCATCAAGACGGCAGAGGGCGCGGCCGCCGAGCGGAAGCGTGAGCTCGAGAATGCCGAAGACGCTCTGATCGAGGTGAGCGCGGCATCCGTTGCCTTGCCGCCCGTCGGTGAATCCCACCCGACCGGGTCGATCGAGGTCATCGAGCTGGCTTCAGAGAGCACACCCGGTTCGAGTCGATAACCTGTGACCATGACTGACAACACCAAGGCGGATGCCGCGGCCGAGGAGATTCCCTCGGCTGCGGCGGACGCAGCAGCGGCTGCTGGGCTGAGCGCTTCACCCAGTGCCGGGCTGAGTGCATCGACTGCTGCTCCGAGTGCCGGGCGGATGGACAACGCCGCGGCCATTGCCGAGGTCGAAGAGCAGATGAGCGTGCTCTTCGGATTCATTCAGGCGAATGTGCGGGCGGCGGCCCTCGCGGTCGATCCCGCACTGCAGCCGTTCGGGCTCAAGGTGCTGCGCATCCTCGTGAAAATGGGGCCGCTGCACTCCAGCGTTCTCGCCGACCGGATGTTCGTGGACCGCAGCATCATCAGCCGCCAGGTCAAACAGCTGCAGGAACTGGGCTTGGCCGAAACGCGCCCCGACCCGGAAGACGGTCGCGCCCGCTATGTGGCCGCCACCGACGAAGCGATCACCCGGCTGACCGCCACGCGCGAGAGCGACAAACTGGTGATCTTCACTCACATGAACTCCTGGCCGGAGGAAGACCTGCTGACCTTCGCCGGCTACCTCAAGCGGCTGACGACGCCGTAGCGCGCGCCGCGAGTTGTCAGAGATGGCCCCTTCAATCGAATTGAAGGGGCCATCTCTGACAACTCATGAGCATCAGTGAACGGATGTCGCGGCTCGGGCAACGAGAGCGAGTGCGATGTCTCAGACATCGTGGACAGTCCCGGCGCGGTGTATCCCGGTGGGCGCGGGGTAGAGAGAGCGCCCAGCGGGATACACCGCGCCGAAACAGCACGGGCTGGCTGGCTGGCTAGGCTGTCGCTGCAGGATCTAGCGACAACGGCAACGTGACCGTGAAGCGCGTGAACCCGGGACGGCTGTCGACGGTGATCTCGCCGCGATGAGCCGTGACCACCGCGCGGGCGATCGCCAGGCCGAGGCCGGTGCTGCCGGTTCCCCGGAACCGTGAGCTGTCGCCGCGAGCGAAACGCTCGAACAGCTTGGGCTGCAGGCTTTCCGGGATGCCGGGGCCGTCATCCGTCACCGTGATGACGGCGTTCTCCCCCTCGGTGGCGAGCGCCGCGGTGACCATCGTTCCGGCCGGGGTGTGCACGCGAGCGTTGGTGAGCAGATTTGCGATGACCTGGTGCAGCCGGTGGGCGTCGCCAACACCCTCGACCGGCTCGTCGGGCAGGTCAAGCTCCCAGTGGTGGTCTGCGCCTGCCGCGTGGGCGTCGCTGACCGCGTCGACGAGCAGCATGGTCAGGTCGACCGTCCCGCGATCGAGCTCACGCCCCTCATCGAGGCGGGCGAGCAGCAGCAGGTCCTCGACGAGTGCGGTCATCCGCACCGATTCCGACTCGATGCGAGAGAGCGCATGCACGGTGTCGGGCGGCAGAGCCTGCCCGCTTCGGCGGGTGAGTTCGGAGTAGCCCCGGATCGACGCGAGGGGCGTGCGCAACTCGTGGCTGGCATCCGCGACGAACTGGCGCACCTTGGCCTCACTGGCCTGGCGGGTCTCCAGGGCGAGATCGACATGGTCGAGCATTCGGTTGACGGCCGAGCCGACGCGTCCGACTTCGGTGCGCGGGTCGGTGTCGCTCTCGGGGACCCGTTCGACCAGCGCGACTTCTCCATGGTCGAGTGGAAGCTCTGAGACACGCATCGCCGTCTCGGTGACTCGCCGCAATGGGCGGAGCGCCAGCTGCACGATCCACGCAGCGAGCGCGGCAACGCCGAGCACACCGGCCAGAGAGACGAGCGCAATCGTCAGCCCCAGGGTGGCAGCAGTGCTGTTGACGCTCGCGAGCGGCAGACCGATCATGTAGGCGATTCCGGTGCGGGTCGTGGCCGTGACAACGCGGTAACTGCCGACCTCACCGCCCAGGTCGATGGTGACTGGCGCCGTTTGAGTGGCCCCGTCAACCAGCTGCTGCACCTGTGGGGTCGTCAGCTGATGGATGTCGCCGACGTCGTCGGTGTACCCCGCGGTGATGGTGGCCCCGTCGAAGACGAGTGCCAGGGTTCCGGGCGGCTGGGCGCGCCCGTTCAGGATGTCCGTGACCGACGGCGTGGTGAAGGCAAGGATTCCGGGGCGGTCGGGGCCACCCTCGAGTACCGAACGCGAGCGCTCGACGGCCGAATTCAGCTGTTGGTCGAGCTGGGCCTCGAGGGAGGCACGTAGAATCGTGACGCTGACGAGTCCGATGATGATGCTGACGAGCGCCAACAGTCCCACGACGGAGAGCACGAGCCGGCGGCGCAGAGTCCACGGAGCGCGCGTCTGTGAGGCGTGAGTGTCTGGGGTGCTTGCGGGCGGCGCATCCCCCGCGTCGGAGGCGGCATCCGGCTCACCGGTCGGCTCGGCGTTCGGCTCACCGTTCGGTTCACCGTCCGGTTCACCGTCCGGGAGGAGATTCTGCGACTCGCCGAGGTCAGCTGCCTCTTCATCGCGGCGTGTCGCCGGATCTCCTCCTTGACGTGAAGGATCAGGTTGACGTGAAGGATCAGTACGTGAGGGATCCGGCGTCGACGAAGGCGTTGGGTCGGTCGAAGCAGTCGGCTCTGTGGACACAGGAGCGTCAGTCGGGTCAGTCGCCTCAGAATCGGGCTGGGTCATTGCGCGGTTTTCAGCATGTACCCGGCACCGCGCACGGTGTGGATCATCGGCGTGCGCCCGGCATCGATCTTCTTGCGAAGGTAGGAGATGTAGATCTCCACGACTGAGGAACGTCCGCCGAAGTCGTAGC
The DNA here is from genome assembly GCF_056395445.1 of Leifsonia sp. 10L418. NCBI lineage: Bacteria > Bacillati > Actinomycetota > Actinomycetes > Micrococcales > Microbacteriaceae > Leifsonia > Leifsonia sp. 10L418. The sequence goes on along the minus strand of NZ_JBFTJN010000002.1, from coordinate 843,459 downwards.
TCCAGACCCGATCGAGAATCTGTGCCTTGCTCAGCACCCGTCGCGGATTGCGCATCAGAAAGCGCAACAGTTCGAACTCGGTCGCGGTCAGCTCGATCTGGTCTCCCCCGCGAAACACCTCGTAGCTGTCTTCGTCGAGCGTGAGGTCGCCGATCCTGATCAGGGGGTCGTTCGCCTCGGCGACCGACAGGGTCGACCGACGGATGAGCCCACGCAAGCGCGCGACGACTTCCTCCAGGCTGAAGGGCTTGGTGACGTAGTCGTCGCCGCCCGCGGTCAGGCCGGCGATGCGGTCGTCGAGGGAATCCTTGGCGGTGAGAAAGAGCACCGGGGTTTCCGATCCGCTCGCCCGCACCCGCTGCAGAACCTGGAGGCCGTCGATGTCGGGAAGCATGATGTCGAGCACGATGGCGTCGGGGCGAAACTCGCGCGCGATAGTGAGGGCCTTCTGCCCATCGCCGGCGGTGCGCACATCCCAACCCTCGTAGCGGAGTGCCATCGCGAGCAGATCAGCGAGGGTCGGTTCGTCGTCGACGACGAGCACCCGGATAGCGCTGCCGTCGGCTTTACTCAGCCGCGGACCCTGGGCCGGTCGATCAGACGCTCGTGTGCTCATCGTGCAAGTATCACTGGCGAAGCTATGAGAAGTCTATGAGTTGATTGGGTGCTTCCTGAGGCGAGTTGGAGGCCACGGAACCCCGTGCAATGACGGCACGAGCACGCGATTTCGACACGACAATCGCCGCCCTCTATATAAGGGAGTGAACAGCGTGCGCCGACTGACGAGAATCACCACGATGGATGACCGGTGCCGGGACCGCGAAGCGCCGACCCAAATCGCCTGCCGCTCCGCCCGTTGACAGTCGCAGAGGGCGGGTCGAGGCTGGGAAAAACTGAGCCCCGAGGAGGACGCCATGCCAGTCATTGAAGAAAGTGTATTTATCGCCTGCCCGCCGGAAGAGGTTTTCGATTTTGTCGTCAAGCCGGAAAATCTGCCGGTCTGGGATTCGTCGATCATCTCTGCTTCCCAGGTCGGAGACGAACCGATCGGCGTCGGCACGCGGGCGAATGGCACCAGCAAGATCATGGGCCGGCACTTTGACTGGTCTGTCACCGTCGCCGACTTCGACCCGCCCCGGCGCTACAGCAGTCATACGGTCGGCGGGAGCATGGAGTTCACGGTGACCAACGTGCTCGAGCCGACCGATGGCGGCACAAACTTGACCTACCGGATCGACGCCGCATCGGGATTGGGCGGCGTGTTCGGCCGCCTCGCCGACCCGTTTGTCGCCCGCGCGCAAGCACGCACCGTGCGTGCGAATCTGGAGACCCTGGCCGAGTTGCTGGCCGATCAAGCGGAGAGTTGACCAGGCGGAGAACGGCCACCGGTTCGTCGCACCGTCACTGCCGATCTGGCGCCAACCCGCGCCAGCCGTCACGCAACCTGCGTCGAGCGAGGGAGAATGGAGGGGTGACCGACTTCATGCTCCCTCTCTTCGACGAGGCGAAGCATCCGTCGGAATCGCTGCCCAGCGCGGTGCCCCATGCCGCTCCGCCAGCGCGTCCGGCTTCTCACCTGCAGCGCATTGTCGCCGATTCGACCGATCGCGTGGCCTGGCTGCGCGCGCGCAATCAAGGAATCACGGCAACGGATGTGGCCAAGCTCGCGACCGTGAAATCGGTGCAGAACGCGGCATACGACAAGATGCACGGCACGAGTTTCAGCGGCAACAGCTACACCGATCACGGCCGGGCGCGCGAGCCTGAGATCGCGGCGTGGGTGCGCAGCAACTACGGAATCGAACCGAGCACCGCCCTGTTTCGTGCTGCCGGCCACCCGCGTCATCTGGCCACGCCGGACGGCGTCGTGCTCGCCCCGAACGGTGACCTCGAGCTCGCCGAAATCAAGACGACAAGCAAACCGTGGCGCAGCATCCCGCGCTCATACCTGCGTCAGGTGTGGTGGCAGCAATACGTGCTGGGCGCCGAGCGCACCCTGCTGGTCTGGGAGCAACACGACAACTTCGTGCCGATCAGTGATGTGCCAGAGTGCCAGTGGATCGACCGCGACGAAGACCAGATCGCCATCCTCGTCGGTTTCGCCAATCAACTGATCGATCTTCTCGACCACCAGGCGCGGGCGAACCAACGGCGCTAGCCGCCGGTCAGGCCGGCGGCTGCAACTTGCGTACTCGGCTGAGCGCGAAGAACCCGGCGGCCACCGCCAGGATCACCACCGCGATCAGGATCTCGTAGAAGACCACGCCACGATATCCGCTCGGCTGGTCAGGATTCAAGAACGGGTACGGGTACCAGTCGAGCAGTGCGCCGCGGATCATCGTGTACATCAGCCAGACGACGGGAAAGACGACCACCACCCAGAGCCGCTTCCACGGCAACGGCGTGCGCCCGGCGGCGAACAGCCAGTCGAGCAGCAAGTAGAGCGGTGCCCAGACATGCAAGATTTCATTCGACCAGCCGAGCGTCGTGCCCTGGTCGAGCGAGATGTCGCGCAGGAGCAGGTTGTACACAATCCCGGTGGTCACCATGTAGGTGGCGACGGAGGTGTGGGCCAGGTTGAACCAGGGCGGATCGATCTCGACCCTGAAGCAGTACCAGGCGCCGATCAGCAGCACGATCGCGGCCAGGCAATTGGAGAGGATCGTGAAGAAGCTGAAAAAGTTCCAGAGAAAGTTCGACACGTCGGGCGGGTTGAACCCGAGGCTGTAGGCCAGCTGGCCGATCACCGCCAGGATGATTCCCGCTGCCGCCACGATCCGAATTGCGCCGTAGGTTCTTCTCACGGTGGCTCTCCCGTCTCTTCACTGCCTGGCAGCGATCTGCCCACCCCGCGGGTGTCATCTGAAGCCTAGCCATGCCGGAGAATGATGCACATGGAAACTGCCAACGACGTGCCGACAACCATGCGCGCCCTCGTGATCGACCGCCCGGGAGCGACGGACGAACTGCACCTGGCGCAGGTGCCCATCCCGGTTGCCGTCGGCGACGAACTACTCGTGCGGGTGATCGCTGCGGGGATCAACCCCATCGATGCGAAGACCCGCGCCGGTGGCGGCTCGTCCGGCGCAATCACTGGCTTTCCCGCCGTGCTCGGCCTCGATTTCAGCGGCGTTGTCGTCAGCTCCCCCTATGAGGCGTTCGGGCTGCGACCCGGCGATGCCGTCTACGGCATGGGCCGCGTTCCGCGCACGAGCGGCAGCTACGCCGAGTTCGTCGCGGTGACCAGCATGAGCGTCACCCGCAAGCCGGCCACGCTCAGCCACGAAGAGGCAGCAGCGGTTCCGGTTGCCGCCCTGACCGCCTGGGGCATGATCGAACTGGCCGAAATCGGGCCAGGAACGCGCGTTCTGATCCACGCCGGCAGCGGCGGCGTCGGCCATTTCGCCGTGCAGTTCGCGCGCCACCTCGGCGCGCATGTCATCGCCACCGGCTCCGCCCGCAATCTCGACTTTCTGCGCCAGCTCGGCGCCGACGAGGTCATCGACTATTCGGCCACCCGGTTCGACGACGTCGTGACGGATGTCGACGCCGTGATCGATCTGATCGGCAACGTTCACGACAACACCGGAAGCCGGTCGCTCGGCGTGCTGCGGCCCGGCGGCATCCTGGTCAATGCCCCGACCGGCAGCTGGCCGACGATGAGGGCCGAAGCTGAGGCTGCAGGCATCCGTGCCACCGGCTACAAAGTGCCGGCCGACGCGCGGGTGCTCGACACGATCACCGCACTGATCGACTCAGGAGTCGTGCGTCCGCATGTCGGGCAGGTGTTCGAACTCGCTGACGGAGCCGAGGCTCACCGGGTTCTGGAGCAGGGGCACACGCGCGGAAAGATCGTGCTGCGGGTCGCTGCCGCCTAGCGGGTCCGGCGTCGGCTCAGCCCTCGGGACACCAGCCGTTGGTGCGGTGCGTGCACGTTCAGCCTTCGCGCTGTACTGACGTTTGCGACGTGTACGGCTGGCCGCGGCCACGCTGCTGAGGAGCATGTACCCGGCGTATGCAAAGAGAAGTCCGGCGATGACCGGCACGATCCAGACTTTGTTTGCACCGTTGACGAGGTTGTTGACCCAACCGATCAACGGAATCGAGTACCAGAGCTTGCCCTGAATCTGAATTTCCCGCACAGCCTCAGCATCCGCGACACCGTTGTTGTCGCCCATGAATTCGAAGGTGCGCTCTCCGGAGGCGATCAGGTTGATCGCGATAATGCGGTGGGTGATCACTCCTGGCTTGCCCGACTCCATCTGATAGGTCGCGACATCGCCGATGGCCAAGTCGTCCGGGTTCACTGGCTTCACAATGATGAGGGTGCCCGGCGGCAGTCCGGGCTCCATCGAGCTGGTCAGGACGGTCATCGGCACTGCCCCGGTGAGCTTCGGGATGACGATGGCGACGGCCCCAAGTGCAACAACGAGAATGAGAAGAACTGCGCTCACGGAGAGCCCGATGTAACTCCACAGACTCTTCTCCGGCACTGCCTTCGCTCCCGTCGCGATCGCAGCCGAGGCCGAGGGGGCAGCCTCGGCTGCGATCGCGACGTGGAATGCGTCGCCGGTTTCGTTCACTTTCGTTGCACCGTTCATGACATCTCAGCTACGAGGCGTCGGTCTTGCGACGTCGGCGCCCAATCAGGAAGAACACGAGGCCTCCGCCCAGTAGCCCGGCCACGACGAGCGCGGGAGTCGCGGCATCCGCACCCGTCTGTGCCAAAGGCTTCGTGGTGACGGCTCCGCTCCCGGTGATCGTTCCAGTCGGCGTGGAAGGCGCCGTCGTGGGCCCGGGCGTCGGGGCCGTTGGCGTCGTTGGACCCACGATGACTCCATCATCGTCGCAGGCAGAAGCAGGGAATGCCCCCGCCGCGGCGTCGCGCATCGAAACCATCACGTTGACGTTCGCATCGGCATCCTGAGCGACTAGATCGAAGACATCGGCCATCGTCAACGTGACAATGGCTTTGAGCACGCCGCCTGCGGCCAGAGACTGCGAATTGACCAAGATTTCGCATTTCGTGACAGCGTCACCCTGCGTTGTCAGCGTCTCGTCGTCAACCGAGTTCCAGGAGGCGAGCGACAGATTCGCCGAAAAGTCAGGTGACGAGAAACTGACGTTGCGTGCGCTCAATCGCACTTCGACCGGCCGGTCAGTGGGGTTCTTGACCCAGAGCGATGCGCTCTGGGACCCCTCCGGAATGAGCAGCCCGGCCCCAGCGAACAGATCGGCGTTCAGCGACGTCGACCAGCTCACCCCATCGGCACTGACCAGAATCTGATCGGATGCCGCCGAGGCGGGAGCCGCGACTCCCGCCACCGCGAGAGCCGAGGTAACTCCAGCGGCGAGAGCCACCGCTGCGACCTTGTTGATGATTCGTGACCCGATCATGACGAGTTCACCACCGTCAGTGTGAAGCGTTGTGAGGACGGAGCGCCGGTGCAATTCTTTTGCGTCACCGGGGTGATCGGGGTCTGGGTTGGGTTCGCCCCCATGTCGAGGCAGTAACCAGTGGAATTGTTTTTGATCTGGTATTGGCCTGCTGCGCCGCTGACGGGAACAAGCGTCCATGCGGTCCGTGTCGTGCCAGTATCGACAACCTCGATTGACGCACTGGTTGAATTCGAATCGGGTCGGATGAACAACGACGGATCGTATAGCGCAGAGATTTTGCCGCTGGCAGCGAATGTCCAGCTCTGGTTGGACCCGCCATGGCAGGGGAAGGCGATCACCCGAGTGCCCGAAGTGGTGCCTGCCCCTTCGGCGTCGAGGCAGAAGCCGCTGGCCGGGCTCGTCACCGTGTACACCGGGGGCCCCGTGGTCACGCTCGTCGCTGCGGATGCCGCCGAAGAGAGCGGTGCGTCATCGCGCGCCTTCACTGTGTAGCTGTACGCCGTCAAAGCCGTGAGCCCCGCGTCGGTGTACGAGTTCGTCGTCGAACTCCCGACCAAGACGTTGTTTCGATAAATGTCATATGCGACGACCTTGACGTTGTCGGTCGACGCAGCCCAGGTGAGAGTCGTTTGTGAGCCCGTGGTGGCCGAGGCCACCGGTTTGCCCGGCACTGTCGGGGCTGTCGTGTCGAGTGCCTTCTGAACGACCGCTGTCGAGTTGCCCGATGTCCAGCTGCCGATATTCGACGCAACAGTCACTGTGGCTGCCACCGTTCCGATGACGGTTTCCGAGATCTGGCTCGGGGTCAACGCCGTGCGAACGCAGAAGAATGCCGACACCCCGGCGGCGAGAGTGCCCGTCTGTGACGCCGCAGTCGTCCAATTCTTCGCAGCGCCGCCGAGCGTTGCCGCGTCGGTGCATTGTGAGGCGGATGTGGCCGGCCACGAGTTCACGGTGATTGCCGCGGCGAGTCCGTTTGCTGATGTACCACCGAGAGTCAGGGTGAACGGGGCGGGGATTGAACCGCTATTCGTCACAGTGACGGCGACAGTCCTTAACTGCGTCGCTGTTCCGGTGGAGTTGAAGTCCTTGTTGAGTGACGGTGTCGTTGCCTGCGAGACGGTGAGAGTTCCTGTCGTCACCGTGGCAGACGTGATCGCTGCTGGCGCGGTCCAGGATGCGGTGGCCGCGCTGGTTCCGGCAAGGGTCAGAAAGACGACCGCTGCGACCGAGACGTTGAACCTCGTGAAACGCGTGCGCGGCTTGGTGCTCGGTGCCTGTGTCATCGTCTAAACCTGTGTCCCGTCAAGCTGAACATTGAATGAGGTCGTCTGCCCCTGCCCTGCGTTGGTGACGAGCGGCAGGGCTGCCGACACGCAGAGGAATGCCGAACTGCCAGCGGGGAGCGTGCCCATGGCTGGCAATCCCGGCGCCGGGATGGTTCCCACCGACCAGGCGGGAGTGACCGGAGTAGCAGCGCAGTCCGACGCTGATGAAACCACCCGCAGCGCGATCGTGAGCTCCTGGGACAGGGGGGTGCTTCCCGTCACCTTCGCATCGAGAGCCAGGGCTACGTTGCCGGTGTTTGTCACAGTCACTGAGCCGTAGACCGATTGTCCCGGGTACAGCTTGTTCGTCGATATCTGAACGGGCGAGGCGATCGTGAGTGAGGCTGTTCCGGCAATGACGGTGCCTCCGGAGAGCGGCGCAGCTGCATTGAGGTAGGCATAGCTGCCACCCGCGGCGGCAGTCGCCAGGCCGACGGCGGCGAGAAGTGAGAGAGCGGTGATGCTCATCGAGCGGATGGAGAATGCGGCGGTGAGTCTCGCAGCAGTTGTGCGTGCACTGCCGGCCTTCTGGGGAGCTTCACGTGAACCGAGCATGAGGGACACCGCCTTTCGCGAGAAGAGGGGGATTATTCAGAACGAGAAAACGGGGCGGCGGCGCGCCCGCCGAAGACGACGGGCACGCCGAGTCACTGACTAGTTCTGGGTGACGGTCAGGCCCAGTCCGGACAAGTTGACGATGCCGGTCTTTGACGCGTTTTCAGCGCCGACTGCGCCGCTCGGGAAGGTCAGAACGGCCGTGACTGTCGCGTTCGTCGTCCCCTGGGGAACCGCTGTCGGGAGCGGCGTGGCCGTGCCCTGGATGACTGCGCTGACCTGCGCACCCGTGGTGTTGAGGAACCCGGCGAGAGCTGTATTCGCGGCCAACTGCGGCGTGCCAACGGGCGCCGTTGCGGCAGTGATCGATCCGGGAGCAAGGGACACGGCGGCCGTCAGGTTCGCGCCGGTTGCGGTGATCGCGACGTTCTGCGTGTAGGTCAGCTTGTCGCCCGGAACGATCTTGAAGGTGTTGATGTCGGCAATCGTCGTGGCGGATGTCGATGAGCCGTGCGTCACCGACCAGGAACCGGTCGCTGCCGGAACGGCCGTCAAGGTGCCGGCCGATACGGTGCCACCCGAGAGAGCCGCCGTGTCGTTCCAGAGGGCGAAGGTACCGGCGCCGCCCATGAGGAGTGCGATGCCGGCCGCGCCCGCGATTGAACCTTTGAGGAGCTTGTTCATGAGAATCCTTTCGAAGCATCGCAAAAGATGCCGATTGTGGCCTGCTGTTCGGGCAGAGGGACAAATGCGTGAGAGCCGGATGCGAGGCAAAAGTGAGAAAGTTTCCGATCCGGCCTTCAGACTCTATTGGCGGACAGACCGATTTGTCTGTCCCGCCAATACCCCCAGTGCGGGGCTCAGATTTCAGGCATCGTGAGAGCGAGATCTCACGATTTCGCGCGTTTCTACGTAGCATCACGACGAAAAGCACAGATTTTGCCCCCTCATTGCGCTCGCGCACGTTTTCACAGACGGAACGTTCTACCCGCCAACTGAGGCAGGCGAAGCGAAGAACGTTGAAGAGTGGCGCGGTCGGCCCTCGGGGGCCGGTGGTGAGCCCCTAGAAGGGTTTCCGGCGGGCGCGATGGAACGACGTCGAAGCGCATGGCGGCGAACCGACGGCGAGCGACAGAGCCTTGCCCAAGAAGCAGGCCGGAGAGACGTGCCGGGAGACGCAAGCGTCGCTAGAGCGAACGCTCCATCACGTGATCGTTGTAGGTCTGATCGCCGACCTGAAACGTCTTGGCGCCGACGATGGCGAACCCACTCTTCTCATAGAAACGGATGGCCCGAATGTTCTGATTGTTGACGCCGAGCCAGACGCCCGAAGCGCCTCGCTCGCGAGCGGCATCCAGAGTCGCGTTCATCAAAGTGGCGGCCAACCCGGCCCCGTGGTGGTCGCCGAGCAGATAGACCTTGCTCAGCTCAACCGTCGGCCGAAACCTGAGCGAGGCGGCCACGGCGGGGATGCCCGGTTCGCCGAAAACCAGCATGGTGTAGCCGACAATGTCGCCGCCCCGCACAGCCACGCGGATGTCGCGGGCAGGGTCGGTGAGATAGGAGGCGAAGCGGGCCGGTGAGAGGTGCTCGGCGATGAACGCGGAGATCGCCGCCGGTGGCGTTCCCGGCGGGCAGGCCAGCACGAAGGTTGCAGCGGCAACCTCGGCTAGCTCTGCAACATCGGCCGGTTCGGCGGCCCGGATGATCGCCGTCATCGCGCCAGCATAGCTAAATTCGTCGGCATTCACGTCAGCCGGGCGGGGTACCAAAATCAGGAGTGGAGTGCGTGTCGGCCCGACCGGCCCGGGAAGTTCCGGGGCCGACTGCCGCGCGACACACCTCCACTCCTAATTTCGGCACAGGGCGAGCGGATGGTGCGGCGAGGGTGCGGCTACAGGAACCGGGCGTACGCACCCACCGTCAGAAACGCGGGGAACTCCGGCTCCAGAGCGGATGCCCGAAACACCTCGAGCGCGTCGTCGAAGCGGTCCCCCGGCGTGCGCGACAGGCCCGCGAAGACCTCGGCGACCAGAGTCTCGATCCAGGCTTCGTCGATCCGACGCCCCTCGGCGGTGACCGAGTTGTCGTGAATCCACTGCCAGATCTGGGAGCGGGAGATCTCGGCGGTGGCCGCGTCCTCCATCAGATTGTCGATCGCCGCCGCGCCGATCCCTCGGAGCCACGATTCGATGTACCGCAGGGCAATCACGACGTTGTCGCGCACACCCGTTTCGGTGATCTCGCCGCCGATGCCCGCGACGTCCAGCAGCTGTTCCGCGGTGACCCGCACCCAGTCGCGAGTGCGCTCGAGCTGGTTCGGCCGCTCGCCGAGCACCCGGTCGAACTCGGCCTGCGCGGTCGGAATCAGGTCGGGGTGGGCCACCCAGGTGCCGTCGAAGCCGTCGATCGCCTCCCGGCGCTTGTCGGCAGCGACCTGCTCGAGGGCGCGTTCGGTGACCGCGGGGTCACGCCGGTTCGGGATGAACGCACTCATGCCGCCAATGGCATAGGCCCCGCGCTGGTGGCAGGTGGCGACGAGCAGCTCGGTGTAGTCCCTCATGAACGGCACGGCCATGGTGATCTGCTTGCGGTCGGGAAAAACGAATCGCCGACCGCGGGCACGGAACGTCTTGATGATGCTGAAGATGTAGTCCCAGCGGCCCGCGTTCAAGCCGGCGCAGTGCTCGCGCAGCTCGTAGAGAATCTCCTGCATCTGGAAGGCGGCCTGGATTGTCTCGATCAGCACCGTCGCCCGAATCGTGCCGTGGGCGATTCCGACGCGCTCCTCGGCGAAGGTGAAGATCTCGTTCCAGAGTCGGGCTTCGCGGTGGCTCTCGAGCTTCGGCAGGTAGAAATACGGCCCCTTGCCGGAGTCGATCAGCGCCTGTGCGTTGTGAAAGAAATACAGTCCGAAGTCGATGAGACTGCCGGATGCGGCCATCCGTCTCTTCGACCGATCAACGAACATGATGTGCTTCTCGGCCAGGTGCCAGCCACGGGGGCGCATCACGATGGTCGGGGTCGCACCCGTCGCGCCACCGGTGACCCGGTAGCTTTTGCCCTCCGGGCTGTCAAAGCTCAGCTGCCCGCGCACGGCGTCGAAGAGGGTGATCTGCCCCTCGATCACATTCACCCAGGTCGGACTGGTCGCGTCTTCCTGGTCGGCCAGCCAGACCTTCGCGTCGGAGTTCAACGCGTTGATCGCCATCTTGCGGTCGGTCGGTCCGGTGATCTCGACACGGCGGTCTTCGAGGCCGGGCCCGGCGCCGGCCACCCGCCAGGTGCGGTCGACACGGATGTGCTCGGTTTCGCTCAGAAAATGAGGGTCGCGGCCGTTCGCGGCGTCCACTCCCGTCTGAAGCCGGGCGGCCAGCAGGTCGTGCCGGGTGCCGGCGAACCGGTCGTGCAATTCGGCCAGAAAGTCGAGCGCCGAGGGAGTGAGGATCTCGGCGTAACGCTCCCCGAACTCGCCGATCACCTCCAGGTGGGCTCCCCCGGTGGTCGAGCCTGTCGAGACCCCGCGAGCCGATCCTGTCGCGGTGGTCGTGCCTGTCGCAGCCCGGTCCAGGGTCGCGGTCGTTGCAGTATTCATGTCGTCATTCCTTCGAAAGTAGGGCTAAAACTGCTCGGCCTCGGTCGAACCGACGAGGGCGAGAGTTGCGCTGTTCGGGTTCAGTGCGGTGGCAATCCGGTCGAAGTAGCCGGTGCCGACCTCCCGCTGGTGGCGGGTTGCGGTGTAGCCGGCGCTCTCTGATGCGAACTCGGCTTCCTGCAGGTCGACATATGCACTCATCTGGCGCTCCGCGTAGTCGGCGGCAAGCGTGAACATCGAGTGGTTGAGCGAGTGGAAACCGGCCAGCGTGATGAACTGGAAGGTGTAGCCACAGGCCGCGAGTTCCCGTTGGAACGCGGCGATCTGCTCGTCGTTGAGGTGGGATTTCCAGTTGAACGACGGCGAGCAGTTGTAGGCGAGTTTCTTGCCTGGAAAGTCTTGGTGAATGCGAGCGGCGAAGCGCTGCGCCAGTTCGAGGTCGGGCTCGGAGCTTTCGACCCAGATCAGGTCGGCGTACGGAGCGTAGGCGAGTCCGCGCGCGATCACGGTGTCGATGCCGTTCGTCACCTCGTAGAAGCCTTCGGCGGTGCGTTCGCCGGTCAGGAACGGGGCGTCGCGCGGGTCGATGTCGCTCGTGAGCAGCGTCGCGGCGAGCGCATCGGTGCGGGCGATGACGATCGAGGGCACGCCCGCGACATCCGCGGCGAGGCGTGCCGCGTTGAGGGTGCGGATGTGCTGACCGGTGGGGATGAGAACCTTGCCGCCCATGTGGCCGCACTTCTTCTCGCTGGCGAGCTGGTCTTCCCAGTGCACACCGGCGGCGCCGGCCTCGATCATCGACTGCATCAGCTCGTAGGCGTTCAGCGCACCGCCGAACCCGGCCTCGGCATCCGCCACGATCGGAGCCAGCCAGTCGCGCGACGTGTCGCCCTCCGATGCCTCAATCTGGTCGGCGCGCAGCAGCGCGTTGTTGATGCGGCGCACGACGGCCGGCACCGAGTTGGCCGGGTAAAGGGACTGGTCAGGGTAGGTCTGTCCCGACAGGTTGGCGTCGGCGGCGACCTGCCAGCCCGACAGGTAGATGGCCTTCAGTCCGGCCCGCACCTGCTGCACGGCCTGGTTGCCGGTGAGCGCACCGAGCGCAGAAACCCATTCGGGGTTCTCGGGGGTGCCGTTCTGGTTGACGAGCTCCCACAGCTTCTCCGCACCACGGCGGGCCAGCGTGCGCTCCTCGCGCACCGTGCCGCGCAGCGCGATCACGTCGTCTGCCGTGTAGTCGCGACGGATGCCTTCCCAACGCGGGTCGGCGGCCCACTCGAGTGTGAGCTCTTCCGCGGTCTGGGTCTGCTGTCCCGGTCGAGTCGATGCGGCGTTGTTCGGGTTCGGGGTCGTGCTCATCAGTGCCTCCAGGATGTGCGAGGCGGGTCTTCCTGACCCGGCCTTCTTCGTCTGTGAGGTAACTCTGCGCCGCCCGGCCAGAGCCTGGTGAAGATTGCCGGGCAGAAATAGGGCCATTCTTCTCCCGCGCAGAAATCGTGCTGCCCGGCGGGCGTTCTGTCAGGACGAGACAGAAAGATCGCACAATTTCTGTTTGCGCGACCTGAGCCGCCATGTGAGCATGAATCATGGTCGCCGCCGATCCAGCCATCTCCGCCACTCGCTCTGCACCTTCACGCGCCCGGGCGCTCGCCCCGGAGAGTGACGCCCACGGTGAGGCCGACGAGACCGAGCTCGATGCGCTCACTCTCGGGCGGCGCATCCGCGAACTGCGCACGCAGCGGGGGATGACCCTCGAGCAGCTCGCGACGGCCGTCGACCGTGCGCCGTCACAGGTGTCGATGATTGAGAACGGCAACCGCGAGCCGCGCCTGTCGATGCTGCGTCTGATCGCGTTGGCGCTCGGCACAACCGTCGACGATCTGCTACAGACGGATGCGCCGTCGGAGCGGGCCGCCCTTGAAATCGCCGTCGAGAAAGCGCAACGCGGACCGGTCTTCACCGCGCTCGGCCTGCCGCGCATCCGGGTCGGCAAAAGCCAGAACGACGACGTTCTGCAGACGATCCTCACCCTGCACAACGAGATCGATCGACTGAATCGCGAGCGGGCGGCCACTCCCGAAGAAGCCAGACGGGCGAACTCGGCGCTGCGCACCGAGATGCGTGACCACGACAACTTCTTTCCTGAACTCGAGCAGCTCGCCGCCGAACTCCTCAGCGCAGTCGGCCACACGGGCGGCCCGGTCTCGCACCAGGTCGTCGCCGACATGGCCTCCCACTTGGGCTACTCGATGCACTACGTGAGCGACCTGCCGCACTCCACCCGGTCGGTCACCGACAAACGTAACCATCGCATCTATCTCCCCACCGAACAGTCCGCGTCCCGCGATTCGCGTTCGCCGATTCTGCAGGCATTCTCCAGCCATCTCTGCGGTCATGAGGAACCGAGAAATTATGCCGAATTTCTGCGCCAGCGGGTCGAGACCAACTACCTGACCGCCGCCATCCTGTTGCCGGAAAAGCCGGCGGTGAAGCTGCTCACCGAGGCGAAGAACCTGCGGCGCATCTCGATGGAAGACTTGCGCGACGCGTTCGCGGTCTCCTACGAGACGGCCGCCCACCGGTTCACGAACTTGGCGACGGCCCGGCTCGGCATCCCGGTGCATTTCATGAAGGTGCACGAGTCGGGCACCATCATCAAGGCCTACGAGAACGACGCCGTGCGATTCCCGAGCGATGCGCTCGGCGCGGTCGAGGGCACGACGGTGTGCCGCAGCTGGACGGCCCGCACCGTGTTCGATGTGGCCGACCGGTTCAGCCCCTGGTACCAGTACACGGACACCCCGGCCGGAACCTTCTGGTGCACCTCCCGCATCGAGAAGGCGAAGGAAGGCGAATACTCGGTGAGCGTCGGCGTGCCGTTCGCGCACGTGAAGTGGTTCCGCGGCCGCGAGACCACGAACCGGGCGGTGTCGCGTTGCCCCGACGACTCGTGCTGCCGGCGTGCCCCCGACGAACTCGCCGAGCGCTGGGCCGGGGAATCGTGGCCGGCCGCCCGCACCCCGACGAGCCTGCTCGCCGCCCTGCCGACCGGAACGTTCCCCGGCGTCGACCCCACCGAGGTCTACCAATTTCTGGAGGCACACGCGCCACGCTGAGAGTGACACCTGCGGCCGAACCGACCGGTGGTCGAGCTTGTCGAGACCGTCGCCGGCCGACCTCCAGACGCGACACACGAGCAGAGATCGCGCACCGGGTCTCGACAGGCTCGACCACCGAGCAGGATTGTGTCAGCGAAGTTACGATTCCGATACTTTCCCGGTACGCCCGCCACGGATTCGCACGGATTGCGCGGATTGCACAACGTTTCCCGACGTTTTGCGCCGACACAGGCTCTCCGGTGTTGGCACAATGGGCAGAAGCCCGGAAATCGGGCTCCACCAACGGTCTCAAAGCTGAGACAGAGAGAGCGAGATTCCCCCGTGGAAAGCACAGTTTTCGAGAGGTCTCGCCCGAAGACCTCCGTCGTCGATCACGCCCTGAGCGGCTCCAAGCTCTCACCCTTCTGGCTTGACGACATCGCTCCCGCTCAGCGTTACCCCACGCTCACGGCCGACATCGACTGCGATCTCGCCGTCGTCGGCGGTGGCTACTGCGGTCTGTGGACGGCCATCAAGGCCAAGCAGCGCAACCCCTCCTCCCGAGTGGTGCTGCTCGAAGCGAAGACCGTCGGCTGGGCCGCATCCGGTCGCAACGGCGGATTCGTCGAAGCCAGCCTCACCCACGGTGAGGAGAACGGCCAGACTCGTTGGCCGAAGGAAATCGACCGCCTGAACGAGATGGGCCTGGAGAACCTCGACGCGATCGAGCAGGCCGTGGCCGACCTCGGTCTCAACTGTGACTTCGAACGCAACGGCGCTCTCTCCCTGGCCGTCGAAGAGCACCAGGTCGACTGGTTGAAGGAGATGGCTGCCGAGGCCGCCCAGCACGGCAACACCGACGAGGTCTACCTCGACGCCGACGCGGTGCGCAAGGAAGTCAACTCCCCCACCTACCTCGCCGCCGTCTGGAGCAAGCGCTCGTCGGCGCTGGTGCATCCCGCCAAGTTCGCCTCAGAACTGGCGCGTGCAGCTACCGAGCTCGGTGTCGAAATCTTTGAGAACTCCCCCGTCACCGACCTGGACACCTCCGGGCTGACCCCCGCGCAGGGCACCGCGGTGCGCACGAGCAAGGCTCGCGTGCTGGCGAAGAAGACCGCCCTGGCGACCAACGTCTTTCCGTCGCTGCTGAAGCGCAACCGTCTCTCGACGGTGCCGGTCTACGACTACGCCCTGATGACCGAGCCCCTGGATGCGACTCAGCTCGCCGACATCGGCTGGAAGAACCGTCAGGGCCTCGGCGATATGGCCAACCAGTTCCACTACTACCGGATGAGTGCCGACAACCGCATTCTGTTCGGCGGCTACGACGCGATCTACCACTACGGTCGCCGTGTGCGCGAAGAGTATGAAGACCGTCCGGCCACCTATGAGACCCTCGGCCACCACTTCTTCACCACGTTCCCGCAGCTCGAAGGCCTGAAGTTCAGCCACCGCTGGGCCGGCGCCATCGACACGTCCACCCGGTTCTGCGCCTTCTTCGGCACGGCTCGCGGCGGACGCATCGCCTACGCAACCGGCTTCACCGGTCTCGGCGTCGCGGCTACGCACTTCGCCGCCGATGTGATGCTCGACAAGCTCGAAGGTAAAGAGACCGAACGCACCCGCCTGGCGATGGTGCGCGAGACCCCGCTTCCCTTCCCGCCCGAGCCCATCGCATCCATGGGCGTGCAGGTGACCCGCTGGTCGCTCAACCGTGCCGACCACAACAAGGGCAAGCGCAACGTCATCCTGAAAACCCTGGATGCCCTCGGCCTCGGCTTCGATTCCTAACCGGCGATCCCGGCGCTTCGCGCGTCTTCGTCAGAACCTCCATCCACACAGTGGGCACCGGCCTTCCGGCCGGTGCCCCCACCCCGCTTCGGCGAACTCCCAAGGAGTGATATCTAGTGAGTGACACGTCAGTCAAACCCATCGTGAACAGCGTCGTGAACGATGACACCGGGTCGGTGCAATTGCGCTCCGTCACCAAGAGCTACGGGAACGCCCCGGCTGTCGCGGGGGTTGATCTTGACGTTCAGTCCGGTGAATTCATCTCGCTGCTCGGACCCTCTGGCTGCGGCAAGACCACCCTGCTGCGTATGATCGCCGGGTTCGAGCACCCCGACGCGGGCGACATCGTCGTCGCCGGCAAGTCAATGCTTGATGTCCCGCCGCACAAGCGCCCGGTCAACACCGTGTTCCAGTCCTACGCTCTGTTTCCGCACATGACCGTGGCCGAGAACGTGGCATACGGCCTGCGCCAGAAGCGGGTTCCGAAGGCGGAGATCGCCGAGCGCGTTTACGAGTCGCTCTCGCTGTCCCGCATGGAGACTTTCGCCGACCGCACCCCGCAGAAGCTCTCCGGTGGTCAGCAGCAGCGCGTCGCCCTCGCCCGCGCACTCGTGAACCGCCCCAAGGTGCTGCTTCTCGACGAGCCGATGAGCGCACTCGACCGCAAGCTGCGCGAAGAGATGCAGATCGAGTTGAAGCTGTTGCAGCGCCAGCTCGGCATCACCTTTATCTTCGTCACGCACGACCAGCAGGAAGCGCTCTCGATGAGCGACCGCATCGTCGTGATGCAGGGCGGGGCCATCCAGCAGCTCGGAAGCACCGAGCAGGTCTACTCGGAGCCGGCCAACGCCTTCGTCGCCGGCTTCATCGGCAAGCAGAACTTCATCGACGCCGTCGTCGTCAGCCCGGGTGTGCTGCAGAGCGCCGACGCAGAATTGATCACCAGCCGGATGCCCGACGGGCTTGCCCCCGGCACCGCAGTGCGCGCCGCGGTGCGCGCCGAAGCAGTGCGCGTGACCAGTGGGCAGCCGGCCTCCGGCATCCCCGCCCTGGTGGGCACGCTCGCCGGAATCTCGTTCCTCGGCGATGTGATGCAGTACGTCGTGATCACCCCATCGGGCCAGGAGATCATCGCCCGCACGGCGCCGGCCCAGTCCGAGCCGCTCAGCACCGGCGCGCCGGTGTGGTGCGCCTGGGATCTCGCCGACCTGCGGGTCTTCGAACCCGAACCGGTGGCCTGAGTTGGCCGGCCCCGAAGGGCTGCGCGCCCTCGTTCCCGCCGCCAGTGTCGGCCGAATCAGCCGGCGTGCCGTGCTCTCCGGCTTCGTGGTGCTCGGCGCCACCGGCGCTCTGGCGTCGTGCAGCCGCAGCACCGCGTTCGCCTCCTCGGTGCTGCCAGACGGCGCAGTCGAAGACCACCTCAACGTCTACAGCTGGGGCGACTACAGCGACCCGGCGAACATCGCGAAGTTCCAGAAGTCCGGAACAACGGTGCAGCTCGACAGTTTCGGCTCGAACGAAGAGTTGATCGCCAAACTCGGCGCCACCCGCGGCACCAGTGGCTACGACGTGGTGGTTCCGACCGGAAACTACATTCCGATGATGTCGGCCAACGGCCTGCTGCAGGAGCTCGACCACTCCTACCTCACGAACTTCGAGAACATCGACCCGCTCTACCGCGACCAGTCCTGGGACCCGGGAAACAAGTATTCGGTGTGCAAGAACTGGGGAACCACGGGGTATGTCTACGACAGCCGCGTGATCACCCGCGAGTTGACATCCTGGGCCGACTTCTTGGAGGTCGCCCAGAACGAGGCCAGCAAGAATCTGTCGGTGCTCGAAGACCCGTGGGAGGTGACGAGCATGTACTTCGCGGCCAACGGCATCGACCCGAACACCACGAAGAAGGCCGACCTCGATGCCGCTGAAGAATTTCTCGTGAACAAGCTTGCGCCGCACATCAAGGCCTTCAACTCGTCGGCCGTGCAAAGCGGCATGCCGGAAGAGACCTTCGTGCTGATGCAGGCATTCAACGGAGACGTGCGGCAGGGTCTTCTCGTCAGTGACGTTCCCGAAGCGTGGAAGTTCGTCTATCCGACGCCGACTGCGAACATCTGGATGGACACCTGGGCGATTGCGATGGGCTCCCAGAATATGGATGCCGCCTATGCGTTCATCGATTTCATGCTCGAGCCGGAGGTATCCTTCCGCGAACTCGACTACATCGGCTACAACACCGGAGTCACGGGCGTCGAGAAGATGGCGAAGGAGCGTGAGTTCGAGCGTCCTGATCTGGTCTTCCCCCCGGCGGAGGTCGTGCGGCGACTCACGCCCGCCGTCGTCAACGAGGCATCCGAACGCCTCGTCGCGATTATGAACCGGATGATGGCAAAGGCAGGTTCGTGATGAGACGCAAGAAATTCGATCGAGCCTCGATGCTCGGATTTCCCACCTGGGCCTTCGTGCTGTTCTTCTTCGTCATGCCGCTGCTGCTTGTGCTCTGGTACAGCTTCGGCTACAAGCCTGACCTGTTCACCGCACATGCGAACGACATCCTGTCGTTCGATCGCTATGCCGAAGCGCTCGACGCCACATTCATCGGCACGTTCTGGAACACGCTCAAGATCGGTTTCATCGGAACCGCGCTCTGTCTGATCATCGCGATTCCGTTCGCCTATTGGCTGGCCGTCAAGCTGAACCCGAAGTGGCGCCCGCTCGCGCTCGCGCTCGTGCTCGTGCCGTTCTGGACCAACTTTCTCGTGCGCACCCTGGGCTGGCAGATCATCCTGTCGCCGCGCGGGTTCCTGTCGGATTTCCTGCAGAACGTCGGTCTCATCGACGGTCGCCTCGACATCCTCTACACGCAGACGGCCGTGCAACTCGGTGTCGTCTACAACTACCTGCCGCTGATGATTCTGCCGCTCTACGTGGCAATCGACCGGGCGGGCCGGCCGCTGCGCGAAGCAAGCGCCGACCTCGGCGCCAACCGCATTCGCACGCTCTTTCAGGTCACGCTGCCGCTGGCTGCCCCCGGCATCGCCGCCGGCAGCCTGCTCGTCTTCATCCCGCTGATGGGCGACTACATCACCGCCTCGGTGCTCGGTGGGGCGCAGGGCAACATGATCGGTCAGCTCGTGGCAAGCCAGTTCAACACCGCGCAAAACTGGGCACTCGGCTCGGCCATGGCCGTGCTGTTGATGCTCTTCATCGGTGCAGCGGTGGGCGTCTGCGCCCTCGTGGCATTCGTCATCGGTCACTTCGTGCGGCGCTCACGCCGCGTCGTGTTCTCAGGAGGTGCAGCATGAGTCAGGCAGTAACCCAGCACCGCAAACGCCGCGACCCGGTGCACATCGCACTCGCGGTGTGGGGCGTGCTCGTCTTCATCTTCCTGTTCCTGCCGATCATCGTGATGATCGCCTACTCCTTCAACACGGGCCGCCTGCTCGCGTCGTGGGAAGGCTTCGGCTTCGACTCCTACCTGTCGGCGATCGACAACCCGATCATTCGCGGCTCGGTGATGACCTCCATCGGCGCGGCGGTCGGCGCGGCGATCGTGTCGACGTTTCTCGGCACTCTCGGCGGCATCGCTCTGGCCCGCTCGCGCGTCGGCTCGCTCAGCGTGCTGCTGGCGACCGGTCTGCTCGGCATCACCCTGTTCACGCCTGAAATCGTTGACGCCGTGTCGATGCTTCCCTGGTTCGTGAGCCTCGGCACCGACGCCGGCATCGCTCCGCTCAACAACGGCATGGTGCGTCTCGTGATCGCCCACGCCGTCTTGTCGGTGGCGGTTGTCACGTTCATCGTGCGAGCACGCATGCAGGGCCTGGATGCCTCGCTCGAGGAGGCGGCAGCCGACCTGTATGCGACGCCGTACCGCCGGTTCACTCAGATCACGCTGCCCGTCGCCGCCCCGGCGATCTGGGCCGGTGCATTGATGTCATTCACGCTGAGCCTCGACAACACGATCATCTCCAGCTTCATCCAGGTGCCCGGCTCCACCCCGTGGCCGGTCTATATCTTCAGCGCGCTGCGGGTCGGGCTCCGGCCCGAGATCGCCGCCGTCTCGACGGTGATGTTCCTGCTGACCCTCTTCGCGCTCTTCGTGGTTGCCATGGTGCTGCGCCGCAGCGACCAGTCGCCCGAAGAGATCGCCAAGACGCTGGCCGCCGCCTAGTTTTTGCTCATCGCTGCAACCGCAGCGTTGCTTCGTCGCCCTTCGAGAAACGGATGCTCATGCTTGACACCACCGCGAACTTCGACAACACCCTGAAAATTGCCGCGACCGAACTCGGCATCGAACTCGAAGCCGTGTCGGCTGAGCAGCGTTTGGCCGGCCAGCCGCACACCGGCTCCGCCACACTCGGCGAGTTCAATGGCAGCGAGATCGGCGTCTGGGAGATGACCCCCGGTGCCATGAGCGACGTCGAAGCCGACGAGATCTTCATCGTGCTCTTCGGCGCCGGAACCGTCGAATTCGAAGAGACCGGCGAAACCGTGTTGCTCGGGGCCGGCGACGTGATGCGCCTGCGCGAGGGCCAACGCACGGTCTGGACCGTCACGCAGACGCTGCGCAAGGTCTACTTCGCCTGAGAGCTGCTCGACCACGACCGGTGGTCGAGCTTGTCGAGACCTGGTTACTTGGTCTCGACAGGCTCGACCACCGGTTTTTCGCCCTCGACCGGGCCCGGCACGTTGCCGACCCCCCAGCCGTAGGCCAGCTTGTGCGCCTCGAGAACGAAGAACGATTCGGTCGAGACCACTCCGTCGATCTCATGCATCCGGTCGTTGACCACGTTCGTGAAGTGCTCGATGTCGCGGCAGATCACCTCGGCCATCACGTCGAACTGGCCGGTCGTCAAGATCACGTAGCTCGTCTCCGGCAGGAGAGCGAGCGCGCTGCACACCGCACGTGCCTTGCCCGGCGCCGTGCGGATGCCGATCATCGCCAGTCGGTCGAAGCCGATCGCCAACGGGTTGGCAATGCCGACGACCTGCAGGATACCGAGTTCCTCGAGCCTCCTCGTGCGGTAGCGCACCGAGGAGGCCGGGATGCCGAGGTCCTCGGCGATCTGCGTGAATGCCCGTCGACCATCCGACTGCAACGCAGTGATGATCTGGCGGTCGATGTCATCCATGGTCGGTGCGGGGCTCATGCTTCCCACGTTAGCGCCGTGGATGGGCTTATGAATCAAAGCCCAGTCCCAGGGCGTCCATCAGACGCAGCCACAGGTTTCGACGCCCGGTCTCGTCTTGCTTGGCCATCGCCCACCGAGTGAGCTGAACGCCGATGTAGCGAACGGGCTCGGGTGGGAACGGCACCGGACGACGCCGGATCATGCTGAGGCGTGTGCGCTCGGTACTCCGTCCGGCCAGCAGGTCGAGCATCACCCGGCCACCGAAGCGGGTCGCGGTCACCCCGAGCCCGGTGAAACCGAGGGCATAGGCGATGCGACCGCCGGCTGCGGTGCCGGTGGTCAGGCAGAATCGCGTCGACGAGTCGACGATGCCTCCCCATTTGTGCGTGAAGGTGACGCCGGCCAGCTGCGGGTAGGTCTCGGAGAACTGGGCGGCGAGCTTGTCGAAGGTTTCGGGGCGCTGGGTGAGGTCCTCGCCGCGCGCCGAGGCGTAGTGGTAGATCGCGTCGTACCCGCCCCAGAGAATGCGGCCATCCTCGGTTTTGCGGTAGTAGTGAAACTGGTTACCGGCATCGGTGAGACCGTAGTCCGCGGTCCAGCCGATGCTCTCGAACTGCTCGTCGGTCAGCGGTTCGGTGACGATGGCGTAGTCGTAGACCGGAATCGTGACCAGGGAGAGTCGGCGCAGCAGCGGCTGAAAGGCGTTGGTCGCGAGGGCAACGCGGGGAGCGCGAACGGCCCCGGACGCAGTGCGCGCGACGACGTTCACCTTGTCTGTGGTGTCGAGGCCGGTGACCGCAGAGTCTTCGTAGATCTGCACGCCCAGCTCGAGGCAGACGCGGCGCAGACCGACAACGAGCTTGTACGGGTCGACGAGACCGTAGTTCACGGAGTGCATGCCTGCCACATAGGCGGATGATGCGGTCCACTTGCCGATCTCGGACTGCGGGATGAATGTGGCCGGGTCACCGTGTACGGTGGCGGCCTCGGCGGCGTGCTTCAGCCCCTCTGCCTCCCACGCCGTGCGGGCGAAGGCGACCTTTCCGGTGAGCCGAAAGTCGGCGTCGATGTTGTACTTGGCTATCGTCTCTTCGATCTCGCGCAGGTTGTCGAGGCCCAGGCGCACCAGGGTGTCGATCTCTTTCGGCCAGCGTTCGAGGCCGTTCGACAACCCGTGGGTCAGGCTCGGCGAACAGAATCCGCCGTTGCGGCCGCTCGCCGCGTGGCCGAGGCTCTCGGCTTCGAGGATCACAACGCGCGCGTCGGGGTTCTCTTCTTTGGCCAGGATCGCCGTCCAGAGCCCGGTGTACCCGCCTCCGACGATGAGGAGATCGGCCTCGATCCCGCCGCTGAGTCGCGGCTGGCGCGCCGGCGCCGGCGTGTGGTCGATCCACACGGAGATCGGTCGAGCCTGTTCGAGGCCAAGGGAGGTGGCAGCCATGGTTCACTTTCTTTTTGCGGGAGAAGACAACGGGGGCCCCACGCGCACCGCACGGAGGACCCCCGCTCGGAGCTAGTTGTTCAGGTGGATGACGCCGGTGCGCAGATCGCTCATGTCGATCAGAGTGTGCTTGCCGCCGATGCGACCCCATCCGGTGTTCTTGCCGCCGGCACCGCCGAACGGCATGTTGACGTCCCAGAAGCCGTTGCTGTCGTTCACGACGACCTGGCCGGTCTCGATCTCCTCGATGAAGCGGTAGGCCTTGGAGATGTCGTTCGTGAAGACGGCCGACTGCAGGCCGAGCGCGTCGGCGTTGGCGATGCGCAGCAAGTCGTCGTCTGACTTCCCGGTGATCACCGGGACAACCGGGCCGAACGACTCTTCAACGCTGAGCAGGCTGTCTTCGGAGACACCGTCGACGATCGTGAACTCGTAATAGAGGTTCGTCTGGAAACCGGCACGACGGCCGCCACCGGCAAGGATGTCGAAGCCACGAGTGCGGGCGTCCGCCATATGACGGTCCATCTTCGCCGCGACGCCCTCGTTGTTGAGCGGGCCCAGGTTGACGGCCGGGTCGAACGGGTTGCCGAGGGTGACGCCCGGGACCGTCTTCAGCAGTTCCTCAATGAAGGCGTCGTGCACGTTCTCGTGCACGAGCACACGCTCGGTCGCGCAGCACACCTGACCGGCACAGAAGTACGCACCGTCGGCGGCGGCCTGCGCGGCACGCTTGAGGTCGGCGTCTTCGAGAACGATGACGGGTCCGTTGCCCGACAGCTCCATGATCGAGCGCTTGAGGCCCGAGATCGCGTTGATGCGCTCACCGGTTGCCGACGAACCGATGAAGCCGATGGCGTCGATGCCGGGGTGCGACACGAGCTTCGAACCGAAGTCGCCCTCGCCCGGGAGCACGTTGACGAGCCCCTTCGGGACGCCGGCCGCGTCGAACGCCTCGAGGGCGGCGAGCACCGTCAACGAGGTGTGGGTCGGGGGCTTCAGAACGTGAGCGTTTCCGGTGGCGAGGCCGGGCGCCACGAACTCGGCCATCATGAGCAGCGGAAAGTTCCAGGGGGTGATGATCGCCCAGGTACCAACCGGCTTGTAGAAGCTGAACATGCGCTTGTGGGTGTCGTTCGAGGGGAACGTCTCACCGTGCAGACGCACGGCGTCTTCGGCGTGCAGGTGGAACAGCTGCGCGGCTTCCTTGATGTCGGCGATTGACTCGGCGAGGGGCTTGCCCTGCTCCAGAGTCTGCAGGCGAGCAAGTTCGTCGACGCGCTTCAGCAGCTCGTCTCCGATGCGGTGGCACACCGCGGCGCGCTGCCAGACCCCGACCTGACGCCATTCGCGTTGTGCGGTGCGGGCCGCCGTGACGGCGCGATCCAGATCGGCAGAGCTGGGCACGGGAAGTGTGGCGATGCGTTCTCCGGTGACGGGGCTGATCACATCCACTGACGTGCCAGACGTGCCATCGGTGAACTGGCCGTCGATGTAGAGCTGCTGCCTCGGTGGAATGGGCGTTGAATTCACGAGCTACCTCTCTGTCAAAGCGAAGCTCCGTTGCCTCGCGATCGGCCGACACGCTGTTGTGCCGTCTGCCGGATTCTCACACTAATGACTCCACACCCAATGTCAACAAGAATACGCAATCAAATGATGAAAGATTTGCGCAATGCGCAAAAGAAGTCGAAAAACTTGTTGATATGTCGGCGTGGCGTGGCCATACTTACTCACACACAAGCAGGCACGTCCACTGAGGGACTTTGCGTCCCCAATCACAGGAGGCACCATGCGGTACAAAGCAGTTCCGCTCCTTGCAACTCTGGCTGTTGCGACTCTCGCCCTCACCTCATGCGCGAGCGGCGCATCGAGTGAGCAGACCCTCGATCCGAAGGCTGACATCACCAAGCAGAAGCTTGTCGTCAGCATCTGGGCCGACTACTACCCCGAAGACTTGGCCGAGACTTTCGAGAAGGCGACCGGCGTTCCCGTCACGATCGTGAACCACGCCACGAATGAAGACGTGATGGGCAAGCTCACGACCGGAGCGGATTCCGGCATCGATGTCGCGTTTGTTTCCGGCCAGTATGCCCAGGCCCTCAACGAGGCGGGACTGCTCGAACCGATCGACAAGACGCTGGTACCGAACGAGAAGAACCTCTACCCCGAGGCGACCAAGCTCGCGTACGACAAGGGCAACAAGTATTCAGAGCCGTACGCCTGGGGCACCACGGGCCTCTGCTACCGCTCAGACCTCGTGCCGGCCGCACCGACATCCTGGAACGATCTGCTCAACCCGGCACCCGATCTCGTCGGCAAGACCACGATGCTCTCGACGGAGCGGTGGATGGCACTTCCCGCGCTCAAGGCGAACGGCAAGTCGGTTAACTCCACCGACCCCGCCGATCTCGCCGAGGCCAAGAAGCAGCTGCTCACGACGAAAGACACCCTGCTCGCCTTCGACGACACGACCTTCTACACGAAGCTCGTTTCCGGCGAAGCAGCAATGACCGAGGCGTGGGACGGCTGGTGCAACTACGGCATCACCGACGACCCCAACATCAAGTTCGTGGTGCCGTCTGAAGGCAGCGACCTCTGGACCGACACGATGACCGTGCTGAAGACGTCGAAGAACAAAGAAGCGGCGATGGCCTTCATCAACTACATCATGGAGCCGGAGGTGCAGGGCTGGGTGGCCAGCAACATCCTCTACAAGGTGCCGAACGAAGCGGCGATGAAGCTGGTCGACCCCGCCGTGATCGCGGCCTACCCGAACCTGGCGATGACCCCGGCCGAGCTCACCAAGCAGGAAGTCATCGTGGACCTCGGCGAGTTCAGCCCGGAGTACACCAAGCTCGCCACCGAAGTCATGGCCGCCGGCTAGAGAATTCAGGCATTCGACTCGTGACTTCGACTACTCCAACCTCCCCCGGCGTCGTTCCTCGCAGAACGCGCCGGGGGTGGGCAGCGCTGCCGTTCCTGGCCCCGGGAACGCTCATGCTCGTCCTCTTCGTTCTCGTTCCCCTCCTCCTGATCCTGGGCTACTCGTTCTTCAAGCGGGGTCGCTTCGGCGGCGTCGTGTTCACCTTCAGCTTCGACAACTTCGTTCGCCTCGCCGATCCGCTCTACCTGAACGTGATCGCGACATCCGTCGGCATCGCCACGGTCGTGACCGTTCTCGCCCTTCTGATCGGCTATCCGACCGCACTCGCGATCGTGCGACTTCCGGACAAGTGGCGCACCATCGCGCTGGTCGCAGTGCTTCTGCCGTTCTGGACTAACTTCTTGATCCGCACCTACGCCTGGATCCTGTTGCTCAACAACGCAGGCTGGATCAATCAGGGCCTGGAAGCAATCGGACTCATCGATGAGCCGATCAAGATGCTCTACACGCAGCCGGCGGTGGTTGTCGGGCTGCTCTACATGTATCTCCCCTTGATGATCCTTCCGCTCTACGCGTCACTCGCCTCCCAGGATGCGCAGCTGACCGAGGCCGCCACCAATCTCGGGTCCGGCCCGTGGAGGGTGTTTCGCACCGTGACGCTGCCACTGTCGATTCCGGGCGCGTTGACCGGATGCGTGTTCGTGTTCGTGCCGGCCATGAGCAACTTCGTGATTCCCGAGTTGCTCGGCGGCGGCAAGACCGTCTTGGTGGGCAACCTGGTTCGCGACCAGTTCTTGAAGGCCAGGGACTGGCCGTTCGGGGCGGCGCTCGCACTGGTGCTGACGATCCTGCTCATCGCCTTGCTCGTTGCCCAGCAGAGCGCCTCGCGGCGATTGACCGAAGGATCCCGCACAAAGAAGGTGGCTACCCGTGCGTAACTCCCGACTGATGAAGCTGCCGTTGTGGCTGACCTACGCCTTCCTCTACCTGCCGATCCTCGTGGTCGTGATCATGTCGTTCAACTCGTCGAAGAATCTCTTCGTCTGGCGGGGATTCTCGCTCGAATGGTATCCGGCGGTCTTTGCCGACGAGGCGGTGATGGTGGGGCTTCGCAATACCCTCATCGTTGCGACGTCAGTGACCCTGCTCGCGACGGTGCTGGGCACGCTGCTGGCGGTCGGCATCCACCGCTACACCCGTGGCGGGCTGGTTCGGGCCTTCGCCATCGCGCCGGCACTCCTCCCGGATCTGCTTCTCGCGATCGGGCTGCTCAGCCTGTTCTCGCTGATGTCGATCACCCTGGGGTTGCACACCGTCATCATCGCCCACACGACGTTCGCGATGGCGTTTGTCACGGCCATCGTGTTGGCCCGGTTGGCCAACCTCGACCCGAGTTTGGAGGAAGCCTCGCGCGACCTCGGTGCCAGCGCCGTGCGCACGTTTCTGCGTGTCACGCTCCCGCAGCTCGCACCGGCGATGGTTGCCGGCGCACTCCTGTCGTTCACCCTGTCGCTCGATGAATTCGTGATCGCGTTCTTCACGACGGCGCCGACCACGCCGACTCTGCCGATCGCGATCTACTCGATGGTGCGATTCGGGGTCACCCCCGAGATCAACGCCCTCGCCACCATGCTCCTTTTCGTCAGCGTGTTCGCCGTGATCGGCGCGCAACGCTTCGCCAAAGTAACGGACGCCCTATGACCACCGCACACGTGACAACCGATTCCGCTGCTCCCCTGCTCGACATCCGCGGAGTGCGTCATTCCTATGGGGATGTCGTCGCGCTGAACAACGTGGATCTCGCGATCGCCGACAATGAGTTCTTCGCTCTGCTCGGGCCGTCCGGGTGTGGAAAGACCACCCTGTTGCGCTCGATCGCCGGGTTCGAGACGCCGAGTGAGGGAAGCATCCTGCTCGATGGCACAGACCTGATCGCTCAGCCGGCGCACAAACGACCGGTGAACATGATGTTCCAGTCGTATGCGCTCTTTCCGCACATGAGCGTGGAGAAGAACGTGGCCTACGGGCTCGAGGCCGAGGGTGTCGATCGTGTGGAGATCCGGCGACGCGTCGGCGAGACGCTGGACGTCGTGGGACTGCAGGAGTTCGCGAAGCGACGTCCTGCCAAGCTCTCAGGCGGCCAGCGGCAGCGCGTGGCGTTGGCGCGCGCCATCATCAAACGCCCCCGGCTGCTGCTGCTCGACGAACCGCTCTCGGCGCTCGACCGCAAGGTGCGTGCTGAGATGCAGCAGGAACTCAAGCGGATGCAGCACGAAGTGGGAATGACCTTCGTCGTCGTGACCCATGACCAAGAGGAGGCCATGTCGATGGCAGACCGGGTCGCGATCTTGAATCGCGGCGCCGTCGAGCAACTCGATACCCCGGTCGGTCTCTACTCACGACCGTCAAGTCGATTCGTCGCCAGCTTCATCGGCACGGCGAACCTCTTCGATGGGGTGGCGCTCGAGAATGCCGTTGAGATTGCGGGCCTGGGAGTCTTTCCGGTCGCGCATTCACTTCCGACACGCAGCAACGCAACCCTCGTGGTGCGCCCCGAAGATGTGCGTCTAGCGCCTCTCGGCGAAGCGGGCAGGCCGACGGGGCCGGCGCTCGTCGGAACCGTGGTCGATACCTTCTTTCTCGGCGGATCCTCGACCGTCTCGGTCGAGGTGCCCGGGGTCACCCGGCCGATCAGCTGCACGGTGCATGCCGCGACTGTCGCGAGCCGCGGCGACCGGGTCAGCGTGAGCTTCGATCTGCCGCGCGCCGTCGCGGTGGCGAACCCGTCGTCGGAACCGGCACCGGAGCGCTCGACGGAGTCGGCCGCGTCGCCCGCGCTCGTCTAGCTGCGGCCACGGGGCGTTCGAAGGACGGCGAACGAGGTCTCGACAAGCTCGACCACCGGACCGGTGATCGAGCCTGTCGAGATCACGCGAGCCAATCTCTGAACGCTGGTTACGTCTGAGGAACGGCCGGCGGGGGTCTCGACAAGCTCGACCACCGGATCGGCTCGACCACCGGATCGGCTCGACCACCGAGTTAGCGCACCGAGCCCCTGGCGAGCAACGCCGTGTGCAGGGCGCTCACGGTTTCACCGTCGTCGAGGTCCACGTCGAGCAGGTCTTCGATCAGCGCGATGCGCTGGTAGAAGACCGAGCGGGAGAGGTGGCTGGCCGTCGCGGCCTTCGTGCGGTTGCCCGGATGCGCCGCGAAAGCGGTCAGCACGGCCAGCAGGCCACTGCCGAACTCAAGATCGTGATCGATCAGCGGGCGCAGCATCTGTTCACTGTGCGCTTGCAATCGCGGATCACTGCCGAGCGCGGTGACGAGCCGGAGCAGCGGCCGATTCTCGACCCGGTGCACCGCGACTCCGCGGCGGGGCAGGGCGGAATTGCGCCGCAGCAGCTCCGCGGCCTCTTCGAGTGAGGCGAGCAGACTTGCCGCGTCGTGCGCCT
This sequence comes from Leifsonia sp. 10L418, assembly GCF_056395445.1. Classification (NCBI taxonomy): domain Bacteria; kingdom Bacillati; phylum Actinomycetota; class Actinomycetes; order Micrococcales; family Microbacteriaceae; genus Leifsonia; species Leifsonia sp. 10L418. The sequence continues at coordinate 814,777 of NZ_JBFTJN010000002.1, read as the reverse complement.
CACCACCGACCGCGATTGCGATGTCGGTGACCGACGGACGCAGCGCCTGGGCGACATCCTTGGCGAATGCCGACGCGGCGGCATCCGGAAACCGTGCCTCGGCCGGAAGTGACAGCGCCACCATCAGCTGGGCCGACCTGCCGTTCGGGTTCGAACTGGGGTACGCGGCGGCGATGGCGTCGGCGCCACTGGCCTCGGCCGCGGCGAGCGCTGCGGCCACGGCGGCGCCGTCGGGGGTGACGGCCAGGACCAAGCCGAGCAGCATCCGATCGCGCACGCGCAGTCCGGCCGCCTCCAGTCGGAGGGTCACACCGAGTTCGGAGACGTAACGTCCGCCGAGCAGGCCGACGAGCAGCTGTTCGTGGCCGCGCCTGGTCCATTCGTCGGCGTCACGGTCGGCCAACCGGCCGAGCGCGAGGGCGACGGCGGCCTGCTCCATCACCTGCAGCCGACCGGCCGGATGCGGCTCGCCCGGTAGGGCGACCAGGTAGCCCCAGCGCACCCCGCGCGCCTCGACGGGAACAATGTCCCAGCCGGCCGAGGTGCGGGCGCCCGACGAACCGACCTGGCCCGATCGCTCAGCCGCGGTCAGCTCACTGCTCGCGCTGCGGCCCGCCGCGCGCGCCGCAACCTCACGCCGCGCGGCCCGGGAACGCAGCTCCCACTGGGCGAGCAGCTCATCGCCGGCCGCCAGGGTCTCCACGGCGACAACCTGGTGATTGATGTTTTCGAGCACGACCGGGGCATTCAGCACCCGGCCGAGCTGGGAGACGATGTAGTCGGCGGGACTGCCGCGCAGGCTCAGCCCGATGAACAGGTCGTGCAGGGCGTCGCGCGCCCGCAGCGCCTCGGTCTGGTCGGTGATGATGCGGCTGTGCACGGCCTCGGTGACGGCGACGAATTTGATCACCTTGTGCAGCACGATCAGCGGGAAGCCGAGCCGAGTGCAGGCATCCTGCACCGCACGCGGAGCCCGCTCGAGCCCATGGGTCAGCTCCAGCACCAGACCGGCGGCGCCGACCTGAACGAGGTCCTCGACGTACTGGGTGAGCAGGGCGTCGTCAGCCGACCAGCCGGCACCCGTCGAGAGCAGCAACTCCCCACCGTCGAGCAGTGTGGCGACTCCCAGACTGTCGCTGACGTGCACCCAGCGCACCCGCACACCGAGCGATTCCTCGCCGGCCAGAACCTCAGGAAGGGCCGCGGAAAGCACGGGCAGACGAAGAATGTCGCGCACGGTCGGCAGACCGGCCCTCTGAGCGTTCGAGGCGTCCGGACGATCTGTTTGATCGCGGCCGAATACGGGACGGTCTGGCATCGATTCCACCTCAGTCAGTCTGCAAGCATTGCAGAATAAGGATACGCGCCCAATCGGGCAGAGTGTCCGGCAGCCGGCTCCGCCTTGCGCAATTCATGCGGCGGGCAGACGCAATCCAGATCAGAGGAGACCCCATGGCACTTGTGCGCCATTTCATCAACGGCCAGGAGGTCGGCGAGCCGACCCGCACCGGCGTCATTTACAACCCGGCAACCGGCGAGGCCCAGCATGATCTGGTGCTCGGTTCGGTCGCCGATGTCGAGTCCGCCATCGCCGCTGCCAAGGCAGCCCTGCCGGCGTGGCGCCGCACCAGCCTGGTCAAGCGCTCCGACGTCTTCTTCCGTCTGCGTCACCTGCTCAAGGAGCGCACCCCTGAGCTCGCCGCCATCGTCACGAGCGAGCACGGCAAGGTTCTCTCCGACGCCGCCGGCGAAATCTCGCGCGGTCTCGAGAACGTGGAATTCGCGTCCGGCCTCACCCACCTGCTGAAGGGCGAGCACTCCGAGCAGGTCTCCACCGGTGTCGACGTGCACTCGGTCAAGCAGCCCGTCGGCGTCGTCGCCTGCATCACCCCGTTCAACTTCCCGGTCATGGTTCCGCTGTGGATGATCGCGTCGGCCATCGCCTGTGGCAACACCGTTGTGCTGAAGCCCAGCGAGAAGGACCCGTCCGCCGCGCTCTTCCTCGCCAAGCTGTTCCAGGAGGCCGGCCTGCCCGACGGCGTGCTCAACGTCGTTCACGGTGACAAGCTCGCCGTCGACACGATCCTCGACTCCCCCGATGTCGCGGCCATCAGCTTCGTCGGCTCCACCCCGATCGCCAAGTCGATCTACAAGCGTGCAGCCGAGAACGGCAAGCGCGTGCAGGCTCTCGGTGGCGCCAAGAACCACATGGTCGTCATGCCGGATGCCGACATCCCGGGTGCCGCTGACGCCGCAATCTCCGCCGCGTACGGCTCGGCCGGAGAGCGTTGCATGGCCGTGAGCGTTCTCGTCGCCGTCGGCGACGTGGCCGACGAGCTCGTCGAAGCCGTGCGTTCACGCATGGGCGGCCTCATCATCGGCGACGGCACCGACTCCGCCAGCGAGATGGGCCCGCTGATCACCCGCGAGCACCGCGACAAGGTTGCCTCCTATGTGATCAACGCTCCCGCTGAGGGCGCCACGGTCGTCGTCGACGGCACCAAGCAGCAGTTCGACAACGACGGCTTCTTCGTCGGCGTCAGCCTGATCGACAACGTCACCACCGACATGAAGGTCTACCAGGACGAGATCTTCGGACCGGTTCTGGCCGTCGTGCGCGTCGAGAACTACGACGAGGCCGTCGAGCTGATCAACTCGAACCAGTTCGGCAACGGCGTGGCCATCTTCACCCGCGACGGTGCGACCGCTCGCCAGTTCGAGTTCGACATCGAGGTCGGCATGGTCGGCATCAATGTGCCGATCCCCGTTCCCGCCGGCGTGTACTCGTTCGGTGGCTGGAAGGACTCGCTGTTCGGCGACGCCCACATCTACGGCCCCGACAGCGTGAAGTTCTACACCCGCAACAAGGTCATCACCACCCGCTGGCCGAAGCCCTCCGAGTCGCAGATCAACCTCGGCTTCCCGAGCAACCACTAAGGACCCTCTGATGACCTTCGAAATAACAACCCCTCAGGAGCGCTGATGACCATCGACGTCACCACCACCCAGGCCGACGACCTCGCCACCGAGGCCGAAGTTCGCGCCAATGACCGCGGCCACGTGTTCCACTCCTGGAGCGCACAGGCCCAGATCAACCCGCTGCCCGTGGCCTCCGGCCAGGGTTCCACCTTCTGGGACTACGAAGGCAACTCCTACCTGGACTTCAGCTCGCAGCTGGTGAACCTGAACCTCGGCCACCAGCACCCCGACTTGGTCGCGGCCATCCAGAACCAGGCCGGCCGCCTGGCCACCATCCAGCCGGCCATGGCCAACGATGTGCGCGGCGAACTCGCCCGCCGTATCACCGAGGTCGCCCCCGGCAACCTCAACAAGGTGTTCTTCACCAACGGCGGAACGGATGCCAACGAGTACGCCGTGCGCATGGCTCGCCGGGTCACCGGCAAGCGCAAGGTGCTCTCGATGTACCGCAGCTACCACGGCTCGACGGCGACCGCCATCTCGCTGACCGGCGACCCGCGTCGCTGGGCCAACGAGCCGAGTGACGGTTCGGTCGCTCACTTCTTCGGCCCCTACCTCTACCGCTCCGCGTTCCACGCGAGCACCGAGGCTGAAGAGTCCGCCCGTGCGCTCGAACACCTCGAGCAGGTCATTGTGCTCGAGGGCGCGCAGACGATCGCCGCGATCATCATCGAGACGATCGTCGGCACCAACGGCGTTCTGGTGCCGCCGGCGGGCTACCTGCCCGGCGTGCGCGCGCTCTGCGACAAGTACGGCATCGTCTACATCGCCGACGAGGTCATGGTCGGCTTCGGCCGCATCGGCGAGTGGTTCGCGGTCAACGCGTTCGACGTCACGCCCGACCTGATCACCTTCGCCAAGGGCGTCAACTCGGGTTATGTTCCGCTCGGCGGCGTCGTCATCTCCGACACCATCTCGTCGTTCTTCGATGACGTGCCGTTCCCGGGTGGGCTCACCTACAGCGGGCACCCGCTGGCCTGTGCGCCGGGCGTCGCGACCTTCGACGTGTTCGAACGTGACGGCATCCTGGAGCGCGTGAAGGACCTCGGCAGCCGCATCATCGAGCCCACCGTGCGCGGCTGGCTCGACAAGCACCCGTCGCTCGGCGACGTGCGCGGTACCGGACTGTTCTGGGCCCTCGAGCTCGTGAGCAACCCGGAGACCCGCGAGCCGCTCGTGCCGTTCAACGCGTCGGGTGCCGCCGCGGCCCCGATGAACGCCGTTGCCGCCGCCTGCAAGGCTGCCGGTCTCTGGCCGTTCGTGCACTTCAACCGCCTGCACATCGCTCCGCCGCTCGTGATCACCGAGGAGGAGCTGGTGCGCGGTCTCGCCATCATCGACGAGGCGCTCACCGTGGCCGACGGCTACGTCGTCTAACGCAGACACCTGCCGCACCAGAACGCCGGCGGTGGGAGCTACACGCTCCCACCGCCGGCGTTTTCGTTTTCCCTCACCCCCGCCGCTCCCGGCCAGCCCGTCGACCGAGGGTGGCCCATTTTCCGTAATGAACTTCAGGCTCATATGACCCTGAAGTTCATTACGGAAAATCGCACCACCCCCGGCGAGCCTGAGCAAAACGACAAACTCCCAGCATTTGCAACACATCAAGCGCTTGACTTTCTCGCGCACTGCTCCGCACAATGGATAAGCCGCTCGACGTTGAAGCGGCGATTCAACGCCCTCCGAGGAGGGCTACGTGAAAGGGCGCACAGTGTCGAGTTCCCCCGTTTTGGCCGTTGCCGGCGATCTGCTTGAAGACGTCATCGTGTGGGGCAACGGTGTGCAGAAGCACGCCACCGACAATCCCGCCCGCATCTTCCGCACCCGTGGCGGCAGCGCCGCCAACGTGGCGGCCATCGCTGCAGCCCTGATGCCGGTGCGCTTCATCGGCAAGGTCGGCAACGACGCGTCGGGCGACAGCCTCGGTGCAGGCCTGACCGAGCTGGGCGTCGATGTGCGCCTGCAGCGAGGCGGCTCCACCGGCACCGTCGTGATCCTCGTCGATCCGAGCGGCGAGCGCACCATGTACCCCGACCGCGCCGCGGCGGCCGAGATGGATGCGATCGATCCGGCCTGGCTCGACGGCGTCACCTGGCTGCACCTGCCGATGTACGGCTTCGAAACCGCCCAGACCCGTCGCGCATTGCTCGCGCTGACCGCGGCAGCTCATGCGCGCGGGATCAGCGTCAGCATCGACGTGTCCTCCGTGTCGCTGCTCGAACACCTCGGAACCGAGGAGGCTCCCCGATTGATCGCCGAGATCAACCCCGCCGTGATCTTCGCCAACGCCGACGAGGCCGCCCACCTTGAGATGGGCTCCTGGCCGCATGTGGCCGGGCGCACGCTCATCCTGAAGCGCGGTGCCTCCTCCGTGCTCGTGCAGAGCGACGTCGAGAACTTCGAGGTGGCGGTGACCCCCGTGACCGATGTGAAAGACAGCACGGGTGCCGGCGACAGCTTCGCGGCCGGCTACCTCTCGCAGGCGATCCTCGGCGCCTCCACCCGCACCTGTGTCGAGACCGGGGCCACCGTCGCCGCCCAGGTTCTGCAGAACCCGGGCGCCACCCTGCTCCCACACGCGGTCAAAGCCGACTGACGGCATCCGCCGTGCGGATACTCTGATCTGATGGCCATCTCCACAGCGCAGGATGTCGCCCGCCGCGCGGGCTGCTCGACCACCGCGGTCTCGCTCGTCGTGAACGGGCGGGATGCCGGCCGGGTCAGCCCGGAGCTGCGCACGCGCATTCTCGACGCCGTTGAAGCGCTGAACTATGCGCCGAACGCGCAGGCTCAAGGGCTCGCCTCGTCGCACCCGAATCAGGTCTCGTTGCTCTGCCCCGACATCCGCAATCCGTTCTTCGGTGAGCTCTTTCATGGCCTGACCGACGCGCTCGCGCCCGATTTCGTCGTCAACATCGTCGTCGGCACCGAGGATTTCGACTATGGGCCCGCTGCCGTGCGTCAAGTGCAGGCCAATAAGATCAGCGGACTGATTCTGGCCAGCCCGTCGGCGCGCGTGCTCGACTCGCTGCATCCCTCCGTTCCGATGGTGCTGATCGATTCACTCGCCCGGTTCGATGGAATCCCCACGGTGAATCCCGATGTGAGTGGCGCAGCGACGGAGCTCGCCGAGCACCTGTTGAAGCTCGGTCACCGCCGGGTGGCCTACCTCGACGTGGATCGGGCCAAATCAACATTCCAGCAGCGGCGCACAGTGGTCAACACCGCGCTGACCGCCGGCGGAGCAACGATGACCGTTGACCGGGTCAGGGTGGCCGATATCGCCACCGCGACCGACTACGCCGAGGCGCACGCCGCCGGCTGGCTGGCCGACGGCATCACTGCCGTCGTCTGCGCCGACGACCTCGTGGCCTACGGGGTGCTGCTCGGTGCCGCCGCGGCCGGGGTGAGCGTTCCCGGACAGCTGAGCGTGAGCGGATTCAACGACCTTCAGTTTTCGGCTCTCACCAACCCGCCCCTGACCACCGTGGATTTCAATGCGCGCGCGCTGGGCGAGGCGGCCGGCCGCACACTGCGCGAGCGCGTGTCGACCGGGAAGGCGGACAGCGTGATCTGGCGTTCACGTCTTGTTGTGCGCGCATCCACCGGCCCAGCCGCCCCGCACGCCGCGGCCACTGCTGCCGGCCCCGACACCCTGCGTGCGACCCACCATGGCTAGGCCGGGCGATGCCGCGATGCGTCAGGTTCATGTCACCGTTCGGCAGCTCGAGGTCTTCATCGTGATGGCGAGGGAACTGCACTTCGCCCACGCCGCCAAGGCCCTGCACCTGTCACAACCGACGGTGAGCCTGGAGATTCGCAAGCTGGAGGAGGCGCTCGGTGTCGAGCTCTTCGAACGATCCACCCGCACCACCCTGCTGAGCGAGGCCGGATCGGCGCTCCTCGCTGAGGCCGACCGGATTCACGCGCGGCTGGTCTCCTTCGAGGACTCCGCCCGGTTGTTCGCCCGGATGTCCGACCGCACCGTCAAGGTGGTGGCGTCGCCCAGCGTGATCGACCGTTTACTTCCGGCCGTGATCGGCAAGGCCGAGAAGGCATTGCCGGACCTGGTGATCGATGAGATCTCCGCCGACACCGGAACCGTCACCGCCGTATTGTCGGCCGAGGACGCCGATATCGGACTCGGTCGCTTTCTCGACCCGCTCCCCGGGTTTCAGGTCGAAACCCTCGCGCAGGAGGAGGTGTTCGCCGTGCTCAGCCGCGGCAACCCCCACGCCGCCGACCCGACCCTCACCCTGTCCGACCTGGCCGGGCTGCCGCTCCTGCTCTGGCCGCGGGAACGGAGCCCCCGTTATTACGACGCAATCCTTGCCCTCTGCGGCGACCGCGGACTCGACCCGGCAGTGGTCGAAGCTCCGGCTCGCATCGTGGGATCCCGCTCCTATCTGATCGGTGAGAACCGGGCGTTCACGTTGGTGCCCGGCTCGGCCCGGGCGCACCTGCCCGACGACCTGCGTGCCGTGCCGCTCTCCATTCCGGGACTGCTTCCGATGGAGATGCTTTCCCGCAGTGAAGATCCGCGTCCGTTCGTCGGCGAGCTGATCGCCGTGATCAGATTTCAGGCCGCCCGCCTTCTCGCCCACCATGCTGGTGCGGCATCCGCCATCCCCGATCTGAAGGACCCCGAGTGACCGAGATCTCCACCACCTCGCCGGGCATCGGGATGATTGGGGCCGGGCTCCACGCGACGTCGAACATCCTTCCCGCGATCGTGCTTGCCGGCATCCCGATTCTGGCGCTCGCGACGCGTGACACGGCCCGCTCGGCGGCGGCCCTCCGCCGCTTCGGCTCGAGCGGTCGACCGTTCGACAGTGCGACCGCGCTCCTGGCCGACGCCGGCGTGCGCGATGTCGTCATCGTCGCCCAGCCCGCCGACCAAACGCAACTGGCCCTGGCGGCGATTCGCGCCGGCAAGAACGTTTTCATCGACAAGCCACTCGGCTGCACCGTTGCCGAAGCACAGCAGATTGCGACGGAAGCCGACTCCCACGGTGTGATCGCGATGGTCGGGTTCATGAAACGGTATGCCCCGGCCTACCGAGAGCTGAAGGCGCTGCTCGACGAGGGCGAGCTGGGCACGATCCGCTCGTTCGAGTTGAGTTTCGGCTGCGACAGCACCCCGTTCTGCGCCGACGATGCCGAGTACCTGTTGCTCGCGGCCATCCACGTCGCCGACCTCGTGCGCTTTCTCTTCGGCGAGGTCGAAGTGGCTCATGTTTTGTCCAGCTCACGCGGTCCGAATGTGTCGCTCGCGATCACCGTGCGCACCAGGGCCGGGGTCGTCGGCACCCTGGCGCTCTCCGGGCTGCCCTCGTACTCGAGCGAAACCGAGACACTGCGGGTCTCCGGCGATCGGGGTTGGGCCGTCGTCAACGAGGTGTCCCGCCTGACGACGCATCTGCAGAAACCCGGCGACCTTGCATCCTGGCGCGCGCTCAGCGAGGTCACGACGACCCGCGCTCCGGCGGAGAGCGCCATGTCGGGGGTCGAGCGCGACCTGCATCTGCGTGGATTCGTCGGCGAACTTCAGGCGTTTCGCGATGCCGTCGACACTCGAGTGGCCCCGTCGAGCAGCGCCCGCGACAATGTGCGCACCATGCAGCTCTGGGAGCTGCTCGCTACCGGCGCCCGGGCGAGCCTGGCCGAGTAGACGGCGTCGGGCTAGACGGCGTCGGGCTCGACAGCGTTGGGCATGCGCCGAAACGCCAGGTTGCCGAGGGCCAGCAGCAGCAGTGCCGCTCCGGCCGCCACCGTGACGAAGAATCCCGCTTGTGAACCGGAGGCCTCGGCGACGGCGCCGCCGATCGCGGTGAAGAGGGCCTGACCGACGACGAGTCCGCCGACCATCATCGTCATGACGGTGGTCGATCGACCGGCCGGCGCCCCCGCGGCGGCCAGGCTGAACAGCGAGACGAGCACGGCGCCCACACCACAGCCGGCGACGATGAGCATCACGGCCATCAGCGGAAGCCCGGTGATGAACGGGAAGGTGAGTGCGGCACCGAGAACCACGATGGCGAACACCAGCCATCTGCTGCGCAGGCTGAACCGCGCGGGCAGAATCGCCATCACCACGGCGAACACCACCGAGCCGACGCTCAGCCCGCCATAGAGAATTCCGGTGAGCGATTCGTTGCCCTGCGCCGACATGAACGTGGTCAGTGATGTGAGCGTGGTTCCGAAGAACGCGCCGACCGTGAACATTCCGGCGACGAGCACGAACAAGCGAGGGGTGAAGGGGGATGCCGGAGGCTCGGTCTGCAGTTCGTCTTCCCACGTCGCATCCGCAAGCACCGCGGTCGGGTGGAAGGCGAACAGGGTGACGAAGATCAGGGTGATGGCGCCGGCCGCGACGAGCGGCGCCCAAGCGCCGAGGGTGGAGGCGAGGGCGCCGACCAGCACCGGCCCGAGCACGAATGCCGACTCGTCGGCCACCGACTCATAGCTCATGATCATCTTCGTGAGAGTGGTGCGCTGGCCGGGATCGGCCTTGGCTGCGGCCAGGGACACGAGACGAGAGCGGGACATCGGGGCGGCCTGCGGGGCGCTGGCGCCGATCACGAGACCGCCGATCAGCAGCGGGGCGAGCGGGACGTCGGCATAGGCGAGCACGACGAATCCGGCCAGGGCCGCCGTGTTGACGGCGGCGCAGACGACGAGCACCCAGCGCTGGCCGCGGCGGTCGGCGAGGCGTCCGACGAAGGGAGCGGCGAGGGCCGTGCCGATTCCAGCCACAGCGGAGACCAATCCGGCCTCGGCGATCGAGCCCCGGGTGCTCATCACGAGCATGAGCACGCCGACGATCGCCATCGCCGCGGGGAGGCGGCTAAAGAAGGCGATGGGGAAGTAGGCCCGCCCAGCCAAGCCAATGAATGAGCTGAGGGCTGTGGCGGATGCTGCGGGTGAGGTCGCGGCGGATGTCGCGGGCGACGTTTGGCTCTGCTGGGTTCTGATGGGTGCCTCCTGAAGGAGCCGATGAAGGCTCACCTTCGACGCTACGCAGATCGCCGAGCACGCCGTGGGGCGATTACCGCACTTTCTTAGATGAATCCGGCAGATCTATCAATGGATGCGGTTCGTTGATTGAGCCTGTCGAAATCACGCACGCCGACCCTCAGACGCAACCTACGTTCATGACTGGCTCGCGCGGTCTCGACAAGCTCGACCACCGGCAGCGCAGTCAGCACCCTGTCACGACCCCGGTCGCGACGCCCGCGACGCCGTCGCCCCGAGCTGACGGATGAGCGCGACGAGTTCGCTGACCGCCGGCCGTTGGTCATCCGCTCGCCAGACGAGCGACAGCGGGAGCTCTTCGGGTGCATCCAGCGGAAGCGCAATGATTCCCGCGGGAAGCTGGGCCGCCGACGACGCCGGCACGAGGCCGAAAGCCCGGCCGTCGGCAATCAGGTACGAGCGCGTGCCGATGACCCGCGGTCGACTCACCACCACGAGGGGGTCGAGACCGCCGGCCGAGCAGATGTCCATCAGCCGGTCGTAATAGGCGCGGTTGCGCTCCCGCGGCCAGAGCAGCAGGGGCAGATCGGCCAAGTCGCCCAGGTGGATCGACTCGGAGCCGGCCAGCGGATGACTCTCACTCAGCGCCACCATCAGGGGTTCCCGAAACACGATCTCGGAGCGAAACCGGTCGGAGATCGACACGTAGCGCCCCAGCCCGAGGTCGGCGGCCCCGGATTCCAGACTCGCCGCCACCTCGCCGGTCTCGACGCCGACGTCTTCGATCTGCAGCCACGGAATGCTCGCTTCGGCGCCCTGCAGAATGAGCGGAATGAAATAGTCCATCGCGCTCGGGGTGCCCACCATCGTCAGCGTTGCGGCGCGGCCCTTCGAGAAACGCACGGCGAACTGCTCGAAGTGCAGCGCGGCATCCGTGAGTTCGAGCGCGGGCCCCCGCAGCGCTTCGCCGGCGGCGGTCAGACTGATCTGCCGTTTTGACCGGTCGAACAGCTCGAAGCCGAGCACACGCTCCAACCGGGCGATCTCTTGGCTGACGACCGGCTGCGAGACGAAGAGCTCCTCGGCGGCCCGCCCGAAGTGCAGAGTGCGCGCGACGGTGGTGAAAAACTGCACTTGACGCAGGGTGAGACTCATAAATGAATCTTATCAATTGGCGCGAATGTTTCGATTGTTGTGTGAAAAGCATCGACCTAGAGTGGAAACACCTAGACAGATTGAGAGCATTTCCATGACGCAGTCATTCCGCGTATCCGACGAGGTTCGCCAGGCAATCGCCGAGGGCAAGCCGGTTCTCGCCCTCGAGTCGACGATCTTCACCCACGGACTGCCGCGTCCGCGCAACCTCGAGGTCGCCCTCGAAGCCGAAGCCCGCCTCCGTGAGCTCGGCGTCGTGCCGGCCACGATCGGCATCATCGACGGCGTTCCTACTGTCGGCCTCAGCGCCGCCGAGATCGAGACTCTCTCGAACGCCGACCACGTCATCAAGGTGTCCGTGCGCGACCTCGCCGTCGCCATGGGCAAGAAGCTGCACGGTGGAACCACCGTCGCAGCCACCGCCTACCTCGCCCACCGTGCGGGCATCCGCGTCTTCTCCACCGGCGGCCTCGGCGGCGTGCACCGCGGCGCAGAGACCACCTTCGACGAGTCGGCCGACCTGCCGATCCTCGCCACCCTGCCTCTGGTCGTCGTGAGCGCCGGCGTGAAGTCGATCCTCGACATCCCCCTCACCCTCGAGCGCTTCGAGACCCTCAACCTCGCCGTCGTCGGCTACAAGACCACCGACTTCCCGGGTTTCTACATCACCGACTCCGGCTACGACATCGAGTACTCCGTCGACAGCCCCGACGAGGTGGCCGCGATGGTTGAGGCCCGCGACGCACTCGAGATCAGCTCGACCCTGCTCGTGGCCAACCCCATTGCGAAGGACAAGCAGCTCGACCCCGCTGTTCTCGAAGCCGTTCTCGAGAAGGCCTGGGCCGCATCCGCTGACGCCGGAATCATTGGGCACGACACCACGCCGTTCTTGCTCGACTTCATCCAGCGCGAGACCAAGGGCGAGAGCCTGAACGTGAACGTCAACGTGTACCGCGGCAACGTGGAACTCGGCGCCGAGATCGCCAAGGCCCTGTCGGCCCGCGCGAGCGCATAACTCTCAGCTCGTCATTCGAAGGCCCCGGCGTACTGCGTCGGGGCCTTCGTCGTGCCGGGTCAGAAGGTTTCGTCGGTAATGTTCAGCCCTAGCGTTACCCATCGCTCGGGGAGGGCTGCGGGTGCCCACAGCTGAACCTTATCGACGCCCGAACAGACGAATGCGGCAGCCGACGCACGCCGGCCGGCCCGGCAGCGCTGAACACTAGTCCGATCAGAGGGCGGAACGCGCCGCAGCCACGAACTCGCGAATCAGTGCCGCGTCTTTCTGCCCGCGCACCGATTCAACGCCGCTCGACACGTCGACGCCGCCCGGACGCGCGGCGCGAATCAGCTCCGCCACGTTGCCCGGATTCAGGCCGCCGGCCAGCAACCAATCGCCCTGCGGCGGGTTCGCCTGCAGCTGCGACGTGTCGAATACTTCGCCGGCACCCGGCATCGGGGCGTCGATCAGCAGTCGATGAGCGCGGATGCCGAGCGGGTCGTGTTCGACCTCGCGCAAGTACTCGTCAATCGAGAGCGCGCGGATCGTGCCGAATCCGGCCTCCTGCACCCGCTCGAAGTCAGCCAGGGTTTCGCCGCCATGCAGCTGCACCGTGTTCACACCGGCCTCGCTCGCCATCCGCAGCACCTCGTCGATCGGCTGTTTGCGAAAGACGCCGACAGTCTGCACCGACCCGGGCACGCCGAGCACCAGCTGCCGCGCCACGGATGGCTCGATCGTGCGCGGGCTCCCCGGCGCGAACACGAAACCGACGGCGTCCGCCCCGGCTTCGAGCGCGACGTCGAGGGTGACGGGCTCGCGCAGCCCGCAGATCTTCACGAACACGGTGTCTCCATCCGAGAATTATCGCGCACGCGCCCGTGCATTCTCCCCGGCTGTCGGTTGCTAACTCCGGCAATCCTGCTCTGCCAGATTCTGCCACCCCGGAAAATCAAGCAACTCTGCCGCCCGTCCCGGCGATTACCGGAGTTAGCCACACACGCAGGCTGTCAATCGTCGCAGCGGCGGGAAAGTATGGAGAGGGGCTGCCTATGCGAACGCGTTCAGACCCGTCAGCGCCCGACCGAGCACCAGCTGGTGAATCTCGTCGGTTCCCTCATAGGTGCGCACCGATTCGAGGTTGGCGAGGTGCCGCATCACCGGGAACTCGCTCGTGATGCCGTCGCCACCGAGGATGCCGCGGGCCTCCCCCGCGATCCGGATGGCCTCCCGCACGCTGTTGAGTTTGCCCACGCTGATCTGCGCGGGGGTGAGCGCACCGCGTTCCTTCAGCCGGCCGAGGTGCAGCGCCAGCAGCACGCCCTTCTCGTACTCGACGAACATGTCGGCCAGCTTGGCCTGGATCAGCTGCATCGCTCCGATCGGCTTGCCGAACACAGTGCGCGAGGTCGACCGGCCGATCGCCGCGTCGAGGCAGCTGCGGGCCGCCCCCATCGCGCCCCAGACGATGCCGAACCGGGCCTCGTTCAGGCAACCGAATGGTCCGGACAGGCCGCGCGCGCCCGGCAACATCGCGTCGCCCGGCACCCGCACGCCGTCGAGCACCACGTCACATTGGATCGACGCGCGCATCGAGAGTTTCGTGTCAATCGGGGTCGCGGTGAAGCCCGCTGTGTCGGTCGGCACCAGAAAGCCGCGCACACCCTCGTCGGTCTTCGCCCAGACCACCGCGACATCGGCGATGCTGGCCAGGCCGATCCAGCGCTTGGAGCCGTCGATCACCCAGCCGTCACCGTCGTGCCTGGCCGTCGTGAGCATCCCGGCCGGGTCGCTGCCGCCGCTCGGCTCGGTCAAGGCGAAGCAGCCGATCACCTCGCCGGCGGCCATGCCCGGCAGCCAGCGCTGCTTCTGCTCCTCGGAGCCGTACTTGTGGATCGCCGACATCGCCAGCGAACCCTGCACCGACACGAAGGTGCGCCAGCCGCTGTCCGCCGCCTCGAGTTCGAGGCAGACGAGCCCGTAGCTGACGGCCCCGGCGCCCGCGCAGCCGTAACCGGTGAGGTGCATGCCCAGAAAACCGGCCGCGCCGAGTTCGGCGACGAGCTCACGGCGAAAGTACTTGTCCTCGAAATCCTGTTCAATCGTCGGCAGGATGCGCGCTGTCGCGAACTCACGCGCCTTCAGTTGCCAGTCGCGTTCCTCGTCGCTGAGCAGGGCAGCGAGGTCGAAGACAGCGTCGACAAGCGGTGCCGGGGCAGGCCGGTTCGGGGTGTTCGACGTCGTTTGAGCGGCAGCTGTGGTCACGGTGTTCCTTCGTTCTTCGGGGGCGCGGTGGCGGTGGCGGGTGCAGTGTTGGTGGTAGGTCGATCGAGCCAGTCTGCACCGGCATGCTCGCCCAGCCGAGGCGGCAGGAGGCGATAGGCGGCGGGGAGCCCGGCGAGATGAATGGGGTTGGCGACCTGACGGCTGGTCCGGAGCCGACGAGTATCGGCGGAAGCGGTAGCGGAAGCGCCAGCTGCAGCGGCATCGGCATCGGCATCGGCATCGGCATCGGCATCACCGGTCTGCATCTCAACGACCGCGTCCAGCCCCAGCTGAGCGGCAAACGCGAACGCCTCGTCGACCGAGTTGACCAGACCAGCCGGCACGCCGGCATCCGTCAGAATGTCAGCCCACTGCGCTGCACCCTGAGCGGCCAGCAGACGTGTGATGTTCTCGCGTAGCTCCAGCCGGTGCGCGACGCGGGAGCTGTTCGACGCGAACCGCTCGTCATCGGCCTGATCGGGAGCTCCGAGCAGCCGCATCAGCGTACGAAACTGTCGATCGTTGCCGACGGCGATGACCAGCTCACGGTCGGCCGCCTGAAACAGCTCATAGGGTGCAATGCTCGGGTGCGCGTTGCCGAGGCGCGCCGGGGCGATTCCCGTGGCCAGGGTGCCGGCCGCCTGGTTCGTGAGCGCGGAGAGCAGCGTGGTCAGCAGGTTGATCTCGACCAGGCGCCCGGCGCCATCGGCCGAGCCGTCGCGATCGCGCAGCGCGATCAGAATGCCGGCGAGCGCGTTCTGCCCAGTGAGCACGTCAACGAGGGCCACACCCACCTTGCTCGGCTCGGAATCGGCCTGGCCGGTCACACTCATCAGCCCACCGACCGCCTGCACGAGCAAGTCGTAGCCGGGCAGCGCGGCACCCGCGCCGGAGCCGAACCCGGTGACACTGCAATAGATCACGCCCGGGTTCAGCGCGCGCACGCTGTCGTAGTCGAGCCCGAACTTCGCCATCACACCCGGTCTGAAGTTCTCGATCACCACGTCGGAAGATGCGGCCAGCCGGCGGGCCTCGGCCAGCCCGGCCTCGGCCCCGAAGTCACAGACGACCCCGCGCTTGTTGCGGTTGACGCTGCCGAAATAGGTGGAATCGCCCTGTGCATCGACCGGCGGACGCCAGTGCCGGGTGTCGTCGCCGGCTGGGCTCTCGATCTTGATCACGTCGGCCCCGAAGTCGGCGAGCATCATGGTGGCGTAGGGCCCGGCCAGCACGCGAGAGAAATCGGCGACGCGGATGCCGGCGAGCGGCCCGCGGAGGTCAGCACGCGCGGCGTCGGCGCCCGTCGCGTTCTCCTGCATCGAGTCCTCCACCATTGGCCAACCGTGTCGTGCACTGCGCCCAGGATCACACATCTCACCCGGCGCGTGGGATAGATCCTATACCGAATCTTTGCGCGCCCAGTAGATTGTCCTCATGGCGGCAGACCGACGACCCGGAGCACGCGAAGCAGTCTTCGCTCAGCTCAATGACGCCGGGCGCGCCGAACAGGTGACCCAACGGCTCACCGACGCCATCATTCTCGGCGTGCTGTCGCCGGGCGAACGGCTGCCGAGCGAGCCGGAACTCGCCCGACGCTTCGGCGTCGCCCTGATCACCGTGCGCGAGGGGCTCGTAATCCTGCGCGACACCGGCCTGGTCGAGACCCGGCGCGGCCGGGAGGGCGGCAGCTTCGTGATTGCCGCGGATGCCCCCCACAGCACGCTGCTCCGCGCCCGGATCCACGGGCTCGCTCAGGTTGAGCTCTCTGACATTGCGGTGTATTTCGGCGTGATCGCGGAGGGATGCGCTGCGCGGGCCGCCCTGCACACTTCGCCGCTCGATGCCGAACGCCTGGCCACCTGGTTGCAGAACGCGGATTTCGCGTCGACCGCGGGAGCCCGTTCGAATGCCGGCGGCTTCTTTCTCGAACTGGCCGTGCTCACCCAGTCGGCCCGCCTCGTGCGCGAGCAGATTCGGGTGCAGGCCGAGTTCGGACCCCTTCTCTTTCTGGGCATGGGCGATCCGGCGCTTCGTGCGCGCGTCGCGGACGGATTCGGTTTGGTAGCCCCCGCACTCGAGGCCGGCGACAGCGCACTCGCGCGCCGCCTGGTCGGTGACCAGGTGCAGGCTTTATCGGAGTGGTTGCTTGCCGCGAAGGCGCATATTGAGCGAGGAGGCCTGCTGGATGACGCATCCATCGTCGACGACTGAACAGTGCGCGGCCGCGGTGAGCGACCTGTTCGACGGAATTTTTCGCGATCTGGAGTCCTGGCGCGAGGAGATCGCCCGCACCGGGCCGTCCGCACGCTCCTCAGCGCTCGATGCGCTGGTCGAGGCCCTCGTCGTTCCGTCCCTCCTCCTGCCGAATCCGATCCTGATCGGCGCGGGGTTTATCGCCGCGCCGGAGTTCGTGCAGGGGCGCGATGTGCACTTCTCCTGGTGGCTCGGCCCGCTCGAATCGAATCCGTTGCTCGGCATCACGACGGTGCCGACGCGCCTCGACCTCGGGGCTCGGGTCTACACCGATTACCTGCGTGATTTTCGGGCTCTGGAATGGTATTCGATCCCGGAATCGACGCACCAACGCCACGTCACCGGCCCTTACGTCGACCACCTCTGCACCTGTGACTACATCTTCACGCTGACCATGCCGGTGCGGGTCGGCAACGACATGATCGGCGTCGTCGGGGCGGATGTCTCGGTGCGCCGCATCGAAACCGCCCTGCTTCCGCTTTTTCTCGCGGCTGAGCACCCGCTCGCCCTCGTGAACGCGGTCGACCGGGTAGTGATCTCAACCGAACCAACGGTGCAGGCCGGCCAGCTGGCCCCGCGTCACGGCGGCGCGGTGGCCTGTTCGGGCGTTCCCTTTCGGGTTATTCTCAGCCCTGCGTCACAGTCGCGAGTTTAATCATCCGTTGATATATCTTTGACGCAGGAGAGTTTTGCACCGGCGCCAGTTCCCTCGGGCGCACAGACCTGAGAAGGAGAAGCCTATGAGTGACTACGCTGTCATCAACCCGGCCACCGGAGAGACCGTCAAGACATACCCGACGATCACGGATGTCGAGCTCGACGCCGCGATTGCGGCAGCCGATGAGGCGCACCGCACCTGGTCGCGCAGCACGACCATTGAGGAGCGCGCAGCGCTCATCCGCCGGGTCAGCGAACTGCACCTGGAGCGCCGTCAGGAGCTCGCCGAGATCATCGTGCGTGAAATGGGCAAGCCGCTCGAGCAGGCCTTGGGCGAGGTCGACTTCAGCGCCGACATCTACGCCTACTACGCCGACAACGCGGCAGACCTCTTGAAGGACGAAGCCATCAACCTGCTCGCCGGCGAAGGCTCGGCCTTGATCCGTCGCAGCTCGCTCGGTGTGTTGCTCGGCATCATGCCGTGGAACTTCCCGTACTACCAGGTCGCCCGTTTCGCCGGACCGAACCTGATCATCGGCAACACCATCCTGCTCAAGCACGCCGAGCAGTGCCCCGAATCGGCCGCTGCGATCGGCCAGATCATGCACGATGCCGGCTTCCCCGCCGGGGCGTACACGAACATCTACGCGTCGCACGAGCAGATCGCCACGATCATCGCCGACAAGCGCGTCCAGGGTGTCTCACTCACCGGCTCGGAGCGCGCCGGTGCGGCCATCGCCGAAATCGCCGGCCGCAACCTGAAGAAGGTCGTGCTGGAGCTCGGCGGCTCTGACCCGTTCATCCTGTTGTCGACCGACGACCTCGACGCCACCGTCGGCGCCGCTGCCTTCGCCCGCCTCGACAACAACGGCCAGGCCTGCAACGCCGCCAAGCGCTTCATCGTCGTCGAGGAGCTGTACGAACCGTTCCTCGAGAAGTTCACCGCGGCGATCGCCGGCGCCGAGTTGGGCGACCCGAGCAAGGACGGCACCGTTCTCGGCCCGCTCTCCTCGTCGAAGGCCACCGCCACGCTCGTCGAGCAGGTCCAGCGCGCCGTCGCCCAGGGCGCCACCCTGGTCACCGGCGGAACCGCCGACGGCAACTACTACGCCGGCACCGTGCTCACCGACGTTCAGCCGGGCTCCGACGCCTTCCATGAGGAGTTCTTCGGCCCGGTCGCCCAGGTGTTCCGTGTCGCCGACGAGGCCGCGGCCATCGCTCTGGCCAACGACACCCCGTTCGGCCTCGGATCGTACGTCTTCACGACCGATCCCGAGCAGGCATTGCGTGTCGCCGACGGCATTGAGGCCGGCATGGTCTTCATCAACCTGGTCGGCGCCGACGGCGCCGAGCTTCCGTTCGGTGGCGTCAAGCGGTCCGGTTCGGGCCGCGAGCTCGGCCGTTTCGGCGCCGACGAGTTCGTGAACAAGAAGATGATCCGTATCGGCTAACACCGAATCAGAAATGAGCCCGTCTTCCCCGCCCCGTGCGGAGAGGGCGGGCTCTTTCGTTGGTTGAGGAGCTCGCGCCAGCGAGCGTCTCGAAACCTCGCGAGCCAACCCTCAAACCCAACCCAACTTCTGAGATCGGCTCGCCTGGTTTCGAGACGAGGCCGACTCCGTCGGGCGCGGTTCGGTTGTTGAGCCTGTCGAAACACAACCAACGAGATGGTGGTCCCTGCAACCGGCAGACCTCGACACACAGCACCATCGAGGCGGATGATCAGGGTGACGACTCGAGGGAGGTCACCATGGAGATTCTGCAGGTCGCCCAGCACGCCGACGATCTCGACCGCGCCGCCGCGTTCTACGAAGCCCTGCTCGGCGGCCCGCCCGCCGCACGATTCGACCCACCAGGGCTGCTCTTCTTCAACGTGGGTCGCTCCCGGCTGCTGCTCGAGAAGGCAGCAGCCTCAGCGCTGATCTACCTGCAGGTCGACGATGTGCGCGCCACCACCGACGCGCTGCGCGCTCGCGGGGTGGAGATCGTCGACGCCCCGCACGTCATTTTCAGCCACACCGACGACTCACTCGGGCCGGTCGGCACCGATGAGTGGATGGCGTTCATCCGCGACAGCGAAGGCAATACCGTCGGCCTGGTCAGTC
This sequence comes from Leifsonia sp. 10L418, assembly GCF_056395445.1. Classification (NCBI taxonomy): domain Bacteria; kingdom Bacillati; phylum Actinomycetota; class Actinomycetes; order Micrococcales; family Microbacteriaceae; genus Leifsonia; species Leifsonia sp. 10L418. Next base: position 795,391 of record NZ_JBFTJN010000002.1, on the reverse strand, counting down.
ACGAGCCGCGGCACGACCCCTGACCGGCGTGAGCGCGCATGACCGACAGACGCGTCTCGATCAGTGATGAGCTACAGCGCGCCCGTCAGCTCCTTGAGCAGGGAGATCTGCTGCAGCCGACCCGCGGCATCCGGAGCGAGTGGCGCGACGTTGAGGGTGGTCACCCCGGCCCCGGCGAACGCGGCCAGCCGCTCTGCGACGAAACTCTGCGGTCCGATCAGCGAGATTGCTCTGACCAGTTCGTCGGGCACGGCGGCTGCCGCCTCCTCGCGGCGCCCGGCGAGATAGAGATCCTGGATCACCTCGGCCTCCGCCTCATAGCCGTACGAGCGCACGAGGTCGTTGTAGAAGTTCTTGCCCCGTGCGCCCATTCCGCCGATGTAGAGCGCCAGCTGCGGCTTCTGCGCCGCCAGCAGCGCCTCGGTGTGCTCGCCGATCAAGAGTGCCGGGCTGGCATGGATGTCCAGTGGCGGCAACGCGGCATCCCGCTTCGCCGCGCCGGCGGCGAGCGACGCACCCCAGACGGACTGCGCCTTCTCCGGGTGGAAGAACAGCGGCTGCCAGCCCTCGGCGATCTCGGCCGCCTGGGCGACGCTTTTCGGCCCGAGCGCCGCGATGATGACCGGGATGCGTTCCCGCACCGGCTGGTTGATCAGTTTGAGCGGCTTGCCGAGCCCCGTGCCCTGGCCCGCCGGCAGTGGAATCGTGTAATGCTCGCCGTGATATTCGACCTTTTCCCGACGCCACACCATCCGGCAGATCTCGACGATCTCGCGAATGCGTGACACCGGGGCGTCGTAGGGAACGCCGTGGAATCCTTCGACGACCTGTGGTCCGGATGCCCCGAGGCCGAGCGCGAAGCGGCCGTCAGACACATAGTCGAGGCCGGCCGCGGTCATCGCCGTCAACGTGGGCGTGCGGGTAAAGATCTGCACGATGCCCGAGGCGATGGTGATGGTGTCCGTGACCGCCGCGAGATAGCCCAGTTGGCTCACCGCATCGAAGGAATACGCCTCCGGCACCGAGATCTGGTCGAGTCCGGCCTTCTCGAGTTCGGCCACTTCAGCCGCCGCCTCACGGAAGCCGCTGGAGTAATTGATCGCCATTCCGATGCGCATCTCGCTCCTTTGCGTTGTCGTTCCCGAGTCTACGGTCCGGCCGCGGCCCTGTGAGGCCGCATTTTCGACGAGCAGGAACACCACCGAGGAATCCAATCATCCGGTTCTATAGCTTTGCGAGCTGTACGGGCAGTATGTTTGGCACACACAATGAGGTGTCGCCGGCATTTTCGGCAGCAGCACCTTGCGGCTTGAACCGAAAGGTCACCATGTCAGTGAAAGTGCCAGCCCAGGAAGGACTCGGCGACAGCGAGCACCTCAAGGTTCTCGGATACGACGATTCCTTCAACCGTTCCATGACTCTCTGGTCGAATTTCGCCCTCGGTTTCACCTATCTGTCGCCGCTGGTCGGCGTGTACTCGCTCTTCGCCGTGGCACTCTCGATCGGCGGCCCGCCCTCGATCTGGTGGCTCGTCATCGTCGGAGCCGGGCAGCTGCTCGTCTCCCTCGTCTTCGGGGAGGTCGTCTCGCAATATCCGATCCACGGCGGGATCTACCCGTGGACACGGCGCCTGTGGGGTCGGCGGTACGCGTGGATGGCCGCCTGGGTTTACATCTGGGCCATGATCGTGACGATCACCGCCGTGGCCGAGTTCGGTTCGGGGTTCGCCGCGAGCCTCTTCGGCATCGAGCACACGAACGAGACGACCCTCTTCATCACGCTCGGGTTTCTCCTCGTCGCGCTGGCCATCAACTTCACCGGCACCAAGTCACTCGCCCGGGTCGCCCGCATCGGCCTCGCCGCCGAGCTCATTGGTGTGATCGGCGTCGGGCTCTACCTGCTCATCTTCCAGCGCAAGCAGGAGTTCAGCGTCTTCTTCGACCCGATGGGGGTGCAGGGCGACGGGAGCTATCTTCCCGCCTTCCTCGGCGCCGCCCTCGCCGGCCTGTTCCTGTTCTACGGCTTCGAGGCCTGCGGCGACGTCGCAGAGGAGGTCGAGAATCCGGCCCGTCGCATTCCGGTCGCGATGATGATGACGATCCTCGTCGGCGGGGTCTCCGGCCTGCTCGCCTTCGGCGGCTACGTGATGGCGGCGCCCGATCTGGCATCGATCGTCAACGGCACCGACACCGACCCCATCCCCGGCATCCTCGAGGCGAGCCTCGGGCCGGTGGGGGCGAAACTGTTCCTGGTCATCGCCATCACCGCGTTCCTCTCCTGCGTGCTGAGCTTGCAGGCCGCGGCGAGCCGCCTGCTCTTCTCGTTCGCCCGCGACGGAATGATTCCGGGCCACCGTTGGCTCGCCAAGGTGTCGCCGACGAGCAAGGTGCCGCGGAACGCGCTCATCGTCGCCTGCACCGTGCCCGCCCTCATCTGCGTGCTCATCTGGGTCAACAACGACCTGCTTGTTCCCGTGACCTCGTTCGCGGTGCTGGGCATCTACGTCGCGTTCCAGATGGTCGTGCTCGGCGCGCTGCGCCAACGGTTCAAGGGCTGGAAGCCGGCCGGGCCGTTCTCGCTCGGCCGCTGGGGAATCATCGTGAACGTGCTTGCCCTGGCCTACGGCATCTTCGCGATGATCCTGTTGGCAGTCCCCGGAAGCACCGGCGACTTCTTCACCGACTATGTCGTGTTGATCGGACTCGGCATCGTGGCCGGAACCGGCCTGCTCTATCTGTTCCTCGCCCGGCCCGACAAGAAGTCGGATGCGCCGGAGGGCGACGCCATCCTCGTGGCCGAGAAATTGCGGGCGCTGGCCGACTGAGCGCGCAACGCGCACGCGACCGTCCACGTGACTGCACGCATCCGGTCGCGTTGAACCACTGGCGTTGAATCAGCGGCGTTGAATCAGCGGCGTTGAATCAGCGGCGTTAACGACGAAGGGCCCGTCTCGCGACGGGCCCTTCGAACTGTAATGCGACTACTTAGATGCTGTTCACATCGAGCGGGATGCCAGGACCGAACGTGGTCGAGACTGCACCCTTCATGATGTAGCGGCCCTTGGAGGAGCTCGGCTTCAAACGCACGATCTCTTCGAGTGCTGCCGAGATGTTCTCGTCCAGCTGCTCGGCGGAGAAGGATGCCTTGCCCACGACGAAGTGCACGTTGGAGTGCTTGTCGACGCGGAACTCGATCTTTCCACCCTTGATGTCAGAAACGGCCTTCGCGACGTCGGGCGTCACGGTGCCGGTCTTCGGGTTCGGCATGAGGCCACGCGGACCAAGAACCTTACCCAAACGGCCGACCTTACCCATGAGCTCGGGGGTCGAGACGGCGGAGTCGAACGCGGTGTAACCGGCGGCAACCTTCTCGATGAGCTCGTCGCCACCAACCTCGTCGGCGCCGGCTGCGATTGCAGCTTCAGCGGCCGGGCCGGTTGCGAAGACGATGACGCGGGCGGTCTTACCGGTACCGTGAGGAAGAATCACGGTGCCGCGGACCATCTGGTCTGCCTTGCGCGGGTCGACACCGAGCTTGAGGGCAACCTCAACGGTCGAGTTGAACTTAGCTGAGCCGGTCTCTTTGGCGAGAGCGACTGCAGCAGACGGGGTGTAGAACTTGTCGGCTTCGATCTTCTCGGCCGCGGCCCGGTAGGCCTTTGACTTCTGTGCCATTTGAATCTCCTGTAATGGAACTTGAGAGTGTGGTGCGAGCCTGGCTGGCTCTTCCACGTGCCTGTCGGCGAAATGCCGGTCGGCGGAATGCTGGTGGAGGTGGAGGGGTTAGCCCTCGACCGTGATGCCCATGGAACGGGCGGTGCCGGCGATGATCTTCGACGCAGCGTCGAGGTCGTTGGCGTTGAGGTCAACCATCTTGGCCTCGGCGATTTCGCGGACCTGAGCCTGCGTGAGCTTGGCAACCTTGACGGTGTGCGGGGTTCCGCTGCCCTTGGCGACGCCGGCGGCCTTCTTGATGAGCTCCGCTGCGGGCGGGGTCTTCAGAACGAACGTGAACGAGCGGTCTTCGTAGACGGTGATCTCAACGGGGACAACATTGCCGCGCTGTGATTCGGTCGCTGCGTTGTACGCCTTGCAGAACTCCATGATGTTGACGCCGTGCTGACCGAGCGCCGGACCAATGGGCGGTGCGGGGTTGGCGGCGCCGGCCTTGATCTGAAGTTTGATCAGACCAGTAACCTTCTTCTTCGGTGCCATTGTTCTTCCTTCTTTTGATGTTCGAGTGGCCACAAGGACCGCTCTCCCGGTACCCGGATGGGCCCCGGTGGTTCAGAAACCGAGTGGGGCATGAGCCCCTGCGGTACTAGAGCTTGGTGACCTGGTCGAAGCTGAGCTCGACCGGGGTCTCACGCTCGAAGAGCGACACGAGCACGATGAGCTTGCCGCTCTCCGGCTTGATTTCGCTGATCGAACCGGGCAGGCCCGCAAAGGAGCCTTCCTTGATGGTGATCGTCTCGCCAATTTCGAAGTCGATCTCGGCTGCGATGACGCGAACCGGAGCTTTGCCGCCCTGAGCGCTTCCACCCTTGGCCGACGGGACATCCTTGATCTCAACCAGGCTCTTCAGCATGCCGAAGGCCTCTTCGAAACGCAGCGGCGTCGGGTTGTGGGCGTTGCCCACGAAGCCGGTGACACCGGGCGTGTGACGAACAACAGACCAGCTGTCTTCGTTCAGGTCCATGCGAACGAGCACGTATCCGGGGATGCGCACACGGGTGACCATCTTGCGCTGGCCGTTCTTGATCTCGACGACATCTTCCATCGGGACCTCGACCTGGTAGATGTAATCTTCCATGGCCATCGACTGCTTGCGGTTCTCGATGTTCGACTTCACGCGGCGTTCGAAGCCGGCGTAGGAGTGAATCACGTACCACTTGCCCGGTGCGAAGCGCAGCTCCTTGCGGAACTCGTCGTAGGGGTCGTCGGAAACTTCGTCTTCGTCTTCGACGGCTTCGACGGCGGCGTTCGCCTCGTCGAGGGAGTCGATGTCGAGCGCATCGTTGACGATGGCGTCGGCTTCGGGATCTGCTGACCCGGCGAGTGCGTCAAGCGCGGCGTCGAGGCCGTCCAGGCCGTCTTCGCTCTCGTCGATGATGTGCACGGCGACCTGCTCGGCGGCCTCTACAGACTTCTCGTCGGCCGCAAGGATGTTGCCCTCTTGCGCTTCGTCGTCCTCGGCGGACTGCTCAGCAGCAGTGGCCCAGTCAACGTCGTCGTGATTCGTCTCAGACACAAAATCTCAATTCTTCTCTATTGCACAGGGCACGAATGCGTGTCCCGAACAGCGTTGCCATGACTACGGTTGACGATCATTCGCAAGCCGCCGCAGGCAGCGGTTGGTTAACCGCCCGGAGTTCCGAACACCCATGTCACGGCAAGCGCGAACACCCAGTCCATTGCGTAGACCAGGGCCATCACGATGGTCACGAAGACCAGCACAACGCCGGTGTAGCTCAGGAGTTCTTTGCGAGTCGGCGTCACTACCTTGCGGAGTTCAGCCATAACCTGCTTGATGAACACGGAGAACCGCCCGAAGGGGCCGCGTTTGGAGTCGCGGGCCGTCTTCGCGTTGGCGACGATTTCCTCACTGGGTTCGTCGATAACTTTGCGGGCCACCTATTACACCTTTCATGGGCCGGTAGAAAGACCACCGACTTGCAGGGCGGACAGGACTCGAACCTGCAACCTGCGGTTTTGGAGACCGCTGCTCTACCAATTGAGCCACCACCCTATGGAGGAGAAACCAGTATGTCGTTCTGCGCATTCTTGACGAGGTCAAAAAGGGCGCAAAAAAGCATGGTCGATTTCAACTACCTCGGTCAAGTGTAGGTTACTCAGCCGGCTCTGTAAAGCTGAGCCGCCGGCCAGGTCACCCAGCCCCGGGCATCCGTGGCTGTTGTTACACCTGAACCCCGGCGGATCACTCCCGATCCGAAATATTCTTCGGGGAGCCATACGCACGGTGCAGCTTCTATCGTAACCGCTCTATGGGAGAGCCGCACGCCCCCGTATGCTCGTACCGTGACACACGAACTCAAGCGAATTTCTACCCGCGTCGGCTCCATTGCAGAGTCGGCAACCCTCAAAGTCGACGGTAAAGCGAAAGCACTGCAGGCTGCCGGTCGTCCGGTGATCAGCTTCGCGGCCGGGGAGCCTGACTTCCCGACGCCGCAGCACATCATCGACGCCGCGCTGGCCGCGGTGGTTGACCCGAAGAACCACCGCTACACCCCGGCGGCCGGCCTTCCCGAGCTGCGCGAGGCCATCGCCGCGAAGACGCTGCGCGATAGCGGCCTGGAGGTCTCCCCCAGCCAGGTCGTCGTGACCAACGGTGGCAAGCAGGCCGTGTACCAGGCCTTCGCCACGCTGCTCGACCCGGGCGACGAGGTTCTGGTTCCGACGCCGTACTGGACCACCTATCCGGAGGCCATCAAACTCGCCGGCGGCGTGCAGGTCGATGTCTTCGCCGGCAGCGACCAGAACTACCTGGTCACCGTCGAGCAGCTGGAGGCCGCGCGCACCCCGCGCAGCAAGGTGCTGCTCTTCGTCTCGCCGTCGAACCCGACCGGCTCGGTCTACTCCCCGGAGCAGACGAAGGCGATCGGCGAATGGGCCGAGGAGCACGGCCTCTGGGTCATCTCCGACGAGATTTATCAGAACCTCACCTATGACGGCGTGCGCGCGGTCTCGATCGTCGAGGCTGTTCCGGCACTCGCCGACCGCACCATCCTGGTCAACGGTGTCGCGAAGACCTACGCCATGACCGGCTGGCGCCTGGGCTGGATGGTCGGCCCGGCCGATGCCATCAAGGCCGCCTCGAACCTGCAGTCGCACCTCTCGTCGAACGTGTCGAACATCTCGCAGCGTGCGGCGATCGCCGCATTGAACGGGCCTCAGGATGCCGCGCTCGCGATGCGAGATGCCTTCGACCGCCGCCGCAAGCTGATCGTCGGCGAGCTCAACAAGATTCCCGGCATGATCACACCGACACCGCAGGGCGCGTTCTACGTGTACCCGGATGTCTCGGGTCTGCTCGGTCGCACCTGGGGCGGCGTCACGCCGACCACGTCGCTGGAGCTGGCCGACCTGATCCTCGACCAGGCCGAGGTGGCCGCCGTGCCCGGCGAGGCATTCGGCCCGAGTGGTTACCTGCGCTTCTCGTACGCGCTCGGCGACGCGCCACTGCTGGAGGGCATCCAGCGCTTGCAGCGCCTGTTCGCGTAGCACCAATTCGCGCAACCCTCTTCATCGCCGGCCGGTCCCTCCTCGGGGCCGGCCGGACGTGTCTCACGAGCGTTTCCACCTGTGAGGGGTCGCATATCGACCTTCGTTCACCGATCGAACGTCGATATGCGACCCCTCACGCCAGGTGAACCTTCGCGGTGTGGATAAGTCGCGCGGGACGGGGGCGCATTCCGGCACGCTAAGTCGCGTGACCTCCCGGATTCCGCTCCCGCCCTCACTCGGCAGAGTGTTCACCACGCACGAGGCCGCGCTGTGCGGCATCCGCGAGGGGCGCCTGCGTGGCGGCGATCTGGGACGACCGTTTCACGGAATTCGTGTGTCGGCACCTGCCCGTTCAGTCTCCGATCGCGCGCGCGCCTATCAACGACGGATGCCTGACGCCGGATTCTTCTGCAGCATCACTGCCACGCAAATTCTGCGGATTCCCGTGCCAATCCGCCTCGACGCGCGTTCCGCGCTTCACGTTGGGATGCCCTCCCCTCAGCGTGCGCCGCGAAGCTCGGGCACCGCCGGCCACAAGCTCCAAATCGGCGTCGACGATCTGTGTGACTGCAGCGGGCTTCGTGTCACGACCGCCGCCCGCACGTGGTGCGATCTAGCGACTGTTCTCAACCTGGAGGACCTTGTCGCGGCCGGCGACCACATCGTGCATCATCGGCATCCGCTCTCCAGCATCACAGACCTCCGAGAGGCTGCCGCCCGCCACCCCGGCCGCCGAGGTCGGGCGCGCCTCATCGAAGCGCTCGACTTGCTTGTCGACAATGCCGATTCGCCACCCGAGTCGATTGTGCGCGTCACAGTCATCAAGGCCGGCATCCGGGGCCTCGTGCCCAACTACCCCATTGCCGATGCACGAGGCACCATCTTTGCTCGAGCCGACCTCTGTTTTCCTGCCCACCGGGTGATCTTTGAGTATCAAGGCGACTACCCCCGCACGGAGATTCTGCGCTGGAGGAAGGACCGCACCCGGCTCGCTCGGCTCGCGGCCGCCGGATGGCACGTCATCGAGATCGCCGCCGATGAACTCACTGACCGTCGGATGCTGCTGCAACTGATCAGGGACAGCCTCGAGCTGTTCCCCGCACTCCACACTCTCTAGATCAGAATCCGCCCTTCCGGTCGACTCTCCTGAGGGGTCGCATATCGACCTTCGTGGCACCGAGGAAGGCCGTTTTACGCCCCCTCACAGGCACCGACACCGCCCGATGTGGGTCGACCGGCAGGGGATTCGGCGGGCGACGGCTATCGGAATGCGGCGGCGACTGGGATTCTGGGTGCATGACTCAGAACGAACCGGTTGTTCACGTGCGCGATCTTCAGAAACGCTACGGCGACGTGGAGGCGGTGCGCGGGATCAGCTTCGACATTCACCTCGGCGAGACCTTCGCCCTGCTCGGCCCGAACGGCGCCGGCAAAAGCACAACGATCGAGATTCTCGAGGGGTACCGGGATCGCTCCGGCGGCGAGGTGTCGGTGCTCGGCATCGATCCGCGGCACGGCGGCCGCAGCTGGAAATCGCGCCTCGGAATCGTATTGCAGTCCACCGGCGAGAGCGGAAACGTCACGGTGACCGAACAGTTGACTCACTTCGCGGGCTTCTACCCGCATCCGCGCAGTGTCGCCGAGGTCATCGACGCGGTCGGCCTCGGCGAGAAGGCAAAGACTCGCATCAGCAAGCTGTCGGGCGGACAGCGCCGACGAGTGGATGTCGCGCTCGGCATCATCGGACGTCCCGAACTTCTCTTTCTCGACGAACCGACCACCGGCTTCGACCCTGAGGCGCGGCACCGGTTTTGGGGGCTCATCCGCTCGCTGAAGGCGGAGGGAACGACGATTCTGCTCACCACCCATTACCTCGACGAAGCGGCTCAGCTTGGCGATCGGGCCGGCGTCATCGCCGGTGGACGCCTCATCGACATCGGCAGAATCGACGAGATCGGCGGCGCCGCCGCTCGCATTCCGTCGGTGCGGTGGCGGGATGCGACGGGCGCGCGGCAGGAACGGCGCACCGAGAATCCCGGCCACGTTGTCGCCGAGCTCGTCGCCGCGCTCGGCGGGGAGCCGGCCGAGCTCGAGGTCGTGCGGCCAAGTCTCGAAGACGTGTATCTCGATCTGGTGCGCACGGCCGATACGGCGGATGCGGCAACGCCGACAGCGACAGCGACTGCGGCAACGCCAACGACTACGACGCCGACAGCACGCTCAAACGTTTCGACGGCATCAACGGAAGCGACTCCAGCACCGGCGACTGCCGACACACCGCCCAACACACCGCCCGACAACTCGCCGTCACCGACCGCTGCCAGCTCGAAGGAACCCCGCGCATGAACACCCTCACCCTCGGCGCCGCCCGGGTCGGCTACGAGACGAAGGTCTACTTTCGCTCGCCGGACACCCTCTTCTTCACGTTCTTCTTTCCGGTCGTCATGCTCGGGATCTTCACCACCGCCTTCGGCTCGGCCGGCAACGTCGGCACGGCTCCCGACGGAACCGGCGGAATCAGTGTCGGCGCGTACTATCTCCCCGGGATGATCGCCGCCGGCATGCTGCTCTCGGGTCTGCAGAACCTGGCCGTCGACATCGCCACGGAGAAGGGCGACGGCACGCTCAAGCGGCTCGGCGGCACCCCGCTCTCCCCGAACAGCTATTTCATCGGAAAAATCGGACAGGTCTTCGCCACCGGCATCCTGCAGGCCGCACTACTGCTGTTCGTCGCCCATTTCGTGTTCGGAGTGGCACTGCCGCAGGAGGCCTCCAGCTGGTACACCTTCGCGTGGGTGTTCGTGTTCGGCACGATCACATCCGCTCTGCTCGGGATCGCCCTCTCGTCGGTTCCCCGTTCGGGCAAGAGCGCGACGGCGGTGGTCATTCCGACCGTGCTGTTGCTGCAGTTCATCTCGGGCGTCTACCTGCAGTTCTACCTGCTGCCGACCTGGATGCAGAACCTTGCCAGCCTGTTTCCGCTCAAGTGGATGGCGCAGGGGATGCGCAGCGTGTTCCTTCCTGAAAGCTTTCAGGCGCTGGAGCCGTCGGGCTCCTGGGATCTGGGCCTCGTCGCACTGAATCTCGGCATCTGGTTGGTCGTCGGGCTGGCGCTGAGCCTCGTCACATTCCGCTGGATCCGAAAGGACACCTAGCCCTCGCCCACCCGGGCGCGCCTCCGTCGCCCCCTCCCCCCACCGGCCGGGCGGAGGGCCCACCACCACTTTCGAATCAGGTCTTGATTCGCGCGACGGAGTTGCGTATTGTTTTGCCAAAGCGGTTTGCCAAAGCGCTTTGCAACGATGCGAATACTTTGGCCTGATGTAGCGAGGACGGTACATGATGGTGTCGATTGCCGACGTCGCCGAGAAGGCGGGTGTGAGCCAGACGACGGTCTCCCACGCGCTCAGCGGCAAGCGCAAAGTGAGCGACGCCGTGAAGCAGCGCGTCGAGGCGGCCATGGCCGCACTCGACTACGTGCCCAGCCGTTCCGCCCAGAACCTCGCCCTCGGCATGACCCGCATCCTGGCCGTGCTCGTGCCCGACATCGGCAACGGATACTTCGCGCAGCTGGCCAAAGGGGCTGAGGCCGCTGCGATCGCACGCGGCTACAACATCCTCGTCTGCGGCACCGGCTACGACAACGCCCGCGAGGTGCAGTACCTCGAGATGATCCACTCCCGCGCCGTCGACGGCGTGATCTACACGGCCGGTGAGCCGCCAACGGAGGCCGAGCTGTCCCGCGTGCTCGGCGGCATGCCCACGGTGCTCGTCGACGAGGAGATCGAAGGCGCCGAGCTTGCCTCGGTCGTCTCCGACAACGAGCACGGCGGCAAACTCGCCGCGGAACACCTGCTGGCCCTCGGCCACCGTTCCGTGCTCGTTCTCGGCGTCACCGGCGTCGTCGGCACCCGGCGTGCGGCCGGCTTCCGCGCCGCCTGGACGGCCGGCGGCGGCGACCCCCTCGAGCACACCCTGGGCTCGGTGACCGCCGAGAGCGGCCGGGAATGCATCGCCCCCTACGTCGAGCGCATCCGAAACGGTGAGTTCAGCGCCGTCTTCGCCGGCAGCGACCTGATGGCCCTCGGCGCCATCGAAGTGCTGCGGGAGCAGGGACTCACCGTGCCTCGCGACGTCTCCTTCGTCGGCTTCGATGACAGCACGGATGCCCGTTACGCCAGTCCCGCATTGACCACGGTGCGCCAAGACGTGCTCGGCCTCGGCGGTCGCGCGGTCACGATGCTCATCGATGAGCTGGAGGGAATCACGACGGAGACACAGCACATCGTGCTGCCCGTCGAACTGATCGAACGCGAGTCAGCGGTGCGGTTCGCACCGGCACGAAACGAAGGAAAGCAGTGAGCGTGAACAACCCCGGCCGAGCAATGGCCAGCGAGAGCGCCCCCGCGCGCGGCTACTCCGTCTTCTTCGGCGACGTCGCCATCGACGAGTACTACGTCGCTCCCTACTTTCCGGTCGGCGGCGACAAGGTCAGCGTCGAGACGATCCCCGAGGAATTCGGCGGGATGTGCGCCAACGCCGCGTCGATCTTCGCCAACTACGGCATCCCGACCTCGTTCATGTCGCAGCTCAACTCCGGTTTGCTCACCCAGCGGCTGCTGAAGGACCTGACCGACTCCGGTATCAGCACGAAACACGTCATCTTCGATGAGAGTGTTCCTGACTCGAAGTGCATCATCCTGCTTTCCGGAGACCAGCACATCGTCATCATCCCGAATCTCGGTATTTCGCACACCGAGATCACCCCTGAGGCGTTCGAGCATATGGCCAACGCCGAGTTTCTCTTCACCAGCCAGACCGACAGCATGCCGTTCAGAATGGGGGCGAAGGGCGCACAAGAAATCTTCCGCGATCTGTGCGATCGCGGAGTCAAGATCGTGATCGATCTCGACGTGTACCACCTCGAGAACCACCCTTCGGGGCTCATCGAGTACTGCGACATTCTGTTCATGAATTCGCTGGGATTCCAGCGGTTCACAGAATGCGGAAACGATGTGCAGCGGCTTCTGAACAACAGAACCACCGCGATCATCGTCACGAAAGACAGCGAGGGGTGCGATTTGTACACTCGCGACGGCATCGAAAGCATTCCCGGCTACCCCGTGGAGCCCATCGATGTGACAGGTGCAGGCGACACCTTCTCAAGCTCGTTCCTCTATGCCTATTCAACGACGAATGACCTCGCTGCTGCGGCGCGGTTCGCCAATGCGGCGGCCGCGCTCTCCATCGGCAAGGTCGGAGGCCGCGCCGGCCGAACCGAGGCAGCCACTGTCCGCGCATTCATTGCGGAGCAAGGCGAACGGCTTGAACTCACCACTCCATCCCCCCAACACCGATCAATGTAGAAAAGGTGACGCAATGACCAACTCATCCGGATTCGCACGCTTAATGAAGAGCTACGGCCGTTTGACGATCTTCATGATTCCGATTGGAATCGCCATCAACTTCGTGGGCGGGCAGATCGCCCTCCTGCTCAAACTTCCGGTTTACCTCGACAGCATCGGCACGATTCTCGTCGGTGCCACCTGTGGAAGCCTTCCCGGGGCCTTGGTCGGCCTTATCTCGAACCTGCTCAACTCGATCACGTCACCGACGAACCTGCCGTATGCGCTCCTGAACATCATGTTCGGGCTCCTCGCCGGCTGGCTCGCCAAGCGCGGCGTGTTCACCAGCTGGTGGAAGACGCTTCTCAGCTCGGTTCTGTTCGCCTTCATCGGCGGCGTGCTCGGCGCGCTCATGACCATCTGGATCTTCGGCGGCCTCGGCGGCGGCGGCGGCGCACTCATCGTCGGCGCACTCGTTGCCTCCGGCATGGACATCAACACGGCGAACTTCGTCGCCCAGATCCCGATGGACATTCTCGACAAGGTGCCCACCGTGATGATCGTCTACCTGATCCTGCTGCGCATCCCCAAGCGGCTCTACGCCAAACTCCCGCTCGGCTACATCTACCTCAAGAAGTCGCCGGCAGCCATCAAGGTTGCCGCGCACAGCTAACGCACCATCAGTTCCGCACTACATCTTTGGAGGCGTGACATTTCTAGCGAATTCATTGATGGCTTTCGCCGGCCAGCGACACAGGGAAACGGTATCCGCGATCTGAACCCGATTACGGTTCTCGTGGCCCTCGTGTCGCTGGTGGTGATCGCCATCGCCATCCCGGGTCTGCTTGCTCCGACCCTCATTTGTGCCGGCTACGTCGCGATTGCATTCTTCGCCGGCATCGGCCCGAGCTTCGCCGCGAACTACGCCAAGTTGTTCGCGATCGTCGGCCTCATCCTGTTCGTTCTGCGCGCCGCGTTCATTCCGGGCGAGCAGATTCTGTTCACGGTGGGACCCATCGCCGTGAGCATGGAGGGTGTCATCGACGGCGCCCGCTTCGCCCTGGTCGTCATGGCCATGTGCGGGGCGGTCACTCTGTTCTTCTCGCTCATCCCGATGAAATACCTCATGCTCGCGCTTGAGCTGAAGGGAATGACGCCGCGAGCGACCTACGTGATCCTCGCCTCCTTCCAGTCGATCATCGACCTCGGCAAGAACGCCAAGGTTGTGATGGATGCCCAGAAGTCCCGCGGGATCGAGACGGAGGGGTCGATCGCCCAGCGCGTTCGCGCTTTCGTCCCGATTCTCGCCCCCGTGTTTCTGGCCGCGATGAACGAGACGGAGGAGCGGGCGCTCGCACTCGACGCCCGCGCTTTCAACTCGCGCCAGCCGCACAGCCATCTGGTGAGCCTGCATGGGATCCGCACCCGCGACGTTGTCGTGCTGTGCGCCGCCCTCGCCCTGGCCGCCGCCTCAATCGTGGGAGCTCTGCTGACGTGGTACTAGTTTCGATCAAGAATGTGGGCTTCACCTATGCCTACGCCGAGGAGCCGGCGCTCACCGACGTCTCGCTCGAGATTCAACCCGGCCTGCTCTACGGCGTCGTCGGGCTGAACGCGAGCGGCAAGAGCACCCTGTGCAGCCTCATCCGTGGCCTCATCCCGCACTTCCATGAGGGCGAGTTGACCGGCACCGTCGAGATTCTCGGCACCAATCTCACCGACTGGGATTCGGCGGAGCTCTCGCGCCAGATCGGTTATGTCTTTCAGAACCCGTTCACCCAAATCAGCGGGGTCAAAGACACGGTCTTCGAGGAGATCGCGCTCGGCCTGGAGAACCTCGGTGTGCCGCGGGAACAGATGATCTCCCGCGTGAGTGAGGTCGTCGCTCAGCTCGGCATCGAGGCGTTGATCGAGAAGAACCCGAACGAGCTTTCCGGCGGACAACGCCAGAAAGTCGCCTTCGCGTCGATCATCGCCATGGACGCCGACTTCATTGTGATCGACGAGCCCACCTCGCAGCTTGACCCGGATGCCTCCGAGGCGGTGTTCGGAATCATCCGCGATCTCAAGGAACGCGGCAAATCGATCATCCTCGTCGAGCACAAGATTGATCTGATGGCCGAGTACGCCGATCGCATCATCGTGATGAAGGAGGGCCGGATCGTGATGGAGGGCGAGGTGCGCGATGTGCTCACCTCCCCCGCCCTCGCGGATGCCCAGGTGCCCCGGCCGGAGGTGACCGAACTCGCTCTCGCCCTCGAGCGCGAGGGGCGACCCCTCTCTGCCATCCCGATCACCCGCGCCGAGGCGAAGCTGCTCGTGCGCGAACGCATGGAAGGACTCGCCCGTGCCCATTGAACTGACCAACGCCTCATTCACCTACCCCGACGGCTCCGTCGCCGTCGAGTCGGTGAACCTCACCATCAATGACGGCGAACGGGTGGCCATCGTCGGTCAGAACGGCGCCGGCAAGACCACAACCGTCAAGATGATGAACGGGTTGCTCCGGCCAACGACCGGAACCGTCTCGGTCAACGGCGAGCTCACGAGCTCACGTACAACGGCGACAACCGCGAAGACGGTCGGCTACGTCTTTCAGAACCCCGACGACCAGATCTTCGGCAGCAATGTGCGTGGCGAGCTCGAATACATGCCGCGATATCACAAGTGGGATGAGGCGAAACGGGAGGAGCGTGTCGCCCGCGCCGCCGACCTCACCGGCATCGCCCAGTATTTCGAGATCAACCCCAACGACCTGCCGTTCGCGATCAAGAAGTTCGTCGCGATCGGGGCCATCCTCGTCGGCGAATGCAAATACGTCATCCTCGACGAGCCGACGGCCGGTCTCGACAGTCACGGCCTCGCGCTGCTCAACCGGATGATCGACCAGCTGGAAGCAGACGGAGTCTCGGTCATCACCATCACGCATGACATGCGCTTCGTCGTGGAGTCATTCGACCGGGTCGTCGTGATGGCCCATCGCACGGTCATCGCCGACGGCACGGCCACCGAGGTCTTCGCCAACGACGCCATCCTGGCCGAGGCCCGGCTCAAGCGGCCGGAGGTGGCACAGCTTGCCCGTGATCTCGGACTCAGCCAGACGGCACTGCGCCTCGGCGAAGTCCTTCCCCTCATCGCCTAACCGCGAACTCTCTTCTTTTCTACTGCTGCCCGTGAGGGCAAGAAATGGTACTGACATGACCTCGAACAACCTTCTCGCTTCCTTCGCTTCGCTCAACCCAGTCTTCGCGATGCTCCACCTCAAGGGCGAGGGCACGGCGGCGAAACTGGAGATCGCCAAGCGCGAGATCGAGACCCTCTGGGCGGGCGGCGTCGACGCCGTCATCGTCGAGAACTACTACGGCTCGGTCGACGAGGTCGTTCTCGTCTGCGACTACCTGCGCTCGAGCGCACCCGAGGTCGTCTTCGGCATCAACGTGCTGAACGACGACTGGCGCGCCTTCGAGTTGGCCAACGAGTATGGAGCACGGTTCCTCCAGCTCGACTCGGTAGCCGGCCACCTCGAGCTGGCGGAGGACGCCGAGTTCGCCGCACGCCTGGCCGAGGAACGTGCCGCCTCTGACGCCTTCGTGCTCGGCGGCGTGCGCTTCAAATACCAGCCCGTACTCTCGGGCCGTTCGCTCGAGGAAGACTTGCTGCTCGGCGCGGCGCGCGCCGACGCCATCGTGGTGACGGGCGAAGGAACGGGCAAAGTGACCCCGCTGTCGAAGACGAACGAGTTCCGCCGCATCGTCGGCGCCGACTACCCGCTCGTCGTCGGGGCCGGCGTCACGGTCGCGAATTGCGCCGAGCAGCTTGAGGAAGCCAACGCCGTCATCGTGGGCAGCTACCTCAAGGACACCTATCAGGACACCGGCGATGTCGACGAAGCGCACGTGCGCGAGTTCGTCGGTGCGATCCGTGCGTTGTCTGCACCCGGGAACAGCGATGCATCCGTTCGCAGCGGGGCGTCGGTCGCCAGCGGGGCATCCGCGTGAGACGGATCATTCTGGATGTCGACACCGGCAATGACGACGCTGTAGCGATCATGATGGCCGGGTTGCACCCGGAGATCACGCTGCTCGGCTGCACCACCGTCGCCGGCAACCTGCCGGTCGCGAACACCACCGAGAACACGCTGCGGGTGCTGCACCACATCGGCCGGAGCGATGTGCCGGTGTTCCGCGGGCTCGCTTCCCCGTTCGCGCCGCATCCGTTTCCCACTCCGGCCGACTTCGTCAGCTCGGCGACTCCGGTGCACCAGGAGGAGCTCGAACTTCTACCGTCACCGGTCGGAGTTCAGCCGCACACAGCCGTCGAATGGCTGGTTGAGACGCTGCGCAACGCCACAGAGAAGATCACTCTCGTGCCGGTCGGCCCGCTCACCAACATCGCAGCTGCTGTCACGCTTGCGCCGGAGATCGTGGATGCCGTCGACGAGATCGTGATCATGGGCGGCAGCGCGTCACACGGCAACGAGACCTCGCAGGCGGAGTTCAACATCTTCGAGGACCCGGTGGCCGCGCACGTGGTGATGAACGCCGGATTCGACCGATTGACGCTCGTGACCCTCGACGCCACCCGCAAAGCGCGCGTTTCTGCGGCGCAATGCCGGGAGCTCGAGGCGCTCGGCACGCCGGGAGCGACGGCAACAGCCCAGATCCTCGACTACTACATCCGGGGAAACAGCGACAAGGCTCTCGGGAGCGCCGCGGTACATGATGCGCTCTGCATCGCGTACCTGCTCGACCCCTCGGTCATCGAGACCGCCCGGCTGCACGTCGGGGTCGACACCGTCGGTTTTCACACCTACGGCCGCACCCTGATCGACCTCACCGGCATCGGCGGCACGGCGCCCAACGCCTCCGTCGCGCTCGGCGCCGATTCGGCGAAGTTCTTCGACCTGTTGCGCTCCACCCTCGCGGCCTAGCCCGCTTTTCAGCACCGATTCTTTCAGCACCGATTCGAAAGGGATGACTCTCTCGTGAAACAAGCCATCATCATGGATGTCGACACCGGCGTCGACGACGCGCTCGCCCTGTTCTACCTGCTGGCGAGCCCGGAAGCCGAGATCCTCGCCATCACCTGCACGGCCGGCAACGTGCCCGCGCATCACGTGGCGCGCAACAATCTGGCCCTGCTCGAGCTCTGCGGGGCGAGCCACATCGAGGTCGCGCTCGGGTCTGAGGTACCGCTCCTGCAGCCGCTCGAAACCTCGGAGGTCACCCACGGCCCGCAGGGCATGGGCTACGCCGAATTGCCGGAGCCGACCACGCCGTTGTCGACCCGTCACGCCACCGAAGTGTGGGCGGACATCGCGCGCAGCCGACCGGGCGAGGTCATTGGTCTCGTCACCGGCCCGCTCACCAACCTCGCCCTCGCGCTGCGCATCGAGCCGGAGCTGCCCCTGCTGCTCAAGCGCCTCGTCATCATGGGCGGCTCATTCAACTACATCGGCAACACCACCCCGACGAGCGAGTGGAACATCGCCGTCGACCCGGACGCGGCCAAGATCGTCTTCGACGCGTTCTCGGTGCTTCCCCCGGAACGCCGCCCGATCGTCTGTGGCCTCGACATCACCGAGCAGATCGACCTGCTGCCGGAAGATGTCACGCGGATCGCCGAGATCGCCGAGAGCAGCCCGGCCGAGCTGCTTCTTCCCGAGCAACCGCGCGGCACGCGCTCGACCGCGTCGAATGACATCGTGCGGCACCTCTCCGATGCTGTGCGCTTCTACGTTGAGAATCAGCAGGTCAACGGCGACGGCTACAGCGCCCACATGCACGACCCGTTCGCCGCGGCCCTCGCCATCCGGCCGGAGTTGGCCGAATATCGCTCGGCCACCGTCGACGTTGAACTGGCCGGATCGCTGACGCGGGGCACGACGGTCGCCGATTTCCGCGGCCACTGGGGCCGGGAGCACAACGTCGACATCGCCACAGCCACCCATCCCCGGGTTTTTCTCGACGAATTCGTCGAACGAGTAGGGCGTTTCGCCCGTGAGATCCAAGGAGCTTCAGTATGAGCCGCATCCTGCTGGCCGGAGAGTCGTGGTCAACGACATCCATCCACTCGAAGGGCTTTGACACCTTCACCACCACTCACTACGAGGAGGGCGCCGGTTACTTCATCGCGGCCCTCGAGGCGGCCGGGCACGAGGTCGTCTTTCAGCCCAACCATGTGGCCGCTGACCGTTTTCCGACCACCGCTGCCGAACTCGACGAGTTCGACGTCGTCGTGCTCAGCGACATCGGCTCGAACACCCTGTTGCTGCCCGCATCCGTTTTTCAGAAGAGTCAACGGATGCCCAACCGGCTGCAGGTTCTCGCTGACTGGGTGCGGGGCGGCGGGGCGCTGCTCATGGTCGGCGGCTATCTGAGCTTTCAGGGCATCGAGGCCAAGGCCAACTACCGGGGCACGGCGCTGGCCGCGGTGCTGCCGGTCGAAATGGAGATCGGCGACGACCGCGAGGAGTGCCCGGAGGGCGCCGTGACCGTCTTGACCGCCGAGCACGAAGTCACCCGCGGCATGGATGCGGAGTGGCCGCACCTGCTCGGGTTCCACCGCCTCGTCGCCAAGCCCGGCGCGCAGGTACTGGCGACGACCAACGATCGCCCGATGCTCGTCGTCGACGAGGTGGGCACCGGCCGGGTTGCCGCGTTTGCGAGCGACATGGGTCCGCATTGGTTGCCGAGCGAGTTTCTTGCCTGGGACGGCTTCGCCGCGCTCTGGCCGCAACTGACCGACTGGCTTGCCGCGTCCGGCAACGCCGCGAAGTAGACGTAGTAGTAGAAGCAGAGGAAGACGAAGCGATGAATGATGTGACCCTCAGTAACGCGACTCTGAACGCGGTGGCCCCGAGCGACGTGGCCCCGAGCAACGCGATCGTGAGCGACGAACCGCCCGCCGGCCTGGTCGAGGCGCAGCGCCTCGCGATTCGCATCGCCGAGGCCGCCTGTGCCGAGGCCCGGCCCGGCGAGACGGAGCGGGAGGTGCGCGACCGCATCGACGCCCAGGTCGTGGCAGCCGGCGGCACCGGCGTGTGGACCCCGACGACGGTGGGCTTCGGCATCGGAACCCTGAGCTGCTTTCCGACGGATGTGCCGAGCGAGCGGGTGCTCTGGAATCTCGATCTCGGCATGGTCGACGTTCACCCGGTGACCCCCGACGGCTGGTGGGGTGACTGCACGCGCTCTTTCCAGGTTGGCGACAGCATCGCCCAGGCGCAGGCGCTGGCGACGATCGAGCGCATCCATGCCACCGTGCTCGCGGCGGCCAAGCCGGGGATGCGCGCCTGCGACTGGTTCGGCGTCTTCAAGGAGGAGCTCGACAAGACCGAATTCGTGCTGCTCGACCGGCTCTCGAACATCGGCCACTCGCTCGTGCAGAACTCGTCTTACGACGAGGGCTACATCGACGCATGGAACGAGACCGTGATGACAGGGGCCTGGGCCGTCGAGCCGTTCATCGGCAACCACCTCTACGGGGTCAAGCGCGAAGACGTGGTCTGGTTCGGGCCGACGCGCTGCACCGTCATCGCCTAGCCCGGCCGGTCACATCCGGCCTTGTCGTCGCGAGCGACACCGGCGACACGAGCGAGACGAGCGACACCGAGCGAGACCGAGCGACACGAGAGGATGCAATGAGCGAGACGCACGGAACCCGGCGCATCCACTATGCCGCGATGCTGCGGCTGCCGGGGGTGCCACTCTTCATGGTGACCTCGGCGGTCGCGCGCCTACCGATCGCGATGGCCAGCATCGCATTCCTGCTCTACGTGCAACGGATGACCGGAACTTTTGCGGACTCCGGGCTGGTCAGCGGCAGCGTGCTTCTCGGGGTCGCCTGCGGAACCGTTCTACAGGGTCGCCTGATCGACACATTCGGGATGCGACGCGCGCTGGCCCCCGTGCTCGTCGTGTTCACCCTCGTGGCAACGGCGAATTTCTGGGCCGTCGAGACACACGCTCCCGTTGCCGTGCTCGCGGCCTCCGCTTTTCTCTTCGGGCTGACGCAGCCCTCCGTGTCACCCGCTTCCCGAGCGGTCTGGGTGAAGGAGGTGCCGAGCGGCAGGGTGCTGGAGGCCGCGCTCACCTATGAGGCGATCAGCCTCGAGGTTTTTTTCATCCTGGGACCGGCGCTGGCCGGAATCCTGGCCGCGCTGCCCTGGGCGGGAACCGGACTGCTCGTCACGGTTGTGCTGCTCATCGGCGGGTCACTGGCTTTTCTCGCGACGCCCCTCGTCGGGCAGGCCGGCAGGAGCGAGTCACGCGGCGAGGCACGACGGCTGGAGCGGCTCGAGAGCAAACGGCTCTCGCGCGAACTCCTGCGGAACCCCGGGATGCACACCCTGGTTCTCATCGCCGTCGGTTTCGGAATACTCCTCGGAACCGTCGAGGTGGTGGCCCCGGCGGTGGCGGTGGATGCCGGCCATCTCGCGCTCGGCGGCGCGCTCATCGGCGCGTGGTCGCTCACCTCGGTGGTGTTCGGACTCCTCTACGGCATCCGGCCGTGGCCACAAGC
Source organism: Leifsonia sp. 10L418 (assembly GCF_056395445.1). Taxonomy (NCBI): domain Bacteria; kingdom Bacillati; phylum Actinomycetota; class Actinomycetes; order Micrococcales; family Microbacteriaceae; genus Leifsonia; species Leifsonia sp. 10L418. Next base: position 774,279 of record NZ_JBFTJN010000002.1, on the reverse strand, counting down.
GCTGCACCGGCGCACGCCGTTCCTTCTCGCCGCCTTCGCGGTGTTGATCGGGCTGATGGCGCTTCCGCACAGCTTTGTCGGCTTCGTCATTGCCCTGATGGTCGCCGGCACGCTGATCACGCCCCAGGCCACGGTGCACTCTCTCTTGGTCGATCGGGTGGCCCCGGCGGCGGCATCCGGTGAGGCCTTCGCCTGGGTCGTCACCGCGGTCACGCTCGGTCTCGGCCTCGGCCAGGGGATCGCGGGCCCCCTCTATTCGAAGTTCGATGCGGCGCCGGCCCTGCTCGGGGCCGTGCTCATCGGTCTGCTCATTGCCGGGGTCGCCTGGCTGCGGCGGGCAACGCTGCTGCCGGCCGCGGCGATCGTCCACCCCACGACCGCGCCGGCGATGGCGCCTCATTCGGAGACCACGGCATGACAGAGACAACGCTCTTTCTCAGCGACCTCGACGGCACGCTTCTCGCCTCGAACGGAACGCTCAGCACACTTACTCGCACCACAATCAACCGCCTGATCGCTGACGACGGCCTGCTGTTCAGTTACGCCACGGCGCGCTCGTTCGCGTCGGCGAGCGTCGTGCTGGCCGGCCTTCAGGTGCGGATGCCGGTGGCCGTCTATGGTGGCGCGCTCATCGTCGACGGGACGACCGGAGAGGTGCTGACCCGGTACGGCTTGGATTCGGCGGTGGTGTCGCTGGTGCTCGCCGAGTGCCGGGCGAGAGACCTGCCGCCGATCGTCTACGAGTTTCGCGACGGGCGTGACTGGGTGAGCTGGAACCAGGCCGACGAGAGCCCCGGCACCCGAAATTACACGGCGACACGGCGCGGCGACCGACGGATGCGGCCTGTCGATTCGTGGGAGGGTCTCCCCCACGACGGCGTCTTCTACCTGACCATCATCGGTGGGCGGGAGGCGATCACCGGCGCCGCTGATGTGCTGGCCGCACAACTTGCCGGTCTCGCCAACCTCGTCGTTCAGCGCGACAACTACTATCCCGATGAGTACTGGCTCGAGATCAGCGCGGCCGAGGCGAACAAGGCCGTCGCCGCGGTCGCGCTGCAGCGCTACGCCGGTGCCGAGCGCCTCGTCTGTTTCGGCGACAACAACAACGATCTGCCCATGTTCGCGGTGGCGGACGCCAGCTACGCGACGGCGCTGGCCAATGAGACGGTGCGAGCCGCGGCATCCGCGGTCATCGGCGCGAGCGACGACGATGCCGTCGCCCTCCACCTCGTTGCGCTGCACCCCGCCTCGCGTCGCGTGGCACGCCCGTGAGGGGCCAACTTTCGCTGGTTCGGCGCGCGTTTAGCTAACACAAGGTGGCACCTCACGGTCAGAGGAGCTTGCGCTCCAGGGCCCACGCGGTGAGCTCGTGCCGCGACGAGAGCTGCAGCTTGCGGAGCACCGCCGAGACATGGGTTTCGACGGTCTTCGTCGAGATGAAGAGCGTGCCGGCCACTTCTTTGTAGGTGTAGCCGCGGGCGATCAAGCGCATGACCTCCTGCTCGCGGGCGGAGAGCCGGTCGAGCTCGTCGAGGCGTTCGGCCACCTCGCCGGCGACGGCTCCGAAGGCGTCGAGCACGAATCCGGCGAGCTTGGGCGAGAACACGGCGTCGCCCTCTGAGACGCGGCGGGCGGCATCCGACACTTCGGCCCCCGACGCGCTCTTGGTGATGTACCCGCGTGCTCCGGCTCGGATCACGCTGACCACATCATCGGCGGCATCCGACACGCTGAGCGCCAGAAAGAGGGTCTGCGGGGCGCGGCTCGCGGCGTCTCGAATCACTTCGGCGCCGCCGCCGCCGCGGCCGCCGGGCAGGTGCACATCGAGCAGTACGACCCGCGGCTGCAGGGCGACGACGAGGGCGATCGCCTCATCGACCGTCGCCGCCTCGCCGAGCACCTGAATGCCCGCGTCGAGGTCGGCTCGCAGTCCGGAGCGGAAGATCGAGTGGTCGTCGACGATCACGACGGGGAGGGCGGCGGATGCGGCGGGCGCAGCGGAGGCGGGGTCGGTCACGGGGTGTCCGTTCGTGAGGGGGACGTGGTGGATTTCGCTGGCTCGCGAGGTTTCGAGACGCTCGCTGGCGCTCGCTCCTCAACCAACGGGGCGGGTCCGGTCGACGCGGTCGGAGGGCGGCCGCCGGAGGTCTCGACAGGCTCGACCACCGGGGACTCGACCACCGGGGACTCGACCTGAGCCTCGCCCGGAGAGGACCCGACCGGCGGAGCCCCCGCGGCCGTCACCGTCGGCAAGACCAGCAGGATCTCCGTGCCGGCGCCACCCGGACCGCGGCGCACCGTGGCGCTGCCCCCGACCCGGCGCATCCGCCCGAGAATCGACTCCTTGACGCCAAGCCGGTCGTCGGGGATGTCGTCAATACTGAAACCGGGGCCCCGGTCGGTGATGCTCAGCTCGAGGCCCGTCTGGCCGGTCTCGAGGTAGACCGAAACCGATCCGCCGGCGTGCCGGGCCGCGTTCAGCATGGCCTCGCGGGCAGCGGCGACCAGCGCGTCGGGAACATCGTCGGGGCTCGTTCCGGCCGTGACCACCTCGAAGCGCACCGGGAAGTCCTCTTCGATCACGCCGGCGATGCGTCGCAGTTCGGTGGCGAGATCGACGGTCGTGGTGTCGGATCCGGTGAACAGCCACTCGCGCAGCTCCCGTTCCTGCGCACGCGCCAGCCGGGCCGCGTCGCTGTGCGGGCCCGCCTTCTGCTGAATCAGCGCGAGGGTCTGCAGCACCGAGTCGTGCAGGTGCGCGGCGATCTCCGCCCGTTCTGCCTCACGCACGCGGGCCGCCCGCTCCTCGGCGAGATCATCCGACAGCCGGATCAACCAGGGCGCGATGACCACTCCGACCCCGAGCAGCACCGAAACGGCGGCCACGACGACGGTCCAAATGTTGGGACTCTCACCGGTGACGAAGAACAGCAGGATGCCGACGGCCACGAGCACGAGAGCGCCGAGCGTGCGCACCATCAACGCCGAGGACCGCTGGGCCGCGCCGCTTCGGATATCGGCGAACTGGCGCCACGCGAGCGCGACACCCGCGAGCACGACGATCGCCGGAATCACGACCGCCAGTGGGATGTCGGCACCCAGGCGACTGGCCACGAGCGCCACACCCGCGGCGAGCAGCGCGATGCCGAGCAGAATCTCGGTGACCGGGGCCGACCGGGGGTCGGGCGCCGCGGCATCCACTGCCGCCGTCTGCGTCGCGGCCGGGCGAGCCAGACTGGCTTTCGGCAGGGCGCCCGATACCGCCGAGGCAGTGGGCGTGGTCACCCAGAGCCAGGCGTAGAGCAGCACGCCCGCCCCGCCGCAGAAGGCGAGAATCACGGCGGCTGTGCGCACGGCACTGATGGGCAGCCCGGTGTGCTCGGCAAAACCCGCACAGACGCCACCGATCAGGCGCAGCCTGGGCCTGATCATCCGCGGTGTATTCACACTCACGATCAAAGCACGTTGGGGAACCCCGAGAAGCCCCTGGGCTGCGAAGTCAGGGTCGAATCAGGGTAAACCCCCATGGCAGCGCCCCCGCAGCCCCGCCAGACTCGAAGCATGAACGAAGCACCGCACACCCAGGGGACCTCACCCTCACCGAACGTCACCCGTTTCTTCGACTGGGTGCGCGCCACCGGTATCGACCGCGGACACGACCGCTGGTTCGCCGGCGTCTGCGGCGGCATCGCCCACCGCACCGGTCTCGACCCGCTGATCGTGCGCGGCATCGCCATCGTGCTCGCGATTCTCGGTGCACCGGTGCTGCTCGCGTATGCGATCGGTTGGGCTCTGCTCCCCAACCAGTCGGGTCGCATTCATGCCGAGCAGGCATTCCGCGGTGTCTTCGAACCGGCGATGATCGCCATCGGGGCGCTCATTCTGTTCACAATCATTCCGTTCAGTCGCGGACTCTGGTGGGAAGGCCCGCCGCTCGCCTGGGGCATGCCGAACTGGCTGTCCACCACACTCACCGTCGGCTGGACGATCGCGGTCATCATCGGCATCATCTGGCTTGTCGTCTACTTGCTGCGCCGGGTTCCGGCGCCGGACAGCGCGTTTCGCTCGCCGCCCTCCGCGCCGTCTGGGCCACCTGCTTCTGGGTACTCGCCCGCGGCAGCATCGGCCTCGTTCACGGCGCCGACGCCTGCCTCAACCGGACCCTCCACGGCGCCCCCGCAGGGCACGTCGTCGAGCTTCGTGAGCACACCGACCAGCACAATGGAGGCCCCGGTGACAGCGGATACCGCGGCCACCGGGCCCGGGTCGGCTGACGGAGCACCCTCCGTTGCTTCGACTGCTGCCTTCGTCGGAGCCGCGACGGCGGCCACGCCCCCGACCCGTAGCGCGTGGGATGCCGTCGTCGATCAGACGTACGGAACCCTGGGCTCGAAGACGGACCGGGCTGCTTCCGCCCATCACGGCCAGACTTCTCACCACACCCACACGAACCGCCACCCCGGTGCCGGCTTCACCGCGATCATGCTCGGCCTCGGTCTGACCATTGGCGCCGCAGCATCCGTTCTCTACTCGATCGCGTTCGACGGGGGCGTCTGGTCGGACGCCGCACTGCTCGTCGGCCTCGCCTTCACCCTCGGCGTTCTTGCCCTCGGCATCGTCATCGCCGGAATTCGCGGACGCACCAGCGGCGCCATGGGCGGTTTCGCGTTTCTCGCCGCGACAGGGCTGCTCCTGCTCGGTGTACTACCGCAGGGCACGCAGTTTGCCGTGGTCGGCGCACCGACCTGGTCGGTCAGCGCGTCGCCGGTCAACGCGGTTCCCGGCTACGCCCTCGGCGCCGGTGTGGCGACGGTCGATCTCACTGCGCTCGACAACGCCCGGGCCGCCGACGACCGCACGATCGATGTCTGGCTCGGCTTCGGTCAAACCGAACTGGTGCTTCCGAATGACCGCCCGGTGAACGTCGAGGTCAACTCGTTCATCGGCGGGCTCGACTACTCTGACGCGTCGAGCAGCAACCAGTCGAACACCGAACGCGGCGGCATCCTCCTGCACGACTCACGCACATTCAACGGTTCCGAAACGCTGGCCGTTGCCCACATCCGTGTCTGGACCTTCATCGGCCAGGTCACCGTCGTCGACGCCCACTAGGAGCTCTCATGTCCGACTTGCCCACCGCTCCCCTTCCCGATTCGACGCCTGAGTCCGACCCGACAACGACCGAGCAGGCGCGCCTTGGGTCTGAGGTCTCAACGCCAGCCGACTCCAGCGCGTCGCCCGAAAGTTCTGTGCCCGAAGCTGCGCCGCCGACCGTCGAATCGGCTTCGGCATCGGCTTCGGCACCGACACCGGCCAGCACCCCTCCCCCCGCCGCCGACGCCGATCCGAACGCGACCAGCGCCTTCCCCACTGGCGCGTACCCCGACACCTCGCAACAGCCGACGGTTCCGCTGAACACGGATGCCTGGGCCCCGACGGCACAGCCCGCCCCCAGTGCGCCGAGCTCGGCATCCGCCCCTCGACGCAACCGGCCGCGGTTCGCAACGATTCTCTGGGGCGTGCTGCTCCTCGTCTTCGCCGGCTTCATGGTGGCCGTGACGGTGCTGCCCGTGGCCCCCGACCCGATCCTGCTCCTACTCGGCGCGGTCATCGCGATCGGAGTCGCGCTGGTCGCCGCCGGTATCGCCGCGGCGTCGCGTCGGGCCGGCTAGCCAGCCCCGGCCTGGTTGAAGCGCGCGTGCGCCCACATCGTCGCCATTGCTCTCCGCGAGGCGACGATCTGGGCGCATGCGCGAATCTCGACAATCACGAGCAGATGCCGGAGCGCACGCCCACACGCAGGAACCTCGCGCTAGAGCGAAACCCCGATCAGCACCGGCTCCGGCTGCAGAATCACACCGAATTCCGCCGCGACCCTGCCCTGCACGAAGCGCGCCAGCTGCGCGATCTCATCGGCCGTCGCCCCGCCCGTGTTCGTCAGGGCGAGGGTGTGTTTGCTGGAGATTGCGGCCCGGGACCCCGGCAGGCGGAACCCCTTGGCGATGCCGGCCTGTTCGATCAGCCAGGCCGCGCTGAGCTTCGTCAGCCGCACCGCCTCGACGCCCGGAACCGGGCCGACTCCGGCATATTCCTCGAGCGGAATGACTCGGTCGGGAATCACGCTCTGCTGCGACCAGCGGGGCGCATCGTCGGGAAGCTCCCGGGCAAAGCTCTCGGTGACAATCGGGTTGGTGAAGAATGAACCGGCGCTGGCCGTGTCAGGGTCGCCGGCATCGAGAACCATGCCCTTCGAGGCCCGCAACGCGATGACCGTCGACCGCACGATATTGAGCGCGACGCGGTCGCCCTGCTGCACGCCGAGTGCACCGGCGAGCTGCGCGTAGGCGATCGGGCGTCCGAGGTGGCTGCCGAGCACCGCTGCTTCGGCGCGCGTGTCGTGAAACTCCAGCTCGACGGCGAGCACAATGCCGGCTCGGCCCTGTTTGAAGGCCGAGGTGCGGTAGTCGAGTTTCAGATCTGCCACTTCGATCCGCTGCACGTCACCGCTGTCGAAGTCGAGAAAGTCGACCGCGACGAGGCACGATGCGACCTCTTGGCCGTACGCGCCGATGTTCTGCACGGGGGCGGCACCGACCGAACCGGGGATTCCGGAGAGCGCTTCGATTCCGGCCCAGCCCTGAGCGACGGTGTAGGCGACGAGTTCGTCCCAGGATTCGCCGGCCTGCACGCGCAGTCGCACGCGGGCTGCATCGCTGCCGGTCGCGCTGTCGGTCTCGCTGGGCGCGTCGCCCACCTCGCCTGCTTCGCCGTGGGAGAGGTCAACAGTCCCGCCGAGCACGCTCCCGCTATATTCCGTTTCTGGAATGACTTCGATGCCCCGGGTCAGGATACGGATGACCGTGCCCTCGAAACCCTCATCTGCTGCGACGGTGTTCGACCCGCCCGCCAGCAGCATCCATTCATCGCCCTCTGCCCAGATCTCCCGGGCGGCGGTGACGAGATCCTCTTCGGTCGCCGGGGCAACCATGGCGAGCGGAACCCCGCCGACCCGCAGAGTGGTCAGGTCGCGAAGTGCAATCGGGGTCGTCGCGAAGCGCGACAGAGCGGAGTCGGGAGTCATCAAGTCCACCGGGTTACGCCAGGCTGACGCGGGCCTGCGCCTTGCCGAGAACCGTCTGCTCGTTGAAGCTGACGGTGAGATCGATGCGGGCCACGGCGGCATCCGGGTCGATAGCGCCGACCTTGGCGACAACGGTGACCAGCGCACCGTCGGTCGCGTCGACCGGAACCGGGCGGGTGAACCGCACCTGGTAGTCGATCACGCGGGCCGGGTCGCCGGCCCAGTCGACGACCGGCTGCACAGCCAGGCCCATTGTGAGCATGCCGTGGGCAAGAACGCCGGGCAGGCCGACCGACTGCGCCACGTCGTCGCGGTAGTGGATCGGGTTGAAGTCACCGGATGCCCCGGCGTAGCGCACGAGGGAATCTCGGGTCAGGGTGTAGCTCGCGCCGGCAACCACGTCGCCAACGGTCAGAGTGTCGAGGGCTGGTGCGGCGTTCATTCGTCTCCCCTGACGACAAGGGTGGATGTCGCGGTGACGACGTGGGCGCCATCCGCGTCGGTGATCGCCGATTCGGCGGTGACCATCGAGTGGCCGCCGAGCGTCTTGACGCTGGCCACGGTGAGGGTGGCGGTCAGCAGGTCGCCGGCCACGATGGGGCGGCTGTAGGTGAACTGCTGGTTGCCGTGCACGACCCGGCTGAAGTCGATCCCGGCGTCGGGCTCGGCGAGCAGCTGCGCGAGCGTGAGCTCCTGCACCACCACGGCGAAGGTCGGCGGCGCGACGACGTCGGAGTGGCCCGCGGCACGCGCGGCCTCAGGATCGTGGTTGATCGGGTTGGTCGCGAAGACGGCACGCGAGAACTCGCGCACTTTCTCGCGGCCGACCAGGTAGGGCGGTGCGGGCGGGAAGACCCGGCCCTGAAGTTCGGGGTTTACTGACACCCGCCCAGTCTACGGGGCAGTGTTCCTGACCGTGAGGGGTCGCATATCGACCTTCGCACGGTCAACGAAGGTCGATATGCGACCCCTCACGGAGGAACGGCCTCCCGTTTCGATCAGGAAGAATAGATCAATGGAATTCGCACGTGTACGCCTCCTCGACCCGCGGGCCGAGCAGCTTCTGTCCGGTCTTCGCCACGAGTATGAGGTGCGCTACGGCCCCGGCGACGCCGCCGACGACGTGCCGGCCGTCGAGTTCGACCCGCCGATGGGCACTTTTCTGGTTCTGATGGATGGCGACGTGACCGTCGCCGGGGGCGGCCTCCGTCGTTACGACGCCGAGACCTGCGAGGTCAAGCGCATGTGGACCCACGCCGGCTACCGCCGCCAGGGGCACGCGAAAGCGGTGCTCGCCGAGCTGGAGTCGATCGCCCGCGAGATGGGTTACCTGCGCATGCGCCTCGAGACCGGCGATGCCCAACCCGAAGCGCTGGCCCTCTACCCGAGCCTCGGTTTCGTGCAGATCGACGCCTACGGCCACTATGCGACCGCAACGGGCTTCGAACGCACGCTGACGAACAGCTAGGCACCGGCCACCAGCACCATCGGGGAAACCGCCACTGGCTTCGAACGCACGCTCACCGACGCCTGACGCACCGGCTCACCGCCAACCCCCGGAAACGACGGATGCCCGACCACACTCTGGTCGGGCATCCGCATTTCAGGAAGAAGGGAAACTACGCGGTCGGAATGACCAGGCCGTCCCAGGTGTCCTTCATGAACTTCTGCGTCGCGGGGTCGAGCAGCAGCTCCTTGAGCTTCTGCACACGCGGGTCATTCTCAAGTTCCGGGGTGGTGGCGAGCACGTTGGAGTAGGGGCTGTCGGCGCCCTCGATCAGGATCGCCTGCTTGGCGGTGAGGCCGGCCGGGAGGGCGAACGAGATCGTCACGAACGCGGCGTCGACATCCGGAACCGCCTGCGGCAGAGTGGCGTTCTCGATCTCGACGAACTGGAAGTCCTTCGGGTTCTTGGTCACATCGGCGACGGTGGACGGCTCGTCGGTGGTCTCGATCAAGCCCTCGGCCGCGAGGATCTTGAGCGCGCGACCCTCGTTCGTCGGGTCGTTCGGGATCGCGATCTTCGCGCCCTTCTTGAGGCCGTCGAGCGAGGTCACCTTGTCGCTGTAGAACGCAGCGCTCGGCAGGTAGATGCTGCCGAGGCTGGTCAGCTCGCCGCCGGTCTGCTCGTTGAAGTTCGCCAGGAAGGTGGCGTTCTGGAACAGGTTCGCGTCAACGTCGCCGTCGGTCAGCGCGACGTTCGGGGTGTTGTAGTCGGTGAATTCCTGAAACTTGATCGTCAGGCCGGCGTCGGCGGCGAGATTGTCCTGCACGAATTTCAGGATGTCGCCGGCCGGCGTGGCCAGCGCGCCGACGGTGATCGTGCCGAGATCGCCCGAGGCAGCGGCCCCCGTTGCAGCCGGCTTCTCGGCCGGTGCGGCGCAGGCGGACAGACCGAGCAGAGCGGTGACGGCCACGGCCGCACCGAGGATGCGGGTGCTGCGGGTAGTGCGTGCGGTGAACTTCATCAGTGAACTCTTTCGACAGAAACGTCAGCGTGACCGGTTGGCCCGCCAGAACAGCAGGGATACGAAGTGGGTGAGACGGGCTGCGCTACGCAGCGAGGGTGACGGCTGGTTCCGACCGGACATCCGCCAGCGCCCCGCGGCCGGCTGAGGGGCGCGAGCGGTGCGAGAACCGGCGTGCGAGCCGGGTGGCAATGGCCTGCAGAATCATCACGATCACGAAGATCACAATGATCACGGCCACCATGTGGATCGTGCTGTAGCGCTGGTATCCGTAGCGCACCGCGACGTCGCCGAGCCCGCCGCCGGCCACCGTGCCGACCATCGCCGAGAAGTTGATGATCGACGTGACGGTCGTCGACAGCCCCAGGATCATCGGCGAGATGGCCTCCGGTACGAGCACCTTCGAGACGATCTGCCAACGGGTGGCGCCGAGCGACTCGGCCGCTTCAACGAGGCCGGTGTCGACCTCCTTGATCGCGATTTCGACCATCCGGGCGAAGAACGGCACCGCGACGATGGTCAGCGGAACAATTGCGGCCGTCGGCCCGATGAAGGTGCCGACCACGGCGCGGGTGAACGGGATCAAGGCGACCATCAAGATGATGAACGGCACGGAGCGGCCGAGGTTCACCAGAAACTCGAGCACCCGGTTGACGACCCGGCCGAGCGCACGCGAACCGAACGGCTTCTCGAACAGGCCGCCGGCTTCGGTGCCGACCAGGATGACGCCGAGCGGCAGCCCGATGATCACGGTCAGCAGCAGCGAGACACCCACCATATAGAGGGTCTGCCCGGTGCCGACCAGCAGCACCTCGAAGAGGCCGGGCCAGAAGCCGGGGTCAGTGGGGTCGATCATGACGCATCTCCAACGATCTCGACGAGCAGGCCTTGGTCGCGCAGCTCCTTGATCGGCGCGGCATTCGCGGCAACGCTGCCCGGAAGCTGCAGCCGGGTGCGCCCGGCCTGGCTGCCGCCGATCGTCTCGATCGCGGCGCCCAGGATGCTGATGTCGAGTCCGTAGGCGCGGGCCAGCTGCGAGATGACCGGGCGGTCGGCGGTGCCGCCGCTGAAGGTGATCTCGACAATGGTGTTTCCGTCGCGGGGCGGCAGCGCGCCGAGCGGGAACAGGTCGTGCGCCAGCCGGGACCCCGGTGTCGAGATCAACGACACGATCGGCCCGGACTCGACGATGCGACCGCCCTCGATCAGCGCGGCCGAGTCGCAGACCCGCTTGACGACATCCATCTCATGCGTGATCAACAGCACGGTGAGACCCAGCTCAACGTTGATCGTCTTGATCAGATCGAGAATCGAGCGGGTGGTTTCGGGGTCAAGAGCGGATGTCGCCTCATCGGAAAGCAGCACCTTGGGGTTGCCGGCGAGGGCGCGGGCGATGCCGACGCGCTGCTTCTGGCCACCCGACAGCTCGGCCGGGTAGGAGTCGCGCTTGTTGACCAGGCCGACGAGGTCGAGGATTTCGAGCGAGCGTCGACGCCGCTCGGCCCCGTCGACGCCGATGATCTCGAGGCCGAGCTCGACGTTGCCCAGCACGGTGCGCCCGGCGAGCAGGTTGAAGTGCTGAAAGACCATGCCGATCTTGCGGCGAGCCGCACGAAGGCCGGCGGGGTTCAGGGCGGTCAGTTCGTCGCCGTCGACCGAGACGGTGCCGGAGTCGGGGCGCTCAAGCAGGTTGATCGCCCGAATCAGGGTGCTCTTGCCGGCGCCGCTCTGGCCGATGACTCCGTAAATCTCGCCGGGCGCGACCTCGAGGCTGACATCGTTCAATGCAAAAGTGGTGGATCCGCCCGACCCAAAGGTCTTCGAGACGTGTCGTACGGAAATCACTGAGAGAATCACCCGGAGTTCAATAGAGCGGCATACATTACAGCTGTCTGCTCCAGTGTGGCCAGCCGCCGCGGCATCCGCCAAATCGCCGTTTCGCATTGTGACGTCACACGTGACAAACCGCGTTTCCGGCGGTTGACCAGGTGCGGCAGATAAACTGAACCCGCCATGGCAAACAAACTTGAAACGCACCCCGATATCCCCCTCGACCTTCCGACCGCTGAGCGCATTCAGGCGGCCGTCGCCCACTACGGCGAAGACGTCGTGAGTGCGAACGCTGTCACGCTGTTGCGCGCCAAGAACGCGGGCAAAGATTTCCTGCTCTACGCCGGTGGTCGCCACGCTCTCGGCATCCTCGAAGGCGCTCCGGCCCTGTACTGGCCTGAGCTCTGGGGCGCGCGCACGCTCCTCTATGTCTGGAACGACTCGGCAGCGCCCTACGTGGTCGTCGGCCTGACCAACCAGGCCTGGCGCATCCGTGAAATGTGCGCCCGTGTTGTCATGCTGCGCGAGTTGCAGGTCGCCCCGAAGCTGGTGCGTCTGACGACTGATGAGGTTCCGCGCGTGCGTTCCGCAGCGCTCACCGCTCTCGCCGCGCAAGGAACCGTCGAGCACCTCGACACCATCGCCGAGCGTTTGCGCGACCCCGACAAAGAGGTGCGCCGCACCGCACGTGCCGCTCGCGAGACGCTCACCGCACGCCTCGTGGCGGCGGGCGAGACGATTCCGTCACGCGACGCCGCTCCGGCCGTCGATGCAGCGGAGTCGACTGACGCAGCCGAATCAGCCGACTCAGCCGAGTAACAACACGCACACCCTCAGGCCGGCGGAGTAGGCTCTCCCAGCCGGTGCGAGAGAGGTCGCCTCGGCGACGAATCGCACCGGGAGATTTCATGTATCTGCGCTACGTGGCAATGGGAGACAGCTTCACCGAGGGACTCGGTGATGAACGCGCCGACGGCCAGCCGCGTGGATGGGCCGACCTCGTCGCGCTCGGGCTGGCCGCGGCCACTCCCGAACCGGTGGGGTACGCGAACTTTGCCATTCGCGGCAAGCTGCTCGGCCCGATCGTTGCCGAGCAGTTGCAGCCTGCCCTCGCGCTGAAACCTGACCTGTTGACGATCGTCGGCGGCGGCAATGACATCATGCGGCCCAAGGTTGAGATCTCCTACGTCATCGATCTGCTCGAGCAGGTCGTCGAGAGCGCCCAGGCCACCGGAGCTCGGGTGGTCATGCTGAGCGGCGCGAACCCGTCACGGCATCTGCCGCTCGGTTCGCTCATGCAGAAGCGGGGCGATCGGCTGGCGGATGCCGCGCGCGCCGCGTTCGTGCGGCCGGGGGTCACGCTCGTCGACAACTGGGCAGACACCGAACTTGAGCAGAAGAAGTACTGGTCGGTCGACAAACTGCACATGAACGCGCTGGGTCACACGCGGGTCGCGGGCAACGTTCTGCGCGCTCTCGAGGTGCCGGTCCCAGCCGAGTGGACTGACGTTGCGCTGACAAGTGAAGAGGTACGCGCGCAAGGAACAGCCGCGTACTACCGGGAGTATGTCTTGCCGTGGATTGGTCGTCGTTTGTCCGGGCGTTCGTCGGGCGATGGCCGGCCGCCGAAGCGGCCGACCCTCCAACCCGTCGATCTGGGCTGAACGTTAGCTCTTGCGCCCGGAGATTGACCGGAGCAGGAACATGATGACTGCAACGATCGCAAGCGCGATCCCGACCCAAAGCAGAAATTGCAGGGACTGTACGAGCCCCCCGGTGATGGCCAGAAGGATGGCGACGATGATGATAATGAGAGCCAACAGGTTCATTTTTATCCCTTCTCGTGGTGGAGAGAATTTCTCCAACCTTTCGAGCCTATCGGTGGGGTGAGGGCCGAAGTCAAACCGGAACGGCCGCTGGAAGCCCTCCGAAACCGCTCCGCGACCCCCGCGACGCCGCAGAGAAACGTCGCGAGATTTCGTTGTCGAACATGATGCTGCGGGCCTGGTTGAGGCTCGGCGAAGCACTACCGGCCGAGCTCAGTCAGCACGGCCTTGCACGCGGCGACAGATGGATCGGAGTTGATCCAAGCGCGGTCCGGCTGGTCCGGCTCAGGCGCCCTTGCGCCCTGAAAAGGCACGCACGATGAACATCACCAACGCAATGAGGATGAGCACGAAGCCTACCCAGAGCAGGAACTGCAGTGAATTCACGAGCCCGCCGGTGAACAACAAAATGACGGCGACAACGACGATGATGATGAGCAGCGCGTTCATGAGTAACCCATTCCTCGGCAGCGGAGACTCTCTGTGCAGGGGAGCATAGTCGTGGTCGGCTCTTCCCGTCGAGCTTGAGCCGTGCGGTCGACCTTGCCTGTTCTGCCGGACAAACTCGACCGCAACCCTCAAACTCGGGGAATGGGGCCCGGCGAACAGGGCTCGGCGAACAGGATGTCGGCGAGCCCGCACGCATTTCGTCAGCGCGATTTAGTCAGCGCGATTTAGTCAGCGCGATTTAGTCAGCGCGATTTCGTCAGCGCGCGGATTCCCCCCACGACTGCGACTCGCCCGCCGCGGTGCGACGCTGCGGAACGTTCCACGGGTTGTCGTCGCGCAGCGGCACCGGCAAGAGCGCGTGCGGCACGCTCTGGTAGGCGACCGGGCGCAGGAAGCGTCCGATCGCGGCGCTGCCCACCGACGTGCTGCTGTCGTTGCTCGTCGCCGGCCACGGTCCGCCGTGCTGCTGCGCCGGCGTCACCGCGACGCCGGTCGGCCAGCCGCCGAACAGCACCCGTCCGGCATGCCCTGAGATCCAGTCGATCACCGCACGGAGCGCAGCGCTGTCTTCACCGGCGCCCGCGTGCACGGTTCCGGTCAGATTGCCCTCGAAGAGGTCGTCACAGTGCGCGGCCAGCGTGCTCTCGTCGTCGTATTCGACGACGACCGACAGCGGCCCGAATGACTCATCGAGCAGCGCCTCCCGCTGCAGCTGCAGGCCGTCGAGGGAGACCGTGACAATCGTCGGCGTCGCCCAACCCTGGCCGTGCTCGTCGAAACGCAGTGAGCCTTCGACGATCGGGGTGACGCCCGGTGCGGCGAGCACGGCGTCGCGGCGGTCGCGATACCCGGCGGCGATGCCCGGGTTCAGCAGCCGGTGTTCGCCGATTGCCGCGGCTTGGGCGGTGAGGCGGTCCCCCAGCGCGTGACCGGTCGGCACGAAGAGAAACCCGGGCTTGGTGCAGAGCTGACCGGCAGAACCGGCCACGCTGGTCAGATAGCCGTCGGCGATCGCGTCGGACCGCTCGTCAAGGGCGGCCCGGGTAACGAAGACGGGGTTGACGCTGCCGAGCTCGCCGTAGAACGGGATCGGTGCCGGGCGCGCGGCGGCGACGTCGGCCAGGATGCGACCGGCCCGGATCGAGCCGGTGAAGCTGCCGGCTGCGATGCGCGGGTCGTTCAGCATTGCGACGCCCGCGGCCTGGCCGCTGATCAGCTGGAGGATGCCGGCGGGCGCACCCGCCGATTCGAGGGCGCCGGCCACGATCTCCGCGGTGCGCACCGAGAGCAACGGATGCCCGGAGTGCGCCTTCACGATCACCGGGCACCCGGCCGCGAGGGCTGCGGCGGTGTCGCCGCCGGCCACGGAGAACGCGAACGGAAAGTTGCTCGCCGCGAAGTTCAGCACCGGACCGACCGGAATACGGTAGCGGCGGAGATCCGGTCGCACGCCGAGCGCGAAGGCCGAGTCCACCTCGTCAATGCGCACATCGAGGTAGGAACCGTCGACGACGGTTTCAGCGAACAGGCGCAACTGCACGGCCGTGCGGGTCACTTCACCGGTGAGACGCGCCTCCGTCAGGCCGGTCTCCGCCATGGCGATCGCGACCAACTCCGCGCTGGCCGCGCCCAAGGCATCCGCTGCCGCGACCAGGGCACGTGCCCGCTCGCGGGGAGCGGTGGCAGCCCAGACGGGGGCGATGTCGGCCGCACGCTGCGCAATCGCGTCGAGCTGGTCGGGGCTGGTGGCCGTGGTGGTCGTGGCTGTCGTTGCGGTGGTCATCGCTGTGCACTCCTCAGGGTGAAATCCGGTCAGGGTGAATCCGGTCAAAATTGAAATCCGGTCGGGAACGGGTCAGCCGGGTCGAGCACATACTGCCCGATCCCGGTGACCCAGGCCCGCCCGGTGATGGTGGGGATGACGGCCGGGATGCCGGCGATCGTCGTCTCGCGAATCAGGCGACCGGTGAATTTCGAGCCGATGAACGATTCGTTGACGAAATCCGTGTCGAGGGCGAGTTCGCCGCGTGCCCAGAGTTCGGCCATGCGCGCCGAGGTGCCGGTGCCACAGGGCGAGCGGTCGAACCAGCCCGGGTAGATCGCCATGGCGTGCCGGGAGTATTCGGCGGTCGAGCCCGGCGCGATGAACTCGACGTGATGGCAGTGGTCGAGCCCTTCGATTTCGGGATGCTTCGGCGGATTGGTGGCGTTGATCGCCCCCATGATGGCGAGACCGGCCGTCAGGATCTCCTGCTGATTGGCGCGGTCGAAGGGCAGGTTCACCGCATCGAGGTCGACCATGGCGTAGAAGTTTCCGCCGAAGGCGAGGCTGTATTCGATCGGGCCGTAGCCGGGCACATCGACGATGTCGTCGAGGCGCACGCTGTACGACGGCACGTTCTCGAGAGTGACCGAGTCGGCATGCCCGTCGCTGACCGCGACCCGGGCGATGACGAGGCCGGCCGGGGTGTCCAGCCGGATGGTGGTGACCGGCTCGACGACCTCGACCATGCCGGTCTCGACCAGCACCGTCGCCACACCGATGGTGCCGTGGCCGCACATCGGCAGGCATCCGGACACCTCGATGTAGATGACCCCCCAGTCGGCATCCGGCCGGGTCGACGGCTGCAGGATGGCGCCGCTCATCGCCGCATGTCCCCGTGGCTCGTTCATCAGGAAGAGACGGATGTCGTCCATCTGCTCCATGAAATGAAGTCGCTTGTCGTTCATCGTCGCCCCCGGAATCACGCCGACACCGCCGGTGATGACCCGGGTGGGCATCCCCTCGGTGTGGGAGTCAACCGCGGTGAACATCCGCTTGGATCGCATGGGGAAATCCTCTCGTCGAAAGTGGGGCTTGTCGAGCGACGCGGGTTGAACGCCGCTGCGCGGGTCGCATCCGACCCGCGCAGCGGCGTTCGACCCGCGCGGCGCCGAAACCGGCGCGACCGCGCAACCGGTCAGGCGCGGTCAGGCGCGCTCGTCGGCTACGCGGCGGCGCGAGCTGCGCGCGTCGCGAGGTAGTCGAGAGCCTTCTGTGTGTCGGCGCGCACCCCGGCCTCGTGCTCGGGGCTGAGCGGTCCGCGCGGCGGACGGGTCGGTCCGCCGTAGCTGCCACCGGCCATGTCGATCGAAAGCTTGATGGCCTGCACGAA
Source organism: Leifsonia sp. 10L418 (assembly GCF_056395445.1). Classification (NCBI taxonomy): domain Bacteria; kingdom Bacillati; phylum Actinomycetota; class Actinomycetes; order Micrococcales; family Microbacteriaceae; genus Leifsonia; species Leifsonia sp. 10L418. Next base: position 757,466 of record NZ_JBFTJN010000002.1, on the reverse strand, counting down.
CTCGGTCTTGGAGTCCCAGCGGAACACGGCGACCAGCTGCGTGTAGAGCTCGAGCGCCTCCGCGATTCTGCCGTCCTTGACCAGCGTGTAGATCTCGACGGCCTCACGCGGGAACGCGTTCGGGTAGCCCGCAAACCAGCCCGTCGCCCCGGCGACAAGCGATTCGAACAGCAGGTCGTCGGCGCCGGCGATGACGTCGATGTCGCAGCGTTCCTTGATCTCGAGCACCCGGCGGATGTCGGCGGAGAACTCCTTCACCGCGACGACCTCGGGAATCTGGGCCAGCTTGGCGACCAGGCTCGGGGTCAGGTCGACCTTGGTGTCGTACGGGTTGTTGTAGGCCATGATCGGCAGGCCGACCTCGGCCACGCGCTGGTAGTGCTCGATGACCTCGGCCTCGTTAGCCCGGTAGAGGGTCGGCGGCAGCAACAGCACGCCGTCGGCGCCGTCTTCCTTGGCGTACTCCGCCCACTTCTTGGCCTGGTGCCAGCCCACGCCGTGCACGCCCGCGACGACGAGTCCGCGCCCGCCGACGGCCTCGACGGCAACCTGAACGACCTTGCGGCGCTCCTCGTCGGTGAGCGAGGAGTACTCGCCGAGCGATCCGTTCGGGCCGACGCCGCGGCATCCGTTGCTGATCAGCCAGTCGCAGTGCGCGGCGAACTTGTCGTAGTCGACTGCGAGGCCGGCCGGTGCCGATGCGTCTTCCTTGAACGCAAGGGTGGTGGCGACAATGACGCCGCCCAGGTCGAAGTTCTTCGTTGTCATGGTGGTCCTTTCAGGGTGCATGCGTGGATCGGTCGTGTCGATGAAATTCAGGGGTGGCCGGGTGGTCACAGGGTGGAGTGGGGCGGCGGGGTCACCGCGGCGGCGAGTTCTCCGAGCCGGATCGGGGCGGCGATCGGCCGGCGGTCGGTGCTCACGTCGTCGCCGAGACCGCCGATTTGAGCGGCGATCAACGTCTCGACCGTGGGCCCGCAGACGCGGCCCTGGCAGATGCCGAGGCCCGCCCGCGTGCTGAGCTTCAACGCGCGCAGCGAGCGCGAGTGAGTGTTCTCGACGGAACGGCAGAGCGAACCGAAGCTGACCTCTTCGCACCGGCAGACGAGGGTGTCGTCGGTGAGCATTTTCGGCCATCCCGCACGGATGCCGTGAGCGGCCTCGATCCGGGCGGCGAAGCCCCAGAAGATGCGGCGCCGGCGTCGGCTTGAGCGCAATTCGTCGGCCCGGGACACCCCGCCGGCGGCCACGTGTCCGGCGATCTCGCCCTCGGCCAGCGCCAGGTCGACGCCGCCGATGCCGGTGATCTCGCCCGCGGCGAAGACCCCGGGAACGCTCGTGCGCTGACCGTTGTCAACCCGCACGAATCGTTCGGGGGTGAGCTGGCAGCCGGCCGCGATGGCCAGTTCGAGTCGGGGGGTGAAGCCGTGGCTGACACAGACCGCGTCGACCGGGATGCGTTTCTCGGTGCCGCTGATCGGCGCCCAATCGGCATCGAGTGAGGCGATGGTCACCGCTTCGACCCGGTCGGTTCCGTGTGCGGCGATGACCGCCTGGCCCAGACGGTAGGGGATGCGGTGACGCAGCTGCCCGGCGGCATAGCCGGCAAGTTCCGCCCCCTTGTGCGCGGCCGGAAACAGTTGCCAGAACCGGGGCAGCCAGCCGCGCAGCAGAGCCGGGAGGCGGTTGGCCTCGAAGACCCCGATCACCCGCGACCCGGTGGCCGCCAGTGAGGCGGCGACGGGCAGCAGGAACGGCCCGGCACCGGCGACGACGACGCGCCGGCCCACGGCGAGGCGCTCCCCCTTGGCCAGCGCCTGGGCGGCGCCGCCGGTGAACACACCGGGGAGATCCCAGCCGGGAAACGGCAGCGTGCGGTCGTGCGCACCGGTGGCCAGCACGATCGCGTCGGGGTGCAACAGAATGCGGTCACGGCCGACGCCATCGGGTTCGCCGACGACGACGTGCACGGTTCCGGGCGCGTTTTCGCGCAGTTCGAGAGACCAGACCTGTGCACCACGGATGATGCGGCATCCGTCGTCGCCCTCGAGCGTGTGGCGCAGCGTCTGGAAGGTGTCCCAGCCGTGGTGCAGCAGGCGTTCGGCGGCAGCGGGCCGGGAGTCGGGCAGGTGGCGCCAGAACTGGCCGCCCAATTGGAGCTTGTCGAGACCCGGGGTCTCGACAAGCTCGACCACCGGAGTCGGYAGCTCATCGTGCTGGCTGATGACGACATCGCCGGCGGATGCCCGGCGCTGGCAGGCGCGCACGTCACGCTGGCCGTTCACTTCGACCAGGCAGTCGAAGCAGACACCGATTCCGCAGAAGACGCCGCGCGGCTTGCCCGCGGCGGATGTGGTGCGGAAGCCGAGGGTTCCGCTGGCCAGGATGACGCCGGCCAGGCTCTGCCCGACGACACCGGTGGCCGGAACACCGTCCAGGCTGATCGTGACCGGGATCGGCGGGACCGGGCGAATTTTGTCGTTGCCGAACGGCAGCAGGAAGGGCGCCATCTCAGACCACCTCCATCAGATGAGAGGCGAGCGAGGCACGGGTGAGGGAGAACGGCGAGGGGTCGAGTTTCGGCGGGACGCCCCGCATCAGGTCGACGAGGAGGTCGGCGGTGGCGAGGCTGAGCCCGATGCCCGCGCCCTCGTGACCTGTCGCGTACCAGAGGCCGGGCATCCGCGGATCTTCGCCGATGACCGGCAGATGGTCGGGCATGAACGGGCGGAATCCGCCGTAGCTGCGCATGATCGCGGCGTCGGCGAGAAACGGGAACAGGCGCAACGCCTTGGCGGCGATCTCGTGGAGCGCGTCGACCCGGAGGCGGGCGTCGAAGCCGACTTGCTGGCGGGACGAGCCGATCAGAACCGTGCCGGATGCCGTGGACTCGACCACGCTGGAGGTCTGCAATGCGCTGTCGTCGGAACCGACGGCTCCCACGTAGTCGGCGTCGTAGACCTTGTGAAAGATGCGGTGCCGCATCCGGCTCGTGACCAGCACGTCGCCGCGGCGCGGACGCACCGGAAGGTGCTGGCCGAGCAGAGCCGCCACCTCGCCGGACCAGGGACCGGCCGCCACCAGAATGCGGTCGGCGCGCAGCTCGCCCGCGCTCGTGACGAGGCCGGTCAGCGCGCCGGCCGAGTCGAAAATGGGGCCGAGCACCGTCGTGTTCTCGAGAACCCGGGCTCCGAACAGCCGGGCCGAGCTCATCAGCGCATCCGTCGCGATGGTCGGCTGCACTTGGGCGTCTTCCGGGTAGTGCACGGCGGCTTCGATCCAGGGCGCGAGGTCGGGTTCGAGCTCGTGCGCGTCGGCGACGCTGATCACCCGGGCGTCGACTCCGGCGGCGCGCTGACTCTCCGCGAAAGCGAGCAGCGGGCCAGCGCCGGCCGGTGTCGTGGCGACGACAAGGCCGCCCTTCTGGTCGTACTCGACCGAGGGAAAACCGTCACCGAGCTGCTCGGCGAGGTCGGCGACCGTCTGCTTCCAGAGCGTCGACGCGAACTGGGCGAGCACCAACTCGTGGCCGGGACCCTTGTCGGAGACCAGCAGGTTTCCCTCGCAGGCCGACGAGGTGCCCCCGGCGACGGTGCCGCGATCGATGACAGTCACGGCGTAGCCGGCGACGGCGAGGGCACGGGCGCACGCGGCGCCGATGATTCCGGCACCGATGATGATCACATCGTCGGCCACGTCGCCCTCCCTTTTCGCCCGCCACTGGGCTTCATCTCGTTGAGTAATATATTACATACTATTGAGTCCCGAGGGAAGACCCCGGCCGGATTCCCGCGGAATCCGGCCGACACCCCACTACCCGCCCTGCTGTGCGCCCGGCCGCTCGCGCAGCCGTTCGCCCGGCTAGCCGCGAAGCGCGGCGCTCATCCAGTTCTCGATGCCGCTCGCATCGATCGGCAGGGCATCCGACAACACGTCTGACCCGGTCTCGGTGACCAGGATGTCGTCTTCGAGGCGCACGCCGATCCCACGCAATTCCGGGGGAACCGTCTCGTCGTTGGCGTGGAAGTACAGCCCGGGTTCGACGGTGAGCACCATGCCGGGAGTCATCACTCCGCCCTGGTAGGACTCATAGCTCGACTGGGCGCAGTCGTGCACGTCGAGGCCGAGGTGATGCCCGATGCCGCAGACGAGGTAGCGCCGGTGGTGCTGACCGGTCTCGTTCAGCGCCTCGTCCACCGAGACGGGGAGCAGGCCCCAGTCGTGAAGCCCGTTCGCGATGACCTCCATCGCGGCGCGGTGGAAGTCGGAGAAGTCGCGACCGGGGCGCACCTCGGCGAGGCCGGCCCGGTGCGACTTCTCCACCAGGTCGTGCACCTGCCGCTGAACCGGGCTGAAGGTGCCGGATGCCGGAAAGGTGCGGGTCACATCCGCGGTGTAGAACGTGCGGTTCTCGACGCCCATATCGAGCAAGAGCACCTTGTCTTCCAGCACCGGACCGTCGCAGCGCACCCAGTGCAGGGTCGGCGCATGAGCGCCACTGCCGACGATCGTCGAGTAGCCGGGGCCGTTGCCATAGGTGCGAGCGTGCCGGTCGAATGTTCCTTGCAACCAGCGCTCACCGCCCCCGGCGATGGCGGTCGGAATCTCGCGCACCACACTGGCGAAACCGTCGACGGTGGAGTCGACCGCGCGACGGAGCTCGGTGATCTCCCACTCGTCTTTCACCATCCGGAGTTCGGCGAGTGTGCGGGCGAGTTCAACGGAGGAGGGGACGTCCCCGAGCACCTCGCCGGACCGCGCCGCGGCACCGGCCACCATCGGGTCGTTCACCCGGCGCAGGTCGGACTCCAGGGTACTGAGCGGTTTCACGGTCAGTCCCAGCGCCGCCGACCAGTCGGTCATGCCAGGGGCCGAGCCGACCCAGAGTTCCCCGTGCGCCGGATCGGCGAAGAATCCCGGCTCTCCCGGGTAGGCCGGGGCGGGCAGGTACACGGTCGCGTCGTGTGAGCCCGACGTCGGGGACAGCACGATGACGGCATCCTCCGCGTCGCATCCGGTCAACCAGTAGAAGTTGCTGTCTGGCCGAAAGCCGTAATAGGTGTCGTTGCTCCGGATCGGCGCTCGCCCGCCCCGCACAATGAGAGTGCGGCCGGCCAGCAGGGCGCTCAGGCGTTCGCGGTGCGCCTGGGCAGCGGATGCCGCGCCCGGCTCGACGGGAGCGGTGCGGTCGGGTGTGCCCCAGCCGGTGCCCATGTAGTCGACGAAGCCGGGCAGCCCGGCCAAGCGGGGAAGCCGGGGATCGGGCGCGGTCGGCGCGGGCATGGATGCGTGCTGCGTGCCAGTGGCCTGCTGCGTGTCGGTCATGTGAGGGGTCCACCCATCTCTGAAACCAGGGAAATCAGGCGCTGGGTCACCCGCGTGTCCTGGCGAATTCCGTCGTGTTCGTACTCGTTTGTCACCCAGAACTGCAGGTTGCCGACCAGGTCTTTGGTCTCCGTTGAGATTCCCACGTCGACGTACATATCGTCAAAGTAGGAGACCGACGCCACCGGAACCTCGTTGGCGGCGAGCCGGTCGAGGTCGTAGAGCACCGTGTAGTCCTCGAACTCGGCGAGCGCTTCGGCCGCCGCCTTGAAGGGGCGGAGCGACCGAATCTCGTCGAACATCCAGGGGTACATCATTTCGCCGGTGAAGACCAGCGGCCGATTCGCCGCGTCGAATTCCGGGTGCTGCTGACCGATCCGGTCGGCCGCCCAGCCGGTTGCTCCGGGACCCGAACCATAGATGCTCTCCTGCAACACGGCGAAGAGGGGGTTGTCGTCGTAGCTGGTCTTCGCGGCAACCTGGGCCAGGAAGCTGTCGGAGAGCGAGCCCGCGCGGCGCGACTCGTCGGCGAACGCATCGTCGAACAACCAGTGCACGCGGTCGAGGCCGGGGCCCATGCCGAGGTCGAGACCGAGGGTCTGCAACCGGCGCACCGTCAGCACGTCGCCATCGGGAAGCAGAACGTCGCCGTCGGCCAGGAGATCGGCGACCGCGCCGACCCGTTCGCGTTCGAGTGGGAAGCGTTCGTAGAACCGCCGGGTCTTGTCGGCCACCCGCGGGTAAGTGCGCCGGTACACCTCCTCGGCCGACGGCGACACACTGGTCAGCCCGCCGGCCACGTAGCAGGCCGAGAGTCCCTCCGGAGCGAGCGACAGATAGCTGAGGGTGATGAACCCGCCGTAGCTCTGGCCGAGGCTTTGCCACTTCACTCCGCCATAGACCGTGGTGCGGATGAATTCGAGGTCCGCCACGATCGAATCGGCACGGAAGCAGAGCAGGTAGTCGCGGGCATCCTGCACCCGGTCGAATTGCGCGACGGTGCCTGATTGCACGCGGGTGCTTCGTCCGGTCCCCCGCTGGTCGACGAGCACGACGCGGTGCGTCTCGAGCACCGACGCGATCCAGCCCTCCCCCGGCATCGGGCGCGGAGACTTACCGCCCGGCCCACCCTGCAGAAAGACGAGGAGCGGGAGCTGCTCGTTCTTCTTGCGCGGGTCGACGACCTCGCGGGCGAAGATCGTGATGGTGCGTGAATCGGAGGGATCGCCCCAGCGAAGCGGCACCGTCACCACGTGGTCCGTGATGTGCATTCCGGGGATGGTGTACTGCGGTGAAGACATGGTTCGTCGCTTTCTTTCCGCGTCAGGCGGCAGTTCTGATTCGGGAGTCCAGGAAGGCATACAGGGTGTCAACGATGATGTTCACGATGACGACGAACAGCCCTCCGAGCAGAACAACGCCAATGACGACCGGGCGGTCCTGGTTGTTCACCGAACTCACGGCAAGGCTACCCACTCCGAGAAGGCCGAAGACCTGCTCGATCACGATCACGCCGCCGAGCATGAGCCCGATGTCCGTTCCCAGCTGGGTGACCAGCGGAGGGATGGCACTCCGCATGGCGTGCCGGTAGACGACGCGGCGTTCGGTCAAGCCCTTCGCCCGGGCGGTGCGGATGTAGTCCTCACCGAGTACTTCGAGCATCTGGCCACGCATCAGTCGCGCATAGATCGCGGCCGAGACGAAGGCCAGGGTCAGCCAGGGCAAGATCAGGTGCCAGAACCACTGACCGGGGTCTTCGGTGAAGGGAACGTATCCGCTCGGCGGGAAGAGATGAATTCCGGCTTTGGCCGGCAGGAAGTAGAGCAGGTAGAGGGCCATCATTCCGAGCACGAAACTCGGGAAGCTGATCCCGATGAGCGCGAAGGACTGGCCGAACCGGTCGCGCAGGCTGCCGGGCGCCTTGGCCGACATCACGCCGATCGGGATTCCGACGCACAGCCAGATCACGACGCCGCCGAAGACGAGCGACACCGTCGCAGGGATCCGGTCCATGATGATCTCGGCCACCGGCAGCTGGCTGCGATAGGAGAAGCCGAGGTTGCCCTGCAGCAGGTTCGTGATGAACGTCCAGTACTGCACGTAGATGGGTTGGTCGAGGCCGAGGTTCGCGCGGATTTGCGCGAGCGCCTCCTCGGTCGCCTTATCGCCGGCCAGAACCCGCGCCGGATCACCCGGCGCGATGTAGAAGAGCGCGAAGACGAAGATGCTGAGAACAAAGAGAACCAGCACTCCGAATCCGACTCGAGAGAGCAGATAACGCCACATCGTCAGGCCTTCCTTGCGGCTCGGGGATCGAGGGCATCGCGCAGGCCGTCGCCCAGGATGTTGAATGCGAGAGTGGTGAACAGCAGCGCCAAGCCGGGGATGATCACGAGCCAGGGTGCAGCCAGGTAGATCGAGTTGCCGGCGGCCTCGGAGAGCATTCCGCCCCAGCTCGCGGTCGGCGGCACCACGCCCATGCCGAGGAATGACAGCGTCGCCTCGAAGACAATGGCGCTGGGGATCATCAGCGTCGAGTAGATGATAATGGGCACCATCAGGTTGGGCAGGATGTCACGGAACATGATTGAGACATGTCCGGCACCGAGGGAACGCGCCGCTTCGACGAATTCGCGTTGCTTGAGCGCGAGAACCTGGCCCCGGATCACCCGGGCAATGGGAGTCCAGGTGAAGAAGACGATCACGCTGATGCTGAGCGCGAGGCTGGGGCCGAGTACCGAAACCAGTGCGATGGCTGCGAGCAGAAACGGAACGCTCATCACGAGGTCCATGATTCGGGAGAGCACCGTGTCGGTGCGGTTGCCGAAGTAGCCCGCCAGCAGCCCGACGACGACACCGATCGTCGCGGCGGCGATCGAGGCGACAACGCCGACGACCAGGGAGATCCGGGCGCCGTAGGCCAGCCGCACCAGCACGTCCCGACCGAGCTGGTCCGTGCCGAAGAGAAACTCGTCTCCCGGCCCGACCGGGATGCCGGCCGGGGTGAGGCCCGTCTCCCGGAATTGCTCGTTGGGACCGTGCCCGGTGAGCGCGGCGATCACCGGAGCGCCGACGGCGAACAGCACCAGAATCACGATGAAGATGAAGGCGATCACACTGCCGGGGTCGCGGCGCAGTCGGCGAAAGGTGAGCGCAAGCGAACCGCGCTGCACAACGGTGACGGGCGCGAGGTTCGCCGCCTCCGCTGCCTTTTTCGGAGTCTTGAGGATGCTCATGAGCGGCTTCCGATCAGGGTGTCATCACCGGTGGCCGACCCGAGAAGCGCCCGCGGCGCACGCGCACTGGGCTGCGGCGCGGGAGCGGAGGCGGCCAGCAGTTGCTTCGTGAAGTCGTGCTGCGGATTCGAATAGAGCGCCTCGGCCGAGGCGAGTTCCACGATCTGGCCGTGGTCCATCACCGCGATCCGGTCGCAGACATGCCGCACCACCGCGAGGTCGTGCGAGATGAACAGATAGGTGAGATTGAATTCCTTCTGCAGGTCGCTCATCAGGTTCAACACCTGGGCTTGAATCGACACGTCGAGGGCGGAAACCGGCTCGTCGAAGATGATGATCGACGGGTTCAGGGCCAGGGCGCGGGCGATGCCGATGCGTTGCCGCTGACCGCCCGAGAACTGGGACGGAAAACGGTTGTAGTGCTCCGGGTTGAGCCCGACGAGTTCCATCAGCTGTTGCACGCTGGCTTTGCGCTTCGCGCCGGAGGAGATCTTGTGGATCCGGAATGGATCCCCAATGATCGAGCCGACCCGCCGACGCGGGTTGAGCGATCCGAACGGGTCCTGAAAGACGAGTTGAATTTCGCGGCGCAGCTGGCGCCACTGGTCGTGGTTGACCGTGGACAGGTCATGCCCGGCCAGCGTGACGGTGCCGGACGTTGCCGGGATGAGACCGGCGATGACGCGGGCGAGTGTCGACTTGCCGCATCCGCTCTCACCGACCAGGCCGAGCGTCTCACCGCGATACATCGTCAGATCGATTCCGTTGAGCACCTGCACCTGGGTGCGGGTGCTCTTATTACGGAAGAAGAGTTCGACTCCGCTCGCCTGCACGATCGGGGTGGCGAGCTCGGTGGTGTTCGGATCGAGCGACTCGATCGGAAGGTCGTCCGGCAGATCGAACGAGGAATTGAGCGTCGGTTCCGACGGCGCCTCGGTGAGCCAGCAACTGGCCTCGAGGCCGTTGTCGTAGTGGCGGAGCGGCGGTCGTTCACTCCAACACTGCGACATCACATCGGGGCAGCGCGCTGCGAAGACGCAGCCCTGCACCGGGTCGAGCAGGCTGGGCGGACGACCGGCGATCGGAACCAGCGCGACACCGGGCTGCGAGTTTGCGGGCGACGAGCGCAGCAAACCGGCGCTGTACGGATGCGCGGGGGCGGAGAACACCTCGCGGGCCGGACCCATTTCCAGGCGGTGACCGGCATACATGACCATCATCCGGTTCGCGACACTGGCGAGCACGCTGAGGTCGTGGGTGATCATCAGGATGGTGGTGTCGAATTCGAGCTGCATCTCGTGCAGCAGTTCGAGGATCTGGGCCTGCACCGTGGAATCGAGGGCGGTGGTCGGCTCATCGGCGATGATCAGTGCCGGGTTCAACACGAGCGCCATCGCGATCATGACCCGCTGCCGCATGCCGCCGGAGAATTGATGCGGGTAGGCGTCAAAGCGCACCGCGGGGTCGGGGATGCCGACCTTGCCGAGAATCTCGATCGCGCGCGCCTTCGCGTCGGCGCGGCTGATGCGGGTGTGGGTGTGAATCTGTTCGGTGATCTGCCAGCCGATGGTGAACTGGGGATGCAGGCTGCTGAGCGGGTCTTGGAAGATCATGCTGATCGATTTGCCGCGGATCTGACGCAGCTCCTCCGGCTTCATCAGCAGCAGGTCGCGCCCGTTGAAGTAGGCCTCCCCCGTGATCTCGGCGCCCGGCACGAGCCCCATGATCGCCTGCACCATCACACTCTTGCCGGAGCCCGATTCGCCGACGATGCCGAAGAAGTCACCGGCTTCGACGGAGAACGACACGTCGCGCACGGCGTGGATGACGCCGTCCTCCGTGGGGATGCGCACATTCAAATGGCGCACGTCAAGAACTGGCATTGGAGCCTCTTTCACTCGCAGAGCTGCATCGGGATGAACGGATGGCGGTGGCCGGCCCCACTGGGCGCCGGCCACCGCCGGATCAGACCGCTACTTCAGCGAGACGTTCGTCCAGTCGCCCTGCACGCTCAGCGCGTAGGGGATGAAGTTCTGCACGCGGTCGCTGTGGTAGATGTTCGCCCGGGGCGAGGCGATCGGGATCACGATCGCATCCGCCATCACCTTCTCGTCGACCTGACCCCAGAGCTTCGCGATCTCGGCGGGATCGGTGGACTGGATGGCCTGGGCGGCCAGAGCGTTCGCCTCGTCGTTGTTGTAGTCGACGTAGTTGTAGGTCTGCGGCGTTCCAGTGAAGGTGAACTGCGGCTGGAAGACCGAGCGTGCCGCGCCGCCCTGCCAGTCGGGAGTCCAACCGACCGGGGCGATGTCCCACATGCCGGCTGCGGTGTTCTCCGGGTTGGTCAGGAACTTCGAGTAGTAGTCGCTCGGGTTCACCGGCACGAGTTCAACGGTGAAGCCGGCCTTTTCGAGGCTGGCCTGGATCGTCTGGGCAATCTGCGGTTCCTGGTCCTTGGTGCGGTACGGCATCTTGAGTGCGAGGCCGTTCGGGTAGCCGGCTTCGGCGAGAAGCGATTTCGCCTTCTCCGGGTCACCCTTGGAGTCCTTGCTCGGGTACAGGTCGAAGTCGTGCTGGCCGAGCACACCCTGTCCGAAGATGCCGTTCTGCACTGCGGCGACATCCGGGCCACCGAGCGTCTGCACGACGGCCGCCTTGTCGACGGCGTACTGCAGTGCCTGACGCACCTTGAGGTTCTGCAGTGCACTGTCGTTGTTGCTGGTCTTGGTGTTGATCCAAATGAATGGGTTGACCGCGCCGCTCGCCACGCTGACCAGCTTCTCGTCGTTGGCAGCCTTCAACTGCTGAATCAGCGCCGGCGACAGCGTGATGTCGAATGACATGTCGGCGGAGCCCGCCTGCAACTGCTGCGTGATGGCATCCGCGGTGAGGCCGAACGTCACGTCGATGGCGTCGACGTTGGCCGCGCGCAGCGGGTCGGACTTCGCATCCCAGGCCGGGTTGCGCTTGAGCTTCAGCTCCTTGTCGGGCGTGTAGCTGTCGACCGTGTACGGGCCGCTGGAGATGAAGTTGGAGCGGTAGTCGGGGGAATCCGGCTCATAGTCGAGAACCTCGACCGGGGCGGGCGACGCGTTGTTCAGCGACAGCATGTACAGGAAGTCGCCGGCGGGGCTCACCAGGTCGATTTCGAGAGTCTTGTCGTCGATCGCCTTGATGCCGGATACCGGGGTGTCCTCGATGTATTTCTTCATCGAGGGGGCATCGGTGGGAACGGATGCGAACCCCTCACAGAAGGGTTTCATCCCCTCGATCGCCTCGTTGAAGTAGGTCAACATCGGGCTGGACTGCAGCGGGTTGCAGAGACGCTTGAGCCCGCGGGCGAAGTCGTCCGACACGATCTGACGCGCGCCGTCAGGGGCGTCCCACTTCGCACCGTCGCGAATGGTGAACGTGTAGGTCAGGCCGTTGTTGGTGGGCTGGGGTACCTCGGTTGCAAGGTCGGCCTGCGGGGCGATGCGCTCGGTGGCGTCATCGACTGTCTTGTAGCTGATCAGCTGTCGGCTCACCGCACGCATCACGCTCGTGGTCGGCACGTAGGCCGCGAGTGCGGGATCGAGGTGGTCGACGTCGCCGGCACCGAGCACCTTGAGGGTGCCGCCTGCGGTAGCCGGCTTGTCGGAGGAGGTGCTGCTCGTTGCGGTGCTGCACGCCGTCGTGCCCAAAAGGACCGCCGCTGCAATCAGTGCCACCGCTTGTGTGGTGGAACGTTTCGTTTTCATGTGTCACCCAATCAATACTTCGCTGTACTTGGACGCTACGAAGGGAGCCTGTAGTGGGTGACATACTACATATTATTAATGCCGTACCACAATCGGTATTTCGTGCTGGGCGCGAAAAGCCGAACGAGGAGCCGGGCGTTGGGTCGCGCGTTGAGTCGGAAAAAGAGCCGAATCATGGGCCGCGCGACGGGCCGTGCGACCGATCAGGCGTCGCCGGCTACAGCCCACCACCCGATGATGTGCTCAAGGTGGTCGATGGTGAGCTCCTCGAGCGCAGCGCCATCTCCGCTCTCCAGCAAATCGAGCATGAGGTGGTGTTCCTTCGCCGATTCGGGCAGCTCGTGACTCTGGGTCATTTTCGCCAGGTTCACCATGCGGGTCTGCAGTCGCAGTTCGCGAACCGCGCTCACCAAACGCTCGTTGCCGTGCAGGGCGAGCAGGCCCAGGTGAAAGTCGCGGTCCCGCTCGATGAAGCCGGAGAGGTTCGCCTGCTCGGCGTGCGTCGAGATCTCGGCGGCGAGCGAACGCCAGTGCGGCATTGTGTCGAGCGGGAAGTCCGCGGCGAGGGAGCGCATGACCGGCGCCTCGAGCAGCTGGCGCAGCTCGATGATCTCGCGCAGGTCGCCCTCGCTCACCTCGGTGACGCGGAAACCCTTGTTGCGCACAGAGGTGACGAAGCCGCGTTGCTCCAGATCCAGCATCGCCTCGCGCACCGGGGTCGCCGAGACGGCGAACTGCACTGCGAGGCTCGGAACCGAGACGAGCGTGCCGGGCGCGAGCTCACCGGAGATGATGGCGGCCGAGAGCGACTCGCCGATGCGGTCACGCAGGCTCGAGACCTGCTCCACTTTGTGAATGGCTGAAGGAGCCATGGGATCCTCTCCCTCGCATTGTCTGCTGAAATTTTGCCCGCGCTACTCGCGGGATGGAAAGCTACTCACTAGCATCATGATATGTGCCATATTACAAAGCCGGTTCGGACCATCGATTACCACACCGCCGGTGAACCTTTTCGAATAGTACTGGACGGCGCTCCCGAAATCAGCGGCGCAACCGTAGCCGAACGGCGGGTTGTGGCTCAGAACTCGGCGGAGATCGACGCCGTGCGACAACTGCTCTGCCGTGAGCCGCGCGGTCACGCCGACATGTACGGCTGCTTCATCGTTCCGCCCGACGACGACGGCGCCGACTTCGGCGTGCTGTTCTGGCACAACGACGGCTTCTCAACGGCTTGCGGTCACGGCACGATCGCACTCGGCGTGTGGGCAGTGCAGAGCGGCCTCGTCGCCGCGGAACCCGACGGGGTGACCCCGGTGACCATTGATGTGCCGTCGGGGCGCGTGGTCGCTCACGTGCGTCAGACCGCGGGGATCGTCACCAGTGTGGTGTTCGAGAACGTGGTCTCCTACCCGGTCGCCCGAGCCGTCGATGTGGAGACGTCACGCGGCCGCGTGCAGGCCGACATCGGTTTCGGCGGGGCGCTCTACGCCTGCGTTGAAGCGTCGTCGCTCGGCCTGACCGTGACCCAGGACAACTATGAGGAACTGCTCGCCATCGGGCGCGAGATCAAGTGGACGCTGAATGACAGCCCGTTCGCCGAGCATCCTGCCGATGACCGCCTGAGCGGCATCTACGGAACCATCATCTTCGATGACCTCGGCGACACCGCCGACGGCCCGCACCAGCGCAACGTCACCGTCTTCGCCGACGGGCGCGTCGACCGCTCCCCCTGCGGCTCGGGCACGGCCACCCGGATCGCCCTTCTCGCGGACTCCGGCCGGCTCGCACCCGATCAGGCGCTCACGCACGACTCGATCGTGGGCAGCCGGTTCATCGGCCGCGCGCGCGCCGTCCACAACGGCGCCCCCGAGAATGAGATTCACGGCTCCGTGGTTCCGACCGTCGAGGGAATGGCCTACAAGACGGGCGAACACACCTTCATCCTGGATGCGAACGACCCGGTTGCGACAGGATTCATCCTGTGACCTCCGCTGCCCCCGCACTCCCCACCTTCCCCTCGCCGCTGCCCTGGATCTCTGCCGAGGAGGTCTTCGCCCGTGTCGATTTCGAGCGAGCCGCGCGAGCGATTCAGCGGGACCTCCGTGCCGGGCTCGACCCGGCGACCGACTTCAGCCGCGGCATCCTCGACGTTGCGGCCGGCCAGCTGCTGCTGATGCCCACCCAGTCGAGTGAATTCGTCGGGGTGAAGGTGGCCACGGTCGCGCCGGGGAATCCGGACCTCGGTCTCGAGCGCATTCAGGGCGTGTACCTACTGATGGAGGCCGCGACACTCAGCCCGATCGCGCTGATCGACGGCACGGCACTGACGACGCTCCGCACGCCGGCGGTCTCGGCCGCGGCGGCCGACCTGCTCGCCCCGGCAACCGTCGAACACCTCGTCGTCTTCGGATCCGGGCCGCAGGCTTGGGGTCATATCGAGGCGATGCGCGGCATCCGTTCAATCGGTCGGGTCTCGATCGTCGCACGCAATCAGGAGCGCGCTGCGGCGCTGGCCGATCGCGTGCGTGCCAGCGGCCTCACTGCCACCGTCGGCACGGCGGATTCGGTGCGCGACGCCCAGCTGATCGTCTGCGCGACGACGGCCCGCACGCCCGTGTTCGACGGAACACTCGTGCCGGATGACTCGTGCACCGTCGCCGTCGGATCCCACGAGCCCGACGCCCGCGAGCTGCCCTCGGCTCTGGTCGACCGTGCGCAGCTCGTGGTGGAGGACATCGCCGTCGCGCTGCGCGAGGCGGGCGACCTGATCATCCCGATCGGCGAAGGTGTGATCGCCGCCGACGCCCTGGTACCGATGCGCGACATCGTCACCGAATCGGTGGCGGTCGACCACAGCCGGCCGCGCGTCTTCAAGAGCTCGGGAATGTCGTGGGAAGACCTCGTCATCGCGGCGGAGGTGTTCCGCGCCGGCTAGAGACGTCGCCGAGTTTGAGCGTTCCGGTCGAGTTGCCCTGTTCTACCCGGGCAACTCGACCGCAAGTGTCAAACTCGGCGCTCGGCGACGGGCAACGCGGCCAGCAACGGGTCCGACGCCCAGAGATGGCAGAGCGCGTAGGCACGGTAGGGCGACCACGATTCGGCGCGCGCGGCGGCATCCTTCGCCGAGATGCCGCCGAGAGCACGGCGCAAGACCAGATCACCCGGCGTGAACGCGTTGCGGTCGCCGAGCGCGCGCACCGCCAGATAGTCGGCCGTCCACGGGCCGATTCCCGGCAGAGCGAGCAGCCGGCGACGGATGTCGGTGTGGTCGTTCTCTGGAGCGATCTGCAAGCCGTCGGCGCAGGCCTCGGCCAGTGCCTGAACCGTGCGCGCCCGGGCGCCGGTCACCCGGATTCCTTGCTGCAGCTCGTCGGGAGTGAGCGCGGCCAGCCGCTCGGGATCGGGGAAGAGCCGCAGCCCGCCGGGGCCGTCACTCCCCCTGGCCTCGGCCACCCGACCGCCGAAAGTGCGGCAGGCGGCGAGCGACACCTGCTGGCCGAGCACCGTCATCACCGCGGCTTCGAAGCCGTCGGGGTAGCCGATGATCCGCAGGCCCGGTCGCGCCCCGAGCAGCGGACCGATCACTGAATCGTCGCCGAGCACGGTGCGTACGGCGGCCAGATCGGCGTCAAGGTCGAGCCAGCGGCGTACGAATCGGATGAGCTCGGCGGGGTCGCCGTTGTCGCTATGGCCCTGATCGTCGATGTCGACCAGCACCGCATGTGCGCTGATCGTCACCGTCACCGCGCGCGGCCCGTGCTCCGTCGGCAACAACCGGCGGTGGGTGCCCGCTGCGCGGTCGGCGACCTCGACCCCGGGAATCGCGTGCAACGCCAGTGATCCGATCATCGACGCGGCGTCGAGAGGTTCGTCGACCGGCAGGCGGACGTGAGTGTTCACGATCGGTCGGCCGAGTTCCAGACCCCGGAGCTTCCACGGCGATGGCTGTCGACCAAATGGGTGTCCACAATGCCGATGGCTTCCATCAGGGCGAACATCGTGGTCGGACCGACGAACGCGAAGCCCTTCGCCCGCAGCCCCTTCGAGAGGGCGACTGACTCGACCGACTGGGTGGGGACATCCGCGTAGGTGACCGGAACCGGAGTCTCGGCCGGCTGAAACGACCAGACGAAGTCGACGAGTCCGCCCTCGGCGCGGAGCGCGATGGTCGCCCGGGCGTTGGTGATCGCCGCGGCGATCTTCAGGCGGTTGCGCACGATGCCTGCGTCATTCATCAGCCGTTCGACGTCGGAGTCGGTGAAGGTGGCCACCCGGTCGGGGTCGAAGTCGGCGAATGCAGCGCGGAAGGCCGGCCGCTTCTTCAGGATCGTCGCCCACGACAAACCGGCCTGGAATGCCTCCAGGCTGATCCGCTCGTACATCCCATGTTCGTCACGCACCGGCACGCCCCACTCGGTGTCGTAGTAGTCGCGCATCAGCGGGTCGGTCGCGGCCCAGGTCGGGCGGAGGAGTCCGTCGTCACCGCGCACCACGCCGGCCGGAGTCGACACCGGTGCCGGGGCATCCTCGTTCATCGTGGTCATTGGCCTGACAGTCCCGTCACTTGTTTGATGTTCATTCAGCGGGCAATCCTGTTACGCGCATCGTGATGTTAATTCTGCCGCGTGCGAGGCCAGTCGCGCGGCTTCCGGTGTCGGGATAGACCTTGGGCACGCCGTGAAAGGCGAACCGGCTCGGGCCGCCGAACACGAACAGGTCACCGGACTCAAGGTCGAGATCGGTGTACGGTTTGCCGCGATCTGTCGTATTCCCAAAACGGAATTTGCAGCTGTCGCCGATGCTGAGCGAGACGACCGGGGCGTCGGAGATCTCGTCCTTGTCCTGATGCATTCCCATCTTCGCGGTGTCGTCGTAGTAGTTCACGAGTGCCGCATCAGGATGATAGTCGGCTCCGGCCCGCGGGTTCTGCCACGCTTCGGCGACCGCGCGCCGACCCAGATCGGCCAGCCAGTCCGGAAACTCGAGCACGCGCACCCCGTTCACGTCGCCGGCCTCCCGCGTGTACCGGTAGGGCTGCCAGTGCCAGCCGAGGCAGACGGTGCGCACCGACATCTCGTGGCCGCCGGGGAGTTTCGCGGCGCGGATCGGCACCGGGCCGCGCGCCCACTGCATGAACTGGGCAACGATCGCCTGCTGCTCGTCAAGCGAGAGCCAGCCGGGAACGTGCACGGCGCCGGGCGCGATCTCGCGGCGTTCGGCGGGGAAGAGTGCGTCGGTCATGCCGCTCCCTCGAGGTGAAGCAGCAGTTGCTTGGCCTCCGTGCCGCCGAGATAGCCGCCGAACGAGCCGTCGGAGCGCACCACCCGGTGGCACGGCACGATGAGTGGAAGCGGGTTTGTCGCGCAGGCCGTGCCGACCGCCCGCACCGCGCGGGGGCTCCCCGCGGCGAGCGCCACCTGCGCATAGCTTTCGGTCTGGCCGTAGCCGATCTCGGGCAGGTGGGCCAAGACGCTCCGCCTGAATCCCTTCGAGAGCTGATGGTCGAGGGGCAGGTCGAAGCGTTGGCGGGTGCCGGCGAAGTACTCGTCGAGTTCGCGGGCCACGGTGTCGAGCCGGGCCGGCGCCCGCAGGATGCGGGGGCTGATCGCCGTCGCGAGTCGCTCGAGCACGGCATCGTGGTCTTCGCGCTGGAATGCGACGCGCACGAGTCCCGCTTCGGTCGCGGCGAGGAGCAGCACGCCGACGGGCGAATCGACGGTGCGGTACGCCACGTCGAGGTCACCTTCGGCGGATGCCGCCGCGACGAACGCGGCATGCAGCCGGTCGAGATCGGCCGGGTCGGCGGCGTGCAGCGGTGCGAGCAATTCGGTCGTGGCGGTGTCGTGAGCAGTAGTCATGGGTGCAGTCCTTTCGAGGTCACGCGAGAGACGTCCGTTCCGGTGGTTGAGGAGCTCGCGATGAAGGAGCGCGCGTCTCGAAACCTGGCGAGCCGATCTCTGAACTGTGGTCGAGTCTGGAGGTCGGATCGCGGGGTTTCGAGACGCTCGCTGGCGCTCGCTCCCCAACCAGCGGATGGGTCTCCGCGAGCCGCCTCCGCAGGGTCTTGATGCCGTCGGCGGCGGCCCGGCGCGCGGCATCCGTCGTGCCACCGAGAATCTCGGCTACCTCTTTATAGGGAAGCCCGACGACGTGGTGATAGGCGACGGCCTGCCGTTGCGTTGCGGGCAAGAGCGCCAGCGCGGCCCAGAGGTCGTGATCGGTCGACTCGGGATTTCCGCGGGTCGCGGCCCGCTCGGGCAGCGCGTCGACCGGAATCGGCAGTCGCGCCCGTGCCCTGGTCACGTCGATGGCCTTGCGGTGGGCAATCGTCACGAGCCAGGCCTCGACGTTCGCGCCCTCGGCGAGCGCTGGGTACGCCCGGAGCGCGGCCAGAAAAGTCTCGGACCAGGCGTCGTCTGCGTCGACGGGCCCGAGCACGGCGCGACAGACACGCAACACCGTCGCACCGTGCTCGGCGACCACTCGTTCAAAGGGCTGCATGCTCAGCTCACGCCTCTGATCGGTGCCGCGGATGCGCCGGCGCGGTTTTGCTGCGCATCAGAACAGTCGGTCAAGGCTCGCCTCGGCGGGTTCTTCCAGCGCGAGCAGAAACCGTTTGCTGTCGAGTCCGCCGGCGTAGCCGACGAGATTGCCGTCGGCGCCGACCACTCGGTGGCAAGGCACGATGATGCTGATCGGGTTCTTACCGTTCGCCGCGCCAACCGCCTGTGACAGATTGCGGTCGCCGAGCTCGATGGCCAGCTGCCCATAGCTGCGTGTCTCCCCATACGGAATCTCGCGGAGGAGCGCCCAGACCTTGAGCTGAAAGTCATTGCCGGCCGGCTCCAGCGGCAGGTCGAACGTCGTGCGCTCTCCGGCGAAGTATTCGCCGAGCTGCGTGGTCACGGCGCCGAAGGCACCGTCGTCGCGCGGGCCGAAGGTGCCTGCATCCGGGCGATGCTTGTGCTCGGAAAAGTACACCGCGGCCAGGGCGCCGCTCTCCGCGGACACCACGGTGAGCTCACCGAGCGGTGAGTCGATAACGCTGTGTGAGACGCCCATGCTTCGCTCCCGTCGATCGTGGATCAGCTGTGGTTCAACCAGTCATGCTTCCGCCCCCATTCTCTCGAATGTGACGCTGTTCTACCTTGAAGACGTTGACCGGACACCAAACGTGAGATGCGACATCCGAAGTTCTCGCTCCTTCACCGAAGATCGCCGAAGATCTGCAGCTCAGCGCCGAACGCGACACTGGGCAGACGGGGCCGGGCGGCGTAACCTGACGGTACGGAGGTGAGCTGAAATGCAAGCAACTGCAGGCGATCGGATTGTGATCCGCGGCAAGACCGTTGAAACGCCCGACCGGCACGGCGAGATCGTCGAGGTGCGCGGCGAGAATGGTGGGCCGCCCTACCTGGTGAAATTCGAGAACGGACACGAAACAGTCGTGTTCCCCGGCTCTGACTTCGTGGTCGAACATCAGGCCTGATGACTGAGAATTCCCCTCCTCCCGACTCGGAGGAGCTCGCCGAGGCGCCCAGCCAATCACCTTCGGCGTCTCCTCTGCCGTCTCCCCCACGAGCGCCTCACGCGCCGCACATGAGTCGCGAGGAACGATCGATTGAGGTGCGCGAGATCATCGCAGTGTTCCTGCTGTCGGTGACGGCGATCCTGACGGCCTGGTGCGGGTTCGAGTCGTCGAAGTGGAGCGGCGAGATGTCGATCGAGTTCTCGCAGGCGTCGAGCGCTCGCGTTCAATCGCTTGATTACGCGAACGTAGCGCGCGCTGCGGAGTCGACCGATCTAGCGCTCTACACGCAGTGGGTGGATGCGAAGGCCCGCGGCGATCAAGCATTTGCCGACTATGTCAGTGCCCGGTTCACCCCCGCGTTTGCCGTGGCGTTCGCGAGTTGGCAGATCGCGGGCGAGAACACGAAGTCGCCGTTCAATGAGCCGAGCTATGTACCGGATGGACGGGTGGAATCAGCGAAGCTTTCGAAGCTGGCCGATCATAAGTTCGAGACGGCGCTGCAAAGCAATCAACGTGGGGACAACTATGCGATTCTCACCGTGTTGTTCGCCCTCGTCCTCTTCTTCACTGCGATGTCGGGGCGCAACAAACTGCTCTGGGCGGGGTGGTTTCTGCTCAGTTTGGCCGCATTCGTCGCCGTCTTCGGCGCGGTGATTCTGGCGACCTATCCGGTGCTGGTCTGAGTTCGCGGCGAGCACTCTTCCCCGTCACCCCAGAAGACGCGATAAACTGACGGCCTGTTTGGCCACGTGGCCAAAGTGGTCGGCACACGCGCAAGCGTCGTCGGTCCGAGGCTTGAAACCTCCGGCATCCTTTTCGATACCCGGAGGTTTCTCCATGTCCACTCCTCGTCGCACGCCCAATCGCTGGTGGGCCTTGGCCGTGCTCTCGCTCACGCAGCTCGTCGTCGTTCTTGACGGCACCATCGTGAACATCGCCCTCCCCCAGGCCCAGTCCGAACTCGGACTCTCCGACGTCGAGCGGCAGTGGGTAGTTACCGCGTATGCCTTGGCCTTCGGCGCGCTGCTGCTTCTCGGCGGCAGAATCGCCGACTACTGGGGCCGCAAGCGCACCTACTTGGTCGGCATGGTCGGCTTCGGCGCGGCATCCGTCTTCGGTGGTCTCGCGCAGAACGGAACAGAGCTCATCGCCGCGCGTGGCCTGCAAGGCCTCTTCGCCGCGATGCTGGCGCCGGCAGCGCTCGCCCTGCTCACCGTGACGTTTGCGCACGGCAAGGACCGCGCGACCGCGTTCGCCGTGTTCGGCACGGTTGCCGGAACCGGTGCGGCGATCGGGTTGCTGCTCGGTGGCCTGCTCACCGAGTTCGCCGACTGGCGCTGGTGCTTGCTGGTGAACGTGTTCTTTGTGATTGTCGGCTTCATCGGCGGCGTACTCTTCGTCAGCGAGAGCAAGGCCGACGGCGACAACCGGTACGACGTGTGGGGCGCGATCACGGTCACGCTCGGCCTCGGCTCGCTCGTCTATGGCTTCAGCCTCGCCGAGGGCGGCTGGGGATCCGTCGACACCATCGGCTTCCTCGCTCTCGGCGCCCTGCTTCTCGCGCTGTTCGTCTGGATCGAGTCACGGGTCGCCCAGCCCCTGCTTCCGCTTGGCATCGTGGCGAACAAGGTGCGCGGCGGGGCGTTCTTGATCCAGGCCGTCACCGGAAGCGTGATGATCGGAGCGCTGCTCTACCTGGCGTTCCACCTGCAGATCGTGATGGGCATGGCCCCCTTCGCATCCGGCCTGGCGAGCTTGCCCATGACGATTGCGATCATGATCACCGCGCCGATCGCCACGAAGCTTCTGCCGGCGATCGGACCGCGCCCGATGATGATCGGCGGGCCGCTGGTCGTGGCCGCCGGGCTCGTCTACCTCAGCCAGATCACGGCCGACGGCAACTATTTCGTTCAGGTGCTGCCCGCGCTGATCGTCATGGGACTCGGCATGGGCTTTGTCTTCGTGCCCCTGCAGAACCTCGCGCTCAGCGGTGTCGCCCCGCATGATGCCGGCGCCGCGTCGGCCACCGCCAATTCCGCCATGCAGATCGGCGGCTCGATCGGTCTCTCGATCTTCACCGCGCTGTACGCGGCGACGGCCGGGCCGACTACTGAACTGACCGGCCAGCCACTGCTCGAGGCGTTCACCAACGGATACTCCGCAGCGTTCCTCGCCGCTGCCGTCGGCATGGTTCTGGCCTCAATCATCGCTGCCACGTTCATCCGTGGCACGAAGACGGAGCTGCTGCCGCAGGGCGACGCGACCGCGCTGGTGCACGCGGGTTAATCGATGCCCGGCGTGCTACCGTGCCGCACATCACGTCGACTCGCGACGTGCGGCATCCGTCGCGTTCGCTCGCTCACACGCTCACCGAAAGGCCTCCCCATGACCGCTTGGACTCCCGACGAGCTCACGCGCATCGGCGAAGCCGAAGAGTTGCGGGTCGCCTCTCGCCGAGCCGACGGCACCCTGCGCCCGTTCGTGACGATTTGGGTTGCACGGGTCGGCGACGACATTTATGTTCGCTCGGCCTATGGGCCAGACAACCCGTGGTTCGTTCGGGCGCAGGCCAGCGGAACCGGGCGCATCCGTGCGGGTGGCGTCGAGCGTGATGTCGCGTTTCGGGAAACGGATGCCGCGGATGCCGACACGCACGCGGCCATCGACGCCGCGTATCACGCCAAGTACGACCGCCATGGGCCGGCGATCGTCGGCACCGTCGTCGGTCCGCAGGTGATGGCGACGACGCTGCGGCTGGTTCCCCGTTCCTGACCATATCCGTGCTCGAGCTTGTCGAGACCGCGTGAGTCGATGTTCGGACGCATCCCGCGTTCAGAGATTGCTCACCAGATCTCGACAGGCTCGATCAACGGGTACTGACACGCGGCAGGAGAAATGACGAAAGCCCCGGCGTCTATGCAGGATGCCGGGGCTTTCGAAGAGAGAGGTTACTGGACGGGCGTTCGAGGCGGCGGCTGGCGCAGGACCCTGCGGAGGTAGCGCTCGTATTCGTCGAAGTCGATCGGATTGAACAAGCGCGTGACCACGATGAGCACGAGCACGAGTCCCACGAGGACGAAGTACGTGGTCGTCACCTCAACGACGCCGTGCTGCAATGAGCTGGCCGGCACACCGAAGGGCAGCCGGTTCACGTACGTCGGATCCACGGCACGGCCAGCGAACACGGTGTGGACACCGAGGACGCCCCACAGGATCGCGACCAGCGTGAAGACGATGAAGCCCCATACGTCCGACGCCCTGCTCCGCAGCATCCGCGCCTTGCCCAATGTGAGCTGGTACTGGAGCCCGTCATTGACGCTCAGGAGATGGAACATCCACGCCCACATGATGAGAAAGAGCATGTTGATGCCGTCGAAGGTGCCGATCCCCAACTGGGCGATCCTCGGCGGGATGTACAAGCCGGCACCGCTGGAGATGCTCAGAAGAACGAATGCTCCTCCAGCCACAACCACGGTAATGGCGAGGAACAACCGACCCTGCACGCGGCTGTTTCTCCGCAGCCGCGCGCCGTCAGCGGATTCCGCCCACATTCCAGCCCCCCCGCCTGAATGGGTCCGGCTTGAGAGAGAACCTCTGCTGACCGAACGGGACATAGCATAGCCCCGCTTTTACGCAGCGCGATAGGGGAAAAAGACGGCATCGCCTACGCCTCGATAGAGCGGAGCTTGGTAATCCCCGAGCAAAAAAAGAAAGACCCTGTGACCGAGAGAAATCCTGGTCAAAGGGTCTTTATGTGTAGCGGGAGCGGGAATTGAACCCGCGACACCACGATTATGAGCCGTGTGCTCTAACCAACTGAGCTACCCCGCCGTGACTATGACCCAAGCCTAAACCTGCATCCAGCCTGAGCCCCCTGTGGGAATCGGACCCACTACCTCTTCCTTACCAAGGAAGTGCTCTACCAATGAGCTAAGGGGGCAGAGTTCAAAGAACTGCGCCCGAATTTCGGCAACCCATAGAGATTATCATCACTTCGCACCCTCAAATGACCGTTCGGCGCCTTCTGGGCCGAACTCGGGCAAATTGATGCCCGGCAGCGTGACGGAGATGAGAAAACGGGGATGGCGATCACGATCGCCACCCCCGTTCACTCCTCCGTCGAACTAGCCGAGGTTGTTCCAGAGATCGCAGTTGTGCGACTTCTCGAACGAGGTGATCATCTTCAGGCCACCGGCCGATTTCGTCTTGAGTTCGAGAATCTGACGCTTGTCCCCGAATTCCTTCCATTCGGGTGCGCCCTTGAGCGTCGGCTCGCCGGTCTTCATGAACGACAGCCAGAGGGAGACCATCTGGTCGCCGAGGGCACGCTGCTCATCGTTCAGCGAACGCTGCGCGGCGGTGTAGTTGAACAGACCCTGCAGTTCAGTAGTGTGGGTCGCTCCGAGCTCCAGCGTCGACGGCGGGAAGGGGTCTCCCAGCGAGCGCCATCCCGGAACGGTGCGATCAGCGAACTCATAGAAGTGCACCGAGTTGCCGGCCTTCGCGAAGGTGTCGGCGCCGACGACCGTCGGGCAGGCGAACCCGGCGTCGCCGTGCACCCACCCCAGCGGGAAGATCGGGTCTTCACCGGCGTCGGCGGGGTAACGTTCCAAGACCTTCGGAGCAAGCGGGCCGAATTCTCCGGCGATACGGGCTTCGTAGTCGGCGGGCGCCAGCGGGTAGCTGCCCGACTCGAAACCGATCCATTCGTCGCGGGTGACACCGACGATGAGCGGAACATCGGCCAGGGTGCCGGCGGCGGCGGCCGCAAGCACATCAACCGGCTGGTCGGGCCCGCCGCTGACCGGCTGTGCGAACCCGAATCCCGACGCTGATCCGACGACTGTCGATGCGGGAACCGCGCGCAGGCAGGCCGCGTCATCCACCGCACAGCCCCACTGGGCTGCATAGGCGGTCGTGTCGGCGGGAGTGTCGCCGAGACCACACGCCATCGACTGAATCACGGCCTTGTCGAAAAGCCCCTTCGCAGTCGGTGAAGCGAGCTGGAAGCAGACCGACCCTCCGCCGGCGGATTCACCCACGATGGTGACGTTGTCGGGGTCGCCGCCAAAAGCGTTGATGTTGTCCTGCACCCAGCGCAGCGCCTGCTGCTGGTCAAGCATTCCCCAGTTTCCTTGAGCTCCGAATTCGCTCTCGGCAGCCGTGGCCGGCGAGGCGAAGAAGCCGAACAGTCCGACCCGGTAGGCGGGGATGACCGCGACAGCATCGCCGGTCGCCGCAAAGTTGCGACCATCATAAATGTTCGGGGTGCCGCCGGTGTAGCCGCCACCATGCAAGAACACCACGACGGGCAGCTTCTTGTTCTTCGGCTTGTCCGGCGAGTACACGTTCAGGTAAAGACAGTTCTCGCTCAGTGATCCGTCGGAGTCGCCGTTCACCGTCTGCGGGCAATCCGGACCGGGCTTCGTTGCGTCGAGGACGCCCGCCCACGGTTCGGGTGCCTCGGGTTCGTGCCACCGAAGGTCGCCGACCGGAGGCTTGGCATAGGGAATGCCGAGGTATTCGATCGTGCCCGTCGCGGCAGCGCCGGTCAACGAACCCTGTTCGATTTTGATCGTCGCCCCGGCGGCCGGCTTGCTGCCCTGAGCCGGATCGGCGGTGGCGCATCCGCTGAGGAGGAGCGCTGCCACAGCAGCGACACTCGCCACCGTCGCGATCCTGCGTTTCATCTCTGATGGCATTGCTGATTTCTACTTCCTCGTAGTGAACTGTCGTGATTTCCGACACTTCCCGACACGTTACTAACCGGTGCATTGATCGGTTTTCACTATGTTGCGAGGAATCCACATTGTTACGAGCTTGATACAGAGTGAACGTCGTTCACAGCCGACTGCTGCGACGTCGACACATTGATGCCAGGCAGCGCCCACGCGGTGAACGACGGACCACCGGCGGTGAGGCGGATGCCGTCGGCCGACACCGTCAATTCGGCCCCGCCGACGAGCGCCTCGGCCACGTCCGCTCCCCCGATTGCCTGCCCCGACAGCGTCACCGTCGCCCCCGCCCGGGCGGCGAACACCAGTACCGAACCCTCGGCCGATTCGCGCACAAAGGCCACCGCGTCGTCGCCAACGTGCAGCCAGCGCATACCGCCGCCGTTCAGCGCGGCTCGGGCAGCCGGGTGCTGAGTGCGCAGCCGGATGAGCGAGGAGTAGAGCTCAATCGTCGCCGCCACGTCGGGGTCGGCAACCGTGTCCCAGGGAATCGGGGTGCGCGACTGCTCACCGTCGAAGCCGACCAGACCGAACTCGTCGCCCGCGAAGACCACCGGGATACCGGGCAGCGTGACGGAGAGACCGAGGGCAACCGGCACGGTTCCCGGCCGGGCGCTCGTGCGAAACCGCGGGGTGTCATGGGTGTCGAGGGCGTTCATGGTGGCCAGGCGTGTGCGCCAGGGGAACCCGGCGGCAAAACGCACATGTGCGCGCCAGAACTGCTCGCCGGTGTACTCGGGCACCCGGCCGTCGACGAAGCCGATACCGCCCTCGGCGGGGCTGCCCGGCTCACTGAGCCAGCTCCAGAGCGGCCGGGTGAACGGGGCGTAGGTCATTGCGCCGTGCCAGGCGTCGCCCTGAAAATCACCCGACGCGTCGTTCGTCGACTCGCCGAGCAGAATCGTGTCGGGGTTCACCTCGAGCATGGTGCGCCGAATTGTCTGACGCACCTCGGCGTTCAGGTCTTCGTTGCGGAGCCGGCCGGTCATGTTCGCCACGTCGATGCGCCAGCCGTCGAGATGAAAGGGGGCGCCGAGCCAGCGGGCGACCACCGAGTCGGGCCCCTCGATGAACCGGCGGCGGAGCTCCTCCGAGTTCCAGTTGAACTTCGGCAGGCTGGACACACCCAGCCACGATTCGTAACCCTCGTTCTCGGCGTCGCGCCAGTAGTAGAAGTCGCTCTCCGCAGCATCCGGATGCCCATGGGCGGCAACGAACCACTCGTGGCGGTCCCCGGAATGGTTGCTGGTCAGATCGCCGATCACCTTGAACCCGCGCTCGTGCGCGGCCTCGATCAGGCGGACGTAGGCGTCGTCGCCGCCGAGCAGCGGGTCGACCTCGTCGAAACTCGACGCGTCGTAGCGGTGATTCGACCCACCGGGAAACACCGGGGTGAGGTAGATCAGGGTGACGCCGAGGCGCTGCAGGTGGTCAAGGTGCGCCCGGATGCCGTCGAGGTCGCCACCGTAGAACTGCTGCCCCCTGGTCGTCAGGTTCTCATCGACCGGGTCGCCCCATGCCGACGGGATGGCCCACTCGGGCAACTCCCTGTCGTCGGCGGCGGCAGACCGCCCGAACCGGTCGGGGAAGATCTGGTACATCACGCTCGAGGCCGCCCACTCGGGTGCCGCGGCACCGACCACGAGCTTGAAGTCGTCCGAATCAAGGGTTTCGATGTCGTGCAGCCCCGATGCGTTCAGCCACCACCGGGCGCCGTCGCCGAGTTCGATCACGAACCGGTAGCCGTGCACCGGGTTCTCTACCTCGACCTCGGCTTCCCACCAGTCCCAGCCGTCCTGTGTGGCCACGACGGATGCCGCGGCGTAGCGGGGCTCCCGATTCGGGTTCGATCGCGTGCGCACCCAGGCCACCGGCCCGAACGAGTGCGGGATGCGCACCCGCACTCGCACCAGGTCGCCGAGCGCGGGCTCCTGCGTCGACACGTACACCGGCGATCCATCGTGGTGAGGCTGCAACATGGGTGGAACCTTACTTGACTGATCCGGCCGTCAGGCCACCGACAATGTACTTCTGCAGGAACAAGAACAGGGCCATCACCGGGAGTGCCGCGATGACGGCACCGGCCGAGAACGCGCTCCAGTCTGCATAGTTGGGGTTCGAGACGAGCTTGTAGAGGCCGACCGCGAGGGTCTGCTTCTCCGGGTCGATGAGCAGCACGCTGGCCACGACGAACTCGTTGGTGGTGCCGATGAACGAGAGCAGCGCGACGACGGAGAGAATCGGGCCGACCAGCCGCAGGATGATCGTGAAGAAGATGCGGGCGTGCCCCGCACCATCGATCTTCGCCGCCTCGTCGATCGACGACGGCACGGTGTTGAAGAAGCCGTACATCAGATAGGTGTTCACCCCGAGGGCTCCACCCAGGTAGACCATGATCAACCCGATGTGGGTGTTCAGCCCGATCGCCGGAAAGATGTCACTGATCTTGCTCATCACCAAGAAGATCGCCACGACCGCCAGAAGCTGCGGAAACATCTGCACGAGCACGATCGTCAACAGCCCGGTGCGGCGCCCGGTGAAGCGCATCCGCGAGAAGGAGTACGCGGCGAGGGCGCCCAGAAAGACCGTGGCGAGGGCCGTGATGCCGGCAATGATCAACGTGTTGACGAACCAGGCGGCGAACGGCTGATCCGGATTGTTCAGCAGTCGCTCGTACGCGCCCAAGCCGATCGTGGAGAAGAGCGCGTTCGACCCGGTGAGCGTTCCGGCCGGGTTGAGCGACGCGGAGAGCACGTAGAGCAACGGGAACACGGAGAACACGACCATGATGACGCCGATGAGGTGACGCCACCCCGTCGCCCGGAACCAGCGGCTGAAGTTGAACGGACGCCGGGTGGAGACGGACTCCCCTGACTCTGTGGTGATGACGGGCATTAGTTCAGTTCCTCCAACGCCTTCGTTTTTCTGAAGCTGACGATCGCGATGACGGCGACCAGGATGAAGATGATGATCGAGAACGCGCTCGCCAGGCCGTAATCACGGGTTTGACCGGTGAAAGCGACCTTGTAGACCATCGAGATCAGGATGTCGGTGGATCCGACGTTGACGCTCGCCGCCGCGTCACGTGGCCCGCCGCCCGTCAACATATAGATGAGGTTGAAGTTGTTGAAGTTGAAGGCGAACGACGCGATCAGAAGCGGCGCAACGGTCACAAGCAGCAGCGGCAGTTTGATCAGCCGGAACACGGCCCACGGTCTGGCGCCGTCGACGGTGGCCGCCTCTTCAAGCTCCTCGGGGATCGACTGCAGCGCCCCCGTGCAAACCAGGAACATGTAGGGGAAGCCGAGCCACAGATTGACGAACAAGACGCTGAACTTCGCCAGCGTGGGGTCAGTCAGCCACGGGATGGAAGCGCCCCCGAGCAAGACCTGGTTGACGAAGCCGAAGCTCTCGCTCAACATGCCGGCCCAGACCAGGGCGGAGAGAAAGGCGGGAAAGGCGTAGGGCAGGATCATCGCGACGCGATAGAACTTGCGCCCGCGCATCCGCTTGTCGTTGAACACGATCGCCAAGAAGAGGCCGAGGAAGAAGGTCGAGGCCACCGAGACGAGCGCGAAGACGAACGTCCAGATCGTGACGCTGATCAGCGGACCACGGATGCTCTCCTCGGTGAACGCCCGAACGAAGTTGTCGAATCCGACATTGACCTTCCAGCCCGGAAGCAGCTGGGTGCCGTCGGGTGCCGCGAAGGCGCCTTCACCGGTGTCCGTGTAGACCGTGCCGGTGGTGACATCCGTCATGGTGTCTGCCGTGGCATCGTATTCGAGCGTCGAACTGTAGACGTAGGCGCTGCTGCCGTCAGGCGTGCGGAGCGCGCCATCGTTGGGATCGCTGGAAAATGGCACCGACATCGCGGTGAGTTCATCGGTGCGTTGGAGCACCTCAGCGAAGTTCAACGTGGTGTAGCCGTCGAGCGCGACGGCCGTGCCGCCCTCCATCGTGGCGTCGTCCACGGGCTCAAGGGGCGTCTCGGCGTTCCCGACACTCACCTCTCCGTCGGGATCGGTCACGAGCAGGTTGAGCTGACCGGCCCGGTCGAGCACGGTGACCGCGTAGGTCGGCGAGTCGGGAACCCGCTCGAGTGCCGAGTTCATCAAGGCGGAGACGGCCTGGTCTTTGTCCGAGTTGTGGCCGGTGCTGTAGTTGGTGAAGCCGATATAACCGGTGTACCCGATGACGAAGATCTGAAAGATGACGAGGAAGATCACGCCGGGCGTCAAGTACTTGGCCGGCAATTTGCGCTTGGAGAAGTAGATCCAGTTGACCAGGACGGTCACGACGGCCACCAGCGCGCCGATCAGCCACTCCTTCTGCGCGAACAGAATGAAGAGGGCATAGACGGCAATGGCGTCGACCAGGCCGAGGGACACGATCTTGATCAGCAGGGTTGTGATGCCGACGGATGCCGAGTCCGCGATGCGTGCAGCCCGCTTCTGCTGTGTGGTCGGCGGTTTCACGGGGCCGGCGGCGACGGCTTCCTCTTCTTCAAGGGTGGTGCTCATGGTTCGTACTTTCCCAAGTCTTGTTCTGGCGGAGAAAAGCCCCCGGGCTGCCGTGTACCGGCGACCCGGGGGCTTCAGGTGTTGCTGTTAGCCGATTGCTGCCTGCACGTCGGCAGCCAGCTTCTGCCAGGTGGCGACCGGGTCGGCACCGTTGATGATGGCTGCCTCTGCGATGCCCCAGTACTGCCAGACCTGGCCCATTGCCGGGATGGCCGGCATCGGAACCGCGTTGGCGCCCGCTGCCGCGAATCCTGCGACGATCGGGTCTTCAGAAGCCGTTTCGGCCGCTGCGGTCAGTGCCGGGAGAACGTTGCCTGACTTGAAGAGGGAGAGCTGCACATCTTTAGTTGCGATGTAGTTGACGAGGAAGTCGTTGGCGGCAACCTTGTTCTTGCTCTGCTCGTTGATGAAGAAGCCCTTCACACCGGCGAACGGCTGTGCCGTCTCGGGGCCGGGGCTCGGGATGGCGTCAACGGCCACGTTGATGCCGGCATCCGTCGCAGCGCCGACGTTCCACGGGCCGGTCAGCCAGAATGCCGCCTTGCCGCTCGTGAAGGCTTCCTTCGCGATGTCACCGGTGATCTCGGTGTTGAAAACGCCGGTTCCGTTCTTGCCCTGGCCGCCGAGCCAGGTCGCGAATGCCTCGCCGCCGGCGTTACCGAGCTCG
The DNA here is from genome assembly GCF_056395445.1 of Leifsonia sp. 10L418. Classification (NCBI taxonomy): domain Bacteria; kingdom Bacillati; phylum Actinomycetota; class Actinomycetes; order Micrococcales; family Microbacteriaceae; genus Leifsonia; species Leifsonia sp. 10L418. The sequence goes on along the minus strand of NZ_JBFTJN010000002.1, from coordinate 726,709 downwards.
AGCTTCGTGGCGTCGTAGCCGCCGGATGCGTCGGTGCCGAAGACGGGAGCGCCGAAGCCGGTCTGGAACGGGTAGAGGTGGTACGGGTTGCCGTCGGTGCCCTGCTCGACGACGAACGGGTAGGTGACACCTGCCGCGGTGCCTTCTGCGATCATCTCGTCATAGCTGGCCGGTGCGGTTGCGGCGAGGTCGGCATTGCGCAGCAGCGCCAGGTTCTCGACCGCGTACGGCAGCTGGTAGACCTTGCCGTCGTAGGTCGCGGCGTTGATGGCGACGGGCAGAAAGTCTGCGGCCTTGTCGCCGAGTTCGATCGGCGAGACGACGCCGTTGGTGACGAGCTCGCCGAGCCAGTCGTGAGCGCCCATGACGACGTCGGGGCCCTTACCGGTCGGAGCCTGCTGGATGAAGTCATCCTTGATCTTGGCGACGTCTTTGGAAACGAGGTTCACCTCGACGCCGGTCTTCTTCTGGTATGCCGCTGCCGCGTCCTTCAATGCGTCGACGCGCTCGGCGTCAACCCAGACGGTCAGGGTGCTCGAGGATGCTGCAGCGCCGTCTCCAGCACCCGCCCCCGCTGTACTAGCTGAGCATCCGGCCAGGGCCAGGGAGGCGACGACCGCAACTGCACCAGCAGCACGCAAGCCCATCTTTTTCACCGTCATTGGTGTTGCCTTTCGTAGAGATTGCCGCAAAACTGCAAGCGATTACATTTATAGCCTCTCAGTTCAGCCTTGACAAAGCAAGGAATAGAGATCGAGATCAGTTCGTGACAATTCCTCGTATGCGAACTAGTGCAAACGCTTCCATTGCTGAGTGGATGCCGTAGTGTGTCCCTCATGACAGGCAACACAGAGTGGTGGAGAACCGCCGTTATTTATCAGATCTATCCGCGCTCGTTTGCCGACGCCAACGGCGACGGCATGGGAGACTTGGCCGGCATCACCCATCGACTTCCGGCGCTGGCTCAGCTGGGCATCGACGCGATCTGGCTCTCGCCGTTCTACACCTCGCCCCAGCGCGACGCCGGATACGACGTCGCCGACTACTGCGATGTCGACCCGCTCTTTGGCACGCTCGCCGACTTCGACATGATGCTCACCGGGGCGCACGCCCTCGGCATCCGTGTGATCGTCGACCTCGTTCCGAACCACACCTCCAGCGAGCACGCCTGGTTCCAGGCCGCCCTCGCCGCAGGGCCCGGCAGCGAGGAACGCGGGCGCTACCTCTTCCGTGACGGCACCGGCGAAAACGGCGAACTCCCACCGAACAACTGGGAGTCGGTCTTCGGCGGCGAAGCCTGGACCCGCGTGACCGAGGCGGATGGCACGCCGGGGCAGTGGTATCTGCACCTGTTCGACACCACTCAGCCCGATCTCGACTGGAACAACCCCTGGGTGCGCGAGCAGTTCCGCGACATCCTGCGCTTCTGGCTCGATCGCGGCGTCGACGGATTCCGCGTCGATGTGGCTCACGGCATGATCAAGGCCGATGGCCTCCCCGACTACACGCCGCCGGCCGAAGGCGGCAGCATGGGTGGTGGCAGCGCCACGCTGGAACCCGAGATCAGCGCCGAGCCGCCGGCACCCGCCCCCTACTGGGCTCAAGACGGCGTGCACGAGATTTACCGCGACTGGCACCAGCTTCTTGCCGAGTACCCGGGCGACCGGGTGCTCGCCGCCGAAGCCTGGGTCGACCCGCTCTCCGAGGTTGCCAAGTGGGTGCGGCCCGACGAAATGCACCAGGCCTTCAACTTCGCCTACCTCGAGACCCCGTGGAATGCGCCGGCACTGCGCCATGTGGTCGACGAGTCGCTTGAGGCATTCGGCGCGGTCGGAGCCCCGAGCACCTGGGTTCTTTCCAACCACGACGTGGTGCGCCACGCCTCCCGGCTTGCGCTGACTGCAGAGAACCTGCAGGGGCACGGAATCGGGCCGAAGACCCCTGGCCTGCCCGACCCGGCACTCGGCCTCCGCCGGGCGCGCGCCGCGACCGCACTGATGCTGGCGCTGCCTGGCTCCAGCTATCTCTATCAGGGTGAGGAACTCGGGCTCCCCGAGGTCATCGATCTCCCCGACGCCGCCCGCCAAGACCCCACGTGGTTTCGCACGAACGGTGAACGCTACGGACGTGACGGATGCCGCGTGCCGATCCCGTGGACGGCCGACGGCGCCTCGTATGGATTCGGCCCGACAGCGGCGAGCTGGTTGCCACAGCCGAAGGAGTGGGCGCTTCTCGCCCGCGACGTGCAGGTTGATGTACCCGGCTCAACGCTCGAGCTGTACCGGCTCGCGCTCCGTCTGCGTCGGGCGTCGCTGCTTGCCACCGGTTCGGTCGACTGGCTGCCCGGGTTCGCCGACGAGGTCGTGGCCTTTCAGAACGGCACCGTGATCGTTGTGGCGAACACGGGAACGACATCCGTCGAGCTACCGGAGGGCGAGCTGTTGCTCTCGAGCGAGGCGCTCACCGGTCGCACACTTCCCGGCGACACGACGGCCTGGCTGCGCGCCTAGCCGTCGTCACGCATCACGCTGAAGACCTCCCCGGCCAGGCCGGGGAGGTCTTTTCGTCGCCCGCGTGGAGCCGAAGGCGCGAAGGCACGAAGGCACAAAAGGCACAAAAAGGCCCGCACAGGGCGGGCCGGGAGCAGTCAGAGCGGGTGCTGCTAGTTGGTGTTCTCGCGCAGCCAGACCAGCGGGTCTGTCTTGGTTCCGTTGATGCCGCCGAGACGGATTTCGAAGTGCAGGTGGGGACCGGTCGACATGCCGGTGTTGCCGGTCTTGCCGATCACCTGACCGACCTTGACGACGTCACCGGTGTTGAACAGCATCGAGCCGTGGATCATGTGCGCGTAGACGCTGGTGACCGTCTTACCGTCGATGACGTGGTCGATCATCATGTGCACGCCGAGGCTGCCTTCGCCGTCTTCGGCAAGGCTCACAACGCCGTCGGCGATGGCCTGGATCGGAGCGCCGATTCCGGGGTTGAAGTCCTGTCCACCGTGATTGGACGAGCAGCCGGCGCAGTCGCGGAAGCCGAAATGGTCGCCGACGTGCACACCGACAGCGAACGGCCACTGAATCGTGCCGTTCGGGTTGTTGGTGAAGGTGGCTTCCAAGCGGATGCCGCTGGCGGCTGCGACCTCGGCGATCGACTTCGACTCGTAGCCGTCACGCTGTACGGTGAGCGTGCCGGCGCCAGCGGCGACATTGATCTTCTGGCCTTCGACTGACGTCGGCGCCTTCATTGCGAGGGCCGCGGTCTGCACGTCTGCCGACGATAACAGCGCTTCAGCCGGAAGCGAGGTGGAGACGGTCATCAAGGCGACGACGGCGAGCACAGCCATGCTGGCGCCCTTGGCGGCCAGTCCTTTGACACGCCCAGCGGTTGAACGCGGCGGCCGGGAGGCCGGGGCGATCGAACGAGTGGGGGTCCAGGCCGGTGCGGCGGGGCGAGCAGACTCGGCCCGTGCGGAGGTGGAGTGGGAGGTGCGGTGCGCTCGGCGTGACGAGCCGGGCGCCGCGGCAGCGGCGCGGGTCGGCTTGCCGGCGGTCTTACTTGCCGGCTTGCTGGTCGGCTGAGCCGTTGCGGCTCGGCGTGCGGAACGTCGCTCAGAGACGCGCTCTTCGGGCACCGATTCCGACCGGGGGGCCAGTCGTTCGGTCGCCGGGAGCGTCGACGCAACCGGAAGCGGGATCTCGGTCGTGTGAGTGTTTGCCGAACTGTCGATCACGGCGATCACGGCCGTCGACGTTGTCAGCTCGGCGGTCTCGGGCTGAAGCACGGGAAGCATCTGACGTTCGCGCTCGCGAAGCTCGCGGCGAGTCAGGGGAGGATTCTCTGCTGTTTTGAGGTCATCCAGGGCCGACACGAGGGTGTCTGGCTCAGTGGAATGACGTGTCAAAACGGGGAATCTCTCAGAGTTGGTTGACGTATGAAGCGCGTCTTCTGGCCAACGCCAAAAGTAACGAAAAATAACGGAACCTGACGAGGCTATCCCGCGAAACCTGAGAATTCCAACCGAGCGGCACCAAATCACCCCGGAAGAGGGGGTACGGGCCAGTCGGATTCGTCCCGCGTTCGAGGGGCACCCCACGGCTCGCCCCGGAATCCCGGGGCCGACGACGGGTGCAGAAACTAACTCAGGCTCTCATCCATAAATTCTGTGAAAAGTTGCGACAGGCGGGGTTCGAAGCGAGCGTAGAGGTCGGGGGCCGCCGCGATCACGAGATCGTTGCCCTCCCGATCGTCGCCGAAGGCACCGACCCGTGCTCCCGCTTCGCGCGCCACCAACGCTCCAGCGGCGTGGTCCCATGGGCTGAGTCCGCGTTCGTAATAAACATCCAGCCGCGAGGCGGCCACCGAGCACAGATCGAGGGCCGCCGCCCCCATCCGACGGATGTCCCGCACCTCGCCGATCAGTCCGGCCACGACCTGCGCCTGCCGCACGCGACGGGGCGCCGAATACCCGAACCCGGTGCCCACCAGGGCCAGCGGCAGCTCGACTCCCGCCCTGACCTGCAACGCACGGTCACCCAGGAAGGATCCGCCGCCCGCCGAGGCGGTGAACAGTTCGCCGGTGGCCGGGTTGAGCACGGCGCCGGCGAGCGTGGTCCAGGTCGCCGGGTCCGCGTCGCCCTCGACGACGGCAATGCTCACCGCGTAGGAAGGAATGCCGTAGAGGTAGTTGACCGTGCCGTCGATCGGGTCGACGACCCAGGTCAGACCGCTCGAGCCCGCCGTGGCATCCGATTCCTCGCCGAAGAAACCATCGTTCGGTCGCGCCTCAGCCAGCAACCGGCGGATGAGCACTTCGCTCTCCCGGTCGGCATGGGTGACGATGTCCTCCGGCGACGATTTCGAGGCGGCGATGTCAACGCCTTCGGCACGCCGGGTGCGCACGAGATCTCCCGCCGCGAGGGCGGTGTCACGGGCGAGGTTCAGAAGCGCAGCTGCTGGAGGTGTCGTCATCCACCCACGCTAGCGCGCAATGATGCGAGCCGGCCAAGCCGGGAGCAGCCGGGATCCGATCGACCCGGGCGCACCATCCGGTGCTCGGGGACGGCGCAAGCGGCCCCCCGGCCGCTGCGCCGAATTCGATGCTTCCCCCACATCGAACCCCTTAGTACGACCGTACTACATGGGGTGGGTAATGCGAGAATTCGTGCCGAGTCCGGCGTCACACGCGGCGGTCGAGGTACGTGTCAACGTCGGCAACGCCCACGATCGGCAGCACGCGAGCGAGCATCTCCTCGATGCGTTCCGGGAGGTCGTCCCGGCCGGTCAGCCGTTGCGATGTCTCCTGCACGCCGGTGAACGTTGCGACGAGGTGCCAGCCCTCGCGGTCGAAGTCGAGGCCGGGCGGAATCTCACCCGCTGCGGTCGCTTCGCGCAGCAGCTCAGCCATCTTCGCCATCCATCCGACATACGGGGTGGGGAAGGTGACGGGAATCAGTTCGAACTCCCGCACCAGCCGCACCGCCGCCCGCACCCGCACGTCATCACGGAACGCCGCGGCAACGCTGCGGATCGAGGCGACAATCGCGGCGATTCCGCTCACAGGCACCTCGCCCTGCACATTGGCGAACGGCGCTTGCGAGAACGCGCTCTGCACAATTGCCACAGCGAGGTCAGACTTGGCCTTGAAGTAGTACTGAACCAGACCCTTGCCGGTTCCCGATTTCTCGGCGATGTCGCCGATCGAGGTGCCGGCGTAGCCGCGTTCGGCGAATTCGATGGCCGCGGTGGCGAGGATGCGTTCGCGCGTCTCACTGGAGCGGGCGCCCGGTGTCGACACGGTTGCCTCCAGAAACTACGCGAATGGTTGGGAAGAAACATTACGCGCAGCGCGGCAGCAGCCAGTGCAGGACAGGCGCACTCTCAGCGGACGGTCGGCGGATTCATTGCTGGCCGATCAACTGCGACATGGCCTGCGCGGCCTTGAGCCCGGATCCGGTGAGCACGACGACGGTCGTCTCCCCTGCGGTGATCAGCCCCGTGTCGAGACAGTGCAGTGCCGCGGCGAATCCGAGGGCTCCCGTCGGTTCGGTGAAGAGACCTCGTGTCAGCAGGTGGCGCAGCGCAGCGACGATGTCGCTCTCCGCCACCGCGTGCATCCCGCCGCCGGACGCCCGGATCGCGGCAAGCACCTCCCGGTCGCGCACCGGGGCGCCGATCGAGGCGCCCTCGGCGATCGTCGGCGACCAGCGGTCAAGCCGCCCGCTCTCCACGCCAGCCGCCCCGCGCTCGAACGCCTCGACCAGGGGCGCACAGTTCGCCGGTTGCGCGGCGAAGATCCGCGGCATCCGTTCGATAGAACCGGCGCGGAGCAGTTCCCCAAAGCCGAGCGACAGCCCCAGAACGAGGCTGCCGGCACCCGCAGGAACGACGACACTGTCTGGAGCGACGAAACCGAGGTCCTCCCAGATCTCGTAGCTCATCAGCTTGACGCCCTGCAGAAAGGCAGGATGCCAGTTGTGACTGGCGTAGAAGACAGAGAGGGCCCGGCGCTCGGCCTCGGCCGCTGTCTCGGTGCGCGTGCCATCGATTTCTTCGACCGTGGCTCCGTACAGCAGGCTCTGCTGCTGCTTGGCCGCCGAGGTGCCGCGCGGTACGAGAATGTGCGCGTGCATCCCGGCCGCCGCCGCGTACGCCGCCGCGGAGGATCCTCCGTTTCCGGAGCTGTCTTCCAGAAAATCGTCGATGCCCAGCGCCGCGAGAGTGGAGATGAGCACTGACATCCCGCGGTCCTTGAAGCTCCCGCTCGGATTGAACCACTCAGCCTTCACGCGCACCTCACCGAATGAGGTCCCCACGGTGAGGAGAGGAGTGCAACCTTCTCCGAGGGAGATTTCGCGCGGGAGGGGTTGCGGGAGCGCTGCACGGTAGCGCCACTGCGATCGCTCGGAGCGGTCGATCTGTTCGGGGCGGATGCCGGGCAACTCCGACGGCATCAATGGGCTCCCGTCATCACCACGCCACCGTGGTTCGGTGAGGGGATATCGTCGTCCGCTCCGGTCGAACACGAACGGACCCCCGGGCATGCGATCCTCCGGTCTCTGCTTTTCTGTCACGACTGGAGCCTACGACCGACAAACGAAAAACCCCGGAATCGCAGTGATTCCGGGGTTTTTGTCGTGGTGGCGAGTGAGGGATTCGAACCCCCGAATGCTGAGCAGTCTGATTTACAGTCAGATCCCTTTGGCCGCTTGGGTAACTCGCCAATGCGCACCCGACCTCGTGTAATCACGGACCGGAGACGCGTTGACAAGGATACAAGCCACAGGGCATTTGAGGAAATCAGGAATTCACGGCGATTCGCCACCGCCTGATCTACGCACGATCTGAAGCCACACCTCGATATGATTCCTACAATCTCCCCTCCTCTTCCGGTAAGGAAAACCATGATCGGCATCGCCGAGGTTGCCCGGTACGCCGGCGTCTCCACCGCCACCGTATCGCGTGCGCTGAGTGGAAACGGCCACGTCTCACCGAGCACCAAGCTCAAGGTCGAGACTGCTGCGCGCGAACTCGGCTACGTCGTCTCGTCGACGGCGTCGAGCCTCGCATCCGGTCGAATGAAGAACATCGGCGTTGTCGTTCCGTTTCTGAACCGGTGGTACTTCACCAGCGTCGTCGAAGGCGCCCAACGCGCCCTCCTGCGCAACGGCTACGACCTGACCCTCTATAACCTCACTGGCGGTGGCGTTGAGCGACAGAGTGTCTTCGAACATTTTCTGCTGCGCCAACGAGTGGATGCCGTGATCGCGATCTCCCTCGAGCTCACCGCAGATGAGATCTTCAGGCTGCACGCTCTGAACAAGCCGCTCGTCGGCGTCGGCGGCCCGCTCGAGGGCGTGCGCACCTTGGCGATCGACGATGTCGCCGTGGCCCGCCTCGCAACCGAGCATCTGCTGAGCCTCGGGCACACCCGCATCGCCCATATCGGCGGAAACCAGCACTACGACCTCGACTTTCACCTGCCGACGAACCGACGTTTCGGCTACGAGGCGGCACTCACTGCCGCCGGTATCCCGCTTGACGACGAGTTGGTCGAAGACGCCGACTTCACGATTCAAGGCGGATACCACGCCACGAAACAGCTTCTGGGCCGCCCGCACGGCCGGCCGACGGCGATCTTCGCCGCCTCAGACGAGATGGCGATCGGCAGCATCCTGGCCGCCCGCGATCTCGGGCTCTCTGTGCCCCGTGATGTGTCGATCGTTGGCATCGACGACCACGAACTCGCCGAGTTCTTCGGCCTGAGCACCATCGCCCAATACCCACAGGGGCAAGGTGAGAAGGCCGTCGAGATTCTGCTCGATCGGCTGCATCCCGGGCAACACGATCAGTCGGAGCTCAACACCCCGCTCCCGGTCAAATTGATCGTGCGTTCAAGCACGGCCCGCCCCGCAGAGTAGATCGCACGCTCCCGACGCCGTGGGCTGCGCGACCGGCCCCGCCTCGGGTGGAACTCGGTAGCATGGCAGGTATGGCAGATTCAACGTTCGACATCGTCAGCAAAGTTGACCAGATGGAGGCCGACAACGCACTCCACCAGGCACAGAAAGAGGTCGCGCAGCGCTACGACTTCAAGAATGTGGGTGCGTCAATCGAGCAGAGCGGCGAGAAGGTGCTCATGAAGGCCTCCAGCGAGGAGCGCGTCAAGGCGATCCTCGAGGTCTACGAAGCCAAGCTGATCAAGCGCGGCATCTCACTGCGCAGCATCGATGCCGGCGACCCCTACCCCTCTGGCAAGGAATACCGCATTGAGTCGACGCTGAAGGCGGGCATCGACCAGGAGAACGCGAAGAAGATCAACAAGATCATCCGCGACGAGGCGCCGAAGAGCGTCAAGAGCCAGATCCAGGGCGACGAGCTGCGCGTCAGCTCGAAGAGCCGTGACGACCTGCAGGAGACGATGGCGCTGCTGAAGGGCAAAGACCTCGATGTCGCCCTGCAGTTTGTGAACTTCCGCTAGATCTCAGTTTTCGATGCCGAGGCATCCGCGCGACAACTCGTGCTGGATGCCTCGGCATCCGTCGTTTAAGCACGCGTCGACCTCGGTCGGGGCGCTCCAAAAGAAGGAGTGGAGGTGTGTCGGCCGCTCGGCGGCCCCGGAGCAGTCTGGGCTCCCCCGCCGCGACACGCCTCCACTCCTGATTTCGGTCCCGGGCCGGACGAGTTGCAGCTAGCCGAACCGGCCATTCACATAGTTGAAGGTGCGCTCGTCGATCGGGCTGTTGAACATCGCGTCGGTGTCGCCGTGTTCGACGATGCCGCCCGACTGCCCCTGCCCGGCGAGAAAGAACGCGCACTGAGTGGACACCCGCTGAGCCTGCTGCATATTGTGCGTGACGATGACGATGGTGACTTCGTGGACCAGCTCGAGCATGGTCTCTTCGATCACCCGGGTCGAGGTGGGGTCGAGGGCCGAGCAGGGCTCGTCCATCAGTAGCACCTGGGGCTGCACCGCCAGCGAGCGGGCGATGCAGAGCCGTTGCTGCTGGCCACCGGAGAGCCCGCCGCCCGGAGCACGCAGTCGGTCTTTGACCTCTTTCCAGAGGCCCGCCTTGGTCAGGCTCGACTCGACGAGAAAGTCGCGGCGGTCGCGGTCGGTCTTGGTGCCGGTGAGCGTCAGCCCGGCGATCACATTGTCGTAGATCGACATCGCCGGAAACGGGTTGGGCTTCTGAAAGACCATGCCGATGTGCCGGCGCGCGTCGGTGAGCTTGCGGCTGACGTCGTAGATGTCATCGCCGTCGAGCAACACCTCACCGGCCAGACTGGCCGACGGAATCAGCTCGTGCATGCGGTTGAGGATGCGCAGAAACGTTGATTTACCGCAGCCGGACGGCCCGATCAACGCGGTGACCGCGCCGGCGGGCATCGTCAACGAAACCCGGTCAAGCACCTCGTGGTCACCGAACCAGGCCGAAATGTTGCGCGCCTCCAACTGCGCGAGGGGCTCGATCACCGGCTCGGGCAAAACGAGACCAGACGGCGAGAAGGATGCCGAGGCATCCGGTCGCGACGCCGGCCGGGTGAACCGCCGCTTCAGGCCGCCTCTCGGCAGGCGCGGCAGGACATCGGTGACGTCGGTCTGAGTGGTGGTATCCGTCATGGCTGACTCGTTTCGCAAGATTCGGTTAGAGCAGGTTGGGCAGCAAGCGGGTGATCTGGTCGGCGGCCAGGAGTGCGGCGAGCAGAACGAGGGGAATGCCGAGAAGCCAGGTGCGTTGGGGGCCGAACCGGCCGAATGACCACACGGCAGCCAGCTCGATGACGATCAGAAACTGCAGCGCGAAGGCCAGCGCCCACACCGTCGAGGTGTCGGTTGCCAGCGAGGTGTTGCTCGGCGGAAGCGACACATAGGTGGTTTGACGTCGGCCCGACGGCTCGGCTGTTCCGACCAGCTGGGCGTCAACACGGGCCACACCGGTCGGAATGTAGGCGGCACCGCGAGCCGTCTCGAGAATCAACCGACTCTGCCCGCTGGCAGGAGCCGCCGGCGCTGGGTCCCCCGCGTATCGGAGTCCGATCACCTCGAAAATCTGCTCACCCTGCCCGGTCGTCACCGCGAAAGTCTCGCCGGGCGCCAACTCATCGATGCGGGAGAACGGACCGCCATAGGCCGCCGCCCGTCCCATCACCACGCTGATGCCGGCCTGTCCGGGCAACACCGTGTCACGCCGATGGCCGGGTCCCGCCTGAAGCGTTCCTGACGAGGTGCCCTCGACGATGACCTCGTTCACGCCGATCGACGGGATTGTGATCAGCGCGACGGGCGCGCCGTCGGCGACGAGCACGTCGTCGACGGTGCCTTCGCTGACCGGGGCAACAGCCTCGGCAAGTTCGAGCTTGAACGTGTCGGTGAGCTGCTGCTGGGCGACGAGGTGCTGCAGGTGACTGAGCACCAGCACGTTGAGCACGAAGCAGAGCAACACCGCAGCGAGCATTGCCGAGATGCTCCGCAGCAGCAGCTGCCGCTTCGTCAGCGGAAGCGGTGGCAGCATCGACCGGGGCAGCCGCTTCGGTGGCCGCGGAATTCGTGGCAGCTTCGGAGTTTTCGGTGGTTTCGGAGGACGAGCCGGCCGCTGTGCGCGGGTCGCGCGCCGCGAAGAGCCACCGAACTCGTCGATCTCCTCGAACTCCTCGATCGCCTCGATCGCCTCGATCGCCTCGATCGACTCGATCGCCTCGATCGACTCGATCGCCTCGGTCTCCGGAGATGTCGTCGTCACCGCTGTCATACGGTCACCGGGGCAACATTCACTCGTTCACGGGTGAGGAGAAATCTGGCCGCGACCACGACACTGACCCCGAGGAGCGCCAGCACTGCGACAGCCCACGGAAAAATCAGAAGCGCGGCGGTACGAGTGATCGGCGTCGTGGCGACGCCATCGATCGTCTCAGGTGGAGTAAAGGTGTACCCGGCATTGACGAACACCCACTGTCCGACCCCGGGGAGTTCGGCCGACACGATCCGGCTCTCACCCGGCGCCAGTTTCTCGACCGGCACTGCCTCAACAGAGCCGAGGTCGTTACCGAAAGGACCGGTCGCCCAGAATCGGGCGGCGGCATCCACCGTTTCATTTGAAACGTTCTTCACGGTGAACTCGATGTTCACCGTGCCATCGAAGGGATTCACGCTCGGCTGGTACGAACTCTGCACTCCGTCGAGAAAGAGTTTGCCGCCCAGGCTGACCTGGTTCGAGGTCGGAACCGTCGCGAGAGGCGATGTTGTCTTTGCAGTGTCAACGGTTGTGGTGGTGCGCTGTGGAGAACCCGATCCGGATGCGCCGTGTCCACTGGCGACAGCACCGCCCGGGGTGCGGGGAGGTGCGGAACTGGGGGCGGGCGTCGGCGAGGTCACGGTGACGGAGAGCTCGTAGCCATTTTTTGCCCCGCCGGCTCCGGTGTCGTCCGTTGTCGCTGACGCGGCGCCGGCCGCCCCGAGTCCGCCGAAGGCGAGTGCTGCCGCGAGCACAACCTGAACTGTTCGCGCCGGAACTCGGCTCGCGCGTCGGATGCTGGTCATTTCGTTGCCTCCTCGAGCCGCGTGGCGGCAACTTCTTCTGCAGCGCGGCGGCGAGCCTCCGCCTCCGTGTACTCCAACCAGAGCCGTGCATTCTTCTCATCACGTTTGCCGCGCAGCTTGAGCGCCAGCATGACCAGCCCGGCGAGCACCAACAGCGCCAGCAGAATCCAGGGCACGGCGATGACCACACTGTCCCGGCTCACCTCGCGCAGCGGTCCGGGGTTCAAAGCGTCAGCGTCGACGGTGGGAGCGAGCTTGACCACGGCGTTCAGGTATCCCCATTGGCCGACGTCGGGCACCGTCACTGTCATCGTGCGGTGGGCGCCGGGGAGCAACTCGGCGATCTCGCCCGACACACTCTCGCCGGCCCCGATGCCGAAGAGTGCGTTGGCTCCGACGAGGGTGCGCGCGGCCAGCGCGACATTGCCATTGTTGGCCACGGTGAACGTGACGTCGACGGAACCGGCGAACGGGTTCAGCTCCCCGGCATAGGCGGCGCTGATGGCACTGATCGTGAGGTTCGGCTGCAGATCGCCCGGCACGCGCACGTAGAGGCGCGTGGCCACCCGCTTGTCGACGAGAATCTCGCCGACGGGTGAGACGGAGGAGATGACGATACCGGCCGCGTGGTCGCCGGGGCGGGCATCGGCCGGCACGTCGACGGTGAATGGGACGGTCGCGGAGGCTCCCGGCTCAAGCGGAACACTCAGCTGGGTGGCCCCGCCTTCGAACGCGACCCAGTTGCCCGCATCCGTCGGGGTCGCATCGGTGTCGAGCAGGCCGTAAGCGCCGTCGTCGGTGTTGAACGCGTCGGTGGCGAACACCGTGAAGCTCTGGCTCGTCGTCCCGGTGTTGCGCACGGTGTAGAAATCGTCGAGGTGCTGGCCGGGCGCCGCCTGGTAGCTCAACCTCGATCGACCGTCGGGGCCGTTCGCATCGGCGGGCGTGCCCGAAATCCCGTCGGAGTCGTCGGCAAACGCCGGGGCCGGCGCGAAGACCATGAAGGCGACCAGCGCAAGCAGGGCGGTGGCGATCAGGCGCAAGAAACGGCGGGAATCCGCAGAGGTTGTGGGCACAGTACATTCGCCCACGGACGGGTGTCCGTGGCCCTTCTGTCGGTTGAACGAGATATGAACGGTGAGCGAGTGCTGCGTGCGGATGACTCGGCCCCGCGCTGAGTGCGCAGAAAGAGGGGCCGCGTGAACGCGACCCCTCTCTCGTCAAACGTGGTGCGTGCTACTTCGAAGCGAGCGTCAGCGTGAGCTTCGAGGTATAGGTGCCGACAACCGAATCCTTCGGGGCAACGAAGGTGAGGTCAGCGTTGAGCTTTGTCGTGCCGACAGCGACACCGGCAGCGAGCGACGCGAACGGCGCGCTGCCCGCAGCACTGCCGGCGGTCTGCTCGGCACCGGCGACACCGGTTCCCGAAACAACGATCGGCTTGATGCCGAGCTGCTTCTTGTCGATGGTGTTCGTGCCGTTGACGAAGTCGGCCACCGACGAGGTCAGTGTCCAGCCCTTCTTCGCGATCGCACGCTCATCCGTGACGGTGAACTCGCCCAGTTTTCCGGTCGAGGTCGACAGTCCGTTGACGAGTGTCGCCGTGCCGAGCGTCGCCTTGGCGCCGGCCGGAACGTTGAGACTGAGCGGTCCGTCGACATCGGGCGTCGAGGCGACTGTCGTCGCTTCGAGGTCGATGCTCGCCGGCGAGCCGGCGACGGGATCGCCGAGAGGATCCACCGTGAACTTTCCGGTAACTGCCTCGATGGTGACAGGAATCCACCAGGCGCCAGAATCGGCGAAGTTCACGCCGTTGTCCTTCATGCAGGCAAGTCCGATGCTCCATTTGCCGCCTGCCGCCTTCACGACTCCTTGATTGCCGTTCGTCTGCTTGTACGGCGAAACAGCGTAGAGCAGCACATCTTTCGACCCCGGCGCCATGAAGCCGGAGGTCGAGTACGCCTGCCAGGCGGAGCGGGTGCGTTCTTGTCCCTGCGGGGCGAGGAAAGCGTACGAATCAGTGGCATCCGCTGAACAGTGGAATGGCACCATCGGATCGATGGCATCGGGGCCGCCGACGATCTCGTCGTTCCAATCGAAGACATGCCCAGCGTCAGAAATCGGCAAGCCGGTTCCTGCATCGAATATGTAGGCAGGGCCGTCGGACGGGGCCGAAGCGGCATTCGCCGATGTGGCGCCGATTGAGGCAAGAGAGACCGTCACCAGACCGACGGCGGCAAAGCGCGCAATGTTGTGTTTGAACATCTCAGGTTCCTTTTCTTGTCTGTAAGCCAGGCCGCCGCTAGGACAGCTTCGCCCGGATGATGGTCGTGTCGGAGGGAGCGAGGAAGCCGAACTTGGTCTTGACCGCGCCGGAAGAGGTGGCGAACGAGCCGAAGTTCGTCAGGCTCTGAGTCTTCGTTCGGTCAACGAGTGCGGCGAGACCGGCGTCGAACTTCGTACCGGCGACGATTCGTGCGTATTCGACGACCACATAGGTGTCGCGACCCCAGGTGGAGTTCGCGTAGTAGGCCGAGTTCGGAACGAGGTTGCTGCCCGATCCGGTGAAGGGTGCCGTTGCACCCTGAGTGCTGCCGAGAAGCGTTCCGGTTCCGGTACGGTTCTGAGCTGCGCCGTTCTTCTGTGCCACCCAGCTCGCGACGGAGAACGGAACGATCTTGCCGGGTGCGTTCAGCACGGTTCCGTCGTTCTCCGCGACGTTCGAAACGACGCAGGAGCCGAGCGTCGGGCTTCCGATGGCGCCGAGGAAGAACTTGGCGGTGCCGGAACCAGACTGCGGAAGAACGGGGGTGACGGTGACACCGTTCACGACGGTCAGCGTGCATTCGTAGATGCTCTTCAGCTGGGCGCCAGTGAGCTGGTCGAGGCCGGTGCCGTTGTAGGCGTACGACAACGCGTCGCGGCCAAATGGAACGTAGCCCAGAAGACCGTTCACGTCGATGGCAGTGGACGAGGGGCCGCTCGAGGAACGTGCGATGTCAACCTGTCCCGTGATCGAGATCGCCGGCGTGGTGTTACCGGCGACGCTGAAGGCAGTGCCGTCGATGGAGCGGCTGAGCGCCTTCACTCCGTCTCCGGAGCCGGCCGGGCGGGCGAAGTAGACCCCGCTCGACTTAGTCTGGATGGCGGCGGATCCGAATGCATCGAACGATCCGATGCTCGTTCCATCAGTGGCGACCGAACGCACCCGCGCGCCGGTCACGTTCGTGCCGTTGGCCAGTGCGTTGCCCGCATCCTGGAGCGTGTCAGAACCGACAAGCACGTAGCTGTTCGACACCGGGTCGGCGTTGGCGGGGGCGGAGAGAGCAAGACCGGCAATGGTGACACCGACGACGGCGCACAGCGCCAGCGCTTTTCTTGACTTCACTTCAGTTCCTTTCGAGGAGTTGATCCGTGCGAGCGCGGACGCGTTCGCATCGACTTGACCGGATATGTGTCGAGAACCGACGCCCCCGGTGGTGCCAAGAATGTGGGCATCAGAGACTCTTACGCCTGATGCGGGAGAGAAGCGGAACCGCCGCCGCAGCGGCCAGCCCGGTCATGCCGCCGACGGGGATCGCTGCAGCGAGTCCGCCGGTGTCAGGGTCTACAGGGGTTTCCTTGCCCAGCACCGCGGCTCCCGCGCCCGTTGCGTTGGGGTCGGTGGGTGAGGCGGCGGGAACCGCAGCGGGCGGCGTGACGCTCGCGGTGCGCGAGACCGACTGCCCCGATGACGGAGCCGCCGCAGGCTTCGGTGGCGTCGGGGCCGTCACGGCACCGGTCTGAATGACGTTGGCTGCCGCGAGCGCCTGGTCGCGCCATCCCGGCGGAATGGGCGCATAGCCGTCCGGAAGCGTTCCGGCATCGGTGCCCGGCTTCTGCCCATCGGTGACGGCGTAGCGGATAAAGGTGGCATAGTCGGCGCGAGCGGCGGCGTCGGTCGAGCGCGGGTTGGCCGCGGCGTACACCGGCATGGCCAGTGGATACGCCGTCGGCGCAGCGGCCGCCGCCGAACTCTCGGGGTTGTATTCGTACACCTGCGCCTGACCGGCCGCCGGCGTCATCGCCGCAGCTGCAGCGGTGAGCGAATCCGTCGTCGGTGCCACGAACGAGCCACTCGCGTTCCTCAGAGACGCCGAAATTACCTGGTACCGGGCCGCCGAGGCCGTGTCGGTGAGCGACAAGACACGCTGCTGGCCGGGGAGGTTGCGCGGCGACTTTGAATACTTGGCCGGACTCGACGTTGGATCCCAGAGCCCGAGCACCTGGCCGTCACCGCGCAGCGTGAGATAGCCGGCCTGGTCGAGGTTGTTGGTGTACGGGCGCCAGCTGACGACGTTGATCGGCAGACTGTGGTCGTTACCCCCGGCTTGTTCGGTGGGATCGGCCTTCGGAAAATCTTCGCGCGGCAGCACGAAGGCCGCCTTGCTCAAGTTGGTTGCGGCATCCGTCGTCGTCCACGGATTCACCACCATGCCCCATTCGTCTTTCTTGCCGGCGAGGAAATCGACGGCTTCCGGGTCTGACAAGACGTAGCGCCAGAGCTGCCAGGCGGTGTCCGACCGGCCCTGCGGAACCAAAAGGTCGGCCAGCGATGGGCTGATCAGGCTCTCGTAGTCCCACTCCGGGTCGTTGATTGCGCGAAAATCGGGGTCGAGCACAAGGTTGCGCGCATTCTTGCCCGGATTCTCGTTGCTCACGAAACCGAGGTGGGCTTTGTCGGCAAATGTCGGGAGCGAATCGAGGTACGAGTTGGTGAGAAGCTTGGCGATCAGTCGCGGTGTCAGCTTGATCTCGGAGAATGCTGTACCGGTGAGCTCCCGAATCTCTGCGGGAGTGTCCGCGTCAGAGTCAGGCTGACGGTCAATGGCGAAGCCGATCGAGACCCCGGTGAGGGCGATCGGCGCATAGGCCAACGAGTCGGTCAGTTCCGAAGTCGATGCCCGCGTCGTCAGGGCGAGCGGTGCCGACTGCTGCGTGAGTGACGTCTGCAACGCATCCGACTCTGCGCCCGTGCTGATCGTGTAGACGGCCCCTCCGGTCGATCCGCAGAGCGTCGGTTGCCAGGATGCAACGGCGCCGGCGACCAATTCGCTGCCGGTCACCTGACGTTCGGCCGCACCGATCGGGCAGGTCAGACCGAGGGGCTTGAAGTCGAGCTTGACGGCGATGCGGTGCTTCCAGCTGTTCCAGAAAAGCCCTGATTTGGTGATGCTGCTCACCCCAGGATCGGCTGTGCCACGTGGGATGACCACGAGCCAGCAAGATTGCGGTTTCGTCGTGCCGTCGGCCTCGGCGACGGGTGCGCCACAGCCGAGCCCGGGCGATTGAACGGCGGTCTGCACCTCGAATCGGGTGGCACCGGTTCCGGCCGAGCCGGACCCCGCCCACTTCACTTCGTTCGAGGTGTACTGGGTGAAGAACTCGTTGGTGTTGACGTCGACGTCGAGCTTCTCGTGGTTCTCACCGATCGACGAGATCGTTTTTCCGGTAGACGACCTGAACGGAATCGAAGTGTAGGTCGGGCTGAATGGGCCAGACTCCGGCGACGTGAATTGCTGATCCTCCGGCGCGACCACTGCATCACTACTGACGAAGTTGTCGCGCGCAGCACCAGCTGACCTGAAGGCGCCGTACTGGCAGGTGGTGCGGTCGGGCTGCCCGGGGTTCTCCGGGTCGTCGCCCCAGCACTGCGCGATCTGCAGAAAGTTGGCTCCGCCGTTTGAATCGCCGCTCGGCACCGTCGAGTGGATGCCGCCGGTCCAGCTGACCAGGATCCCCTGCGACATCAGGTTGTCGGTTTGCGACACGGTCACCGCGAGATCGGGAAATGGCGCGTTCTTCGCATCCGCATCTTGATCTTTCGCCGTGACCGTGACCGCAGAGCTTGCCGTGTCGGCCGCCTGGGCCGGCGCGAAGTGTGCGCTGCCGAAGCCAAGCAACACGGTCGTCGCCAGGCCGACGACAAGCCCGGTCGCGACAGCCCGCACGAAGGTGCGGTCGTGAGCACGGGAATTTCGGGTTGAACGCACGGGTGTCTCCTCGACGACGGTGCCGACTACTGCGGGCAAATCTCACCGTAAGAAGCCACCATGTCGGGAGAGTGACGTGGGGTGAACGCCGCACGAACACCGCGTCACCACAAGCTTGCGTAGCCCGATTTCTTCGGGTTAGACGGGTTATGCGAGTTACGCGGGCGGATTCATGGTGCCGCGACCGCGCTTCAGCTTTCGCGAGAGAAACGGCGGAAGCAGGATGGCGGCCAGAAGCAGCGCGACGGCGAACAGCATGACCGAGTTTTCGGTTTGCCAGCCGGTGGTCGCGAGGGCGAACGGTTTGGCCACCGCTGTGCCACCGCCACCGCCGGAGACCAGAGCGCCGTTCTCGTCGTAGACGGCCGCGCCCCCGGCACCCGACGCACCGGCCGATCCCGCGCCAGCCGCGGCGGCATCGCCGCCCGCCGCTCCGCCGGCAGCACTGCCGCCGGTTCCCGATCCGCTCACCGAGGTGTCTTCGAGAGCACCCGCAGTGCCGGTGGTGCACTGGTTCGGCCCCACTTTGTCGCACTCGGCCGGCTGCGGGGCAGAAGCCGCGAGCTGGTTGTTCGAGGGCGAGTCGCCGGCCTTAAAGGTCGGGTTGTTGCAAGCGTTGACGTCGACGCTCACGCTGCCCGCTCCGGGAATGCGCTTGATCTGATCGAATCCGGCGAGCACGAGGTTCATCGGCAGCGGTGAATAACCGAGTGCGCCGGCCTGCTGCTGCCCCTCGCAGAGCATGTACTGGGCGAAAGCCCCGAGCGTCGGCCCCTTGGCCTCGGTGAAGGTTTTGTTCACCTGGGTCGGAACGATCATGTACGAGTAGCTCGACAGCGGATAGGTGCGCGTATCGCTGCTGTTGTAGACGCCGTCGAGAATCTGGGTGAGGTACGTCGCCGGATCGCTGGTGTCGGTGTTGATCTGCGCCTGCATGAGTGCGACCGCAACAGAGGACGCCGTGGGTTCCACGTAGTAGCCGCTGGAGTTCAGCACCTTCGCGACGGGAAAGCCCGACTTCAGGGCGTACGAGTACTCGACGTAGGTGATGGCGCCTTCGGCGTAGTCCTGGCCGACATAACCGGCGACGCCGAGCGAACCGCTCTGGGCCTTGGCCGCACCGAAAACAGGGTACTGCGAGGTCAACCCGCACGGAGTCGTGCGCCCGATCGACGCGCAAAAGGCGTTCCACAGATCGGGGTGCTGCTTCGACATCCACAGGGTGAACTGCGCGGTCGACCCCGAACCATCCGAGCGCACGACGGGAGTGATGGCTTTGTCGGGCATCGCCAGACCCGGATTGTCGGTGGCGATCTGCGGGTCGTTCCACTTGGTGATCGCCCCGGTGAAGATCTTCGTCACCGTCTCGCCGCCCAGGCGCAGGTTGGTGACCTTCTTCCCGCCGATGCGCAAGTTGTACATGAATGAGGTACCGCCGGCCACGATCGGCATGTAGGCGTAGCCGGTGGCCGGTTTCTCGGGAGCCGAGTTGTCTTCTGGCGTGGTTTGGAACGGGATCTCACTCACGGCGAAGTCGACCGCCTGGTTGATGAAGTCCGTACGGCCGGCCGATGAGCCGGAGCCGGTGTAGTTCACGGTCATGCCGTAGTTCGCCCGCACGTTCGTGCGCCACTGGTCGAGGGCGTTCTGCGACCAGGTCGACCCGGTTCCGGTGATCGGGTAATAGGTGTCGGCCTGGGCAGCAGTCGCCCCCGTGCCGGCGGCAAGCAGGGCGGTCAGCAGCACCACGGCCGCGCCGGCGCCGGCACGAAGAAATCTGAATCTGACAGTCATGGGGTTCTCTCTTCGCGGGGGGATGAGGCGTCGGCGCTTGAGACAGCGGTGCTTGAGAAGGCAGTAGATAAGTGGGCCGGGTTCGAGGCAGCGGATGCCGCATCCCGTTTCTCGAATCGGCGCAGGTCTCTCAGCGACGACTCCAGTGCGGCCTTCCGCTGACGATCGCTCAGCTGGCCGGGGCCGCGGCCGCCGAACGCTCGGGCGAGGGTGAACAGCACGAGCACGAGGAGGATCAGCACAGCGGCCGTTCCGAAACCGCGAGCGATCATGTTCGGCTCCGGCGACTTCACCAGCTCGAACACTTGCAACGGCAGGGAGATCATCGGCCCGGAGAACGGGTTGAGCGCGAGCACGGCGGTGGCTCCTGAGGTGAGCAGCACCGGCGAGGTTTCGCCGATGCCACGCGCGGTACCCAGGATGACGGCGTTGACGAGCCCCGACTTCGCGGTCGGCAAGACCACATGCCAGACGGTGCGCCACCGCGGGGCGCCCAGCGCGTACGACGCTTCACGCAGGTTACCGGCCACCAGCCGCAGCACGACATCCGACGCCCGGATCATGATCGGCAGCATCATCACGCTGATCGCGAGGGCGGCGGCGAACCCCGACCGCTGGTGGGTGAAGAGCAGGATGACCGCGGCATAGATGAACAGGCCGGCCACGATCGACGGCAGCGCGGTCATCGCGTCGGAGACGGTGCGCACAAAACGCGCGAATCGGCCGGGAAACTCATTGAGGAACACCGCGGTGACGATGCCGAGCGGCACGGTGATCGCCAGCGCGATCGAGATCTGGATGAGCGTTCCGACAATGGCGTGCAGGATACCGCCGACGTCGAGAGGGTCGAGCGGTCCGGCCAGTTCCATCGTCTCAGTGAAGAAGTTCGGGTGGAAGAACAGCGCTTCCCGCCCGCGAAAGAGCGTGTAGATGACGACGAAGCTCAACGCCGCGACGAGGGCCAGCCCGGCACTGTAGAGCAGCACGGTGATGAGCTTGTCAGTGACCGTCTCGCGGCTGCCGGTGAGGCTGACCACCACTGTGTAGAACACAAGAAAGGCCAGGTAGGTCACGACCACCCAGCCGATTGCTCCGCTCAGGGGCGCGAACCAGCCGAAAAGCAGCGTGCTGAGCGCGGCCGCGGCGGCCAACGACCCGACGATGGCGAACGTGTCGTCGAGGGTGACCCGGCGCAACACTCGACGTTTCGCCGGAACGATGCCGTCGACATCAGGAATCACCGTGCGGGTGGTGGTACTTCGCTCGGCGGCCTGGTGCGTGTGCTGTTCTGCGGCGTGCGGCTCGGTGAGATCAGGCGCGGTGAGATCAGAGGGGCGGTCGGTGAGTGGTTCGACCAGGAGATCGCGGGACATCAGCCGTCGCTCTCTGCGCCGGAACGCGATCGGGCGACGATGGAGGAGGCCGTGAAGTTCACGATGAGCGTCATCAGAAACAGAACGAGTCCGGCCGCCATCAGCGCCGAGAGACCGAACTCGCTGGCCTCGCCGTAACGCAAGGCGATCAGGGAAGACACCGAGTTGGTGCCGGTCTTCAGAAGATGCCAGTTGATGGTGAAGATCGGCGAAATGATCATGTACACGGCGATCGTCTCGCCGAGTGCCCGGCCGAGGCCGAGCATGGTGCCGCCGATGATGCCGCCGCGACCGAACGGCAGCACAACTGAACGGATCATCCCCCACCGCGTCGAGCCGAGGGCGTACGCACCCTCGCGTTCACCCTGTGGCGCCTGCGAGAAGGCCTCGCGCATGACGGATGTCTGCGTCGGCACCACCATCAGCGCCACGACGACACCGGCGATGAACGCCGACGAGGTGAATGCGCTCGCATCGGGCAGGCTGCCGGGTTCCGTGCCGTCGACACGCAGAATCGGGATCCAGCCGAAGTAGGTCGAGATCCATTGCGCGACCGGGATGATGTTTCCCTGCAAGAAGAAGACGCCCCAGAGACCGAAGACCACGCTCGGCACCGCAGCCATCAAGTCGACCATCGTGGTCAGCGCGGATTTCAGCTTGGGTGGCACGATCTCGGAGATCAGCAGCGCGGTGCCGAATGCCAGCGGAAACGAGACGCAGAGCGCGACGGCGGCTATGGTGACGGTGCCGAAGAGCACGGCTGCGATGCCAAAGACCCCCGACTCCGGTGACCACGACTGCTCGGTGAGAAACGAGAAGCCCGCGACACCGAGGGCATTGGCCGCACGCAGAGTGAGAAAGAGCCCGACGGCGAGCATGATCGCAACGGTCGTGATGCCGGCCGAGAACGCGAACGTTCGAAAAAGCGCGTCAGAACCCGTCGGCCGGGAACGCAGCGTGCGGCGCGTACTCGCTTCTGCCTCGGGCGCTGTGGTCGGCGGGGTCGCCGACGCGGTGACGCTCATCTCGACACCACCAACATCCACCAGTGACCCTTCTGTCGGATCGGAACTCGGCGCTGAAATTTCGGCGCCGAGCGGCATGGCCACAACCCGACATCACACGATCGATGGCCGAGGTGAACCGTTGGGTTCGGGGCGATGAAGAAGACGTGGACGATACCTGTTGAAACGAAGATATTTCTGCTGCTCACGGGCTGGGCCTCGCAGTGGGTGGCGATACGGGCGGCGCCGCTGTCGGCGCCGCTGTCGGCGTTGGAGTG
Source organism: Leifsonia sp. 10L418 (assembly GCF_056395445.1). NCBI lineage: Bacteria > Bacillati > Actinomycetota > Actinomycetes > Micrococcales > Microbacteriaceae > Leifsonia > Leifsonia sp. 10L418. The sequence goes on along the minus strand of NZ_JBFTJN010000002.1, from coordinate 704,191 downwards.
GGCGTCGCGCTGGGTTCGGGCGCGGAGGGGGCGATGGCCGCGTCCGCGACGGCGATCAGGATGCTTCGGCCCAGCTGAACCCGCGTTCCTCCGGCAGGCTCTGCCGAGAGCACCTTTTCTGAACCGGTTCTCCCGTTGCCGGGGTTCCCCGCCGTGCTTCCCGCTGCGGCGACGGTCACTGTGAATCCTGCAGCGCCCAGTGCCGCTGACGCGTCAGACTCGGTGTGGCCGACCACCGCCGGCACCGCGTTCCACCCCGACGCCACGACGAGGTCGACGCTCCACCCTGCCTCGGCCCACTCCCCCGCCGCTCGGCTTGATCCGATGACCGTTCCCTCTGGCTCGGCGGAATCCTGGACGCCGACCGTGCCGACGCTGAGGCCGGCCTCGGCGAGGGCCGATCGTGCGTCAGCGAGTGCAAGCCGCATCACCGCCGGCACCGCCACCTCGTCGACGGTCGCCGGCTCGGGAGCCGCGCTGGGAACGGCGGCCGCTTCGCTCGGCTGGCTCGACGGCGTGGCAATCGCTGCGGGGGCACGAGTGCTTCCCGACGCGGCGATGAATCCTCCGACGACAACGACGAGGAGCGCGCCGCTGATTCCCACCAGCCAGCCCGCACGCGGGCGCATCCGCGGGCGGTCTCCCGAGCCGCCGGGGGTTCTCGTGTGGCCTCGCGCGGAGTTCTGAGCGCGCAGAACCTGGGTCGCTGCTGTTGACGGGTTCGGCAGGATCCGCGTCGGTGAGACGGTCCGGGCGCGCGGCGGGGTGTCATCCGTTTTCGCCAGCCCGGGCGCGGGCTGCGGGGAGCGGAACGGCCCGGACGCCGGCGGCAGCTGCGCCGGCACGCTCAGCACCGCCGTCAGCATCTCCTCGGCGGAAGCGAATCGGCTCTGCCGCGCCTTGAGCATGCCCTTGACCACGAGGCGGTCCAGTTCCCGGGGCACGCCAGAACGCAGCGAGGAGGGCACGGGTGGCGGGGCATTCAGATGAGCGTTGATCGTCTCTTCGGCCGAGCCCCGCGGATAGGGGGGCTGCCCGGTCAGGGCGAAAAAGAGAACCGCGGAGAGCTGATAGAGGTCGGCCCGCTCGTCGACGGCCTCGCCACTCGCCTGCTCCGGCGAGAGAAAGTGAACGGTGCCGAGCACCCCGGGCTCGGCCGGGATGGGCGATCCGGCGCCGGTCAGATCGGTGCCCGGCGGCGCGACCGTCCGCACGACATCCACGCCGATCACCGGTCGACCCGCGGCATCCGCCAGACCGAAGTCGATCACTCGCACCGCCCCCGGTGCGATCGACGACTCCCGCGGAACCATGACGTTTCCCGGCGACAGATCGCGGTGGATGACGCCGACGGCGTGTGCGGCGGCGATTCCGCGCAGCATCCCCTCCGCTACCGCCACAACGTTTGCGATCTCGAGCGGCCCCCGTTCGTCAACGAGCTCCGCCAGGCTCACTCCCGCCGCACGTTCAAACGCGATCCAGGCGACCGGCGGCGACTGGGTCCGGTCGGTGCCGAGGGCTACGACGCCGGCAACATTCGAGTGCCGGATCGCCGAGGCAGCCCGCGCCTGCCGGAAGAATGACTCGCGCGTCGCCTCGCTCTCTGACAGTCGCGGGTGCAGAACTTTGAGGGCGATACCGGCTCCCGTCGCCACATCCGTCGCTTCGAAAACCGACGCCGATCCGCCGCTGCCGAGCAGTTCACCAAGCACGAAGCGAGAAGAGATCAGCGAGTTTCCCTCCCCCTCGGCGTTCCCATCGTCGCCCGCGCTACCAGGGCGCTGTGTCACTGTTCTCCCTGGCCGGGTCTCCCTGACAACGACGCGCCGGCCGGGATCGCGGCAGCTCATCGACCGCCGCGATCGCAATGGCCAGCACTGCCCCCGTCGCGGTTTTCGCCGCTTCGGCTGCGGAACCGAAGAACCGTGCCGAGGTGATCACTGGTTCGTCTCCGTACTCTGCGATCCAAAACCAGGTACCCAGGTGTTGATGCCGATCAACGCGGAGGGCCAGCTGGGCGGCCGCCTCGCGTATCTCGGCAACGTGACTGAGCGCCTCCCGAAAGCTGGGGTAGGCACGCGCGCTTCGACCGAGTTCTCGGTTGTTTGCCGCGAGCAATTGCCAGACACCGCGCGGAGCAGCACCCGGCAGCCGGTCGCTCAGCACCGGTTTGGCCAGCACCGGCTTGACGAGCACCGATGTGGCGAGCGCGGGAGCGGTCAACGCGTGGCGGGTCACACCGGTCGAGCTCGACGCCACCCGTTTGGTCGATGAATCGCCGAGGATGCGGGAATTCACGCGCTCCCAGACGCCATATTGCAGATCGCTCGATGAGGGAAACGACGAGAATGCGATGCGGGGCTGGGCAGGCATGGCGGCTCCAAAGGCTGACGACGGCAGAGTCGCGCTCCCCCCTATTCCAGGGTGATTCCCAGCTCGTTCATAGCCGAGGTTCAGCGCTCCTGGTCCCACCATCGAACGCTGAGGTGAAGAAAGGGAGCTCGCAATCTGAACAGGGCGTGGATTCCCCGTGGCTGTCGCGTGACGGCGGTGCCATTTCCGCGATTCCATCGCGACCTTGACACAGTGTCAGAATCGAATATTATTTGAAGTGTCGCCGGATTGGTTCCGAGTTTCACTCGTCCAAACCGACCCAGCGGCGAAGCCTGATGTATCCGATTCAGGGCACGACAGAACGTCAAAGCAGATGTTTGCGGTCAACGACGGCCGCGCGATGCTCCAACTAACAATTCGAGGAGAAATCCCCATGAGCAACCCTTACCTCCAGCGCTTCAACAGCGTGTTCGCCGGAAAAGCCCCCGTCATCGGCATGGTCCACATGTACGCGCTGCCGGGCGCCCCCGGATACTCGGGCAACCTCAACGACGTCATCGACCGTGCAGTGCAGGACGCGGTAACCCTGCAGGAGGGTGGCGTTGACGCCCTCCTCGTCGAGAACTTCCATGACTACCCTTTCTACCCCGTCACCATTGAGCCGGAAACGGTCGCCGCTGCGGCCGTCGTCGCCCACGAGGTCGCACGCCAGACGAATCTCCCCCTCGGCATCAACATCCTCCGCAACTCCTGGAAGGCCTCGCTCGGCATCGCCGCTGCAGTGGACGCCCAGTTCATCCGCCTCAACATCCTCACGGATGCCTCGGTGACCGACCAGGGAATCATCAACAGCGAGGCGCACCTCGTCGCCCGCTACAAGAAGAGCATCGGCGGCGAGCACATCCTCACCCTGGCTGACCTCCTCACCAAGCACGCCCGCCCGCTCGTCGACCGTCCGGTCGGCGTCATCGCCGCGGACATGCTGCACCGCGGTGGGGCAGACGCCATCATCCTCGCCGGCGACGACACGAGCATGCCGCCGAGCCTCGATCGCCTGCGTCAGGTGAAGGATGCCATCCCCGACGCCCCGGTCATCCTGGGCTCCGGCATGACCGCGGCACACGCTGCTACGTACGCCGAGGTCGCCGACGGCGCCGTGTTCGGCTACGGATCGAAGCCCGACCGCAACATGGACCTGCCCGCCAGCGGCGAACTGGCTCGCGAGTTCGTGAGCCTGTGGCGCTCGGGCAAGGAGCAGAAGGCTGCCTAGCTTCTGAAATTGTGAGGGCCCGCGCCGTGTGGCGCGGGCCCTCCGTCGTGCCTGACGACGCCGGCCGTTTCCGGCGATCTCGGCAATTCTGCAAACACGGTCCTCACCGAAGCGATAGTTTCATCCTGTATCGCAACGCGGACGACTGGGCCAGGCAGCATGAGCGCGACGGCGCCGCCCATGATTTGAAGGAGTCCGAGTGACTGAGAACCACGTCCCACCATCGAGGCGGCGTTCCACCCGGGTGCCCCTCGCCGACCGTGCCTATGAGGAGCTCCTCCTCGAGGTCATCAGCGGTCGACGCCCGCCGGGCGACTGGCTGAACATCAATGCCCTCTCGCGCGAGATGAACCTCTCGGCGACACCGATCAGAGAAGCCCTCGCCCGCCTCGAACCGACGGGCTTCGTACGACGGCATCCCCTGCGCGGCTACGAAGTCGCTCCCCTGCTGTCGCCCACCGAGATCGTGCAATTGATGGATGCGCGTTTGCTGTTCGAGCCGGCGTTCGCCGCAGAAGCTGCGGCCCATTCCAGTCCTGCGCTTCTGGAGCAGCTCGTCGACACGATCGATTCGATGGAGCGCTCCGGCGAGGTGACCGACCCTGAAGCGCTCAAAGAGAGCTGGCTCGCCGACGAGGCATTCCACACGCTGATCAGCGACGCGACCGGCAACCCATTCGTGCACCAGGCGTTCGCCGCGCTGGGCAGCCAACTCCAGCGGTTCCGGCTGAGCGGAAAGGCCGGCCGAACGCACGCGTTGGAGGCTGCACAGGAGCACCGAGCAATCTACGAGGCGATCCGTGGCGGCGATGAGGCCGCCGCTGCCGAGCTCATGCGGTCCCACATCGAGTCGGCGCGGCAGCGCACACTCGCCGATGAGCGCGCGGTGAGCGAGGCTGAACCTGCTGAACGAACGACCTCGCGGCGCTCGTCGCGCTGACACCCGCGCGAGAGCGAAAAAGGAGCCCCTCCTTTCCCTGTGATTCAAGGGAAGGAGGGGCTCCTTGTGGTGCAAACGGTGAGCCGGTTACTTGCCTGCGAAGACTCCGTTGCGACGCTTTGCGACGAGGTAGAGCACGAGGCTGATCGCACACAGCGTGGCCACGTAGAACGGGAAGATGTTGCCCATATCGATGCTGCGCAGGTAGACGAACAGGAACGATGCGGTGCCGCCGAACAGAGCGACGCCGATCCCGTAGCCGAGTCCGACCGCTGTGCCGCGGAACTGCTGCGGGATCATCAGGTTGGCGACAGTGCTGAAAATGGTGAGGTTGAGCAGCAGCACGAGCGAACCACCCAGCATCACGCTCGCGAGCTGGCCGACACCGTCGCCCGTGTAAAGGAGCACGAGGAAGATCGTCGGAATCGCCAGGATGCGTCCGATTACGAACGCCCGCGACAGGTTCCACTTGTCGAGTACCCGGCTGAGAACCAGGGCGCCGACGGTGAGGATGGCCCCGAGCGTGGTCGACACGGCGAAAACACCGGTCGGATCTTCCCCGTAGGAGCCCGTCGCCATCGACGGCAATCCCGAGAGCCAGGTGTAGTTGTACGCCTGCACCGCACCGACGATGAACACCACGGCGAGAACGCTGAGCCAGTAGCGCCGCACGCCGCGCCAGACGTCGACCGTCGAGGTGCGAACGACATTCGGCGTCGCGACAGAGGCGGTTTCGAGGGTCTCAGGAAGCGTGCGGCGCAGCCACAGCACGACGAAGCCAAGGAGCCCACCGAGAATGAAGGGAACGCGGAATCCCCACTCCGCCATGCCCACCGGCCCGAGCAGCGAACTTGTGACGAGCGCGGTGAGCGGGGCCAGCATGTTGCCGAGATTGTTGAAGGTTGCCATGAATCCGGCGACGTATCCGGGGCGATCCGGAACCAGCTCGACGCCGTATGCCGCCCCGAGCGAGCCCTCGATGCCGGTCGAGAAGCCCTGCAGAATGCGGCAGAGCAGCACGATCACTCCCGCCCAGATGCCGAGTGTCTCGTGGGTCGGCGTCAGGCCGATGATCAGGCTCGCGCCCGCCGTGGCTCCGACCGCGCCGATCATGACGGGCTTGCGGCCCACCCGGTCGGCGACGAGGCCAAGCAAGACCCCACCGACCGGTCGCACGACGAAGCCGACGGCGAACACGGCGAGCGAGTTCAGCGTCGCCGCGACAACGCTGTCCGCAGGGAAGAACGCCTGGCCGAGGTACACGGACAGGAGCCCGAACATCGCCCAGTCGTACCACTCCAGCGCGTGGCCGGCGCTGAGCGCGAAGAGCATTTTCGCTTGGCTCTTCTTCAGTGCGGGCGAGGCCTCGGCACGTGTGGTGAGCACGGGGTCTTGAAGTTGTGACATGGGAGAGAGCTCCTTTGCTCGTGGATCTTCGCGGGCTCGCGGTGAGATCCTCGCTATAGTATATGCATTTTGATGGGCTAAAGCTTCACACGAATCGTCAGTATTCGTGGAATGAAGAGCGTTCATGTGGCGCCGAGAGCGCCGGAGGCGGGGGCCCGGAAACCGGGCCCCTCCGCTCAATTCCAGGGAAGTGGGCGGCGCAAGACTCCGTCGATCATGTCCAGCACGCCGTCGAAGTCCATGTCGAAAATGACGCGGTGAAGCGGCCGGGTCTCCCCCTTCACCGGGTGCACGCCGGCGAGGAAACGATCGCCCGTCTCGGGATCTTCGAACGTCTGCAGCGGTCGCTGAACGGCGCCCGCGACCAGATCGGGGCGGAGCAGTGTCGCCACGGCGAGGCTGTCGTTGATCCCCATGATGCGGGCATCCTCCGAGCGACCGTACGACCGCGAATAGAAGCTGGCGTAGTCGCGGCTGATATCGGTGATCAGCTTGGCCGGCGCGTAGCCGGTCGACCTGGCGATCTCAATGAAGAAGTCCTCCGGCACCATCGCCTGGCGCGTCACGTACGGTCCGCACCAGGTCACGTTGCCCGGACGACTCGCCACCTCTTGCGCGGCGTCGATGTCGAAGGAGACGTTGGGGTCTCGGGAAACGCGGAATCGGCGGTCAGCCCACGGCTCGGTGTCCTGGTAGAGCGCCGGCCCGAGGGTTCCGACGATCGTCGTGCTGGCCAGACGTTCAAGCAGCAGCGGATCGGTGCGCAGGGCCGTGGCCAGGTTGGTCTGCGGTCCGAGGGCGAGGTAGTCGATCTCCCCTTCGTGCTTGTTGACAAGGTCGAGCAGAATCGGGATGCCGTTCGGTTCTTTCGGCACCGAGGTGGCGGGGCGGAAGCCGGTGTTGCCGAACCCGTCGTCGCCGTGCACGCCCGACGACAGTTTCAGCTCCTGCTTCAAGGGCACATCGCATCCCCGGTAGACCGGGACGTCCTGGCGCCCGCACGTGTCGAGCACGAAGCGCGCGTTGTCGGCCGCGCGATCGCCGTGGCAATTGCCGAATACGCTCAGCACGGCCAGGATTTCGACGTCCGGGTCGGCCGCCAACAGCATCAGCGCCAGCGCGTCGTCCACACCGGTGTCGGTGTCAACTACAACTTTTCTCTTCATCACATTCCCTTTGTTCTCTCACCGCGCGTCGTGCTGATGCGCGGTTTCTACTTCTTTCGGCCCGGTGCGGGCCTTGGTCTGTGCCCGGCGTCCGCCACGGTTGATCGTGACGGTGCCGGGACGGTCATGGTGCGCTCAACCCCACTGCGGCGAACGCCGTGCTCGCGCGTTCCCCCGTCAGACTTGAAGCAAACGTCCGGGCCGCCTCCGGAGCACCGGCCCTCACCCCGATCGCGAACCGCGCGTACGCCTGCAGTTCGTGCGGGATCGGCTCGACGAGGTGCGGGCCGGCCACCGAACGCAGCTCGCTGACCTGCTGAATTGAGATATCCGCTCGCCCGTCGATGACCGCTTCCGCCGTCAGCCCCGCGGGATACCGGATCGCGCGCTCGTCGATGCGGTCAAGCAGGCCGTGCTGTCGCATCACCTCGATGAAGTGAAGACCGCTCGCGCCCGACAACGAGTAGGCAACCGCCTGGGCGCCGACCAGGTAATCCAAAAACGCCCGCGCGGAAGGATCGGCCGGCCCCGCTGTCTCCGGGAGACGAGCGAATCCGACCGCCGAGACGGCGATCTCGGTCACCGTGTCACCGTCGAGGATTCCCTGCTCCGCCAGGTCGCGCACCGACGCCGCGACCCCCAGAACCAGGTCAGGACGAGCACCGGCTTCGATGCGCTCCAACAGTACGGACGTCGGCTCGAAAGTCGCCTCGACCCGGATGCCGGTCGCGGCCTCGAAGGCGGGAATGAGTGATTCCTGAAGCGGTTGTTTGACGACGAGTCCGCTGTACAGAGTGATCATGCGAGAGGTGTCCTTTCGACAGTGGTGGGAGTGGTCAGCGCGGCCAGCCTCTCCTTCGTGAGCGGAGCAGTGGGATGCCCCCGAGTGACGAAGAACACCTGTGCGGTGTGCTCGAGCTCTTCGAGTGCGTCGAGCGCCGAGTCGAGATCCACCCCGGCCACGACGGGCCCGTGGTTGCGAAGAAGCAACGCATGACCCCGGCGAGCGGCTTCCTCGACCGCGGCGGTGGCGGCGGGATCGCCCGGCGCGAAATACGGCAGCAGTCGCAGCGTGCCGACCCGCATGCCGTAGTACGCCGTCAGGGGCGGGAGCGGACACTCCGGATCAAGCCCGTCGAGGCAGGACAGCGCCGCAGAGTAGAGGGAGTGGGTGTGCACGACGGCGTTCAGCTCGGGACGGGTGCGCAGCATCGCCACGTGCAGAAATGCTTCCTTCGTCGGCTTCGGACCGCTCACGTGACGTCCGGAGGCGTCGAGCACGGACAGCGTGCCGGCCTCGATCTCGCCGAGGTTCACGCCCGTCGGTGTCACCAGGATGCGCTCGCCGTCGCGGATCGCGAGGTTTCCGGTGCGACCATGGGTGAGTCCGCGTCGGTGGATGGAGTGCGCGACGCGCTCGATCTGCGCTCCCGCGCTTTCGATGGTCACCGCGACTCCCCACTTCGTGCCACGTCGACGAACAAATCAGGTTCGCCGAAATTGCCCGACTTCAAGACAAGATGAAGATCACGGCGGGCGTCATGGATCCAGGGCGCGCCGACCGCTGCCTCTTCGCCCACCACCGCGGTTCGTGTGCCGAGCGCCTTGACCACCTCGCCGGAGGTCTCGCCGCCGGCGATGAGCATCCGGCGCAGGCCACGTTCCGCGAGCTGCGTCGCGATCAGCCCGGCCGCCCGCTCGTACAGCGCACCGGCATCCGGGATACGTGCATCTCGCTCCTCGGCGGGACTCGAGGAGTAGATCAGCGCCGACGCGTCGTCTGTCAGGTCGTCCCACCACGCGAGTGAGCGTTCGGCCAGGTCGTCGGCGGTCTCGCCCGGCTCGGCGACAAGCTGGTAGGCGGCTCCCCCGCTCTCGCGGAACCGGTTGATCTGCTCGAGCGTGCGGCGCGAACAGCTTCCGGCGAGGATCGCCGTGCGCCCGGCCGGTGGACCAGTCATCACTCGGTCAGGAGCTCGGCGACGACGTGCGATCGCCTCGATGAGTCCGGCAGAGCCCGCCACGAGGGGGGCGTCGTCGAGGGCCTCGGCAACCGAGGCCAGGTCGGTTTCGGTGACCGAATCGGCGACGAGATGGGTGTTGCCGGATGTCTCGGCGGCGGCGATCGCGTCGCGGATCGCATCCGCTCCGTCACGCACGATCTCGAGCGGCAGACTTCCCACCGTTCCATTAACCTGCGGGGCGAGGAGTCGCGGCACCGAGGAGTCGCGCATGGGCGTGACCGGGTGCTCGCGCATATGGGTCTCGTGCAGCAGGGCGTCGCCAACGAACAGGTGGCCACGGTAGACCGTGCGCCCGTGCACCGGCGCTGCGGGCGTTGTCACGACAATGCCCACGCCGAGCTGGGCCGCAAGCGCCTCGGTCACCGGTCCGATGTTGCCCTCCGCGGTCGAGTCGAACGTCGAGCAGTACTTGAGGTAGAACCGATCGGCACCGAGCCGCTGCAGCGCCGCGAGGGCTGCGAGACTTTCGGCGACCGCATCCGGTACCGCGATCGACCGGGTCTTCAGCCCGATCACGATCGCGTCGACGTCTGCGGCGGTGTCGGTTGCCTGGTCGCCGATATCGGCGGTCAGCGAGAGCAGGGTGCGAAGTCCCGAGCGACTCAGGGCCGCTGCGACATCGGTTGCCCCTGTCACGTCGTCGGCGATGACTCCGATCATCGTGTGCGCCCGTCGATGTCGGCGGCCAGCCGCAGCGCGGCGGCACGTGGCCCGTCGAGCACGGGCACGCCGAACCGAGCGGCCAGGGCGCCCGCGGCGGGTGCCAGCGAGAACTGGGCGAGCACGATGACGTCGTAGTCGGCATCGACCCCGGCCACCGCTTCCGCGAGGGCCTCGGTGAGTTGGGCCTCCGCCAATGGCTTTGCCGCGGCCGGAACGACGAGCGGGCGAATCGCGGTCGCGACGCCCGACGCGGCGAAGGCGGCGGAGAGTCGCTCGGAGCTGTCCGTCGCGGCGGATTCCAGGGAGGCGACGAGCAGAACGCGGGAGGGGCGATGCGCCACGGTCTCGGCGAAGAGCGGTCCATCCGCAGACAGCACGGCCACCCCGTCGGCGTCGGCGTCACGAACATCGGCGCGTGCGCCGTACTGCGAGCAGGTCAGCAGCACGCCGTCGGCACCTCCGGCGAGCGCGAAATCGATCAGTTGATCCATGCGCGCGGCGAGGGTCTCGGTGATTCCGCCCTCGAGCTGGGCGTCGGCGAGCAGGCGATCGTCGAGCAGGTTCCAGACAGTGCCGTTCGGGAACGCGGCGCTGATTGCCGCCGCGGCCGGTCCGATCGCCAACGGCGTGGCGCTGATGAGGGCGATTCTGGCGTTGCTCATTTCGTGATCCTCTCGGTCCAGCCCAGACCTTCGTCGGTGCCGGCAACCGGTGCGTACTCGCATCCGATCCAGCCCGAGTAGTCGCTGGCCGCGATCCGCGCGAGCACCCGGTCGTACGCGATCTCCCCCGTACCGGGTTCGCCGCGACCGGGATTGTCGGCGATCTGGATGTGCCCGACGAGCGGGAGGAGACGCTCGAAGCGCTCGATCACATTCCCCCGGTCGACCTGGGCGTGGTAGACGTCGAAGAGCACCCCGACCGTGGTGGGATCGACGGCCTCCGCGACTGCGGCGGCCGTCTCCATCGCCCGCAGTCCGTAGTTCGGCTGGTCGCGCTTGTTGATCGCTTCGAGCACGATGCGAATCCCTGCGCCGCGCGCCTGCTCCGCTGCCCAGCCGATGTTCGTGACGTAGGTCGCAAAGGCGAGGTCGGCGTCGGCGTCGGCGGGCCGCAACCCGGCCATCACGTGGATCACCGGGGCGCCGAGAACCGTCGCGTACTCCAGTGCGGAGTGCACGCCGGCACGGAACTCGTCACGCGCGCCCGGCACGTAGGCCGCGCCCATGACAGTCGCCGAACCGGCGGGACCCGCCGGTGTGTTGATCAGTGCCTGCTCAAGCCCGGCCTGGTCCAGCATCCGGCGAATCTGCTCGGCGGGAAGGTCGTAGGGCGAAGCGAATTCCACTCCGGTGAACCCCGATGCGGCAGCCGCGTCGAAGCGCTGCTCGAAGGGAACCTCCGTGTACATCCACTTGAGATTCGCCGCGAGCCGCACCGATCCCGACGCCGTCTCGACGATCATGCGAGCACTCCCTCGTAGCCGGGGTTCACAACGAACTGGGGAGCGCCCGCGCCGCCGAGCACCCCGATGACGTTGGCCGCGGCCATCCGGCCCGACTCGCCACGGGCCTCCCGCGTGGCGCCGGCGACGTGTGTGGTCGCAAGGATTCCGGGCGTGTGCAGCAACAGGCTGTCCTGGGGCAGCGGCTCCGTGGCGAACACATCCAGTGCGGCTCCGCCGATCACGCCATCGCGCACCGCGTCGACGAGGGCATCTTCGTCGACGATGCCGCCGCGCGCGGTGTTGACCAGAATCGCGTCGGACTTCATTGTGCGCAGGCGATCGGCGTTGATCAGATTGAGCGTGGACTCATCGAGGAACAGGTGCAGCGTCACGAAGTCGGCCTGTGCCAGAACCTCGTCGAGCTCGGCCCGCCGGATCCCGTGCGCTGTCGCGAACTCTTCGTCGAAGTAGGGGTCGTAGGCGATAACGTCCATGCCGAATCCGGCGGCAATGCCGGCGACGGCCTTGCCGATCGAGCCGAGGCCGAGGATGCCGAGGGTCGCCCCGCGCAGCTCGCGGCCGGTCAGCTGCTGCCACGTGCCATCCGCCAGGTTTCGGATGTTCTCCGGCACACGACGGGCCACCGCCAACATCAGCGCGAACACATGCTCGGCGACGGCCTGCCGGTTGGCGCCGGCGGTGATGCAGACGGGGATGCCGCGTTCGGTCGCCGCAGCGACGTCGACGCTGTCGTAGCCGACGCCGGTGCGCACGATAATCTCGAGGCGCTCGGCCAGGGCCAGGTCGTCAGCGGTGAGAGGCATGGTCCCGGCGATGATCGCTCGCGACTCAGACAGCAGCCGTGCCCGTTCGGCCGCGGGCAACGCGGCGAGGTTCGGTTCGTGGCGGGTGCTCAGACCCGCGGCACGCAGCATCCGGTCGACGTCATCCCACGGCTGGAGAAAGGCGGTGGTGATCAGAACATCTGTGAAATCAGTGGTGTCGGTCACCAGATTCCTCCCTTGTACTCAGAAGCGGTGAATGCCCCGCCGTGGTAGCGCGGCGCAGGGGCGGTGAGGTCGACGCCGTCGGCATAGTTGGCCGCGTTGTCTTTCGGAACGAAGCCGATCGCGGCCCAGCCGGCGTCGGCGTTCCACCAGCGATCGGTGTTCGCCGAGCAGCCGTAGACGACCTGGCAGCCCACCGGGCCGCTTTCGATCGAACAGCGCAACAGCTCGACGCCGTCGGGCCAGCTCAGCCAGAGCCCGAGCTGGCGCTGGTCCTCTGGCGCGGGACGGAAGGTGCCGATGCGCAGGAGCACCGACTCGATTCCCCACTTGTCGTGGTACAGGCTGGCCATCGCCTCGCCGAACGCCTTGGAGACGCCGTAAAAGGTGTCAGGACGCAGCGGTGCGGTCTCGTCCAGAATCTCGCTGGCCGGGTGGAACCCGACGATGTGGTTCGAGCTGGCATAGATGACGCGACGCACCCCGGCGCGACGTGCCGCCTCGTAGACGTGATAGGTCCCGTCGATGTTTGCGCTGCGGATTTCCTCGTACGATGCCTCGTCGGCGACACCGCCGAGATGCACGATGACGTCGACGCCCGCCGCGGCCTCGGCGAGACGGTCCAGATCGGCCAGGTCGCCCACGACGATCTCTTCGCCGGGAAGCAGAGGCTCATCGGGTGCACTTCGTGCGTAGAGCACGACGCGGTCGTAGCGACCCGCGAGACCCTCCCGGATCACCCGGCCCATTCGGCCGGTCCCACCGGTGTAGAGCACTGTCGTCATCATCGTCCTTTCGTTGGCAGTGGCCTCAGCCAATGCTGCGGTCCTGCTCGCCACCGGTCGCGTCGGCGAAGTAGCCGATGGCCGCGTGCTGCGGGCGCACTCGCTGCACTTCGCCGTCGACGAGCGTCAGTCCGACGTCATGGCCGGGCACCAAGATGCCCGAGGTGTCAGTGAGGAGCGAGCGCAGGCGGTCGATCGTCGACACGCTTTCGGTGTCATCCATGCTCGAGTCGACACGGAGGGTGGCAAGTTCGTAGATGTTCTTCACCGAATCACCGGCGAAGACCATGCGGTCAGCGCTGTTCTCCGCGAAGAAAGCGAGGTGATGGGGCGTGTGCCCCGGACTCGCGATCGTGTGGATCCCGGGCAGGATCTCCTGTCCGGCGGACATCCGCTCGACACCGTCGGTGCGCCGAAGAAGCTCCTGCACGTGTAGATCGGGGATGAACTTCGTGCCGGCCGGCTGTTCGGCCGCCCAGGCGAGCTCTTTCTCCCCCACCCACGTCGTCGCGTTGGCGAACATGGTGAAGTTCGCCACATGATCCCAGTGCATGTGAGTGAGCAGCACGTCGGTCACGTCGTCGGTGGTCAGGCCCAGTCGGGCGAGGCCGTCGTGAATCAGTGGGATGTATGCCGGCTGGCCGGCATCGACGAGAACCCGTCGCTCACCGTCATCGAGCAGCCACAAGCTGCTCCAGCCGAATGCACCGTGCGACGAGGACTTTCCGGGGAATCCCTCCACGAGGGGGTGGGCCGTGTACGAGTTCATGACGGCGTCACCGCCATCGACGTGCTCTTGTGCATCATCGCCTCCACTAGTTCCTGTCGCTATAGTATAGCCGTTCTCATTCACTTCGACACCTCCCGTCCCAGTTCGGCGTCGGGCTCACAACGTGTCGGTGCCGCTCATCCCGACGCGACCGCGGCGCGCGCGTCGTATCAACTGGCCGGAGCCGGCTTGAGCCTAAGCTGAGGGGATGATCGAGCACACAGAGACGAAAAGGCCTATTGCCGATCAGATGTACGACGTTCTGCTTCAGCAGTTCATGTCGGGCGATCGTGGGGCGGGCGAAGTACTGAACATTGGCGCGCTCTCGCGCGAGCTTGACGTGAGCCAGACCCCTCTGCGTGAGGCGCTGGCCCGGCTCGAGCACACCGGGCTGGTTGAGCGTGAAGCGCTCCGCGGATACCGCGTCGCGCCCATGATGACGCGAGTCGAGGTGCAGCAGCTGATGGAAGCACGTCTGGTTCTGGAACCGACGCTGGCGGAGCAGGCGGCACTGCGCAAGACCGACGAGTTCATCGCAGAGCTGCGCAAGACGGTCGAGGATTTTCACCAGTCCGCAGCCGTCGCCGACGTCGAAGCCGAGGGTTTCGACCTGTACTGGCGCTCAGACGACCGGTTTCACATGGCCATCGCCGCGCAGTCGGGCAACCGGTTCCTGGAAATGGCCTACACGGCGCTCGGCGGTCAGATCCAGCGCTACCGGCTCTTCTCCAAACTCGGACGAACCGGGGCGCTCCACGCGGCACCGGAGCACAGTGCCATCTTCGACGCCATCGTTGCCGGCGACGGCCCGGCCGCGGCCGAGGCGATGCGCGTGCACGTGATCGGCTCGACCGAACGGCTGCTCGGGGCGTAACTCCCGGCGCTAGGCGTCGTTGCGCAGGTAACTGCGCAGCCAGCGCGTCAGCTGCCGATAGGCCTCTTCGCGCACCACCGGTGTCGAGAGGAACACGTCGTGCAGTGCGCCCTCGATCCGGGCGATGGTGACGAGGGAGCCGAGCCGCGTCGACCGCACCGCGATGTCGTCGACCCGCAGCACGACATCCGTGCTCATCATCTCGGGCGTCCACTTGGGAATGAGCATCGAGCGAGCCGAGATCATCGTGAACACCGGAGCGGCGATCGACAGGCCGGATGCGACACGCGCATGTCCCGCAAGGATCGCGCGTAGCCAGCCGGGATGGGCGGTGAAGCCGCGCGGGGGCCGCCAGTCGAAGTTGTAGTCCCAGGCGCCATCCATCGTGGCCGACACCGAGCGCGTGTAGAAGCCGAGATCCACTTGGGGCAGCGGTGCCCTCGGGTCGACCTTGGCCTGAATCTCGACGATCGGCTGGATGGCCGCCCGGCCGATGCCTGTTGCTTGAAACTCCAGCCACGGGCTGTTGAGCACCAGAGCGGCGACACGACCGGGATTGCGCGCAACCCAGAGGCTGAAGACCAGGCCGCCGGTTGAATGACCCATCATGATCAGCGGCCGTTTCGGCTCGTGGTGCCGGCCGTGCCCGATCGCGCTGAGCGCCGCCTCGATGTCTTCGTCGTAGTCATTCAGATCGGTGATGTAACCGGGGGTCTGGCCCGGGCGCAGGCTGCGTCCGTATTTGCGCAGGTCGAGCGCATGAAACCGCGCCCCGGCATCCTGCCAGTACTCGGCCAGCTCGGTCTGGAAGAAGTAGTCGGACCAGCCGTGCACGTAGAGCACGTCGACGCCGGCCGCGACCGGGCGCACGAGTTCGAGGCGAAAGCGTGACACCGGGCGCACCAGGGTGGCGACGACCTCGCCCTCGGCATCCGGTCGCAGCGGGAGAGTGAGCTGTTCGAATCGATCGCCCAGAACATCGGGAACCCATTCAGCGGCCAGAGTGTGCATGCTCGTGAGGCTATCGCATCCGTCTAGCCGAACATCTTGCGTGCCCGTCACGGTCGCCAAACCGTCTCGAATGACGAGTTTTCGCGAACGAAAATGGTGATTCGCCACGGCTCGGCGCCTGCAAAAACTACTCCTTGCGGGAGACACTCACCATTTCGTCACGCGGCACGACCTTGATGCGCGTGCGGCCCTCTGCCTCGCCCAGCGCCAGCTCGTGCTGGTCGAGATTGTGCCAGCCGTCGAGGTTCGTGTACGCGATGCCGCGCTCGTCGAGCATCGCCGTCACGCTCTCTTCAGACGGAGATTCCGGGGTCCACCAATTGCCGAGATCGTTGATCAGGTGACGCACGGTCTCCATCGCGTCAGACTTCGTGTGCCCGATCAGACCGACCGGTCCGCGCTTGATCCAGCCGGTCGCGTAGACGCCGTACATCTGCTCGTTGGCTCCGACCGAGCCAGAGCTCGGGTCGCCCTTGTGCAGCACCTGGCCCTCGCGGTTCGGGATGACGCCCCGCTTCTTGTCGAAGGGGATGTCCAGCAGCGGCGAACCGAAGTAGCCGACGGCCCGGTAGACGGCCTGGATCGGCAGCTCACGAATCTCGCCGGTTCCGACGACTCCCCCTTCGCCGTCGGGCGCGGTGCGCTCGAACCGGATCGCGCCCACGTGGCCGTTGCCGTCATCGACGATCTCGAGGGGCTTGGAGAAGAAGTGCAGGTGAAGTCGACGGCTGGCCTCGCCGGTCTCGCGCTGGCGCCACTGGTTCAGCACCTTGTCCATCACGAAGACCTGCTTATTGCTCGACACCGCGGCACGGGCCGCGTCGTCGTACTCGAAATCCTCGTCATAGACGATCATGTCGACATCGCGCAGCTCGCCGAGCTCGCGCAATTCGAGTGGGGTGAACTTCACCGACGTCGGGCCGCGGCGACCGAAGATGTGCACATCGGTGACCGGGGATGCCTTGAGGCCCGCGTAAACATTGGCCGGGATCTCGGTGACCAGCAGGTCCTCGGCGTGCTTGGCCAGGATGCGCGCGACATCCAGTGCCACGTTGCCGTTGCCGATGACCGCCACCTCTTTCGCCTCCAGCGGCCAGGTGCGCGGAAAGTCGGGGTGCCCGTCGAACCAGCTGACGAACTCGGCGGCGCCGTAGGAGCCCTCCAGTTCGATGCCGGGGATGTTCAGGTCGGCGTCGCGCACCGCGCCGGTGGCGAAGATCACCGCGTTGTAGTGCCGCTTGAGGTCGTCGAGCGTGATGTCGGTGCCGTAGTGCACATTGCCGAAGAGACGGATGTCGCCACGGTCGAGCACGTCGCGCAGCGCGTTGATGATGCCCTTGATGCGGGGGTGGTCCGGCGCAACGCCGTAACGCACCAGGCCGTACGGGGCCGGCAGGTGGTCGAACAGGTCGATCGAGACGTCGAAGTTTCGTTCCGCCTTGAGCAGGATGTCGGCGGCGTAGATGCCGGCCGGGCCTGCTCCGACAATGGCCAATCGCAACTTGGTCATGGGAACCTTCCTTGCAGGGTCGACCACCGGGTCGAGCTCCTGGTCGATTTCTAGAATAGTCATCGTGTTCCTGCCGGGATCAGCTTGAACGCTCGACGATTGTCTCGGCGAACTTGGTGAGTGCCTTCTTGACTGAACCGCGGGGCAGCGGCTCGAGAGCCTCGACGGCTTCCCGCGCCCACTGGTGCGCTTCCGCCAGGGTCTGGTGGGTGACATCGTGGTCGCGCAGCGCCGCGATGGCGGCGTCGGCGACCGGGGTCGGCTCGCCGGGTGCGGTGGTCGACGGGGCCATCACGTCGCGTTCGAGACGCTCGAGCAACTCGGCGGCCGAAGCATCCGTGGCCTGTCGTTCCCGGAGGCGCAGCAGAGGCAGCGTCGAGACGCCGGCCCGCAAATCGGTGCCGGGCACCTTGCCGGTCTCTTCCGGTTGCGGCGACAGGTCGATCACATCGTCGATGAGCTGGAAGGCGACGCCGATCTTCTCGCCGAACTCGACAACGGGCCCCTCGAATTCGTCGGGCGCATCCGAAAACACAATGCCGGCCTGCGCCGCGGCGGCGATCAGCGAGCCGGTCTTGTCGGAGAGCACCTGAATGTAGTGCTGCACCGGGTCTTCGCCCGCGCGGGGGCCGACGGTCTCGTGCAGCTGACCCATCACGAGACGCTCGAACGTGTCGGCCTGCAGACGGATGGCGCGCTCCCCGAGACGGGCCATCAGCTGACTTGCTCGCGCGAACAGCAGGTCGCCGGTAAGAATCGCGACTGAGTTACCCCACACGGTCTGTGCGCTCGGCACACCGCGGCGCTTGTCGGCGTCGTCCATCACGTCATCGTGGTAGAGCGAGGCCAGGTGGGTGACCTCGATCGCGGCGGCGGCGGTCACGACCTCGGGCACCGACCCACTGCCGAGGTGAGCGGTGAGCAGGGCGAGCATCGGGCGCACGCGCTTGCCACCCGCATTCAGCAGGTAGCGGCCGGTGACGTTCGCAATCTCATCGGCGAAAACGACCTCGGCGAGAAGGCTCGCCTCGACCTGGTCGAGCCCGGTGTCGATGGCCGCGGCGAGGCCGCGGTCGGCCGCGGTCGAGAAGATGCGGTCGCTCAGACCCAACTGCGAAGCCACCGAGGAGCTGCGACGGACGACGGGGGCGCTCGGTTTCACTGTCTGCCTAACGGTTGGAACTGAAAAGGTTCAGGATGCCTGGTCGGGTGTGCTCGGGGCGGCGACCGGCTTGACACCGCGATGCAGTGCCACGATGCCGAGCGTCAGATTGCGGTAGGCCACATTGCTGTAACCCGCTTCCCGCAACCATGCACTCAACGTGGGCTGGTTCGGCCAAGCCTCAATGGACTCGCCGAGGTAGTCGTAGGCGACGGCATTCGACGAGGCAAGCTTCACGATCTTCGGCATCACGTGCTCGAGGTAGGCGAAGTAGGCCAGGCGGATCGGTTTCAGCGGCGGTGTCGAGAACTCGCAAATGACCACGCGTCCGCCGGGCTTGGTCACCCGGTAGAACTCGGCCAGCGCCTTTTTCGGTTCGACCACGTTGCGCAGGCCGAATGAAATCGTGACGGCGTCGAACTCGCCGTCCTCGAACGGCAGCGCCGTCGCATCCGCCTGCACGAACTCGATGTTCGGGTTGTCTGCGTGACGCGCGCGGCCAACCGCAATCATGCCTTCGGAAAAATCGGCGGCCACGATGTGCGCACCCGACTTCGCCAGCGCCGCACTCGCCGTACCGGTTCCGGCTGCGATATCGAGAATTCGCTGACCCGCGCGGGGCGCAACAGCCTTCGTCGTCGAGATGCGCCAGAGCGCCGCGTTGCCCATCGAGAGCACTGTGTTCGTGCGGTCGTAGTTCGTGGAGACCTCATCGAACATGGCGGCGACTTCTGCCGGTTGCTTGCCCAGGTCTGCTCTGTTCACTCCCCCAGTCTAATTGGGCGGGGCGCGACTGGCAGAACGAGGGTAAAGCGACCCGAGGCGTAGGCTGAACGGGTGAATGTGCAGGCCCTGACGGTTGAAACCACCCCCATCTCCGACATCAGCCAACTCATTCTTCTCTTAGACCGGCACGAGCCGTTGCTCTGGATGCGCCGCGGCCAGGGGTTGGCCGGCATCGGTACCGCACTCCGGCTCGAGTTCTCCGGGGCCACGCGCATGACCGACGCAGCCGTCGCCTGGCGCGACGTCGTCGCCGCGGCGACCGTGACCGACCCGTTGGCGCGCACCGGAACCGGCCTGCTCGCCTTCGGTGCGTTCGCCTTCGACGCGTCGTCCGCCGAGAAGAGTGTGCTGATCGTGCCATCGGTGATCGTCGGTCGGGAAGACGGCCAGTGCTGGGTCACCCGCATCTGGGCGACCGGCGAAACGCCGCCGGAGATCCCGTTGGAGCTGCATCCGCTCGGCCCGGAATACCGGCTGTCGCTGTTGCCGGGCGCGCTCACCCCCGCCGGCTACCGCGAGGCCGTGTCAGAGGGCATTCGTCGCATTGCCGCCCATGACCTCAGCAAGGTGGTCGTCGCACGTGATCTGGTCGGGCGTTTGCCTGCCGAATCCGATGTGCGCCGCTCGATCTCGGAGCTGGCCCTCGGCTACCCCGACTGCTGGACCTACGCCGTCGACGGACTCGTCGGCTCAAGTCCCGAAACCCTGATTCGCGCCGACCACGGCGAGGTCAACGCCCGCGTGCTGGCCGGAACGATGTCTCGCGGAACCGATGCCGCCGCCGACACCGCCGCCGCCCTCGCGCTGGCCACCTCCCCCAAAGACGGCGACGAGCACGAGTTCGCCGTGCAGAGTGTGCTGGCCTCGCTGCGCCCGCACACCTCGCACATCACCACGAGCGAGATTCCGTTCACCCTCAAGCTGCCGAACCTGTGGCATCTGGCGACGGATGTCGAGGGCACGCTGAGCGACGGGTCGAACTCGCTCGACCTGATCGCGGCGCTGCACCCGACCGCCGCCGTCGCGGGAACGCCGACCGACAAGGCACTTGCCCTGATTCGCGAGGTCGAGCCGTTCGACCGCGGCCGCTACGCCGGACCGGTCGGCTGGGTCGGCGCCGATGGCGACGGTGAGTGGGCCATCGCACTGCGCTGCGCCCAGGTCAGCCCTACCGGCGATGTCACCGCCTATGCCGGTTGCGGCATCGTGCTCGACTCCGACCCGGAGCGTGAGCTCGCCGAGACCCGCATGAAGTTCCGTCCGATCGTTGAGGCGTTCGGCTAACGAGCACCTCGGCCTCTCGCCTCTCGGCCTCACGGTATGGCCGGGATGCACGGGATGCTGCGGGTTAGTTCCAGGTCCAGCTCGAGATCAGCTGAGCGAGGATCAGGTCGTCGTCGACGGTCTCGCCGGCTTCGTCGGGGAGCACCACCGTGACCACAAAGTACTGCACCGGGCCGTTGGCGCTTTGGTAGACATCCGGCGCCCGCGCAGTGATCACCGCTTCAAGGTCGGTGAACTCGGTGTCGCTGTCGAGCCGGGTGAGGTTCGCGGGAACCCCATCGAGCATGATCGGCTCAAGCAACGACTCAACAACACCCATCGAGGGCAGGTAGTCGAGACTCAACTCCTGAACCATCCCCTCGACGGTGTCGTCGGGTGCCATCGCGTCCGACGTTTCGATGCGGAGTGGCTCGACCTCGATGGTGCCGAAAATGGCGCCGGTGCCGGTGCTCAGCACCTCGCCGTCGGGGGTGAGTTCACCCCAGACCTCGAGGCGGCTGGCGCAGGCGGCAACATCCGTTTCGGGCAGGTCGTTGAGGTAGCTGGCCGGGACCTCGAAGCTATAGCAGGGCGTTTCCACGGTCTGCGCCCCGAGAGCAACGGCCCCACGGTCGAGCCCCGCGTTCAGCCCTGCGGCGAATTGCGACGCGGAACCACTGACAAAGAAGCCGAAAACAAGGATCGCCACGATGTTCGTCATGGTGGCGATCGCCGAGAGAACCAGGCCGATCACCCCGAACGTGCGACCCGTTTTCGTGCGGATCGCCAGGATGCCGAGCACGATTCCGGCCAAGCCCAGCAGTAGGCCAAGACCGACGAGCCAGCCCAGCAGAAATGCGGTGCCACCGACGACGAGCGCGGCGATGGCCAGACCGCCGACCGGCGGTTTCGCCGCGGGATGCGGCGGCTGGGATCCGAACTGAGCCGGTGGCTGAGCGGGGTATGGCGGCTGGGGGAACTCGGACTGACCTGTCTGCGACATGCTTGCAGCCTATCGGTGGGGCTCGGCCGGGCCCCAGGTGAGGGTCAGGATGCCGCGAGTCGAGCCTTCTCGACCTCGACGTCGTAGGTCGCGGCCGGCCAGTCCAGGTTCATGCGAGTCAGAGTGTCAATGAGCAGGTGCTGCACGGCGAGGCGCGCGTACCACTTCTTGTCGGCCGGGATCACGAACCAGGGCGCGGCGTCGGTGTGCGTGCGCTCGAACACGACCTGGTAGGCCTCCTGGTAGTCCGGCCAGAGCATCCGTTCGTCGACATCGCCGGGGTTGTACTTCCAGTGCTTGTCGGCCCGATCCAGCCGCTTGGCGAGGCGCACCTTCTGCTCATCGAAACCGAGGTGAAGCATCACCTTGATCACCGTCGTGTCGTCGTCTACGAGCTCCTGCTCGAACTCGTTGATCTGTTCGTACCGCTGGTCGATCTCAGCAGGCGGGGCGAGCTGACGAACGCGGCCGATGAGAACATCCTCGTAGTGCGACCGGTCGAAGACGCCAATCAGACCGGCCCCTGGCACGCGCTTGCGGATGCGCCAGAGAAAGTCGTGAGTGAGTTCGGCGCGCGTCGGCGCCTTGAACGCGACGAGGCCGATGCCCTGAGGGTCAACGGCACCGACGACATGCCGCACGATGCCGCCCTTGCCGGCCGTGTCCATGGCTTGCAACACGAGCAAGAGTTTGCGCGTGTCACCCGATCGGCTGTTGGCGAAGAATTTCTCCTGCAGCTCGGAGAGCACGGTCGCCCCCTCGGCGAGCGCCGCCGCTGCAGCCTTCTTGTCGCCGGCGAAGCCGGGCGTTGCGTCGGTCCGCTGGCTCGCGAGCATGAATCCCGGCCCGATGCGGAGTGCATTCAGCGGGTCCTCGCCCCAGAACGTCTCGCCCGGCGTCGTCGGCTGCTCCGACTTCGCCGACTTCTCGTGCTTCGCCGGTTTCTTGTTCAGCGACTGCTTCGACGACGGCGACTTCTTACTCTGCTTCGACTTACTCTGCTTCGACACAGCGCCTCTTTTCGTTGCAGGTCATTCTGCCGGTTGGTGCCGCCCCGCACCAGGGGTCACCGGCGCCGTAGGCCTATGGGGCGACGCGTTCCCACGACGCGATCGGTCCGTCAACGACTCGGAAGAGCGGATGCGGCTGTGGGGCGTCAAGGCCGGCCCACCGTTCTGCCACCTCGGGACTGCGCCTCTCGAGCTTGGCCAGAAGGTGCGCCCATTCGTAGGCCAGCTGACCGGTGGTGACGACGAGCGCCCCGGCGCCACCCGGGCCGCTGTGCGAGCCCGCGGTCGCCGTTCCGGTGATCTTTTCGCGAGCGAAGTGGTAGCCGCGGGAATCGGCTTCATCCACGATCCCGGTCAAGAAGCCGGCGATCGCATCGATCGGCACCGGCTGCTCGCGAAAGCGCTCGAGCTGCGGATGATTGCTGTAGCCGCGGCCCGGAGCTCCCAGCACGGCCTGCGCCAGCAGTGCCTCCCGCCACGCGGCGGTCAGGGCTTGCCGGTCGAAGTACCGCGGGTGCACCGACCAGAGCCTCATCGCAACGCGCCCTCCGACATCACTGCACGATCCGATGGCGGCGGAGCACCGGGCGCCGGGTCGCTTTCGGCCCATCGTCCGGCACCTGCACTGACGAACACATGGCATCGAGAAACCTGATGATGGCGTGCTGCTCGCCGGGCGAAAAATCCTGGGCAACGCTGAGCATCCGTTCGTGCATGGCTCCGAGGGTCTTGCGCACTTCGTCTTGGGCATCGGGGGTGGCAAAGAGAAGTTGGGCGCGGCGGTCAGTCGGATGCGATTCACGACGGATGTGCCCGGATTTCACCAGCCGGGCAAGCAGTTTTGCCGTTGCCGCGGTTGAGATTTCGAGCGCAACCGCGAGCTCTTTCGGTCCGACGGTGTCCCCGCGGCCTTCGGCTGAGATCAGGTAGCGCAGAGCCAGCAGATCGGTCTCGTTCATGTCCATCTCCGACTGCGTGCGGTGCCGCATCGCGGTGTCGGCTGCTTTGAATCGGCGCAGTGACTGCAAAACAAGAATGGCCCGCGACACGTCGTCGGTGTCGTCCTCAAACCAATACGACCCCGATGTGTGTGGAGTCTCCCGTTGCGTCATGCCACCATGCTAACGTTTAGTTAGCTAACTTGGTTAGATAGTTTTGGAAGGAGGAAGACATGAGCCTCGCGACCCTGCAGCACGACCTCGTGATCCTCGTCGACGACGGGGGCCGCCCGGTCGGTGTCACCGAGAAGAACACCGTCCACACCGTCGACACCCCGCTGCATCTCGCCTTCTCCTGCTATGTCTTCAATCCGCGTGGAGAAGTGCTGATCACCCGCCGCGCCTTGTCGAAGGCAACCTGGCCGGGCGTCTGGACCAACTCGCTCTGCGGGCATCCGCGCCCCGAAGAAGATCCCGAGGAGGCGGTCAGGCGCCGGGCACAGCTCGAACTCGGGCTCGACATTGACCAACTGGAAGTGGTGCTGCCGCGGTTCCGATACCGGGCCACCGACGCCAGCGGCATCGTCGAGAACGAGCTGTGCCCGGTCTACCGCGCCACGACGACCGCTTCACCCCTGCCGAACCCGGATGAGGTGATGGAGTTCGCCTGGGTGGACTCGAACGCACTGCACCGGGCCGTGCAGGATGCCCCCTGGGCGTTCAGCCCGTGGATGGTCCTGCAGCTGCGCGAGATGGAGGCCCAGAATGACTGAGCTCATCACGGCCGGCGTCGAAACTGAAATCCAGCGCTACCTCGCCACGGCTCGCCTGCGGGCAAGCGACTACGGCGAGCACTACGTTGCCCTCTGGGATGCCCTCGCCCGGGCGTCGAGCGGAGGCAAACGCGGACGCCCGGCACTCGTGCTCGCCGCCTATTCCGGCTTCGGCGGGAGCGATCTCCAATTGGCCCTGCCGGTTGCCGTCAGCTTCGAACTGCTGCACACGGCATTCATCATCCACGACGACGTGATCGACCGGGACCTCACCCGACGGGGATCGCCGAACGTCGCCGGCGAATTCACCCTGCGCGCCCTCCACCACGGCGCCACAGCCGATCAGGCCGGGGTGTGGGCGACCACCGCCGCAATTCTCGCCGGCGACCTGGCGCTCAGCGAGGCTCATCGGGCTGTTGCCACCTTGCCGGTCGCCCCGCGCATCCGTGGTCGCCTGCTCGACCTGCTCGATCGGGCCGTCTTCGTCACCGCCGCCGGAGAACTGGCGGATGTCACGAACACCGCCCAGCGGGCTCCGGTCACGCTGACCGACGTGCTCACCACCCTCGAACGCAAGACGGCGTTGTATTCGTTCGAGGCGCCGCTTCAGGCGGGAGCTCTTCTCGCCGGGGCCCCGCCCAGCGCACTCGACGTGCTCGGCCAATTCGGTCGCCTCATCGGTGTCGCCTTCCAGCTCGCCGACGACGTTCTCGGAGTGTTCGGCGACCCCACCGTCACCGGAAAAAGCGCGCTCTCCGACCTGCGCGAGGGCAAACTCACGGCCTTGATCGCCTACGCCCAGACGACCGCTGCCTGGCCGGCGATCTCCCCCTTCATCGGCACCGGCACGACGACCGACGAGGAAGCCGAGCTGGTGCGCGCCCACCTGCGTGCCTGCGGAGCGGTGCAGGCCGTCGATGAGCTCGCCTACGACCACCTTCGACGGGCCATCGATGTGCTCGACTCCCCCGACATACCGTCGGCACTGCGCGAGACCTTGATCGGCCTGACTGAGAGCGCAACGGATCGACAACGATGACCAAGCAACGCACCATCGGGCAGACAGATGCCCGCCAGCAGCAGACGACGAGTCTCTCGACCTATAACGCCGCGGCGCAGGCCAGCTCCGCTGTGATCATCAGCGAATACTCGACGTCGTTCGGACTTGCCGCCCGACTGCTCGAACCGAGGATGCGCGGCCAGGTGCGCGCCATCTATGCGCTCGTCCGGATCGCCGACGAGCTCGTCGACGGCGCCGCCGCCGGTGCCGGCCTCGACGTCGACGCCCAACGGGAGTTGCTCGACGACCTGGAGACGGAAACGCTCGCTGCCATCGGACGCGGCTTCAGCACGAACCTGGTCGTTCATTCCTTTGCCGTGACCGCACGGGAGACCGGCATCGACGCGAGTCTGGTTCAGCCGTTCTTCGCCTCGATGCGCCGCGACCTCGACATCATCCCCTTCACGAGCGAGACGCTCGCGAGCTACATCTACGGCTCCGCCGAGGTCGTCGGGCTGATGTGTCTGCGCTCGTTTCTGCAGGAGACCAGTCTGAGCACAGCCGAGATGGCGTGCCTCGAGACGGGAGCACGCCGCCTCGGTGCAGCGTTCCAGAAGATCAATTTTCTGCGCGATCTCGCCGAGGACTACGAAACACTCGGGCGCAGCTACTTTCCGGGCATCGACCCGTCAGCGATGAGCGAGGCCGACAAGACTCGGATCCTCGACGACATCGATGCCGACCTGGCCGCGGCCGCGCTCGCGTTGCCGCTGCTTCCGACCGGATGCCGCGGCGCGGTGCGCGCCGCCCACGATCTGTTCGCACGCCTGGCCCGAAAACTGCGCAACACGCCCTGCACCGAGCTCTGCACGACGCGGGTGCGGGTTCCAGACGGCGAGAAGCTGCTGCTCGCCGCCGGCGTGCTCCTCGGCCGCGGGACGAGAATCAAATGACCAGGAAGCCGGCAGCGACACCCCCGCGTCAGCGCGCCATCGTGATCGGCGGCGGCATCGCCGGGCTTGCCAGCGCCGCTCTGCTCGCCAGGGAAGGACATGACGTCACCCTCCTCGAAGCGCAGAACACGCTCGGCGGCCGCGCGGGAGTCTGGGAGTCTGACGGCTTTCGGTTCGACACCGGGCCATCCTGGTATCTCATGCCAGAGGTCTTCGACCATTTCTACAAGCTGCTGGGTACCAACGCCGCGGCCCAACTGCACCTGACCAGACTGGACCCCGGCTACCGGGTCTATTTCGAGTCGGACGTGGCTCCGGTCGACATCGCAGCGGACCGTGCACGCAACATCGCTCTGTTCGAACAGATCGAGCCCGGCGCGGGAGCGGCACTCGACCGCTACCTCGACTCCGCGGCAGATACCTACCGCACCGCGGTCGACCGCTTTCTCTATTCAAGCTTCGAATCGATGAGTCAATTCGCCTCGCGCGCGATTCTGCGTCAGGCGGGCCGACTCAGTCGCCTGCTGGTGCAGCCCCTCGACCGGTTCATCGCCGGGCACGTCAACGATCCGCGGTTGCGTCAGATTCTGGGCTATCCGGCCGTCTTTCTGGGCTCGTCGCCCGACCGGACTCCGGCTCTGTACCATCTGATGAGCCACCTCGACCTGGCCGACGGGGTTCTCTATCCGCAGGGCGGATTCGGAAAAGTCATCGACAGCATCGCCGGGCTCGCCCGAGCCGAGGGCGTCACGATTGTCACCGGCGCCCGGGTCACGGCCGTTCTGACGCGCACCTCCGCGCATCAGGCCGCGGTAGCCACCGGGGTCAGTTATCTCGATGACGCCGGGAGCGTCGTGCGACTCGCTGCCGACAATGTCATCTCCTGCGCAGATCTGCATCACACCGAAACCGAGCTTGTTCCGGCCGCACAGCGCACGTATCCGGAGCGATGGTGGCGGCGACGCGTCTCCGGCCCCGGAGCGGTGCTGGTGATGCTCGGCGTGCGGGGCGAGCTGCCGCAACTGCTGCACCACACCCTGTTCTTCACCTCGGATTGGAAGAAGAACTTCACACGCATCTTCGGCCGCCATCCGTCCGTGCCGAATCCCGCATCCTTCTACGCCTGCATGCCGAGCACGACCGACCCGACCCTGGCACCGCCCGGTGATTCCAACCTGTTTCTTCTTGTTCCCGTCCCGGCCGATCCCGAACTCGGCCATGGCGGCATCGATGGCGGGGGCGCCCCGACGATCGAAGCGATCGCCGATCGGGCCATCGCGCAACTGTCCGAGTGGGCCGGAATTCCCGACCTTGTCGATCGCATTGTTGTGCGGCGCACGATCGGCCCCGCCGATTTCGCCGGCACCCTGAACTCGTGGAAGGGCGGAGCACTCGGCCCGGCGCACACGCTGCGCCAAAGCGCCTTCCTGCGCGGGTCGAACAAGTCGGCGAAAGTCGACGGGCTCTACTACGCCGGCGGCAGCACGATTCCAGGAATCGGACTGCCGATGTGCCTGATCAGCGCCGAGATCCTCCTCAAACGCCTGCGGTCAGACACCAGTCCCTTTCCTCTCCCGGAGCCACAATGAGCATCCTCTACCTGGTCGCTCTCCTCCTCTCGCTCGGCGGAATGATTGTGCTCGACTGGCGGTTTCGGCTGTTCTTCTGGAGAAGCCCCGGCCGTGCAGCCACTGTGCTCGGCATCGGACTCGCGTTCTTTCTCGCCTGGGATCTCGTGGGTATCTGCCTCGGAATCTTCCACCGTGGTGAGACGGCCGTGATGACCGGCGTGCTTCTCGCCCCGGAACTGCCGCTTGAGGAACTGCTCTTTCTGAGCTTCCTCTGCTACCTCACAATGAATCTGATCGGCGGGCTCTCCCAGCTACACAACGTCAGGGGGCGATCATGACGTACCTGCTTCTGAACTCGGTCTTTCTCGCCGTTGCCCTCGCCGTCGCCGTTGTCGCCTTCGCCTCCGGTCGGTTGACGCGGTCGTCGCTGCCCACGATGGGCGCGACCCTGGTCATCGTCGTGGTGCTCACCGCGGTGTTCGACAATGTCATGATCGCCGTCGGCCTGTTCGGCTACGCGCCGGCGCACACCACCGGCCTCCTGATCGGCCTCGCTCCCGTCGAAGATTTCGGGTACCCGCTCGCCGCAGTGCTTCTGCTCCCGTCACTCTGGGCACTTTTCGCACCCCGCGACGAGGTGCTGCAATGACCGAGCTGAAGCGGAGCACACTCGCAACCGCCGGATGGTCGACCCGGCAGGTGCTGCTGTCGTCACGACCGGTGAGTTGGATCAACACCGCCTTCCCCTTCGCTGCCGCCTATCTGCTGACCATCGGGCACGTCGACGCGCTCCTTCTCGTCGGAACAGTCTTCTTTCTAATCCCCTACAACCTGCTGATGTACGGCATCAACGACGTGTTCGACTACGAGTCAGACCTGCGCAACCCGCGCAAGGGCGGCGCAGAAGGAGCGTTGCTCGACCCGCGGCTGCACCGCCTGGTGTTGCGTTCCGGCGTGATCAGCGCCATTCCGTTCCTGGTGGCCATGGTGGTACTGGCCGGCTGGCAGCATCCGTTCGCCTGGTTGGTGCTTGGAGTGAGCCTGTTCGCGGTCGTCGCCTACTCGGTTCCGGGTTTGCGGTTCAAGGAGGTGCCGTTTCTTGACTCGGTCACGTCGAGCACGCATTTTGTGAGCCCGGCGGTGTTCGGCCTGGCGTTGGCGGGCGCCGCAGTCACACCCTCACTTGTCGCCGTGCTGGTGGCCTTCTTCTTCTGGGGAATGGCCAGCCACGCCTTCGGTGCGGTTCAGGATGTCTGCCCCGATCGGGAGGCCGGGATCGGTTCGATCGCAACGGCTCTCGGAGCAGCGCGCACCGTGCAATTCGCGATGCTGCTCTGGACGCTAGCCGGCCTGCTGATGCTGCTCACCGCCTGGCCAGGGCCACTCGCCGCGCTCCTCGCGGTGCCCTACATCGTGACGGCGTTCCCGTGGCGCAGGGTGAGCGACGAGCGCTCCGCCGACGCGAACCGCGGCTGGAAGCGGTTTCTCTGGCTCAACTACTTCAGTGGGTTCGTGGTGACCCTGCTGCTGATCGCACTCTCCTGACCCGCGAATCTGCCGTTGTCGGAGCTTCCCACGCGCTGAGGCTCCGACAACTGCAGTTTCGCGGAAAGGAACTGGCTAACGCGCGAGCGGCACTTCGAGGATGCTCGGCCCAGCTGGCGGCGTCGTCAGCTCGCGTTCCAGGTCGCTGCGGGTTGCCGCTGTGCTGTAGCTCCAGCCGTAGGCCGCGGCGAGCGCGCCGAGATCGACCTGGTGCGGGGTGAACAGCACGCGATCGATACTCGCCGGGTCGGCACTCTCGGCGACCTCGAGGCCGTCGAAAATGGTGCCGCCGCCGTCGTTGCCGACCACGACCTGAATCCGCGGGCGCGGCTCCCCCGGTGCGAGAAGCAGCGAGCCGACGTCATGGAGAAAGGCGAGGTCCCCGAGCAGCAGCCGAGTTGTTCCGCTCGAGCGCGGTTCCGGCCCGCCCTGACTCGCCCGCGCGATGCCGAGCGCGGTGGCGATGGTGCCGTCGATACCGGCCAGCCCTCGATTGGCGTGCACCGAAATCTTTTTGCCCAGTACCCGTTTGTCGGCTTCCCTAATCAGGCGGGAAGCACCGAACACCAGACGGTCGTGCGGCCAGGAGGCACGCCAGATCGCGTCGGCCAGCATCGCCCGGGTCACCGGGGCGCGCATCGCGGCCAGTTCGGCCTTGGTGATTCCGCGTTCGCCGAGGGGGGTGGCATCCTGCTCAGCCTCGGCGACCAGCACGTGCCGGCTGGTCATCACCCAGCGGCCGAGCCACTCGCGGGCGGCGCGGGTCGCGGTGTCTGCGACGGATGCCTCGTCAGCGACGACGGAACCCACCCGCCGGGAGACGCGGTGACCGGGGTTGTACCACTCGTCTTCAGCTGCCGAGACGACGATGGTTTCGACGCCATCGCGCTGAATCAGCGTCGGAATCTCCCGGCTCAGGGTGGGGTGCCCGAACACGATCGCACGTTCGACGAGCCCACCGAAATCCGGACTCTGCAGCAGTTCGCGGTAGGCGACGATGAGGTTCGGACCGAATCGGGCGCCACTCGAGACCTCGGCCAGCAACGGCCAGCCGCCCGAGCGGGCGAACTGCTCGGCTTCCTCGCCCGCGCCATGACCGGCGATGACGACGGTGCGGAGGCCCGGAGAGATCTGCAGCGGGGGCTCGGTCGCCAGTGCGGCGAGTTGCTCATCCACCACTTTGGCCAGGAGAGCGGTCAGCGGGTCGAACGTTGACTCCGGCAGTGCACCCGCCGGCTCAGTCCGGCCGGCGCCGTCGGTCGCATTCGGCGCGTCAGGTGTGCCGGCAGCATCCACCGCATCGAGCGTGAACGCCGACGACAGCGGCTCCCGAAAGGCGAGGTTGAGCTGCACCGGGCCGGGGCCGGCGCCGCGAACGCCGGTCGCGGCATCCATCGCCCGCTGCACGAGCGCAGTAACCTCGACAGCCTGTGCCGCTGGATCCGCATCGCCGGCGCCGGTCTCCGGCGCGGCTACATCTTCGGCCAGCCGCGTCGCCACGCCGAAGATGCCGGGCTGGTGCGTCGTCTGGTTTGAGCGGATGCCGCGGAGCTCGGCCGGTCGATCGGCAGTCAGCACGATGAGCGGCACGCCGGAATGGTGTGCCTCGAGCACGGCCGGATGCAGATTCGCCACCGCGGTGCCCGACGTCGTGACCACAAGCACCGGTCGCCTGCTCTCGACCGCGAGGCCGAGCCCGAGAAAGCCGGCGCCGCGTTCGTCGACGCGCACGTGCAGCCGCACCTGCCCGACGCGCTCGAATTCGGCAGCAGCGAGCGCGAGCGCCTGCGACC
Organism: Leifsonia sp. 10L418; assembly: GCF_056395445.1. NCBI lineage: Bacteria > Bacillati > Actinomycetota > Actinomycetes > Micrococcales > Microbacteriaceae > Leifsonia > Leifsonia sp. 10L418. The sequence goes on along the minus strand of NZ_JBFTJN010000002.1, from coordinate 673,187 downwards.
GGGATCCGGGGCTGAGCACGACATCCTGCACGCCGAGGCGCACGAATTCGCGAAGCAGAGCCACGCTGAAGATCGTGGCCGGGCTCACGCCCGGTGTTGTCTGATTCACCGGCGCTTAGGCGTCGCGGCGACCCGGCTGTTCGCCGTCGCCCGGGTCGGTGGTCTTCGGAGGAATTCCGGCGGCACCGGCGGATCCGGCCGATCCGTTCGAAGCGGACCCACCCTTCGGCGTGCCGTCGTCGTTCGGATCAGGCTTGTCGAGATCGGCAAGCTCCTGCTCCATCTGACGGATGCGCTGTTCCTGCGTCGCCTGCGCGGCGAGACCCTTCAGAAAGTCGGGGTCGTCATCCGGCGCCATCGACCGCGTCGGCCGGCTGCCGGCGGCGGACCGTCGGCCGCGGCCGACAATGAGCCAGAGCAGCGGGCCGATCACCGGGATGAAGAGGATGACGAAGATCCACACCCAACGCGGCAATCCGCGCACGCGGGAGCGATCGAACATGGCGCAATCCACAACCGTGTAGACGGTCAGGATCACAACCATCAAACCTAGGATGAACCAGACGCGAGCCATACTCTGAGTCTAGGCCGGGTCGGGCCCGAGCGCGGTGATCGTCTGCACAGCTGGGCAACCTAAGCTGGATGCATGAAGTCTGTTCCCGTCTGGGTGTACTACTCCGTTTTGCGCGTGCTGATGTTCGCCGTACCGCTTGGTGTTCTGCTGTCGATGCAGATCAAGTGGTGGATTGCCGCGCTCGTCGCCGCCCTGATCGGGTTCTGCCTGTCGTACATCTTCCTGCGCAAGTCACGCGAGAACATGTCCCGCGAACTCTATGAGGCGCGCCACCGGGACAAGGCCACGGTGGCGACGGATGATGCGTCGGAAGACGCCGCTGTCGACCGCGCGTCGGCCAACACCGCGTCAGCCGACACCGAGCACTCGTCAGAGCGCGAAAGCCGCTCCGAGTAGCAGCCCATACCCCAAGGCGGTGAAACTGGTCAGCTTGAGGGCCAGGATCAGCTCCTGGGATGTCTTCGCCATCACGGTGATCAGGCAAGCCGGAAGCGCCAGCAGCAGCGTGAAGTACGTGAAGAACGCGAGCGGGTAGAACAGCGAGAAGAACGCGACGCCCACGTACGGCAGCAACAGCAGCACGCAGAAACTGATGCGCGAGGCACGGTCGCCGATCAGTACGGCGAGTGTGCGCTTGCCCGCTGCCTTGTCGGGAGTCAGATCGCGCAGGTTGTTCACCATCAACACGGCACAGGCGATCAGGCCGATGCCGACGCCACCGATCAAGCTCTCGATGTTGACGCTGCCGACCTGTACGAGAGTCGTGCCGAGCGTGGCGACGAGGCCGAAGAAGACGAAGACGAACAACTCGCCGAGACCGTAGTAGCCATAGGGCTTCTTGCCGCCGGTGTAGAACCAGGCGGCGGCGATGGCGACAGCGCCGACGGCGAGCAGCCACCACAGCTGGCTGAGAATGACGAGAGTCAGACCGGCAATGGCCGCCAGCCCGAAGAAGGCGAGTGCCACTTTCAAGACGGTCTTCGGATCAGCCGCCCCCGAACCCGTCAGCCGGGCCGGACCGATGCGATACGCGTCAGTGCCGCGGATGCCGTCGGAATAGTCGTTGGCGTAGTTGACGCCGATCTGCAAGAACAGGGCGACGAGCAGCGCGAGCACCGCGCGCACCGGGTGATAGACACCGGGTTCGCTGGCCACGATGGCTGCGCCGGTTCCGATCGCAACGGGTGCGATGGCCAGGGGCAGGGTGCGCAGACGGGCTCCAGAGACCCAGTCGCCGAAGGTGGCGGGGGCGACCTTGGCCGGGTTGCCGCCGGGAGCACCGCTCCGGCGCCCGGGATGCCCCGACCTGCCGTTTCGCTTGGCGGAGTTCGAGTGCTGAGTGTGGGGCCGTGCAGACCCTGATCGATGTGCCACGCACTCATGTTAGTGGCCGCACCTGCTCAGAACCGGCTGCCGAGCGCGCAACTGCGCCGAGCGCATCCTCTCGCCGAGCTTGACACTTCCGGTCGAGACTCCCTGTTGTGCCAGGGAAACTCGACCGGAAGTGTCAAACTCAGCGGATGAGCTCGGCGAGCGCCTGCCGGTCGGGCTTGCCGGAGGAAAGCAGCGGGATCTGCGGCACCGTGAGCAGCCGGGCCGGGCGGGCCGCCCGTCCGAGTTTCTCGCCGACGAGTTCACGGATGCGCGCGAGGGGCACGGCGGACTCCCCAGGTTGCGCCCGAGGCGCCGCAGCATTCAGCGCTGCCGCGACCACCACCACCGGCACCTGACCCCACTCGGCATCGTCGGCAGCCAGCACAACGGCGTCCTCGAAGCCGGGAACTGTGCGCACCAGGCGTTCAACGGCATCGAGCGACACTTTCTCGCCGCCGGAAATGATCACATTGTCGGCGCGGCCGAGCACCCGCACGAGGCCCGTCTCTGGGTCGATCTCGCCGAGATCGCCCGTGCGATACCAGCGCACGCCGCGCTCCTCCACGAACCGTTCGGCCGTGCGCGACGCATCACCCAGGTAGCCGTGCGCGAGCACCGCGCCGCTGATCTCCAGTTCGCCACCCACTACCCGCACCGTCGTATTGCCAATCGGATACCCGTTGTACACGCATCCGCCCGCCGTCTCCGACGATCCGTAGGTGCGCACCAAGCGCAGGTCGAGAAGATCGGCCAGCTCGATCAGTTCGGGCCGGATCGCCTGACCGCCGACCAGGATGCCGGTGAACCGACGCAGCACGGTGAGAAGGCGGAAGTTCGTCTGGGCGGCGCTGAGCAGCCGGGCGAATTGCACCGGAACGAGAGAGGTGAACCGAAGCGGCGCGGTCAACTGCTCGGCGAAGTCGGCGAAGACCTCGGGGTCGAAGTGTCCACTCGGCAGAACGACTGGTGTCGTGCCGGCCGCGATCGACCGCACGAGCACCTGCACACCGGCCACGTAGTGAGCGGGAATGGCCAGCAGCCATTGCCCGTCGCCGCCGAGCGCCACGCTGGTCGCCGCGGCGCTGGCCAGCAAGGCGTCGGTCGTGAGGATCACTCGCTTGGGCGCGGCCGTTGACCCCGACGTTTCGATCACCACGGCGACGGCGCGGGGCACCTCGCCGAGCCCGCTCGTGCCCGCGTCGTCGGTCAGCGCTTCAGCACCCTTCGCCAGGGGCAACACGGCGGGACCGGTGCCGGAGAGCGCAGCCAACACTGCGGCAAGAACCTCGTCCGGCGACTCCGCCGACACCGCACCGAGCGCCCGTGTCATCGTGCCCACATCCCCGCGCCAGTGTCTCGCGCGAAACTGCAATTGTTAGAGCTTCCCGCGCTCTGAGGCTCCGACAACTGCAGTTTCGCGGGCAAGAATCTCACCTCAGTACTGCCAGGGGTACGGCGCCCAGTCGGGGTCACGCTTCTCGAGAAAAGCGTCACGCCCCTCGACGGCCTCATCGGTGCCATAGGCCAGGCGCGTCGCCTCTCCGGCGAACACCTGCTGACCGACCATCCCGTCGTCGACGGCGTTGAACGCGAATTTGAGCATGCGGATGGCGGTGGGCGACTTGGTCAGGATCTCCCTGGCCCAGTCCAGCGCGGTGGCCTCCAGCTCGGCGTGCGGAACGACGGCGTTGACCGCCCCCATCTCATACGCGCGCTGCGCGGAGTATTCCCGGGCGAGGAAGAAGATCTCGCGGGCGAACTTCTGACCGATCTGGCGAGCGAAGTAAGCGCTGCCGTAACCGGCGTCGAAGGAACCGACGTCGGCATCCGTCTGCTTGAATTTGCCGTGCTCCGCGCTGGCGATGCTGAGGTCGCAGACCACGTGCAGGGAGTGCCCGCCGCCGGCCGCCCAACCGGGGATGACGGCCATGACGACCTTGGGCATGAACCGGATGAGGCGCTGCACCTCAAGAATGTGCAGGCGCCCGCCGCGACCGGCGTCGATGCCCGTCGCCTCTGCGCCCTCCGCATATTTGTAGCCGTCGCGGCCACGGATGCGCTGATCGCCACCCGAGCAGAACGCCCAGCCGCCGTCTTTCTGGCTCGGCCCGTTTCCGGTCAGCAGCACCACGCCGATGCGCGGGTTGGTGCGGGCGTTCTCGAGCGCGGCATACAGCTCGTCGACGGTGTGCGGGCGAAACGCGTTGCGCACCTCCGGGCGGTTGAACGCGACGCGGGCGATGCGCCCCGACAGGTCGTGGTGATAGGTCACGTCGGTGAGGTTTTCGAACCCCGCGACGTCATTCCATTGCTCTGGATCGAAGATGTCAGAAACCCGCTCAGTCATGCTGCAAGCCTACGCGGGCGCAGGGGCGTGGCCGGCGGCCACCGCCGGGAAGGCGAACACCCCATCGGCACAGCGACCGTCCAGCGGAGCGACGCAGGGGCGGCTCAGAATTGTCATTCTGAAACCACCCGAACGGGGGTCAAGTCAACCCCCTTGTCGGGAAAATCAGTCGCGGCTGTACTTGAATCTCCGGTTTATTTGGGGAGGTCGCCGTGCATCACATCACTCAGTCGGGTCTTCATTTCGAACGTCATAAATCGTTCACACTGAACACTTTCGGCACCATGACGGGGAGCTTCCCCAGCGAGGCGATGAACGGATGACGACCGTCACTCAGACTCCGAACCGCACGCTGCCCTCAACGGCGACAGCAACGGCGGTCAAGCAGCCAGCGGCCCCGCACCGCTCAGCACAGGCAACTCAGGCCGCATCCGCCACTGCCACCGCAACTCAGGCCGCTCCGCCCGCACCAGCACGAGCGGCATCCCCGACAACTCGAGCACCCGCTGCGACGACCTCGACCCGTCAGACATCCACGTCGTCTGGCCCCCACTACACGCGCGCGTCAACCGATGCATTCGGCGACTACCTGCGCCGGATCGGCAAGGGGCATCTGCTCTCAGCCGAAGAAGAGGTCGAACTCGCCCGACGCATTGAGGTCGGTTTGTTTGCCGCCGAACGCCTGGCCAAGGCCCCCGACGTGATCGCCCCGGAGCAGGCACGCGAGCTGGCCTGGCTCGCGCACGACGGCGAGCGGGCAAAGAACGACTTCATCGAGTCGAACCTGCGCCTTGTCGTGAGTATTGCCAAGCACTACTCCGGTCGCGGGGTGCCCATCATGGATCTCGTGCAAGACGGCAACATCGGACTCGTTCGCGCTGTCGAGAAGTACGACTTCATGACCGGGTTCAAGTTCTCGACCTACGCCACCTGGTGGATCCGCCAGGCCATTCATCGCGGCATGGCCGACAAGTCGCGCATGATTCGCATTCCCGTGCACACGGCGGAGAAACTCAACAAGATCAAGCGCATCCGCCGCGACCTGACCAGCGCACTCGACCGGGAGCCGACCGAGAAGGAGATCGCCGAAGCGGCGCAGATACCGCCGCGCGAAGTCGCCCGGCTGCTGCTCTACGACAATGAACCCATCTCGCTGCATGCCCCCGTGGGCGACGGGGTTGGCGACATCGCCGAGCTGATCATCGACGATGACCTGCCTCAGCCCGATGAGTATGCGACGATCACACTGCGAGCGGCAGACATCGCGTTCTATCTCGAGGCGCTCCCCGCTCGGGAACGGTCCATCCTGCGAGCCCGGTTCGGTCTCGACGGCGACGAGCCGCACACCCTCGACCAGATCGCCCTCGTCGAAGGCGTCACCCGCGAGCGCGTGCGGCAGATCGAAAAGCGGGCGCTTGCCCTCCTCCACGTACCAAGGCTCGAGCGTTACTTGAGGGATTAACACTTTTTGCTCGCGTATTGGCTTCGATACGGCGTAGGGTCTCAGCTACCCGTATCGATGGAGTGACTCAATGGGAAAACTCACCTATGATTCCACGCTGACCGCTGATTTCGACGACCGAGTGCTGGCCCATATCCAGGTCGTCATCGGCGCAAAATTACGCCGGGGCGAGTCGTTCTACTTCAGCTGGCGCGACGAGCCCCAGTCCGGGGAAGGCCGCAGCACCGTCTGGCTGAATCCGGGCATTCCGCTCGCCTTCAAGTACTTCGGCGGGCGGGCACCGTCGCTCAACCGCACCTGGATCGAGGCGCTGATGGTGACAGCGAACTCTTCGGGTGGGTTGCAGATTGTGCCGGAGCCGCCGAACCACAACGGCGACAGCAAGGGCTGAGAGCGGCCGCTGGGCTGTCGCTGCCGACCTGCCTCCAGGCACTGAGCTGGCGAACTGCAGAATATTGCCCGCCTGCCCGGTCACCTGCGGTGCCAGACTGAAAGCATGCTGCCCTCTCTGAACGATCTGCTCGGCACCGCACGCGTCGTCTCTCTGCCGCTGGTGACCCGCTTCCGCGGGATCGATACCCGGGAGGCGCTGCTGCTCGAAGGACCAGAGGGCTGGACCGAGTTCTCGCCCTTCGTCGAATACGACGACGCCGAGTCCGCCGCCTGGCTGTGGGCGGCGATCGAATTCGGCTGGCAGCCGACCCCGGCCGCCCGGCGCGACCGCATTCTGGTCAACGCCACGGTGCCGGCCGTCGAACCGGCGGCGGTTGCCGGCGTGCTCGCCCGCTTTCCGGGATGCCGCACCGCGAAGGTGAAGGTCGCCAGCCCCGGGCAGACTCTGGTGGAGGACGTGGCGCGGGTGCGGGAGGTGCGCACGGTACTCGGCCCGGAAGGGCGCATCCGGATCGACGCCAATGGACTCTGGAATCTCGACGAGGCCGAACATGCGATCCATGCGCTGGCCGAGTTTGACCTCGAGTATGTCGAGCAGCCGTGCGCAAGCATCGACGAACTCGCCGAAATTCGCCGCCGCACCCACTACCTGACCGTGCCGATCGCCGCCGACGAGAGCGTGCGTCGAAGCGACGACCCGTTAGCTGTTGCTCGGGCGGGCGCCGCCGACATCCTGGTGCTGAAGGCTCAGCCGCAGGGAGGCATCCGCGCCGCACTGTCGGTCAGCCAACAGACCGGGCTTCCCATCGTCGTGTCCAGCGCGCTCGACACCTCGGTCGGCATCGCGATGGGCGCCTACCTGGCCGCGGCGTTGCCCGAACTTGAGTTCGACTGCGGGCTCGGTACCGCCTCGCTGCTGGCCGCCGACGTCACCGCATCACCGTTGGTGCCGGTGGACGGCGGTATTCCGGTGCAGCGCGTGGTGCCGGATGCGGCGCTGCTCGACCGCCATGCGGCATCCGCTGAGCGTCGTGACTGGTGGTTGGAGCGGCTGACCCGGGTCTACGAGGTCGTCGCCGACTAGAGGAGGTCGAGCCCGTTTCGGTGGTCGAGCTTGTCGAGACCCAGTGAGTCGATCTCGAGACCAGGTCCCCCGATCTCGACAGGCTCGATCAACGGGCTTTCTACAGCCCCGAGTACGCGTGCAGGCCCTTGAAGAAGACGTTCACGATACCGAAGTTGAACATCACCGCCGAGAAACCGATGATGGCCAGCCATGCCGACCGCGAGCCGCGCCAGCCGCGGGTGGCCCTGGCGTGGATGTAACCGGCATAGATGACCCAGATGATGAAGGTCCAGACTTCCTTGGTGTCCCAACCCCAGTACCGGCCCCAGGCCGCTTCGGCCCAGATCGAGCCGGCCATCAGGGTGAACGTCCAGAGGATGAAGCCGACGATGTTCGTGCGGTAGGAGAGATTCTCCAGCGTCGTCGCCGACGGCAGCGTCGAGAGGAACTTCAGGCCGGCCGGCTTGGCCTCGGCAAGCCGGGCCTCACGACGGGACTGCAGCAGCTGCACGACCGACAGCGCAAAACCGAGCGCGAAGAATCCGGTCCCGAGTGTGGCCACGAACACATGGATCACGAGCCACGCCGACTGCAGCGCCGGCGGCAGCGGCGCGATCTCAACATAGTAATTCAGCGACGCGATCCCGAGGAGCACGAGCACCAGACCGGTGACGAAGGTGCCGAGAAAGCGCAGGTCGACCCGGGTCAAGACAAGCAGGAAGACGCCCATGATGATGAGCGTGCCGGTCATCGCGAACTCGTACATGTTGGCCCACGGAACACGCTCGGCCGCGATTCCGCGCATCACGGTGGCGGCGAGGTGCAGCAACCAGGCGAGCACGGTGAGCGAGACACCGATCCGCAGGCTCTTCGAACGGGCGTACGGCGTCGACGCGTCGTTCTCCATGCGTGCGCTCAGTCGGGTCAGAGTCGCGACGCCGCCTGCTGCGGAGGCCTGCGCCGACGCTGTGCCTGAGGCGGTTGACGCTGCCGCGGCCTCGGCCGCATCCACCGCCGACCCGCGCCGGGCGAGGTCGATCGCAAATGCGATGAAGGCCATCGCGTACACGGCCATGGCCGAGTAGAGGCAGAGCACAGAGAGATCGTTGAGATTCACGAAGTAAGCCTAAGTCTGATCGGATGCGGTGGCGAGCGGAGTTGTGGCAGAAAGCTGGGCGCTGTGCTTGTCGGCGAGCGAGGCGACGGCCCCCTCGAGGGTCGGATCCTCCCCGCGAGCCAGGCCCGCGTACTCGAGGCGCAGCGTGCCGTCCTCGTTCGGGATCGCCTTCACCCAGACACGCCGACGCGGCACGAAGAGGGAGGTGAGCAGCCCGGCGAGCACGAGGATGGCGAAGAGCAACACCCAGCCCTGGGTCGGGTCGCGGTGAATGTCGAACGAGGCGAAGCGCAGCACCGTGCCGGAGAAGTCGCCGGCCTTGGCGTTCGGGCTCTCGTTTTCGAGGGTGACCGAGCCGAGTCCGTTCGGCAGTTGCTGCGACTCGCCGGGCTTGAGCTCGATCGAGTCGACCCCGGTCTTACCGCCGGTCAGCTGGGTGAGCTTGTCGGTGTCGAGCGTGTAGACGGATGTCGGAACACCGCCGTCGAGACCGAGGTCACCCGAGTAGACGTTGAGGGTGAGCATCGGGTACTCGAGCCCGGGGAACGATGAGTAGTACGCGCCGGTCGATGACTTGTCCTGGGTCGGGTAGAAAAAGCCGATCATGCCGAGCTGCTTCGCCAGGCCGTCGGGAACCTTGACCACACCGACCGAGGTCAGGTTCGCGTCTTGCGGCAGGAACGGGATCGAGTCGGTGAACACGACCTTTCCGGCCGGGTCCTTCACCGTGATCGTCGGGGCGTAGCCATTGCCGAGCAGGTAGATGTCGCTTCCGCCGGTGCGCAGCGGGTGGTTGACCTTGACCGAGCCCTGCTCCGTCTCCTGGCCCTTGTGCGTCACTGAGACCTGGGCTTCGAAGTCGATCGGCTGGCCATACGCGCGCAGATTCTGCATCTCGTAGTCGACCGAGAAGTCGTCGAGCTTCAGCTTGAACGGTTCGAGGGTGCCCTCGTCGAAGAACCGACCGGGGTTGAACGAATCGAAGGCGCTGACGGTGTTCACGAAGGACTGGCCCTCGACCAGCACCCGCTGACCGGCGAAACCGAAGCCGCTGCCAAAGCCGACGGTGATCAGAATTCCGACAAGAGCCGAGTGAAAGACCAGGTTGCCGGTCTCGCGCAGGTAGCCGCGCTCGGCCGAGACCGAGGCCTCGGCGCCGGTGTCGAATCGGGCGACGCGGTAGCCGCTGGATTTCAAGAGCGCCTGTGCCGAGTCGATCGCGGCCGAGGCCTCCGTGCCGGCCGGGGCCTCACGCGTGGTGAAACCGGCCAGGCGCGACAGGCGCACCGGGGTCTTCGGCGGCTTGGCCCGCAGCGCCTGCAGGTGGTGCTTGGTGCGCGGGATGACGCAACCGATCAGCGAGATGAATAGCAACAGGTAGATGGCCGAGAACCAGGCCGAAGAGTAGACGTCGAACGCCTGAATCTTGTCGAGCGCCGGCGCGAGGTCGGGATTGTCAGCGAAGTACTGGGTGACCCCGTTCGGGTCGGAACTGCGCTGCGGCACGAGCGAACCGGGAACCGCGGCAATCGCGAGCAGCAGCAGCAGGAACAGCGCGGTGCGCATGCTCGTCAGCTGACGCCAGAACCAGCGCAGCCAGCCGACGAAACCGAGTTTCGGCTGGTTGATCGGGTCGCTAGCCGACGCCGGCTTCGAGTCGTAGTGGTCAGATGGCCGGGACATAGCTGCCAATCACTCCTTGCAAGTCGAGGAGCCAGGCATTCCAGACGCCGCTCACCATGAGCACACCGATAACGATGAGAAAGAGGCCACCGATGAGGTTGACCGCACGTATATGCCGCTTGAGGAATGCGACGGCGCCGGTCATCCAGTTGAGGCCGAGGGCGATCAGCAGAAACGGGATGCCGAGGCCGAGTGCGTAGAACAGGGCCAGCAGCCCACCCTGCCAGGGCGAACCCGTGGTCAGGCTGAGGGAGTTGATCGCGGTCAGCGTCGGCCCGGTGCAGGGCGTCCACCCGACGGCGAAGACTGCGCCGAGCACCGGTGCACCGGCCAGTCCCATCCGGGGGCGCCAGGTCGATTTCACGTTGCGCTGCGCGAAGCCGAACTGGCCGACGAAGACCAGGCCCATCAGAATCACGATGACCCCCGCGATGCGGGTGATCAGGTCGCGGTATTGGTTCAGCCAGAATCCGGCGAAGCCGAAGACGACTCCGGTCAGCACGAAGACGAGGGTGAAGCCGAGGATGAAGAGGGCTACGCCGAGCAAGAGCCGGTTCTTGCCCGCCCGGTCGCCGAGCCGGGCGCTTGAGCGCCCGTCAGTGAAGCCGCCGATGTAGGCGAGGTAGCCGGGGACGAGCGGCAGGATGCACGGTGACGCGAACGAGACGAGACCGGCGAGAAGCGCAACGGGGATCGCCAGGTAGAGCTGTCCACTGAAAACGATCTCGCCGAAGGGGTTGCCCACGCCTAGTTTCCTTCTGCGATCGTGTCGCTGATGAGGGTGGACAGAATCGAGGGCGAGGTGACCGCCCCGAGGATGCGTGCGGCGACGCGGCCTTCCTTGTCGAGCACGAGTGTCGTCGGCACGGCGTTTGGCGGGATCCGGTCGCTGAAGGCCAGCTGCATGCTGCCGTCGTCCACGTCGATCACCGAGGGGTAGGTGATCTTGTAGGTGTCGTTGAAGGCGATCGCGTTGGCGGCCTGGTCGCGCACGTTCACGCCGAGGAAGCTCGCACCCTGACCGGAAAACTTGTCGTTCAGTTTCTGCAGGTCCGGGGCTTCCGCGCGGCACGGAGCGCAGCCGGCGTACCAGAAGTTCACGACGACGACCTGGCCGGCATAGTCGGCGCTCGACACCTCTGCGCCGTGCTCGGTCGTGCCGGAGAAGGTGATGGGCTCGCCCCGGTCGGATTTCGCGATTTCGGTGACGCTGCCGTCGCCGGCGACGTAGCCCTTGTTGCTTCCCTCGCGGTACTGCTCGGCCAGCGGGTCGGTTGCGCAGCCGGTCAGCAGCAGGCCGAGAGCGAGCAAGCCGACGGCAGCCCGGGCAATGGTGCCGCGCGTGCGCGGTCGGGCGGCGCTCACACTGCCCCCACGTCGGTGGCGTTCAGCTGCAGCGGCGCGGCCGGGTTGGCGTAGCCGGTCTCAACGAAGCGATCGCCCCGGCGCTCCAGGGTGGTGATGCTCGACAGGTCGCAGCGGCGCTTGCGCGGGTCGTGGGCGAGCCGTTCCCCGGCCAGCGCGCGGTGCACCATCCAGATCGGAAGCTGGTGGCTGACCAGCACGACGTCGCCGTCGTCGACCGATGCCCAGGCGTCGTCGATGGCCGCGAGCATCCGGTCGGCCACCTGCTGAAAGGGCTCGCCCCAGCTCGGCCGCATCGGGTTGACCAGGTACGGCCAGTTGCGGGGCTTGCGGAGTGCGCCGCCGGGGCCGCGCATCCGTGTGCCCTCGAAGTGGTTGGTCGGCTCGATGATGCGTTCATCGGTGTCGATCGGCAGGTTGAACACGGCAGCGAACGGCTGAGCCGATTCCTGGGCACGCTGCAACGGGGAGGCAATGAGGCGGCGCACGGGGCGACCGCGCATCTGCAGGTCGAGAGCCGCGGCTTCAGCCATTTTCATGCCGAGTTCAGAGAGTCGGTAGTTCGGCAAGCGTCCATAAAGAACGCGTTCTGGGTTGAACACCTCACCATGACGGACAAGATGCACCTGGCTAGCTACCACGCCATCCAGTCTACGTAGCGTAGAGCTTTGAATTTGCCGATAGGAACGCGGGTTCCAAGCAGACAGCTAAACTTGCCCGTGTGACTGAGCGCGTATTGATCAAGAACCTGGCCGCCCTAGAAGATGGACCCGTTTCGGTGTCCGGCTGGGTCGACACCGTGCGTGACCAGAAGAAGGTGCAGTTCGTCGTTCTCCGCGATGAGTCGGGTGCCGTGCAGCTGGTGAACCCGCGCACGACGGATGCCGAGGGCGTCGTCGTCGCCGATGAGCCGGCCACCACGATTTCCGGCCTGTCTCAGGGCAGCTTCATCACCGTCACCGGTGAGCTGAAGCACGACGAGCGCGTCAAGCTCGGCGGCATCGAGGTCAAGCTCGCCAGCGTCGAGGTGCTCTCGCACGCTATCCCCGAGACCCCGATCGCCGCGGACTCGAGCCTCGACAAGCGCATGGACTGGCGCTTCCTCGACCTGCGCCACCCGAAGCAGAACCTGATCTTCCGCATCCAGACCACCTTCGAGCACGCGCTGCGCACCTACTGGGTGAACAACGACTTCATCGAGATCCACACCCCCAAGCTCATGGCGTCGGCCAGCGAGTCGCGTGCCGAGCTGTTCGAGGTCGATTACTTCGACACGAAGGCCTACCTCGCGCAGAGCCCGCAGTTCTTCAAGCAGATGTCGCAGGCCGCCGGCTTCGGCAAGGTCTTCGAGATCGGCCCGGCCTTCCGCGCCGACCCCTCGTTCACGAGCCGCCACTCCACCGAGTTCACCAGCATCGACGCCGAGATCAGCTGGATCGACAGCCACGAAGACGTCATGCAGCTGCACGAAGACCTGATGGTCGCCGGGTTCACCGCGGTGAAAGAGAAGCACGGCGACGAGATCAAGGCGCTGTTCGACGTCGAGATCACCGTTCCGACCCAGCCGTTCCCGCGCATCCCGCTGGCCGAGGCCAAGGAGATCGTCAAGTCACGTGGCTATGAAGTGCCGCGCGAAGACGATGACATGGACCCGGAAGGCGAACGCCAGATCGCGGCCTACGTCAAGGAGACCTTCGACCACGAGTTCGTCTTCTTGACCGACTACGCCTCGAGCATCCGCCCGTTCTACCACATGCGTCACGAGGGTGACGCGAGCCTCACCAACAGCTACGACCTGATCTTCAACGGTGTCGAGATCTCGACCGGCGCCCAGCGCGAGCACCGCATCGATGTGCTGACCGAGCAGGCCCTCGACAAGGGCATGGAGCCGGACGAACTCGAGTTCTACCTCGACTTCTTCCGTTACGGCGTGCCCTCGCACGGTGGATTCGGCATGGGCTTGGCCCGCGTGCTGATGCTGATGCTGCACCAGACGTCGATCCGCGAGGTCACCTACCTCTTCCGCGGCCCGACCCGCCTGCTGCCGTAAGGTCTCACACCTCGCACTACACAAACCGCCCGCTCCGTCACTGACGGGGCGGGCGGTTCTGCGTTGGTCGAGGAGCGCGCGAGCTTGCGAGCACGCGTCTCGAGCGATGTACTGAGCTTGTCGAAGTGACCTCGTGAGCCAATTCTCAGACTCAACCCAGGTTCAGAGGTCGGCTCGCGGGATTTCGAGACGCGGCCGACTCAGTCGGGCGCTCCTCAATCACCGGGACCTGCTAGAGGGCGAAGTCCACGCAGGAACGTTGCGCCACCACCGAGCGGATGTACCCCGCCGCGGTCACATGCTCGGGGTGCACCTGGTAGCGGTCGATCGACTCTACGTCGTCGAAGTCGGCAACCAAAACGACGTCCCAGTTGCCGCCACCGACGACATCCGCGCCGACCCGGAGCGACTGAAGCCCCTCGATCCGACCGACGAGCGCCTCGAGGCTCTCGGCGATGCGAGCGGACTGCTCAACCTTCTCGGCAGGGTCGGTGCTGGCGAGCTGCCAGGAAACAACGTGGCGGATGGTCATCGAACCTCCAAAAGTGCCGCACGCAACCGCAGGGGGTCGATGCGCCAGTAGTTGTGGACCTTGCCGTTGATCAGCAAGACCGGGATGTCTTCAACGTACTGCTCCATCAGCGCCGCGTCGTCGAGAATCGAGAGTTCGTCGAGTTGCACGTCAGGAGCGTTCGGGGTATCAGCCAATTTCGCGACCACGCTCGTGATCACGTCACGCGCGTCGTCGCAGAGGTGGCAGCCGGGCTTGCCGATCAGGGTGAGATTCGCGGTAGGCATCCTTCAAGCCTAGGTGCGTCGCCGCTGAGCGCCCAATAGAATCGTTCGCACATGCCCGCTCCAGCCTCCTCCCCAGCCATCGCGTTCTTCGACGTCGATAACACGTTGATGCGTGGCGCCAGCCTGTACTACGTGGGGGTCGGCGCCTGGCGATGGCGCTTCATCACCGTGCGCGACATCCTGTCGTTCGGCTGGAAGCAGGCCAGGTTCATGGCGGTCGGCGAGAACCGGGCGCACCTCGACAGCGTGCGCGAACGAGCTCTCGAGGTCGTCGTAGGGCACCGTCGTGATGAGCTGATCCGGCTCAGCCAAGAGATTTTCGACACGCGCCTGGTGCAGCGCCTCTGGCCGGAGACCGTTGCCGTGGCCCACGAGCACCTGGCCGCTGGACGCGAGGTCTGGCTGATCTCGGCGACGGCTCAGGAAGTGGCCGACGTCATCGCGGCTCGGCTCGGTTTCACCGGAGCGCTCGGCACCGTGCTCGAATCGGTGGAGGGAGTCTTCACCGGCTCGTTCTCCGGCCCGGTGATGCACGGCGAGCGCAAGGCGGAGGCGGCGAAGGAGCAGGCGGCACGCAGTGGCGCCGATCTGGCCGATTGCTGGGCCTACTCCGATTCGCACAATGACATTCCGTTGCTGAACCTGGTCGGCCATCCGGTGGTTGTGAATCCGGATGCGACGCTCGGCCGGTATGCCGAGGCGCGCGGCTGGCCGGCAATGCGTCTGAAGCCGGCGAGCATCAAGGCTGCGGCCCGCGCGGCCCGCACGGTTCCGTCACCGACCCCGTCGCCGGCTACTTCACCGACTTCTTCGCCGGCTTCCTCCCCGGTTTCTTCACCGGTTTCGCCTGGAGAAAGCAAAAAGCGCTAGACCCAAGGGCCTAGCGCTCACGCCAGAAGACGGTCGAGACCGATCTACTTCTTGTTGCGACGCTGGTGACGAGTCTTCCGAAGCAGCTTGCGGTGCTTCTTCTTCGCCATGCGCTTGCGTCGCTTCTTAATTACAGAACCCACAAGACCTCACAAGATTTGGTTGAATCGCTAAACTCACGACTGGCACGAAAACCCCATTCTAACCGAAGAATGAGGTGCCTCCTACGCACTCTCCCCGATGGGCCGCTCGATAACCGCTGTGACGGCCGACTCCGGCACCCGAAATGACCGGCCGAACCTGATCGCCGGCAGCTCGCCTGAGTGAACCATCCGGTAGACGGTCATCTTCGAAACCCGCATCATCTCGGCGACTTCGGCCACAGTGAGGAAGCGCACATCGTGCAGATCACTTTCCATCACTGAGTGCCCCTCGGGTAGTTGGACAACACAGCTCGACCGCTCTGGCCGGGTGTTAGTTCGCTACTCTAAACGCAACTCCGCAGGTCGTCTAGTCGTTCTTGCGCCACTTTTTCGATGTTGCATCCTTGACGACATGGGTCGTGTCGGCGAATGCCTTGCCGATCGCGGCGGCGAAGGCACGCTGCTCGTCTTTCAGGCCCGCTTCGCTCTCATCGGTGACCAGGTCGGCGTTCTGATCGAAATCAACGCTGAGGAACGGGATCAACCAGTCCTCAATCACTTCAAGCGGGGAGTAGTCGAGGTGGTAGTACCGGTGCTGGCCCTCTTCACGCACGGCGACCAGTCCGGCTTCGCGCAGCACCTTGAGGTGCTTCGACACCGTGGGCTGGCTGAGGCCGAGCGCGCCGACGATGTCAGACACGCTGAGTTCCCCTGCATCCGTTGACTGGTTGTAGCGTTCGAGGAGAATACGCAGGATGTCCCGCCGGGTCGAGTCCGCTACCACGTCAAAGATGTCTGCCATTGCACCAGGCTACTCATTCCCGAACGGTAGTACCATGACAAGTCGTCGACGATCGCAGGGAAAACGAGGGTTTCAGTGCAGAGGAAAGCCTCTGGGGCGCTCGCCCCGGTGCACCAGACTCCCTGGTACCTGCGCATCCGCGACATTATCGACGGACTGGTCAGATCGTCGCCGTCACGGTTTGCGATCCTGGTGTTCGCGTCGTTGATCCTTCTCTTCACCCTGCTGTTCTCCCTGCCGATCGCCTCGGCCACCGGCACGATGACCGCCCTGCACGACGCCGTCTTCACCGCCGTGTCGGTCATTTGCGTCACCGGCCTGTCGACCGTCGACATGGCGACGCATTGGTCGCCGTTCGGAAACGCCCTCGTCTACATCGGCGTGAACATCGGTGGCGTCGGCGTGCTCACCCTGGCCTCGATCATGGGCATGGTGATCTCCCGCCGGCTGGGCCTCCGCGCCAAGCTGCTGGCGGCGAGTGACACGAACCCCTCGCGCATCCACGTCGGCCCGGTCAACGAGGGCCAGGCGGTGCGCCTCGGCGAGGTCGGCAACCTGCTGCTCACCGTCGCCATCAGCGCCCTCGTCATCGAGGGCGTCATCGCGGCACTGCTCTTTCCACGGATGCTGATCGACGGCGTCGCCTTCGGTGAAGCGCTCTGGCAGAGCCTCTATTACTCAGCGATGGCGTTCACGAACACCGGTTTCAGCCCGAACCCGGCCGGCTTGGCCCCGTTCGCCAACGACTACTGGTTTCTCGGCGCCCTCATGCTCGGAGTGTTTCTCGGCAGCCTCGGATTCCCGGTGATTTACGCGTTCGCCCGCGGCTGGCGCAAACCGCGCCGCTGGTCGGTGCACGTGAAGATGACCCTGATGACCACGATCATCCTGATGTTCGCCGGGATGCTGCTCTACATCATTCTCGAATTCGATAACCCGGAGACGTTCGGCGGGCTCGGCGCCGGGGACACGATGTTCCAATCGCTGTTCATGTCGGTGATGACACGCTCGGGCGGTTTCGCGACGATCGACATCAACGAATTGCATGGCTCGAGTCTGCTTGTCAGCGGCATGCTCATGTTCATCGGTGGCGGTTCGGCTTCCACCGCCGGCGGCATCAAGGTCACCACGCTGGCCGTGCTCTTCCTCGCCGCATTTGCGGAGGCCAGAGGACGCGAGAGCATGGAGGCGTTCGGACGTCGCATCCCGCGCGACATGCTGCGCCTGGCGGTGGCAGTCGTGCTCTGGGGAGCGACGACCGTCGCGGTCTCCAGCATCCTCATCCTGCAGATCACGAAGGCGCCGCTCGACATGGTGCTCTTCGATGTGATCTCGGCGTTCGCCACCTGCGGCCTGTCGACCGGCCTCACCCAGGAGCTACCGCCGGAGGGCGTCTACGTGCTCGCTGCCACCATGTTCATGGGGCGGGTTGGTACAGTGACACTCGCCGCAGCGCTGGCCGCCAACCAGAGCAGGCAACTTTTCAAACGCCCCGAAGAAAGGCCAATCGTTGGTTGATCGGATCAAGCACGACGCTCCTGTACTTGTGATCGGCCTCGGCCGATTCGGTGCGGCAACGGCGGGCAAACTCGACCGGCTCGGGCGCGAGGTGCTGGTCGTCGACTCCAGCGAAGCGCTCGTGCAAAAGTGGTCGGAGCGCGTCACACACGCGGTGCAGGCCGATGCCAAGTCGATCGACGCGCTGCGTCAGATCGGTGCCCAAGACTTTCAGATCGCCGTCTGCGCCGTCGGGTCCTCGGTCGAAGCCAGCGTGCTGATCGTGGCGAACCTGGTCGACCTCAAGGTTCCCCAGATCTGGGCCAAAGCCATCTCGCAGTCGCACGGCAAGATTCTCGAGCGCATCGGCGCCAACCACGTGATCTATCCGGAGGCTGAGGCCGGCGAACGCGTCGCCCACCTGGTGTCGGGGCGGATGCTGGACTTCATCGAGTTCGACGATGACTTCGCGCTCGTCAAGATGTACCCGCCGAAGGTGATCCGCGGCCTCCCGCTCGCCGAATCGGGCGTGCGCACCAAACACCGGATCACGGTCGTCGGCGTGAAAAGCCCCGGCAAGCCGTTCACGTATGCCACTGCCGAGACGGTCGTCTCGAACCACGACCTGATCATTGTGTCTGGCACCGAGGGCGACATCGAGAAGTTCGCGGCGCTCGGCCCGTAGTTTTCACCTCACCGATCCCACCGGTCTTCAACCGGTCGGCAGCGGCACTTCGGGGCCGACCAGGAGGTAGACGGTGAACTTCGCTCCACCGCGGTCGAAGTTCAACTCCCAGCATCCGGGGGCGTTCAGAATGATCCCGGTCCCCCACTCGTCTCCCGGCCGGTCGTAGGTGCTGTCCTCATGGTCGTCGGGCCCCCAGGCGAGCTGCCCGGTCGAACCGTCCGGCTTCTTCACCGTCACCGCGAGATCGCCGCTTCCGGTGATCCGCCAGACGAATTTCGAGGTGGTGTTGCTCGCGGCCAGCGGGAACGGCGCCATGATGAGGCCGTAGATGCTGTTGGCGTCCGGCGCGGTTCCTTGCACCTCGGTCATGCCCGAGACGGGTTCGAGTGCCGTGGGCGAGGCGGGCGCACAACCGGCAGCACCCGGCGGGCCGAGCACCGGCGCCGGAGCCGGGGTGCCCACTGAAGCGGATGCCGGCGATGACGGCGTGGCCGACGGGGTCACCGGCGACGGCCCGGGGGCACCGGTCCCGCAGCCGACCAGCAGCAGGGAAGCAGCAATCCCCACGATCGCTGCTACTGACACCGCCCGGCCGCGCATCGTTACACCGCCGGGGCTGCCAACTCGCGAGCGCGGGCGAGCGCGGCATCCGTTGCCGTGTCGAAGAGGCCCTTGAGGTCGACCTTCTCGAGCTCCCAGACGGCACGCTCGGTGGTGCCGTTGGGGCTGGTGACCTGTTTGCGAAGGGCAGCGGGGCCGAGATCAGATGAGGCGAGCAACATGCTCGCGCCGAGGAAGGTGCCTTCCACCAGCAGTGCGGCTTCGTCGGGGGTGAATCCCTTGTCGATTGCCGCCTGAGTGAACTGCTCGATCAGGTAGAAGACGTAGGCGGGCCCCGAGCCCGAGATGGTGCTCAGCGCGTCGAGTTTGCCTTCCGGAACGACGAGCGTCGTGCCGACCGTCTCGAACAGCGCGGTGGCGAGATCGAGGTCGGCCTCGCTCGAGCGAGTGCCGGCGCTGATTCCGGTGACGGCTTTGCCGACGATGGCCGGGGTGTTCGGCATCGAACGAATCACCGCAACCGAATCGGGCAACAGCGCCTCAAATGTGGCGATCGTGACCCCGGCGGCGACGCTGATGATGAGTGTTCCCGGCTCGAGGGCGTCGGCGATCTCGCGGAGCAAGTCGGGAACCATCGCCGGCTTGACCGCGACCACGACGACACGCGCACCGGCGACGGCGGCACGGTTGGCGTTCGGGTCGACCTCGGTCGCCGCAGCGCTCACCCCGGCGACACCGTCGAAGTCTGCGGCTTTGGCGCTGGAACGATTGGTGACGCGGATGCCGCCCTCGACGCTGACACTCGGCGCCAGCAGGCCGGCCAGAATGGCCCGTGCCATCGATCCGCCGCCGAGAAATGCAATCGTGGGCAGCGTGACGGCGGCAGTTGGTGTCATGCATCAAGTCTACGTATGGCCGCAAGTGCCGAACCAGGTCGAGCGGATCCGGCTGGTGCGTAGTCGCCGACCTGGCGCGCTGCATCCGTCTGCAGCAACCGCAGGCGGCACCGCCTGCCGCACATTTTGTGCGGCATTTCGTGACAGATGCGCAAACCAGACGGTTTCGACGACCAGCCCCGTCACGCGCGGCGAGCGGCAAGGTCGGCAATCTAGGATTGCTGCATGAGCGCATCCGGTGGAACAAAGGCAATCCTGGCCGCATTCGGGGCAAACCTCGGAATTGCAGTCACGAAGTTCATTGCTGCGGCGATTTCGGGTTCGTCTTCGATGCTCGCGGAAGGCGTGCACTCCACCGCTGACGCCGGCAACCAGCTCCTGCTGCTGCTCGGCGGACGCAAGGCCAGGAAGGCTGCCGACACCGAGCATCCGTTCGGCTACGGCCGTGAGCGCTACGTCTACGCGTTCGTCGTGTCGATCATCCTCTTCTCCGTCGGTGGCGTTTTCTCGCTCTACGAAGGCATCGACAAGCTGCAGCACCCGCACGAACTCACCGATGCGTGGCTGCCGATTCTGGTGCTGCTGATTGCGATCGGTCTGGAATCGTTCTCGCTGCGCACGGCAGTGAAAGAGTCAAACCACTTGCGTGGCGGCCAGTCCTGGGTGAAGTTCGTGCGCCACGCGAAGGCGCCGGAGCTCCCGGTCGTGCTGCTCGAGGATGTCGCGGCATTGATCGGTCTGGTCTTCGCCCTGTTCGGCGTCGGCCTGACGGTGATCACCGGCGACCCCATGTGGGACGCCATCGGCACCATCCTGATCGGTCTGTTGCTCGTGCTCGTCGCCGTCGTGCTCGGCATCGAGACGAAGAGTCTGCTCGTCGGCGAAGGCGCCACAGCGGCGGATGTCGCGGCGATCGAAGCGGCCATCATGGACGGCCCGGAGACCAAGCGCATCATCCACCTGAAGACGCTTTACCTCGGCCCCGACGAGATCATGGTCGGCGCCAAGCTCGCGTTCGACTCCTCCAGCCGGTTCGCCGACGTCGCTTCCGGAATCAACCAGGTGGAGAGCCGCATCCGCAAGGCAGTGCCGCTGGCCCGGGTGATCTACATCGAGCCCGACATCTATGTCGACCCCACACTGGCTGCGCCGCCGACCGACGCGATTGTGATCAAGGGGCTCGAGTAGAAGGCTCCGGCTGGGGTCCGGCGTTTCGTTTGGGCGGCGCCGATGTTCAGCGCATGGCGCGCCGGGCCGGGTCTTCGAAGAAGTCTCTGAGCAATGCCCCGCACTCGTCTTCGTCGACTCCGGCGTAGACCTCGACCCGGTGGTTCAACCGTCGGTCACGCAGCACGTCGTAGACAGAGCCTGAGGCGCCGGCCTTGTCATCCCAGGCGCCGAAGACGACCACAGGAAGTCGCGCGGCGAGAATCGCGCCGGCACACATCACGCACGGCTCCAGGGTGACGACGAGGGTGCAATCGGTGAGGTGCCAGTCTTGGGTGGCCGCCGCGGCCTCGCGGATCGCCACGATCTCCGCGTGCGCGGTCGGATCCTGATTCAGTTCGCGTTCATTGCGGCCGCGTCCGATCACCGTGCCGGCAGCATCCAGGATGACGGCCCCGACCGGCACATCGTCGGTGACGAGGGCGGCGCGGGCCTCATTCAGCGCCAGGCGCATCCACTCGCGGTGCCGACCGCCTCGCGGATTGTCCATGTTCCTCACGCCACGACCCTCCCAGCTCGTAGTATTGAGCCTATGCGAGTTCACGTAGCCGACCACCCGCTCATCACACACAAGCTCACGGTGCTCCGCGACAAGAACACGTCGTCGCCGATGTTTCGCGCACTCGTTGAGGAGCTGATGACGCTTCTCGCCTATGAGGGCACTCGCGGCGTGCGTGTCGAAGAGGTCACCGTTGAAACCCCCGTCGCCGTCGCGCACGGGGTGAAGATCAGCGACCCGAAGCCGCTGATCGTGCCGATCCTGCGCGCCGGACTCGGCATGCTCGAGGGAATGGTCAAGCTCCTCCCGTCGGCCGAAGTCGGTTTTCTCGGCATGGCCCGCAATGAAGAGACACTCGAGCCCACCACCTACGCCGAGCGACTTCCCGACGACCTGTCCGACCGTCAGTGCTTCGTGCTCGACCCGATGCTGGCCACCGGCGGCTCGTTGATCGCTGCGATCGAGTTTCTCTTCGACCGCGGCGCAGTGGATGTCACTGCCATCTGTATCCTCGCCGCTCCCGAAGGTCTCGCCGCAGTTGAGAAGGCTCTGGCGGGGCGCGAGGTCAACATCGTGCTCGGTGCCGTCGACGACCACCTGAACGAGCACGGCTACATCATCCCCGGTCTCGGCGACGCCGGCGACCGTCTCTACGGCCTGGTCTAGACGCTTCACGCGCGCTTTGCGTGCGCGCTCGTCCTCGTTCTTGCGCGTGCCGTTTCGCGCGGGTGCGCTCAAAACGTCGCGTGCCTCCGCCTCAAGGCGACGGTTTGAGCGCACGCGTGAAGCCCACCCGTGCGCATCCGCTCTCGCAATCTCGCGGGTGCGCTCAAAACGTCGTGTGTCTCCGCTTGAGGCGACAGTCTGAGCGCACGCGTGAGAACGGCACTCGCGTGTGCGTGGGGCGTCGGAGTCGAGCGTCGGCAAAGGGCATCCGTCGGGCGCCGGCCTGCCGCGCTCCGCGGGCACTCCGGCTGCGCAGAAGATTCGACCCACGACACGCTTGTCGCGCAATAATTCACAAAACTTTGATGAATTAGATATTCGTCACAGATTCTTTGATCAAATCGCGATTGTCGCTTGATCCTCCGTTTCTCCGACACTCCCGCGAACCTGATTCGCGTCACACAGCGTCATTCGCTGTCATTGAATTGACACATCTCGTCATAGTGGGATTTACTCGCTCCTATGACGACGAAAGCACGCCCCCTGACCTCCTTCGAGGCCCCCAGGGATGCCGGGATGATGATGCCCGGCATCAGCGCCGTCATGTGTTGTCGAATGTGCCGCTAGCAGCGCACCATTCGCCGAGTCTCCCACCGCCTCTTGCGGCAGGTTGAGACTCCCCGACTGAGACAACTCAGCCGCACACAGGCCCATCGGGCCGCCGCTTGCCGAACCCAATCGAGGCGCTTCTGACGCTGGGTTCACCTCCTCATCACGCTAAAGGACTCCGCCCATGTCACTCGCACACATCGACACCGCCCGCTCCGCTCACTTCTCCCGCCCGGGACTTTCTCTCGCTCCGGCGCCTGTGGCCGCCCCGGCCCCCGTCGCAGCGGCACCGCGCATCCGCGCCGTTCCCGAAGGAACCGAAGCTCGCGGCTTCGTGCTCTACGTCGGCATCGACGAGGCCAAGGCCGCCGCAGCAGGGACGAGCCTGCACCGCATCGTCGAAGCCCTCAAGCTGCTCGCCTCCGACATCGCCCCGTCGGCCGAGACCTACGCCGCAGTAGCCCTGGCCCCCGAGGGTGCCGGCGGCCGTGACGTCGACGTCGTGCGCCTCGCCCTGCAGGACCCTGCCGCCCTCGCCAAGCGCCGCACCGAGCCGGAAGACCCCGACCGCGCGCCGGGCGGAGTCGTCATCGACATCTCTCGCAAGCGCGTCATCCTCGACCACGAGACCGCTGCCCTCACCTACAAGGAGTTCGAGTTGCTGCAGTACCTCGTGCTGCGCGAGGGTCGCACCATCGAGCGCACCGAGCTCATCGCGTCGCTCTGGGATGCCTCCAGCGAAGAAGAGGCACCGAACGAGCGCACGATCGACGTGCACGTTCGCCGTCTGCGCTCCAAGCTCGGCCGCTACGAGGACATCGTGCGCACCGTTCGTGGAGTCGGCTACCGCTTCGACCGTCACGCTGACGTGTCGATTCGCCAGGCATCCACCCCGAGCCCCGACTTCTTCTAGGCCGGCCTCACTTCTTGGCAGTGCCGAGCTTGAGTAGTGCGGTCGAGTTGCCCTGATACGCCAGGCAAAGTCGACCGCACGTGGCAAACTCGGCGGACAGTCGACGGATGGTCGACGGATGCACCGCCCAGTCGGCGATGGACGACTCAGCGCCCGCGATCAGGATCCAGCACGCCCGGCCCAACCGTCCGACTAACGGGCCGGTTAACGTGATTGAGGGCCGGTCGTAGAGGCTAACGACCGACCCTCTTCCCTTTGCACCAAGAGTGTCCTGCAATCACATTTACGTCTCCCGCCACAGCAAACGGTTGACGCTCTATGAATATATAACGAACCGATAACGGAAGCTAGTTATCTGATCGTTATTTTTCAGAAAAGATTCTGCGGCGGATTCTGCGAGGTGGTCGCCCCAGTCCGACGAGTCTCCTAGTCTGGTGGGATGAAGGAGCACGAGTGACGAGGCAGGCGGTCGCGGTAGCCGCCTGGGAGTCGCTTTTTCGCGCGCAGGTCTCGGTGATGCGAACCTTGGCGGCCGAGTTTCCGTCGAAGGAGATCTCGCTCAACGAGTACGACGTGCTCTTCACCGTGTCTCGCGAACCCGGCCGGCGCATCCGTCTGCGCGACCTCAACCGCCACGTGCTGCTCACCCAGCCGAGCGTGAGCCGCATGGTCGACCGTCTCGTCTCACGCGGCTTTCTCACAAAAGATACGGACCCCACCGATGGTCGCGGCACGATTGTCGAGTTGACGCCCGTCGGTTTCGAGCTTTTTCGTCGCGTGGCCCTGTTGCACATGGACTCGATCACCAAGCGTGTCGGCGACATTCTGAACGAAGAGGAACTCGCACAGCTGACGGCGCTCTGCGACCGTCTGCGCGACGACAATTAACCAACCCGACAGCTCACCCACCAACGTCGTCGAAAGCAGCGACCACGGCGACGGCAGCGCCCCAGCCCGAAGCTCCCCCTCGCAGGAGCCGACCGAGGCCTACGCCGCAGGAACGTCAGCAGCCGTCCATCCGCTGCCGCGGGGGTCAGCGGGGGTCGCATCCTGCAGGCGCGACTTGGCCGTCACGACGATGCGCATCGAACGCAGAACCGTCAGCGGGCCGGGAAAGCGGTCGAGGTGGTGAAGTGACGCTCTCGCGACAGTGCGACGCAGCCCTTTCGGCGCCTCAACGATCCCGAGCAGCGCCCGGGTCACCCGGTCGGCGCTGTCGACTTTGAGCCGCCAGACTGCGTAGCGCTCGGGGAGCAGCGGCACATACTCGAAGGTGCGATCCCAGGCGGACAGCAGCCCGTGCAACGCCGTGGTTCCGTGGAGTGTCCAGGCCGTCGTGACGACCTCGTCGACCTCCACCGGTGTGAAGATCCCCTTGAGCTGAACGAGAGCGGCATCCGCGCCGACCACGGCACGGGACGAACCAGGAAGCTGGCCAGACAACGCGAGCGCCATCAGGAGCACCACCAGAGTGCGGTCGAGGCTGGGTATCATCGCCTCGCCGACGGGGACCGCAACGCGGCGCTCCCACAACATGTCGAACGCCTCTTCCGGATCAGCCCGGGAGCCGGGCATCAGGTAGTACACGTTGAGCAGGCAGGTCTTACTGGGATGCCGCAACGTCACGCTCGTGCGCGGCAAAAGGCGTGCACCATCCGCTTCATCGACCACCCAGCCGTTGAGGGCGAGTTCCTCGACCAGGTGGGTTGTCGACGAGGGATCGACGAGAACTGACGCGGTGGCGATCACCGTCGGCGAGGCGAACCCGAAGTGCCGCATGACCGGCCCGCAGGCCGCCAAGAGACGGATCCGGCGCGCGGCGCAGAGGCCGGCCACTTCGACGTGGGTCTGAGCGCGATCGTCCCAGAGACGTTCGATCGCTTCGGGGCTCAGCTCTCTCGGTTGATCCTTCCCCCATCGCCGGCGCTTGGCGATGCGCGCCGGCGCAGCCGCCGCAGTTTCGCGAGTTGAATCGGTCTGGTGGAGTTGGGACTCCATACCGTCAGGGCCTTTCGGTGATGACCATCGCAACGCCCTCTGGCGCCCCTTGGGCTCCCGCACGTGCTGGTCCATCGATCTGCGCACACCCCGCGCACAGCATTGACAGCCCACAGTATCGGCCCTCCGCACGCACCAACAGCCCCGCAAACGGGGCAGGATGCCGGTGGCCGGCCGGTCACGGTCGCGTCGCCGCGCTCACCAACCCGTCAAAGAGCCCCGTGTCGGCGTCGGTCTCTGGATGCCACTGCACGGCCACCTCAAACCGGTCGCCGCCGGATTCCATCGCCTCGATGATCCCGTCACCCGCGTAGGCGGTGGCGACGAAACCCGGGTGGCTGCCGACCGACTGATGGTGATGGCACGGAACCGCGAGCGAGGAACCAGCGAGCAGTCTCGATATCCGATGACCGGGGAGAATGCTCACCTCGACCTCGGTATACCCGCTCGGGCTGCCCGAGTGCAGATCGTGCCCGACCGCATCGGGAACGTGCTGAATCAGCGCGCCACCAGCCCGAACCGCCATCAGCTGCATCCCGCGACAGATGCCGAGAAGGGGCAGCTTCCGTTCGGCGGCGGCATCGAGCAGCCACATTTCCGAGGCGTCGCGGTCGTCGTACCAGGCGGTCACGCTCGCATCCGCTGGTTGCCCATAGAGCGCCGGGTTGAGATCGGCGCCCCCCGCGATGATCAACCCGTCGAGCCGGGCGATCACCGCGCGCGCGGCATCCGCCGACTCCAGCGGCGGAATCAGCAGCGGCACGCCACCGGCCGCGGCGACCGACTGCGCGTAGGACGCCGGCAGCAGGTCGGCGCTCACCCGTTGCCAGGTGCCCCAATCGGCGGGCTGCCGGTAGGTGCTGATCCCGATCAGCGGCAGGTCCGATGATGAGCGCGCAGCGAGCGGATGCTCAGTCAAAGTCGGAATCCAGCGGAGTCACGTAGGCGTTCGAGAGACCTCC
Source organism: Leifsonia sp. 10L418 (assembly GCF_056395445.1). Classification (NCBI taxonomy): domain Bacteria; kingdom Bacillati; phylum Actinomycetota; class Actinomycetes; order Micrococcales; family Microbacteriaceae; genus Leifsonia; species Leifsonia sp. 10L418. The sequence continues at coordinate 646,627 of NZ_JBFTJN010000002.1, read as the reverse complement.
GTCGACCAAGAAATCGGTCGCGGTGATGAAGCTCGATTCGTCGCTGGCAAGGAACGCGACCGCGTTGGCGATCTCCTCCGGCTCGGCGAACCGGCCCATCGGCACGTGGACCAGGCGACGGGCGGCCCGATCCGGATCGCTCGCGAACAGCTCCTGCAGCAGCGGGGTGTTGACCGGGCCGGGGCAGAGCGAGTTCACCCGGATGCCCTTGCGCGCGAACTGCACCCCGAGCTCGCGGGTCATCGCCAGCACGCCGCCCTTCGAGGCGGTGTAGGAGATCTGCGACGTCGCGGCCCCCATGATCGCCACGAACGAGGCCGTGTTGATGATCGAGCCCTTGCCCTGCTCGAGCATGTACGGCAGCGCTGCCTTGCAGCAGAGGTAGACGCTGGTCAGGTTGACCTCCTGCACTTTGCGCCAGGCGTCGATGCCGGTCTTCAAAATGGAGTCGTCGTCGGGCGGTGAGATCCCAGCGTTGTTGAACGCAATATCGACGCTGCCGTACGTGGCCTTGGCGTGGGCGAAGAGCGCCTCGACCTCCGCCTCGTCGGTGACGTTGGTCTTAATGAAGGAGCCGCCGAGCTCGGCCGCGATGCGCGGACCGTTCACCTCATCGAGGTCACCGATGACGACCTTCGCGCCCTCAGCCACAAACTTGCGCGCGGTGGCCAACCCGATTCCGGAGCAGCCTCCGGTGATGACGCCGACTTTTCCTTCGAGTTTTCCGCTCATGGGTGATGTGTCCGTTCTCTTCTGTTCTGTACGCTGACGGTGCTGCAATGAATTGATAAGTGGATGTTTAGGGTTCCGTTGAGATGAACACGTTCTTCACCTCCGAGAACGAGTCGGGAGCATCGGGGCCGAGCTCCCGGCCGAGGCCGGACTGCTTGAAACCACCGAATGGTGTCCAGTAGCGCACCGACGAGTGCGAGTTGATCGACAGGTTGCCGCTGTCGACCCCGCGGGCCACACGCAGCGCCCGGCCGACGTCGGCCGTGAAAATCGAGCCGGACAGGCCGTACTCGGTGTCGTTGGCCTTTTTGAGTGCATCCGCCTCATCGCGAAACGGCATCACCGCGACGACCGGGCCGAAGAGCTCCTCGCGCCAGACCGGGTCGGCGGCGCTGCGTGGCAGCACGACCGTCGGCGGCAGCCAGAAGCCCTCGCTTCCGGTCACGGTTTCGCCTGTATAGGCCACGTCGGCCGCGTCGATGTACGCCGAGACCGCATCCCGCTGCCGGGCCGACACCATCGGCCCCATCTGTGCGGTCTCCAGCGACGGGTCGCTCACCGAGAAGCGTTTCACCGCCGGTTCGAGCAGGGCGAGAAACTTCTCGTAGACGCTCTCCTGCACCAGGATGCGGGAGCGCGCGCAGCAGTCCTGGCCCGCGTTATCGAAGGCGCCGCCCGGTGCCGCGGCTGCGGCCTTCTCCAGGTCGGCGTCGGCGAAGATGATGTTCGCGCTCTTGCCACCGAGTTCGAGGGTGAGCCGCTTGACCTGGTCGGCGCAGCCGCGCATGATTCCCTTGCCCACCTCGGTGGAGCCGGTGAAGGCCACCTTGCGCACGAGCGGATGCGTGACGAACCGCGCGCCGACGACCGACCCCTTGCCGGGAATCACGGTGAACACGCCCTCCGGCAGCCCGGCTTCGAGTGCGAGTTCGGCCAGCCGCAGCGCGGTCAGCGGGGTGATCTCTGCGGGCTTCAGCACGACCGTGTTGCCCGCGGCAAGCGCCGGGGCGAACCCCCAGCCGGCGATCGGCATCGGAAAGTTCCACGGCACGATGATGCCGACGACGCCGAGCGGTTCGTGGAATGTCACGTCGAGGCCGCCGGCGACAGGAATCTGCCGACCGAAGTGACGCTCGGGCGCGGCCGAGTAGTAGTTGAGCACGTCGCGCACGTTTCCGGCTTCCCACCGGGCGTTGCCGATCGTGTGCCCGGAGTTCGCCACTTCGAGCCAGGCGAGCTCCTCGATGTGGGCTTCAACGACGTTCGCGAACGAGCGCAGCAACCGGGCGCGCTCCCCCGGCGCCACGGCCCGCCAGCCGGTGAAAGCGCGATGGGCACGCTCGATGGCGGCATCCGTCTCGCGTAGATCGGCTTGGTGCACTGAGGTGAGCACCCGGGCCGTGGCCGGGTTGATCACCTCGAAGGTGCCTCCGGCCGAGAAAACCGAAGAAGGAAAAGTCAGGTCGAGCGCAGCCATGAGAGTTAGAGCCTTTCGAACCCGCGGCGGAGTTCCCAGTCGGTGATGGCGGAATCGAATGCAGCGATCTCGACATCCGCGTAGTTGACGTAGTGCTTGACGACATCCGCGCCGAACACCTCCTTGGCGATCGTCGAGTTCGCGAAGAGGTCACGTGCCTCGTGCATCGTCGTCGGCACGGTCGGGGCGCCGGAGGTGTAGCCGCTGCCCGTGGTGACGGGTTCGAGCTCGAGCTCGTGTTCAATGCCGTAGAGACCGCCGGCGAGCATGGCGGTGAGCGCCAGGTAGGGGTTGACGTCGCCGCCCGGCAGCCGGTTCTCCATCCGGGCGCTCTGGCCGTGCCCGACCAGGCGTACAGAGCAGGTGCGGTTGTCGAGACCCCAGGCGACGGCGGTCGGTGCGAACGACCCCTTCACGAACCTTTTGTACGAGTTGATGTTGGGCGCATAGAAGAGGGTGAACTCGCGCATGGTGTGCAGCACGCCGGCGATGAAGTGGTCGTAGAGCGCGGTGCGCTCCCCCTTTTCTTCATCGCAGAAGACCAGTTCGCCATCCAGACCGCGCAGCGACATGTGCACGTGGCAGGAGCTGCCGTCGCGCGCATTCGGCTTGGCCATGAACGTCATCGACTTGCCCTGCAGGTGGGCGATGTCTTTGGCCGCCGTCTTGTAGACGGCGTGGTTGTCGGCGGTGGTGATCACCTCGTCGTACTTGAAAGCGATCTCGTGCTGGCCGAAGTTGCACTCCCCCTTGGCCGACTCCACGGTCATCCCGGCCTCGTACATCGTGTTGCGGATGGTGCGGAGCAACGGTTCGACCCGGCTGGAGCCGAGGATCGAGTAGTCGACGTTGTACTGGTTCGCGGGGGTGAGTTCGAGGTAGCGCTTGTTCCAGGCATCCTCGAACGTGTTCTCGTAGATCATGAACTCGAGCTCGGTGCCCGACAGCGCCTTCCAACCGTGGCCGGCGGCCTTCTCGACCTGCTTCCGCAACATGGTGCGCGGCGACATCGGCACCGGGCTTCCGTCGATCAGGCTGAGGTCGCACTGGATCATCACGGTTCCTGCACGGTGCGGCAGACGACGGATGGTGTCGAAGTCCATCACGAAGAGCATGTCGCCGTAGCCCTTCTCCCACGAGGTGCTGTCGTAGCCGTCGACGGTGTTCATCTCCACGTCGACGGCGAGCAGGTAGTTGCAGCCCTCCGTCCCGTGTTCCAGAGTCGATTCCAGAAAAAATGCCGCGTGCAGGAATTTGCCCTGCAATCGCCCCTGCATATCGGTGAAGGCCAGCACCACAGTGTCGATTTCGCCGCTGCCGATCACGCTTTTCAACGTCTCAACAGTGAGCATGCGGTCATTGCGGGGGTGAGAGTTCTTCGTCATTGCTTCCAACCGCTCATTTCAGTAGTCCCTTCAGAAGTGCGGCAGTTCCGTCACAGTGTTCCTCCATGACGAAACGTGCGATGTCGGCATCCCCGTCGAGAATGGCGCGCACGATCTTTCGGTGTTGGTGATTCGAATTTGTGATGTTCTTCTGCAAGAACGGGATCTCGCCGAGAAACTGATGCACTTTGGCCTGGATGTGGCTGCTTGATTTGGTGAGTTCGCGCGAACCACAGACCGCGGCGATCGCCAAGTGCAGACGCGCATCCGCCTGTCGGTAGTCGGCCGGAGTCGGTGCTCCCTCCACCGCCTGGAGGCTGTCGGCCAGCAGCTTCCGGTCGGCCTCGGTCAGGGCGGTGGATGCGGCGCTGAAGCAGGCGCCCGGTTCGATCACCCGGCGAAAGATCAGGATGTCGTCGATCTCTTCCTGCCGGTCGCTGTTCGGGGTCTGATCGGGGAGCCGGGCGTTTTCAACCAGCCCGACGATCGTGCCGCCGGTTCGGCCTCGCGTGGTGGAGACCAAACCGGCGGCGCGCAAGGCGCTGATCGCCTCCCGCAGCGTCGCCCGCGACACGTCGAGCTTCTCCGCCAGGATTCGCTCAGGGGGCAGCTTCGAGCCTGACTCGAAGATGCCGAGCTGAATCGCCGATCCGAGCTGTTCGACACACGACTCGAAAGCCATGTGCCCGCGCACCGGACGGAGGATTGCATCGATCAGTGGCGAGGTCGCGCCGGGGAGGTCCATGCGACTACTCGAGCAGCTTGTCGGCGTCGATGGTGAGGTGTTCGGCCTCATCTCGGGTCATGAAGTGTTTCTTGCCCTTCGCGAACCAGAGGATGGTCGCGAAGATCACCACGACCGCGACGGCGATCGGCGCGTAGTTGAAGGTGTCGATGTTAATCGGGAACACCGGCGGCAGCACGAACAGGATGCAAATGAAGACCACCCAGACCACGGCGACCCAGCCGATGAACGGGCTCCACTTGCCCAAGTGCCACGGGCCGGGCGTGAAGTCCTTGTTCCGACGACGTAGGAAGACCGGTGTCACATAGGCGATGTATAGACCGATCACCGCGACACTGGTCACCGCCAGGTAGGCGGTGGTGTTGAACAGCGCGGGAACAACGAGCACGATCGCGGCGGCGACACAGAGCCAGATCGAGTTTGTCGGGGTTTTGGTGCGCGGGTTGACCTTGGCCCAGATCTTCGAACCGGGGATCGCGTTGTCGCGGGAGAACGCGTAGCTCATCCGCGAGTTGGCCGTGACGGATGCCATGCCACAGAAGAACTGCGCCCCACAGACGATGAACAGCAAGAACTTCGCCATCGTCGGGTTGTTCAGCGCGTCGAGGAAGATCTGCGCGGGCGGCAGACCGGTCTCTGAGCCGAGCAGTTTGTTCAAACCGTCAGACGAGCCATCCTGAATCGCGGCGGTGATCGAGAACAGCAGGATCCACCCACCGATGATCGAGATGAGCACGCTCATCACGATGCCCTTCGGGGCGGCGATCGCGGCGTTCTTAGTCTCTTCTGCCACGTGAGCGGATGCGTCGTAGCCGGTGTACGTGTACTGGGCCATCAGCAGACCCATCAGGAACACGTAGGGCGCGAACGACCAACCGGTCTCGTTGTGCCAGGCCGTCATCGTCCAGCTGAACGACTGGTGGCTGGTCGGCATGACCCAGAGCACACCGACGATGAAGAGCACACCGACGATGTGCCACCACGCCGAAACGTTCGAGAGCAGGCCGACCAGATTCACGCCGAAGGTGTTCAGCAGACCGTGGATGACGATGAGGACGATGAACAGGCCGAACGTGTTCGCCGCGGTCGGCTCGACACCGAAGGTGAGCGACGCGAACGCCATCATCGTGGTGGCGGCCCCGAAGTCGATGGCTGCGGTGACGGCAACCTCACCGAGGAAGTTGAACCAGCCGACGTACCAGGCCCAGGCCCGCTTGTTGCGTTTGGCGAGGCGCCCGGCCCAGAAATAGAGGCCGCCGGCGGTGGGGTATCGCGAACACACTTCGGCCATTGCCAGGGCGACGCAGAGCACGAAGAGTCCGACGATCGGCCAGCCGAGGTTGATGGCGGCCGGACCGCCCGATTTCAGTGCGATCGCATACGAGGTGATGCAGCCGGCGAGGATCGAGATGATCGAGAATGAGACCGCGAAGTTGGAGAAGCCCGACATCCCGCGGTGAAGTTCTTGTTTGTAGCCAAGTTTGGCGAGTTCAGCCGCATCCGCATCTGCGAGATTTTGGGCATCCGACGCCGTTGTCGTTTTTTCACTCATTAATGTTCACTGCCTATCTGTTAGAGATGACACAGTTGACGATGTTGACTGATTGTGGCGCGGGCTCCATGATGATGTCAATGGCCTGACGTTAGACATTAAACGCCCCCAATCGGGGGATCTGCCCGACCGAGCGCCCGCCCTTTTCCCGCCGAGACATCGCCGAGACCCCGTAGTTACCTGCCGAGGCCCCGCCGAAACTGTGTCGAAAACCCTGTCGAAACCTGACGCCGAACCGTAAGGACCACCGCATCTTGGGCTATCTTTTTCTGGCCTTGGCCATCGTCGCCGAGGTCATTGCGACGACTTTTCTCAAGTACACCGCCGGCGAAAACCCGAAGTGGTGGGCGTATGTCGTCGTGGTCGTCGGGTATGTGGCTTCGTTCACCGCGCTTTCGCAGTCGCTCAGCCGTGGCGTGCCGCTCGGCATCGCCTACGCGATCTGGTCGGCCATCGGTGTGGTCTGCATCGTGCTGGTCAGCTGGGTCTTCTTCAAGGAGTCGCTGACCTGGATGCAGATCGTCGGCCTCGTGCTTGTGATCGGCGGCGTCGGCCTTCTCGAGCTCGGCGGCAAGCACTAATCGGTGGTCGAGCCCTAATCGGTGGTCGAGCTTGTCGAGACCCGGTGGGCCAGTCTCGAGACCCGGTTGCGTGATTTCGACAGGCTCAATCACCGGGCCGGTGCGAGACGAGCTACTCGTTCTCGTCTTTGGTGACCTGCACAGAGATCACTCCACGAATCTCCGACAGACCCTCGACGAGGTCTTCGAGCGGGCCTTTGCCGTGCCGAAAGCGCATGTCGGCCTCGACGCGCGGCACCTTTCCGGCGACTTCGATGCGACGGGTCTTGGCGAGGGATGCCTCGTAGCCGAGCTCGGTGGCGCGGGTGAGAATATCGCGCAGCACTCCTCGGCCCTCCTTGTAGGAGACGACGAAAACCTGATCCTTGTCGATCGACGGGATGCGGCGGCCGATCAGGGGCAGCAGGGTGACGGCCACCAGGTGCAAGCCCGTCGCGATCACCGCGATGACCGGCATCCCCGCTCCGCAGGCCATGCCGATGGCGGCAGCCATCCAGACCGTCGCTGCGGTGGTGAGCCCATTGACCACGTTCTGACGCACAAAGATGACGCCGGCCCCCAGAAAGCCGATGCCCGACACGACCTGCGCCGCGATGCGCGAGGGGTCAAGGACGACATCCGGACCGGTCACGGCGCTGAACCCGTAGGCCGAGATCAGGGTGAACACTGCGGCGCCCAGCCCAACGAGCGTGTGGGTGCGCAGGCCGGCGCTCTTCAGTTTGCGCTGCCGCTCGATGCCGACGACGGCCGACAAAACGAACGCCAGCAGCAGCAGAACCACCTCGGTCAGCGTGGAGTCTGTGAAGAAATCGATACGCAGCATGTGCCCCCTTGATAGCAAGGCCGCGTCGAAGGGCGCCTCGACCGGCCGAAAATCGACGCGAACTTTCACCCTAGGCCATGCCCGTCGCGCCTCAGCGCATCTATACCAAAGAACCGCGCGTTAACCAAATCGTAACCCCCATTCCACCTCGTTGCTGCGCTAGCATGACGAGCGGTAGCCAGCAGCCGGCACCCAACTGTCCGTCACAGCACGGACGGCCTGAAGTTGGTCCACGGAGGAACAATGTTCAAGACTCGAACGGCCACCGCCTTCCTCGCGGTTGCCACAGTTGCAGCTCTCACACTCAGCGGATGCAGTACCGGCGGAACCAGCGAAAGCACCTCCAGCGGTTCGGCCGTCGACGCGGCAACCGCGACAAGCGCCGCCGACTTCGGTGGTCTTGACCAGCTGGTCGACGCGGCCAAGAAGGAGGGCACGCTCAACGTCATCGCCCTCCCCGACACCTGGGCCAACTACGGCAAGATCATCGCGGCCTTCAAAGAGAAGTACGGCCTCACCGTCAACTCGGCCAACCCCGAGGGATCGAGCGCCGACGAGATCAAGGCCGCCCAAGACAACAAGGGTCAGGACACCGCGCCCGACGTCTTCGACCTCGGCGCCGCCGTCGCCCTGGCCAACACCGACATGTTCGCGCCGTACCAGGTGGCGAACTGGGGCGACATCCCGACCGACAACAAGGAAGCCACGGGCCTCTGGGTCAACGACTACACCGGCGCCATGTCGGTCGGCTACAACTCGAACAAGTACCCGAAGCCGGCCAGCCTCGATGATCTGCTGAAGGCCGACTACAAGGGTGCCGTCGCCATCAACGGCGACCCGACCCAGTCGGGCGCGGCCTTTGCCGCTGTCGGTCTGGCCACGGTGCAGAGCGGTGGAACACTCGACAATTTCCAGCCGGGAATCGACTTCTTCGGCAAGCTCAACACCGCCGGCAACTTCCTCACCGTGAACCCGACCCCCGCGACAATCGCCTCGGGTGAGACCGGCGTGGTCTTCGACTGGAGCTACACCAACCTTGCTGCCGCAGCAACGGTCGACGGCTGGAAGGTGACGACCCTCCCGGGCACCGCCTACATCAGCTACTACAACCAGGCGATCAACAAGGATGCCCCGCACCCGGCGGCCGCCCGCCTCTGGCAGGAGTTCATCTTCAGCCCCGAGGCACAGAACCTGTTCCTCGCCGCCGGCGCCTACCCGGTCACCATTGACGCGATGACCGCCGCCGGAACTGTGGACCAGAAGGCCCTCGACACGGTCGGCGAGCTGCCGGCGAACCGTGTCACGCCCACCACGGAGCAGACGGATGCAGCCAACGCATTGCTGGCGAAGAATTGGGCTGCGGCCATCGGCCAGTAGCAGACCATGACTGTCGCTGCTGCGCCAGCCAGCGAGAGCAGTGACGCCGGGGCCCCGCCCCGGCGTCACGATCTCACCGGGCCCGCGCCCATCCGCCGTGCGAAGCGCGGCCTCTCGATTCTCGGGCTGACCCCGTTCGCCTTCTACGTGCTGATCTTTCTCGCCGTGCCGACGATCATCGCCCTCGGAACGGCGCTCTTCGACAACGACGGCAACTTCACGTTCGGCAACATCGCCGCGCTGTTCGATCCAGTCATCCTGAACACCTTCTTTGCGTCGTTCTGGGTGTCGGCGCTGACGGCGGTCGTCGGTGCGATTGTCGGTGCGCTCATTTGCTACGCCTTGCTCGGCACCCGCCCCGACGGGCGGCTGCGGCTGATGATCGAGTCGGCGTCGAGCGTGCTCGCCCAGTTCGGTGGCGTCATGCTTGCCTTCGCGTTCATCGCGACCATCGGAGTGCAGGGCCTGGTCACGGTGTGGCTGGAGTCGACGTTCCACTTCAGCATCTACGCCGACGGAGTCTGGCTCTACACGGTTCCCGGGCTGATCCTGCCCTACATCTACTTTCAGGTACCGCTCATGGTGATCACCTTCCTTCCCGCACTGGACGGGTTGAAACCGCAGTGGGCGGAGGCCAACGCCACGCTCGGCGGCAGCCGGCTCACCTACTGGCTGCGCATCGCCGCCCCGATCCTCGCCCCGGCCTTCTTCGGCAGCCTGCTGCTGCTCTTCGCCAACGCTTTCTCGGCCTATGCCACCGCCGCCGCGCTGATCAGTCAGGGCTCGCAGATCGTGCCGTTGCAAATTCGGGCGGCACTCGTGAGCGAGACGATTCTCGGGCGTGAGAACATGGCCGGCGCACTTGCGCTTGGCATGATCATCGTGATGGTCGTCGTGATGACCGCGTACTCCTTCCTGCAGGCGCGTACGACGAGGTGGCAGAAGTGAGCCGCCGCCCAGCGCAGCGGGTCGGAATCGCGCCGAGCCCCCTGGTGCGGCGTCTGATCCTCGGCATCATCGGGGCGATCTTCGCGATCCCGATTCTCTCGATGATCGAGTTCACCCTGCGCAAAGGCCTAGCCGGTGGCTACACCCTCAGCCATTGGACGGGCCTGTTCGACCCCGCCAACGCCGCGCAATATCAGGTGCTCTACGTCGGCCTGGTCAATTCGCTCATATTGGCCGTTGTCACTGTCGCCATCGTCTTGCTCGTTCTGCTGCCGACCATGGTGTTGGTGCAGCTGAAGTTTCCGGCGCTGCGCCGGGTGCTCGAATTCATCTGCATCATCCCGATCACGGTTCCGGCGATTGTTCTCGTCGTCGGGCTCGCACCGGTGTATTCGGTCGTGGCGTCGATCTTTGGCAGTTCGGTCTGGACACTGTCATTCGCCTACGGCATCACGGTGCTGCCGTATGCCTACCGCACGATCCAGTCGAACCTGGGCGCCATCGACGTGAACACCCTCAGTGAAGCCGCCCGGTCGCTGGGTGCCGGCTGGGGAAGCGTGTTCTGGCGGGTGCTGATCCCCAACCTGCGCCGCGGCATCCTGGCTGCCTCGTTCATCTCGGTGGCCGTGGTGCTCGGCGAGTTCACCATTGCGTCGCTGCTCAGCCGACAGAACCTGCAGACCGCGATTCTGCTGATGTCGCAGAGCGACCCGTACGTCGCGGTCATCATTGCGCTGCTGGCGCTCTTGTTTGTCTTCCTGCTGTTGCTGATCATCGGCCGTTTCGGCGCCGTGACCGGGTCGACGAGCGGGTCGAAGCACACCAAGCGCTCTGAGCGCGCCAAGAAGGAGACCCCATCGTGACGTCACTACCGCCGACCACCTCGCTGTTGAGTTCAGTGCAGGGCGTCGCCGTCGAGCTCTCCCGCATCACGAAAACGTATGGCGCTCAGCACGCGCTGAACGACCTGTCACTGTCGGTGAAACCCGGCGAGTTCGTGGCGCTGCTCGGGCCGAGCGGATGCGGCAAGACCACGGCCTTGCGCGCCCTCGCGGGCCTGGAGACCATCGATTCCGGCACCATCCTGATCAACGGCGAAGACGTGACCGAGCAGCCGACGAACAAGCGCGACATGGGAATGGTTTTTCAGTCCTACTCGCTGTTTCCGCATATGACAGCGGGCGAGAACGTCGAATTCGGGTTGCGGATGCGCAAGGTGAACGCGTCAGACCGGCGTGCCCGCGCGGCCGCAGCACTGTCGATGGTCGGCCTCGACAGCCACCTCAATCGGTATGCGCATGAGCTCAGCGGCGGGCAGCAGCAACGCGTGGCGCTTGCCCGCGCGCTGGTCACCGAACCGCGCGTTCTTCTGCTCGATGAGCCTCTGTCGGCACTCGACGCGAAGGTGCGGGTGCAACTGCGGGAGGAAATCCGCCGGATCCAGACCGAACTCGGCATCACCACGTTGTTCGTGACGCATGACCAAGAGGAAGCACTCGCCGTCGCCGACCGTGTCGCCGTGATGCAGGCCGGAAACATCGAGCAGATCGGCACGCCGGAGGAGCTGTACCGGAGCCCGACGACGCCGTTCGTGGCCGAGTTCATCGGGTTGAGCAACCGGATTCCGGGCATCGTCTCCGCCGGCGGCGTCGAGGTGCTTGGCCAGCGGCTGCCGCTTCTGCATCCTGAAACCGCGAACGGGCCGGTGCTGGTGCTGTTGCGTCCGGAAGACATCAACCTGGCCGCGGCGGGGATCGCCGCGACGGTGGTGTCGTCAAGTTTTCTGGGTTCGCTGCGTCGCACCCGGGTGCGCCTGGCCGACGACACGCTGATCAATGTGCAGCACGGGGTGCGCGAGAATCCCGAGCCGGGCGCGGTCGTGTACCTCACGCTGCACGGCACGCCGGTCGCGGTCGGGCCTGCGTAGGTTCCCTCGTCGAGCTTGACCGTTCCGGTCGAGAATCCCTGTTCCGCCGGTCAAACTCGACCGCAACGCTCAAACTCGGCAGGGAGACACTCAGATCGTGCCCTGGTAGCGTCGGTGCTACACCTCAGAGTGCGCCACCAGCCCGACGATACGACGAAGGAGGATCATGCTCGATTTCATCGCACTCCTCCTGCGCTATTTCGTCGCCAGCCTTGAGCTGGTCTGGGCCGGCTACGGCCCGATCACTGCCCTTGCCGTCGTCGGTGCCGTCGGTGTGACCGCCGCCGCAATCGCGCTCTGTGTCGTGCTTCTGGCCGTGTCGCTCGGCGACCGGGCGTCATCCGTCATCGCGCGCGGCTACTTGCAAACCGTCGACCGGTCTCGGCTCCTCTCGCAGAGCGATCCGAATGCGGCGGGCCGACCGCGCCCTCGAGCCCCGGGATGCGACCCCTCGGTCGCGTAACCCAGCTCACTTCGCTTCGCTCTCTCGGCGCCCTCGCGGCGCTCGCTTGGGGTGCGTTTCGTACGCGCTGTGATTCTGCGCGGCCATCCGGTTCCCATTCCGTATGACCCCAGAAGGACACTTCAATGGACCTCTATACCTTTGGGCCCGTCGCGACAGTTCTCGACGCCGCCTACTCGCTCATCACCGGCCTCGCGGCCGCGCTTCACCCGTTGCTCGGCGCCTCCAGCTCTGCGCTAACGATCGTGCTCATCACTCTTCTCGTTCGCGCACTTCTGATTCCCGTCGGCCTGTCTCAGGCGCGTGCCGCCCAGCAGCGCACCCGCCTCGCCCCGCACCTGGCCGAACTGCAGCGTCGGCACGGAAAAGACAGGGAGGCGCTACAACGCGCCACGATGAAGCTATACGCCGACGAGAAGGCGTCGCCGTTGGCCGGATGTCTGCCGCTGCTCCTGCAGATTCCGGTCGTGTCGACGATTTATGCGTTGTTCATCCTGCCCACGATCAACGGGCATCCGAACAGCCTGCTGAGCGACACGTTGTTCGGCATTCCGCTCGGCTCGAACTTCGCTCATCTGATCTCGACGGGATCCCTGACCTGGCCCGCCTTCGCGGTGTTCGCGGTGCTGATCGCGGTGATCGCCGGGGTCGCTCAGCTGTCCCGCAGGCTACTCCCCCAGCCAATCGCGACGCCCGCTACCGCACCGGCAGCACCCGGGATGCCGGATCTGTCCGGGCTCACCCGTATCCTGGGTTTTCTCCCGTTCATGACGGCGGTGATTGCCGCGTTCGTGCCGCTCGCGGCCGGCGTTTACCTGCTCGTCACGGTGAGCTGGAGTCTTGGCGAGCGCCTGATCCTGCGCCGGATCGTGGGTGCGGGTGGCGAAGCCGATCCGGTGCCGCTGCCCAGCTGACCCCGCATCGCGCGTGCGGCTCCCCATTCGACGGAGATTCTTCAGAAAACAGCTCGATTCGGCTCGAATCCGGGCCGAATCGGGAGAATCTCCGTCGAACGGGAACAGCGTGGGAGATCAGTGCGAGTGGATGCCGCCTGCTCAGTCGGGCAACCCGCCGGGGCCGGTCGCCATCCCCTCGTCGAGTCGCGGGCCGCCGAGGGCGGTGCCGGTCCAGGAGAGCACGGTCCAGCCGTCGGCCGGTGAACCCTCGAGGGTGACCACTCCGGTGTTGTGCAGCACGTGCCGGGAGGCGGTGTCGGCATCCAGATTGAGTGCCTGGCCCGCCGTCCACGCCCGGATGATCTGCCCGTGCGCGACACAGGCGACCGTGCCGTGCCCGCTCGCCGCCGCCTCGTCGATCACTCGGTCAAATCGTCCGAACGTTTCGACGCCGGTGTCCCCGCCCGGCATGCGGCGTTCGAGATCGCCGGCGGCCCAGCCGAACGCGACCTCGTGATAGATCCGAATTGAGGCGGCATCCGTTGCCATCTCGAGGTCGCCGGCGGCGATCTCGCGCAGCCCCTCCCGCACCTGCACCGGCAGTCCGAGGGATGCCGCGAGCGGCGCCGCGGTGAGTTGCGCCCGGGTCTGCACCGACGCGAACAGCACGCCGATGTTCTCGTCGGCGAGGGCGGCCGGGATCGCGGCGGCTTGTTCGAGCCCCAGTTCGGTGAGCCCGGGGCCCGGCACCAGCGTGTCGAGCGCGCCGAGAACGTTCGAGGGGGTCTGCCCGTGTCGGATCAACAACAACCTCATGCGGTGCTCCTTCGTTGTATTCCTTCCCAGCGTGGCACGGCAAGCTGATGAGACAAAAAGGAGGGCGTCCCCGATGGGGACGCCCTCCTGAGGGTGATTGTCAGGAAACGCGCGCGAGGGCGCCCGACAGCCACGACACGTTGTGCCGCTGGTCAGCAACCGCTTCTGCCCAGGTCTCCGGCGTGACTGCCGCGCGATCTTGTTCGATCACGAGCCAGCCGTCATAGCCCTGCGCCACCAACTCGGCCAGAAAGCCGTCGAGATCGACGTCGCCGTCACCGAGCCGACAGGCCAGCTCGTTCCACCAGGGGTGGTCCGCCGACAAACCGTTGGCCTGTGCGTCGTCAAAGACCGACAGTGTGACGTCCTTAACGTGAACGTGATTGACCCGCGAACCATGCGCGCGCAGATATTCGAGCGGCTCCGCTCCACCGATCTGAAAATGGCCGGTGTCGAGACAGAGCGACAGGTCCGTCGTGGCGAGCAAACGGTCGATCTCCGATGCCTTTTCGACATAGGTCCCGAAATGCGGGTGGAATGTGACGCCGACTCCCGCCGCTTCGGCCAGGCCCGCGGCGATGTTCAACCGTGTCACCGCGAGCTCCCACGCGACGTCATCGAGACGCGGCTCGGGCCCCCGGAACGGGTTCGCGATAAGGCTCTCATCACCCTCGTCGGCCAGGACCGCCAGGGTGTTCGGGTTGCCGGAGGCGACGAGTTCTGCGAGGGTGGCCCGAAGCTGGTCGAGGTCGCGTTCGAAAACCTCTTCCGTCTCGGCCAGGTGTAGCGGCACGTAGGCCGCAAGTGGCTGCACTGCGGCGGCGGCGAACATCGGGTCGATCCCGTCGAGCGGGCCGAAGAATCCGGGAGGCCCGAGCTCGCTTCCGTGGTGCCCGGTCTCCGCGATGACCGCGACGAGCTCGGCCGGGGTCACCTCGAGGCGGATGTCACCGAAGACTCCGAAGCTGATCGGAGCAGCGGCGATGCGGGTAGCGAGCGTGGACTTGACCTCGTCAACGGTGCGCGGCGTCATCGTCCCGTGCCGCCCTCTGCGGCTTCGCCGCCAATGGTCGCGCCGTAGCGAGCTGCTAGTGCGGCCGTGATGGCCTGCAGTCCGGCATTGTCCCAGCCCGCTCCCGCTGCGGTCGACAACACAGGTGCACCGGTCGTGATCGAGTCGTGGAATGCGATCAGTTCGTGCACGAAACCGGTACGGAACTCGCTCACAATGCGGTTCGTGGATCGCTCGTCACCCGAGTTGCTCTCGACGACGAGCTCGGCACGGGCATCGCGCAGGTAGGGGCCAGGCATCCGCAGCGTGATGCGTCCGGCAGAGCCGAGGATCGTGATCTCCTCGCCGTATTCGGGGTAGTCGGGCAGCCAGTTCCACGAGACGATGAGCTGGGTGTCGCCGAGCGTTCCGATGGCCTGCATCTGCGGGGGCGCGGTAAGCTTCTGACCCAGGGTCACCTCGCCGAGTTGTGCGTAGTCGATGGCGAACTCCGGCTCTCCGAAGAGCGCACGCAATACCGCCATCTCATGCACGGTAGAACCTTGGAAGACATCGCTGTAGATGGAGCGGAAGGGTTCCTCTACCTCGCCGACGGCGTCGGTCAGTCGCTCGTCTTCATAGGCGATCGCATCGGCGATCTTCGAGATGTCGGCATCGGCGAATCGCTGGTACCGCTGGTGGGCGTACTGGGGGTCGTCGTCGGGGTGCATCACGGTGACGCGCACGAGCCGGACGGTGCCGATGCGCTCGATCTCGGCCCGCGCCCGCGCCATGATCGGGTCGAAGAACTTCATGTACGCGACCTGCAGAACCCGCTCGTTGGCTTCGGCCAGCGCGGTCAGCTCAACGGTTTCTGCGATGGTGTGCGAGAACGGCTTCTCAGCGAGCACATGCTTGCCTGCCGCGAGTGCCTGCCGAGTGAGGAACGCATGGGTGCCCGGCGTGAGGATGAGGACGGCATCGACGTTGGGGTCGGCGAATAATTCCGCTGTGTCGCTGGAGAGGCGCGGGGCGACGCCGTTACTGAGACCCCACTCTGCTCCGACCGTCGCGGCCAAGCTGGGCGAGAGGTCGCACAGGTGGGTCACATCGAACAGTTCGCGGAGCGTGTTCAGGTTCTGCAGGTGCACGGCCTGGGCGATCAAGCCGAGGCCGATGACGCCGAGCCGGACGCGGGGAGTTTCTGTCACTGTCGTGCCTTTCGAGAGGTGTGGTTCGTTACTGCTGGGTGCCGGCGGCGAGATGGTCTGCGTAGATACTTGAGTTCGTACCGAGCACGACGACAGTCGCCGGCCAAGTCTCGTCGTACCCGTTGGCCGCGGTGATTCGTTGGAACGCGACAGCCTTGTGCTCACCGAGGATGAGCATGACCATGCGGCGGGATTGCTCCGCAATGGTGCGGATGCCGACGGTCACGCCGTAGAGGGGAACCTCCTCGATCGAGGCGAACTGGGGGAAAGTACCCAGGTTGTCGTGTCGCGTCGTGTCGGGAAGCTTGACCACTCGGGTGCGCGATTCCTCGGCGCTGCCGGGAGGGTTGAACGCAACGTGGCCGTCGGATTCGCCGGTGGCCAGGATGAAAAGGTCGATTCCGCCAGCCTCGGTCAGCCGTGCCTCGTAGGTCTCGGGTTCGGCCGGGCTCGGAACCCAGAGGTTCTCGGCGGGTATCTGGCTGGCGGGTGCTGAAGCGTTCAGAACCCCGAGGATCTCGATCCGGCCGAAACGCACGCAGCTGTTGTGCAGGTCGGACTCGACGGCGGCAAAGCCGTCTGCGGTGTCTACCGCGTACTCGTCCATCATGGCGATCACGACGTGGTCGAGTTCGAGGCCGCGTTCTGCGATTACTTCGGCCAGGGCGTTGTAGACAGGACGCGGTGTGCGGCCGCCCGGGCAGCCGAGCACATAGCGACGGCCGTTGTCACGCGCATCCTGAATGCCATCGGCAATCTCGAGCGCCAACGTGCGACCGAGCGCATCCGCGTTATCGATGAGAAGGGGAGGGTTCTGCATGGGTTACTCCTTGACTCCGCCGCTCAGCATTCCGCTGATGAACCGACGTTGGAAAAATATGTACGCGATGAGCACGGGAAGTGCGACGAGAACTGCCGCAGCGGCCGTCACCGCCGGATCGTTGGTGCGGCGATTGCCGGCAAAGAAAGACAGGGCGAGCGGCGCGGTCTGGGCGTCAGCGTTGTCGGGGATCAACACGAGGGCGAGGAGGAACTCGTTCCAGGTGAAGAGAAAGAGAAGCGTCGCCAGCGTCATGATGGCCGGCATGATCAGCGGAACCGTGATTGACGTCATGGTGCGGATACGACCCGCCCCGTCGATCGCAGCGGCCTCAGCGAGCGAGGGCGGTGCGGAGGCAAACGCGGTGCGGAGCCACAGAATCGCCAGCGAGAGTGACAACCCGATCTGCGGCAGGATCAGGGCGACCCAGCTGTTCAGCAGGTTCCAGTCTTTGAACATCTCATAGAGCGGAACGATCATCGCTTCGTAGGGCATGACCAGGCCGACGAGCATGACCGCAGCGAGTACACCGAAGATCAAGCCCTTCGAGTTCGCGAACGCGTAGGCGGCCGGGATTGCCAGGACGATCGTTCCGACCACGACCGCGATCGAGACGACTGCGCTTGATCCGAGGGCCGTCGAGAAGTGACCGTCTGTCCAGGCTTTCGTGAAGTTTCCGAAATTGAAACTGGTCGGGATACTGAACCCCGTCGGCCGGTTTCCCGGTTCGCTCAGCGCAAGGCTCAGAATCGAGAGAAACGGATAGAGGGCGATGAGCGTTCCCACAATGAGAACCACGTAGGCGAGCCATTTCTCGCGCGATCGTTCAACCACGATTAGTCCCTTTCCCGCATCGTCGCGACGACGATTCCGGTGACGCCGAGAATCAACAGCGTGAGCAGCACGCCGATCGCCGCGGAGTATCCGATCTCTCGCGTCACGAAAGCCGCCTGATAGATGAAAACGCTCGGCACTTTGGTGCTATCGCCCGGCCCGCCCGACGTGGTGTTCCAGACGATGTCGAAATTACGCAGCGCCACGGTGACCGTGAAGATCATCGCGAACATGATCTCGCCACGGAGGGCCGGCAACGTGACCGCGAAGAACTCGCGGATGGGGCCGGCGCCGTCGATGCGGGCTGCCTCATAGGTTTCTCGCGAGATCTTCTGCACGCCGGCGATGAAGAGCACCATGCACAGCCCGTACATCACCCAGGTGCCGATGAGGCCGACCGCGGGAAGCGCGGTCTGGAAGTCGCCGAGCCAGGCCCTGGCCAGGTCGCCGAAGCCGAGCATCGTGAGGATCGAGTTGAGCGGGCCGTTCAGATCGTAGATCCAGCGCCAGGCGACGGCGACGACGACCGTGGAGAGGATCTGCGGCACGAACAGTGCCGCTCTGAAGAAGGTGAGCCCCCAGACCTGTGTGCGGGCGAAGATGCCGGCGAACAGGAGGCCAATGAAGATCGGAAGGAGGGCATAGAAGAAGAAAAAGACGAGCGAGTGGCCGAGCGCCTGAAGGATCTTCGGGTCGGTGAGGGCCCTGACATAGTTGTCGAGTCCGACGAGCTGCGCCGCAGTGACACCGTTCCAGTCGTAGAACGAGATCTGCACCGTCTTCACCAGAGGTGAGAGCACGAAGACGCTATAGAAAGCGAAGGCAGGCGCTATGAAGAGATAGGCCCATGTGTAGCGGCGCAGATGTTGTCTAATGCGCATCGAGTTGTCCTCACCAGGGTTAGGTTGCGGTGGGCGGCCGAGGCCGCCCACCGCCGATCGAGCAGGTGTGCGGCTACTTGGCCTGGAAAGCGGCCCAGTTGTCCTGGATCGCCGTGACGAACTGCTCCGGGGTCTTCTGACCGGCCATCAGTTCCTGCAATCCGGAGCCGAAAACGTCGTACATATCGTCCGTCGCCCAGTCGAGGAATGCGGTCTGGCCGTTTTCGCCCAGCAACTTGCCGGCAGCCTTGAAGTCGTCATTCATCAGAGGGTTCGTCGACGTCGCGGCTGGGTTGGCGATCGGGACACGGTTCTGGTCGGCGAGCGACTGTCCGTAGTCCTGCGCGTGCAAGTCCCCGACGAAGGCGATGGCCGCGAGCGAAGCGGCCGACTTGGAGCTGACGTGCCAGCCCATTCCCGAGGCTCCGGTGCTCACGAGCTTGCCGGTGTCACCGGTCAGGTTGCTGAACCCGAAGTTGCCGTTGGTGGCGGAGATCTGCTGAGCCAGCCAGTCGCCACCGATAAAGTAGGCGCCACCGCCCTGGGCGAAACGGTTCGCCGCGTCATCCATCGATACGCCGTTGAACCCTTCTGCGATATAACCCGCGTTCGCCCAATCGACAAGCGTCTGAGCGGCTTGGGTGTTGCAGTCGTTGGCGAATGTCGTTCCGCTCACGCCGGCAACCCAGTCGTTCACATCGCTGGCAGCCTGGCAGCGGCCGGCGAGGGACCCCATCAGGTGCATGGCGGCCTGCTTGTCCGAATTGCCGAAAACGATCGGGGTGACTCCGGCAGCCTTCAGCACGGGGAGGCTGGCGGCCATCTCCTCAAAGCTGGTCGGGACGGCGACCCCGGCCTGGGCGAGCAGATCCTTGTTCTCAAAGACACCGATGTACTGAGTGACCGGCGAGTTTGCGTAGAGCGTGCCTGCTCCCCACTTGGTTCCCTCATCGTTCCAACGGAACTGGTCGAGGGAGTACTTCGAGTAGGTCTTGTCCCAGCCGTAGGCCGCGGCAACGTCGTCAAGCGGGCGGATCAGTTTGGCCTGAACAAGCATGCCGTCGACCGCGTATCCCTGGTTCCCCTGGGCGAGGTCGGGGGCATCGTTGGAGTTCATGGCATTGACGACCGTCTTCACCAGGTCGTCAAAGCTCTTGATGGTGACCTTGACCGTGACGTTCGGGTACTTCTTCTCAAACTGAGGAACGAAGTCCGCGAGGGTTGCCTCCTCACCGGAATCCGCCCACAGCTTCAGGGTGACGTCACCGAGTTTTGCTACCTCGGCCGGGGTCACCGGAGCATCGATGGTCACGATGTTCGCTGCGGGAGCGTCACCGGCCGCACCACCGGGCGGGGTACAACCGGCCAAGAGCGCGGTGACGCCAAGTGCGGCGGCGGCAACGGCCCAGTTCTTCTTGCGCTTTAGGATCTGCATCTTTGCTGACCTTCCAAGAGGTGTTCGCACATCGGCGAGTTTATATGTCCTGACAAGCTAGCATAGATCAGTTGATCCAGTGGAGCGATCCTATAAACCAGTAGCGACATTCTGGTTTATTGCACGTTGCTTTGGTCTAAGTGGTATGTTCATCCCGTGACCATTGAAGACAGTTCGAGCAGCCCCGCCGTCGCGCTTGCCCGCCACTCGTTGGCCGAAGCCATCCGACGCGGCGTCTACCCTCCGTCGTCTCGCCTTCCCGGTGAACGAGAACTCGCGGCCCAGGTCGGCGTCAGCCGAACCACGCTGCGGCATGCTCTTGTTCAGCTCGCCGACGACGGCGTCGTTCAGTCGTCGGCGCAGCGCGGTTGGTTCGTCACGTCTCGGATGCTGAGTGAACCACCCAGCGTTCTCCAGAGCTTCACTGAAATGGCGCGGGCCCGCGGGCTCAATCCGATCACCGACGTCCTCAGTCAGCTCGTGCGCCCTTCGACCTTCGAAGAGGCCGCCCGCCTGGGGATTGCGCCGTCTTCCCGGGTTCTTGAGCTCCGGCGGCGTCGCAGCCTCGGCGACGTACCAGTGTGCGTGGACACGAACATCATCGCGATCGGCGTTGACGAACTCGGCGCCATCGATTTCACCAACGCGTCGCTGTACGAAACCCTGAAAGAGGTGTGCGGGATCACCGTGGCTCGGTGCGCGTACACCGTTCAGGCCATCGCCGCGTCCGGCGAGCTGGTCGGGCTGCTCGATATCGCAGAAGGCTCCCCGGTTCTCTCTGGCCAAGAAACAACATTTGCCCTCGACGGCTCGGCGATCTCAACCGGCACCACGATCTACCGCGGCGATGCCTACCGTTTCCAAGCCGACCTCTTCACCCCATTGGCCTGACCCCTCCGCCTCAGCCCGACTTCCACATCTGACCATCGACCTTTCAAAGGAGCACAGTTCGTGCGCAGATCCACCCCTCGTCCGAGTTATAACCGCGCGCCCGCGTTCATCAGAAACGCCGAAGCCCGTCATCACTTCTGGGGCGACCCCGAAGCCGGGTCCGTCAGCGACCGTGTCTTTCTCTCGACCGATTCTCTCCACGTTCTCGAGTATCAGCTGGCACCCGGCAATTCATTTCGGCACAGCCCGCTGAATCCGACAGTCTTCGCTGCCGACGTGGTCTACATCGTCGTCGAGGGCCGTCTTGTCCTGACCAACCCGGAAACCGGCGAGGTACTTCCGTTGGCGACCGGCGAAGCGGTGCTCTTCCGCCGCGACACCTGGCACCACGGCTTCAACCCGTCGCCCACCGAGAGCGTGCGAGTGCTCGAGTTTCTGTCGCCCCCACCCTCGCGCGGCACGGCCTCCGACTATGCCCGCGTTCAGCCGTACCTCGAAACCTCGCGCTACAGCGATGACCGTTGGGCCGGTCGGTGGCCGGAGCAGCGTGAGGCGCAGCAGGCCGCTCGCACTCTGCTTCCGATCACCGAGAGAGACTATCTGTGGTCGTTCGCCGAAGACTCGGTCAGCCACCTCGTCGGCACACTGGCCGACACTCCATACCTGCGTGTAGTGCGTGGCACGGTCAACCCGGGCGGACTTGAGAGCTTCCGACCCGTCGAGAACGAGAGCGCCCTCTATTGCACCGCCGGCCGGCTCTGGGTCGACATCTGCGATGAGGCCGGTGAGACCTTCACTGTCGGCACACTCAATGTCGGAGACGTCGCGTATCTCCCGGCCGGCTGCCGGGCACGCATGATGGTCCGCGACAGCGAGCCTGCCGAATACTTCCTTGGCGCTGGCCCGCTCATGCCCGAAGGCTGGACCCCATGACCGCTGCCGTCCTCGCCCTCGACATCGGAGGCACGAAGGCGCTTGGCGGGCTGATCACTCCGGCGGGCGAGGTGCTGTGCACAATCGAGCGCTCTACCGGTGGCGCTCCCGGATCCATCGATCCCGGGCTCCGCACGGTGCGCACGGTGACCGAAGAATTGGTCAGGGCCGCAACAGACCGAGACGTCACGGTGCTCGCCGTCGGCGCCGGTTTTCCCGAGTATGTGAGCGGCGGGCTGATCCGCAGCCGGGATGTCCTCGCCTGGGACCAGCAACCGGCCGGCCTCTTCGCTGAACTCCTCGCCGTGTCTGTGCCCGTCACGATTGAATCGGACGTGCGTTGCGGCGCCGTGGCCGAGGCCGTTCTCGGCGCCGGTCGCGGGTTCGACCGAGTCGCCTATGTGTCGTGGGGAACTGGATTGTCCTGGTCTCTTGTGGAACGCGGCGTTGCAGTCGCCGGCCGTCGAGGCGAGGCGATCGGCTTCGGTGAATTCGGAGTTTCAGCCCGCATCGACCCCACCTGGACGGCGAACTTGGAGAAGTTCGCGTCGGGCAAGGGCATTGCCATGCGTTACTCGGAGCGCTCAGGCAACACCGTCGAGGAGACCCGAGAGGTGCTCGCCCTGGCCGAAGCCGGTGACCCAGTGGCCGCCGACGTGCTCGACACCGCCGCACGGGCACTCGGCGAGGCGCTGTCTTGGACGACGGCATTGCTTGACCCCGACGTCATCGTCTTCGGCGGGGGTATCGGCGTATCAGACTCAACGCTGCGTGCGCGCGCCGAGTCGGGGTACGCCACCGCGGAGTCCACGCGTCCGGATGCTCCAGCGATCGCGCGGGGTGAGCTCGGCATTCATTCTGGGCTGCTTGGCGCTGCGCTCTCGACCGGGATGCTCGACCGGTGAGCGCCACAGCAGGCGGAGCACGATGCTGACCATCGGGCTCGCCCTCCTCTCCAGTGTCTTCTTCGGACTCTCGGACTTCATTGGGGGCACTCTGAGCCGCAGCGTCAGCGCCTTTCGTGTGCTGCTTGTCGCGCAGGTGGTGGCGACAATCGCCCTGCTTCCGAGCGGGGTGAGTGCGGTGTCCCAGCAGATCCCACTGGATGCCTTGCTGTGGGGCATCACGGCTGGTGTTGCCAATGCCATTGCCTTATCGGCGCTCTACACAGCGCTGGCCCGCGGCACGATGGGCGTGGTCGCACCCATCTCTGCGGCGAGTGTCGTCGTGCCGGTGCTGGCCGGCCTCCTTGCCGGTGAAACGGTCGGAATCGTCGCGGGCCTCGGCCTTGCCGTGCTGATCGTGGGCACCGTGCTGGCGGCTGGGCCAGAAGGAAGCGGTCGCCAGGGTTCCCGGGACGGTCGCACTGCGGTCATTCTGTCGGTTGTCGCCGCGGTCGCTTTTGGTCTTGCGATCCTTGCCCTGGCCAGGGGTAGCGCTGCGTCCGTTCCGGGCACCCTGCTCATCAGCAATGCTGTTTCATGCGCATTGTTCATCGGAATCGCCCTGGTTCGGAGAACTCGCCTCGTGCTGAGGGGGCGCATCCTCATCGGCGCGATTGCCGTCGGCCTTCTCAGCGTCGGTGCGAACTGGCTATTTGCGACGGCCTCGAGCTTCGGCGAGATCGTGGTCGTCTCGGTGCTGGCGTCGCTGTATCCCGTGGTGACGGTTCTGCTTGCTCGCCAGATTCACCACGAACGCTTGAAGCCGGTGCAATGGTGGGGCGTCGCTGCCGTGTTCGCTGGCATCGCCGCAGTCGTCGCGAGCTAGCGATCGACCAGGGTCACCACGAACGAGTAGAGATCCGGGCGGTAGCAGTGCTGCCCGAACTCAACCGCACGCCCCGAATTGTCATAGGCCGTGCGCTCCATCGTGAGAACCGGCCCCGACGGATTGATGTCGAGCAGCTCGCTCTCCTCGGCGGTTGCGGTGCGGGCGCCGATGCGTTCACGGGCCACTCTCATCGTCGTGCCACGGGCGCGGAGCACCTGATAGAGACCGAACTGGGTGAGCTCGCTCGTGCTGAGATCAATGAAATCACCCGGGAGGTAGTTTTCGAGCACAGCGAGGGGCATGTCGTCGGAGCTGCGCAACCGGCGCAGGTGTAGCAGCGGCGAGCCTTCAGCAATTGACAGACGTTCGGCCATCGTCGCATCCGCTGGCACGACCTCCGAGAGGAGCAGGGCGGTCGAGGGATGCCGCCCCAAGCGCGCCAAGTCTTCGTGCAGACTCGTGAGTTCGACCTGACGCGCGACCTCTCCATGCACGACCTGAGTGCCGATGCCGCGCCGGCGCACCAAGAGTCCCTTGTCGACCACATCTTGAATCGCTCGCCGAATAGTGGGTCTAGAAAGCCCCAGCCGCTCGCCGAGCGCGACCTCGTTCTCCAGCCGCGAACCGGCAGGAAGAGTTCCATTCCGGATCGCATCCTCAATCCGGGTGGCCACCTGGTAGTAGAGAGGAATCGGACCTGAACGATCAATATCCATGAAAAGTTCTGACGGAAGGGTTCTCTCGCCTTGACCCATTGGTCTGCTCCTACATCCGATACGTCGGCGTCGTCGCCATATGTGTTGACATTAGCATTTTCGAGCGCCTCAGCCCAGCAATGGCCGCTGCGCCGTGCGCTTGTCCTCATACTCGGCCCTCGCTCGCTGGGTCGATTCCATCGTCGACACTTCGGCGATCGGCACGTCCCACCAGCCGTTGCCCGACGGGGCGAAAAGGAGAGGGTCGCTATTGATATGGATGAGGGTAGGACCGTCTGACGCTTTGGCTCGAGCCACAGCTGTCGACAGCTCAGCGATGACGCCTATCGAGGGCTCGACCCGGATCACGCTGACCCCCAGGCTCTCGGCGTTCAGGGCGAGGTCAACCGGAAGCGGTTCGCCTCGCTCGAATCCGTTGCGTTCCTCATCACGGAATCGGTACTTTGTGCCGTATCGCTGGGAACCGACGGTGTCACTGAGCGCGCCGATCGATGCGAATCCGTGGTTCTGGATGAGCACGACGATGAGCTTGATCTGCTCGGCAACGGCCGTCACGAGTTCGGTGTGCATCATGAGGTAGGAGCCGTCGCCGACCATGACGATGACATCACGATCGGGGGCGCCACGGCGCACACCGAGGCCCCCCGCGATCTCGTAGCCCATGCAGGAGTAGGCGTACTCGACGTGGTAGCCGAGGTCGTCCCGAACCCGCCACAGCTTGTGCAGGTCGCCCGGCAGCGAACCCGCTGCGCACACGACGACATCCCGGGGATCAGATGCCTCGTTGACCGCGCCGATGATCTCGGACTGTGCCGGCAGCGGTCGCCCGCTCGGGCGGAACGCCGCATCGACGATGCCGTTCCATTCTGCTTTGCCGCGCGCGACGCGAGCTTCGTACTCCGCTGAGGTGCGAAAGTCGCCGACCGCGCTCGCCAGCGCGTCAAGGGCCTCCCGCGCGTCAGCCACCATGGCGACCGTTGCGCCGTGTTTCACCGCGTCGAAGGAGGCGATATTGATGTTGATGAACGTCACGTCGGGGTCTTGGAATGCACTGCGTGAGGCGGTCGTGAAGTCGCTGTATCGGGTACCGATCCCGATGATCAGGTCCGCCTCGGCAGCGAACCGGTTTGCCACCGTCGTGCCGGTGGAGCCGACCGCGCCGAGGGAGAAGTCGTGATCCCACGGAAGCGACCCGACACCCGCCTGCGAGGTCCCGACGGCAATGCCGGTCTGCTCAACGAACCGCGCGAGCGCGGCAGCGGCATCCGAATAAATGACGCCACCGCCGGCGACAATCATCGGGCGCCGGGACCGACGAATCGCCTCAGCGGCCCGGGCGAGAACCAGGCGTTCCGGCACGGGCCGACGGATGTGCCACTCACGGTCGGCCAGGAACTCGACGGGCACATCAATCGCCTCGGCCTGCACGTCTTCGGGGAGCGACAGTGTGACTGCCCCGGATTCGACGGGGTCGGTGAGCACGCGCATTGCCGACAACGCAGCCGAGTAGAGCTGCTCCGGACGGTTGACCCGATCGAAGAAGCGTGAGAGTGGCTTGAACGCGTCGTTAACCGACATGCTTCCGTCATGCGGCAACTCAAGTTGCTGCAGAACGGGATCGCTCACGCGCGTTGCAAAAGTGTCGGAGGGCAGCAGGAGCACCGGGAGACGGTTCGTGGTCGCCAAGGCGGCTCCGGTGAGCATGTTTGTCGCGCCGGGCCCGACCGAAGCGGTGCAGGCGTATGTGGCGCGGCGCCGGTGCATACGAGCAAACCCAACGGCCTCATGCACCATGGCCTGCTCATTCCGCGCCTGGTGATAGGGCATGAGGAGCGGATCTTCGAGGGAAGCCTGCTTGAGCGCCTGACCGACGCCGGCGACGTTTCCGTGCCCGAAAATCCCGAACATGCCAGGGATCGTGCGCTCGCGAATATCCCCGTCGACGGTCCATTGGTGGGCGAGGAACTCGACGAGTGCCTGGCCAACTGTCATTCTGCGCGTCGTCATCGACGGTGTCCTTTCGGCGATGGAGTGTAAGGAAGACGTGGGTCGAGTTGCTGGTCAGCCCAGCTCTCACGGATCCAAGAGTGTGCTGGATCATCGGTGATATTCCAGACGCGTTCCTCGTCGGGACCCGCCATCACGTTGAGGTAGTACAGATCGTATCCAGGCGCTGCGACTGCCGGACCGTGGTAGCCGAACGGCACGAGCGCGATGTCTCCGGTTCGGACGATTGCGTTGGTGTCGATGGCCCCTGCATCCGAGCTGTACGTACTGAACAGTCCGAATGGATCGGCAACGGCCGGCGCCTCTCGGCCTCGCGTGACGGAAGCCTCGAAATAGTAGATTTCTTCCAGGCGCGACTCTTCGCCGTCGACGTGGGTGTCATGCTTGTGCGCCGGGTAGGACGACCAGTTCTCGGCCGGAGTGATCACCTCACAGACGATGAGTTTGGCCGCATCGAGGGTGCCCGGGATTCCGAAGTTATGCACCTGGCGACTTGAGCGTCCGGCGCCGCGCAATTCGACCGGGACGGCTCCACGCTCAATTTTTTGCGCTGGCCGGCGGATCTCGGTCGGCGCAGAGGCGATGGCGATACGACCGGTGCCGCGCACGGTCGCCGACGAACCCGCACCGAGGTAGTACACATCCGTCGGCCCGTCAAACACGGATGAACGACCGGCCAGGTCGACGAAGACTGGCTCATCGCCCGCTGCGATTGACTCCACCTGAAATGAGCCGGAGAGCGGGACAAACACTCGTTCGATGTCGCCCGCTTCAAGGGTCAGCTCGTCGCCGTGCTCCAATGCGCCCACGCGGATGCCGGTGTGCCGCCATTCGTCGATGCCCGCGTCGACAACGGATTCCCATCCCGGCTGCTCCAGGGAACCCCGGGCAAAGAACCACTCGTTGGCGCGCTGCATCGGTACCCAGCTTTTCTACGTCGTTTGTGAATTGGAATTGTGGCTTAGGCCGGGTGAACGAGGCTTGCGGCCGTGTCAACGGCCGCGGCGACGTCGCCGTCCGTTGGGTAGAGCAGGGTCCGTCCGACGACGAGGCCCTGCACGCCGGGCAGCGCGAGGGCGTGCTCCCAGGCTGCGTAGACCTCGTCGGGGCTGCCTGCCGGGTCGCCTCCCAAAAGCAGCGTCGGCAGCGTCGTGGCCTGCATGACGCGCTCCATGTCTTTCACCACCGGAAGTTTTAGCCACGAGTAAGCCGAGCTGGCACCCAGACCTGCGACGATGGCGATCGAGTTGATCACCGCATCCGTGCTCAGGTCGTTGCGGATGCGACCGTCGACCCAGTCGCTCATGAACGGCTCGATCATGAGCGGCAATTGGGCCCCGGCAGCTTCTGTCACCACGCGCGCGGTGGCCTCGACTGTGCGCGAGGTCGCCGGATCGCTGAGATTGATTCGAAGGAGGAGCTTGCCGAAGTCCAGCCGCGACCGAAGGATCGAGTCGACTCCGTACGCTGTGTAGCGGTCATCCATCTCGAAGGTCGCGCCACTCAGGCCACCACGGTTCATCGAACCGACCGCGATTTTGCCTTCGAGTAGCCCGAGAGCGGCCAAGTCGTCGATGATGTCGGGGGTTCCCAGAACTCCGTCAACGCCCGGACGCGACAGCGCGGTGGCCAACCGCTGCAACAGGTCGTACCGGCTGGCCATCGCCATCGCGTCACCGCGCACACCGAGCGCGCCGCGGGCCGGATGGTCTGCGGCGATGATGAAGAGTCGTCCATCGCCGCCGCGGAGCGACCGGCGGCGGCGCGAAGCGAGAATCTCGGCGATCGACTCGGGCTCGTTCGCCCGCATGAGGCGAAGGCGAGCGAAGTCTGCCTCGGACAGCTCAGTGCCGGGCTGCGTCAGGATGATCTCAGACATGAGCACCCGCTTGTGCCGCCAGCGCGTCGCTGACCTCCTCGGTCGAAGGCATCGCCGTCGAGCATTCAAGTCGAGAGGCAACGATCGCTCCGGCGACGTTTGCGAAACGGATGGTTCGCTCAAGCGGCCAATCGTTGAGCAAGCCATAGCAGAGCGCTCCCCCGAACCCATCTCCGGCACCCAGTCCGTTCACGACGTCGACTGGATATGGCGCGACTTCGACAGACTCATGTCGCGTCTTCGCGAGCACACCGCGTGGCCCCTGCTTCACGACGGCCAGCTCGATTCCCCGATCGAGCAGCGCGTCGGCGGCGCGGTGCGGGTCGACTTCACCGACGGCGATCTCGCATTCGTCTCGGTTGCCCACTGCTACCGTGACCTGGCTGAGCGCACGGTCGACTTCGGCGCTGGCAAGCTCCGGTGATTCCCAGAACATCGGACGGTAGTCCAGGTCGAGCACCGTGAGCGGTGTGCGTCCGCGTGCAGCCCACGCTGCGTGGTGTGCCGACCGACTCGGCTCCTGGGACAGACCGGTGACGGTCGACCAGAAGATATGTGCCTCCCGGATGGCGTCGAAGTCGAGCTCGTCGGCGTTGATCACGAGATCCGGGGCGATTGGGGCGCGATAGAAGTAGAGCGGAAAGTCATCGGGCGGAAAAAGCTCACAGAAGGTCACCGGCGTGCTCAAACCGGCGACGGGGCTGACGAAACTGTCGTCGACGCCGAGGCGGCGAAGTTCCTTGTGCACGAAACGGCCGAACGGGTCGTTGCCGGTGCGCGTGATGACCGCTGTATGCAGGTCGTGCCTCGCGGCCGCAATCGCCACGTTCGTGGCACTGCCGCCGAGGAACTTGCCGAAGGTCTCGACGTCTTCGAGGCCGACGCCGCTCTGAAGCGGGTAGATGTCGACTCCGACCCGGCCGATGGTGAGCACATCGAGGGGGCCTGCAGGGGTGGGTCCGGTCATACTTCGCTGTATCGCTTTCTTCCCAACGGATAGTGAATGCCACGATACACGAAACAGCTTACTTTGTCAGGACATATTCACATCAGGCAAGGCGCTCCGTTGTATGTGTTCCACCGTGGCACACCGAGGTGAACCCTGGGTGAGACTAGGCTGCGGCCATGTCCAGCCCATCGATTCTGCTCATTGCCCTGTTTTGGCTCATCGTGGCAGCCCTCGGCTTCTGGGTTTCCTGGCTCGTGATCAGGTCGGCAGTTCTGTCGGCCTTGCGCACGTTCGCGCGCAGCTCCCAAGCCGACCGACCGGCGGATGCCGAGCGCGGCAAGACCTAGAACCCGAGGAGCACCGGCTCCGAGCTCCGAGCTCCGAGACCGTGTCAGTTCTCGGCGTTGGCCGGCGCGGTCTCGCGGGCAACGGCCCAGACCCGCCAGGCGCCGAGGAGCCCGAGCGCCAGGAATACGACGGCGACGAGCATTGCGGCCCGGGTCCCATCGCTGAATCCATCGGCGAGCGCCTGTACGACGTGGTCGGTGTCAGCGCCGAACGGGCTTGCCGAACCCTGCTGACGCAGGATCTCGATCGTGGTGCCTGCACTCTGCCGGGTCTCCGCGGCGACCTTGTCGGCTGCCGTCCCGGTCAAGCCGCTCTGTGCAAGCGCATTCGGCAGCGTCACGGCCAACGCAACAGAGAGTGCTGCCCCCGAAAAGGCGGTGCCGAGAGCGCTGCCGAGCTGGCGCACGGTGCTCTGCGTGGCCGACCCCTGGCCCGACTGCTTCGGCGGGACATCCCGCAGCACCGTACTGGTCAGTTGCGCCGAGGCGAGGCCCAGCCCGAGGCCGTAGATCACGAGGATCGCCGCGAGCAGCCACGGCGAACTCGAGGCCGAGATGACGAACACCAGGATGATGATTCCGGCCATCTCGAGGAAGAGCCCGAGCAGCACGACCCCCGGCGCGCCGAAGCGTGCCGCGAGATGGCGCGCGGATGCGCCGGACAGGAAGGCGCCGATGGCCATCGCCGCCAGGATGAGGCCGGCAGCCATCACGTCGAGGCCGAGAACGTTCATCAGGTAGAGCGGCAGCACAAAGATGATCGCGAACTCGCCGACGGCCACCGTTCCGGCGGTCAGGTTGCCCCAGGAGAAGGTCGGCAGACGGAACAAGGTCAGGTCCAGGATGGCCGAGCGGCCATTCCGACCCCGGTGGCGCTCCCACAAAATGAAGAGGGTCAGCAAGACGATACCGAGCAGCAGCGAGACCGGCACGATAGAGATCGGCGCGCTCTGCGGCCAGGTCACGCCGGCGACCGTGAAGTCCATCGTGGGCGTCCACCAGCCCAGGTTCGGCCCCTCAATGATGCCGAAGACCAACGCGCCGAATCCGAGGCCGCTGAGCAGGGCGCCGTCGACGTCGAGCCCTGGTCGGTTGTCACCGCCGCGCGTTTCCTCGACCCACATCAGCGTTGCGATGATGACGACGATGCCGATCGGGATGTTGACGAGGAAGATCCACTGCCACGATGCGTATTGCGTCAGCGCGCCACCGGCGAGTGGGCCGACCGCGGCCGCCCCCGAGATCACGGCGCCCCACACGCCGAACGCTGCGGCCCGATACCGTCCGCGGAAGGTAGCGTTCACGGTGGACAGGGTTGCCGGCATGATCAGCGCGGCCCCGACTGCTTGCACGACGCGCGCCCAGATCAGCGGTGCGGCTGCCACCGAGAGTGCCGCCAGGATGCTTCCAACCAGGAAGATGGCGAGGCCGAGCAGCAGCATCCGTCGCCGCCCCAGGCGATCGGAGAGGCGGCCGGACGAGAGCAGCAAGGCGGCCAGAACCACCGCGTAGATGCTGTTGACCCACTGTGCATCGGTGAGGTCGAGGTTGAGGTCACGGATGATTGTCGGCAGCGCGACACCGACGATCGTGCCATCGAGCACGATCATGCCGAGTGCGGTGGACAGTGCGGCGAGGCCGAGCCATGCGCGCCGGGTGGGTGGTGCTGTTTCGTCCGATTCGGTCTCGGCGCTCGTCATGTGATTACCCCTCTGTCTCAACCAAGTCTGGCCTCGGGCACAGGCCCACGTCACCCCCCGAAAGTTTGACTGTCGCGTTGCGTCGTGGGGGCTGGGGCCGCAGTTGAGGCACGCGGCACGCGCGACATCACCGTCAGTCCGGCGGCGATACCCTCGTGAATCTCGTAGTCGGCTTCGAAGCCGTAGCGCTCATACAACCGGCGGCTCCCCGGCGATGTTGCGGAGAGCGAGGCAAGATCGCCCCGTTCGTCGACCGTCGCCAGGCGGTGTTCCAACAGCGCGCTACCGACGCCGCGGCCCTGCGCAGCGGGATCAATGCCGATATCGACCAGGTGCCAGTGCGGTGCTGCCGGATGATGTGGGGCCACAGCTGCCTCGTAGCCGTGAACCGCGCGCAATCCCCGCCGCCCCATCCGCAGCCACACCTGCGGCAGTTCGATGGAGGCCCTGACCGGATGCGCCCGGTGCGTCGGCGGTTCCCAGATAGCGACGCCGAGCACTGACCCGTCATCGTCTGAAAGCGCGACATCGACGTTCTCGAGGCCCGTGTAGCGGAGGCTCCACCGAAAGAATCCAGCGATTCGCGCAGCGCGATTGCGCGCATCGAGCGGGATCATCTGCGCCACGATCGAATCGCCGGCAAAAGCCGCCGCGAGCACCGTCGCTGCCTCGTGCAGGCGGGAGGGGGTGAGAGCGGTCACGCGCACTGGAACTCCTTCGTTGCAGTTTGTGAAAGGCCGTTGGGAAGTGCAGCGCCGCCAGCACCGACTTCTACCTCACGATGAAGAAACGTACCGTATGCGCATCACGACCGGGCTGCAGCTCGCACGACGGTTTCGCGCACGGAAGCACCGTCAGCCGCGAGCGCCTACCGCTGGCGCCGGCACCGCGACGGGGACCGGCGTTTCGGCCCGCGCCACTGCCCAGACCCTCCAGGCGCCGAGCAGACCGAGCGCCAGGAACACCACCGCCACGAGCATGGCGGCCCGGGTGCCATCGCTGAACCCCTCGGCCAACGCCTGCACCGCCCGACCGGTGTCGGCGCCGAACGGGCTTGCGGAACCTTGCTGACGCAGGATCTCGATCGTTGACCCTGCGCTCTGCCGTGTCTCCGATGCGAGGCGGTCGACGGCCTCGCCACTCAGGCCGTTTCGAGCGAGCGCGTTCGGCAGCGTCACCGCCAGCGCGATGGAGAGGGCGGCGCCCGAAAAAGCGGTTCCCAGCGCGGTTCCCACCTGTCGCACCGTGCTCTGCGTCGCCGACCCCTGACCCGATTGCTCTCGCGGGACATCCCGCAACACGGTGCTGGTCAGTTGCGCCGAGGCCAGCCCCAGCCCGAGGCCGTAAAGCGCGAGAATCGCAGCGAGTACCCATCCCGAGCTCGTCGATGAGACGAACAAGACCAGCACGATCGCGCCGACCAACTCGACGGACAACCCGAGGAGCACAACGCCCGGCGCACCAAGTCGCGCAGCAAGATGCCGAGCGGATGCGCCGGAAACGAATGCACCGATGGCCATCGCCGCCAAGATCAGGCCGGCGCTCATCACATCGAGCCCGAGCACATTGACCAGGTAGAGCGGCAGCGCAAAGATGATCGCGAACTCTCCCATGGCCACGGTCGCAGCGGTCACGTTGCCCCAGGCGAAGGTCGGCAGACGGAAGAGCCTGAGGTCGAGGAGCGCCGAGCGGCCGTTGCGCCCCCGGTGCCGCTCCCACAGGATGAAAAGCGTCAGCGCCACGATTGAGATCAGCAGCAGCACCGGAATGATGGAGATCGGCGCGCTCTCCGGCCAGGTCAGTCCGAAGAGCTCAAAGTCTTTCTTCGGCATCCACCAGCCGAGATCCGGCCCTTCGATGACGGCAAAGACGAGCGCGCCGAAACCGATTCCGCTGAGCAGCGCACCGTCGACGTCGGCACCCGGTCGGTGGTCGCCGCCTTTCGTCTCTCGCACCCACAGGAGTGTTGCGACGACGACGGTGATGCCGAGCGGCACGTTGACGAGAAAGATCCATTGCCACGATGCGTACTGCGTGAGTGCGCCGCCGGCGAGCGGCCCGATCGCGGCCGCCCCCGAGATCACCGCGCCCCACACGCCGAACGCGGCGGCCCGATACTTCCCACGGAAGGTTGCGTTCACGCTCGACAGAGTTCCGGGCAGGATCAGCGCAGCACCGACCGCCTGCACGACGCGCGCCGCGATGAGCGGTGCGGCAGTCACCGCCATCGCCGCGAAGATGCTTCCACCGATGAAGATGACCAGGCCCGCCAGCAGCATCCGTCGCCGCCCCCAGCGATCGGCCAGGTGTCCCGCCGAGAGCAGCAGTGCAGCGAGCACGACCGCGTAGAGACTGTTGACCCACTGCGCGTCAGTCAAGCTGAGCTTCAGGTCACGGATGATGGCCGGCAGCGCGACACTGACGATCGTGCCGTCGAGAACAATCATTCCGAGCGCAGTGGACAGAGCGGCCAGACCGAGCCAGTCGCCGCGGGTTGGTCGTGCGGATTCCTGCAAATCGATTGTGCCAGTGCTCATCAGGGCCGCCTCTCTATCAAGGAGAGTTTTGCCGACGGCGGTGGAGACTACATCGCCCGAAAGTTTGAGGCGAGATTTTGGCCGATCCTCGACACCACGCGTCGGCCCAGGCCCCTGGACAATGAACAGGCCACAAGCTCGCGATTAAAACAGAAAAGCCTCGTCATTGACGAGGCTTTTCTACTGTGCGCCCGGAGGGATTCGAACCCCCAACCTTCTGATCCGTAGTCAGATGCTCTATCCGTTGAGCTACGGGCGCAGTATTGCTTCTCCGTTCGGAACGCTCGGAGGCAACTCGAAAACTATACCAGTTATCTGGAGGACCTCGTGCCAAGGAGTGCCACCTGGCGCTTCAGAGCGACCTGTCGATACGACGTTTCGACCAATTCGGCGAGCTCAACCCAGTCCGTTTTCGGCGGATCTATGCCGATCGCGAGCCATCCACTGGCTCCGGCATAGGGCGGGATGAAAAAACGTGCATCTTCGATCAGGGCGCGTCGCTCCTCCGGATCAGACTTGAAAACGAGGGAGTGCCACCGCTCCGGGCTCGTGCCGATCACAGCGAAAATCTTTCCGACCCGGAAGGAGGGCCGACCCCAGGACGGCAGTTCGACGGCCTCCGGAAAACGCAGACAGATCTCGCGCACCCGCTGCACGATCGGGTCGCCGGGTTCGAAGACCTCCGGATGCTCCATGTCGGAATCCTAACTCGACACCGGATCGACGGGAGGCGTGAGCGCGTCGGGCGCCGCGGCATCCGTCTTCGCGCGCGGTGTGCGGATGCCGGCCCACGACACGACGCCGCCGGCAAACATGAGAAGGGCAACGACACCCATCGCCCGTTGGAAACCGGCGACGTCGAGCGTCTCGCCGATGATGGTTCCGGTCATGGCGATGGCAATCAAACCGGCGACACGCGCGACGGCGTTGTTGATGGCCGATCCGATGCCGGCCTGGCTCGAACTGATCGCGCTCAGCACGGCGGCGGTCAGCGGAGCGACGGTGATGGCCAGCCCCATCCCGAGCAACACATTTCCGGGCACGACCTGCAGCCAGAAATCGATCGGCGGCACAGCGGTGGTCAGGAGGAGAAACCCAGCTCCGGCGACGAACGGGCCGATGGTCATGAACAGGCGGGGGCCATGTTTGGCGGCCAACGACCCGAACACTGTGGCGAAGATCAGCATCATGATGGTGGCCGGAATGCTCGCGAGCCCCGCAGCGGTGGCGGAGTAGCCGCCAACCTCCTGCAGGTAGAGCACGAGCACGAACGGGCCGAGGCTGAGCGCGGCATAGATGCCGACGGTCGCCAGGTTTCCCACCCAGAAGTTGCGCACCCGAAAGAGCCCGAGCGGCATCATCGGATGCGCCGCGCGAGCCTCCCACCAGAGGAACACCGCAAACGAAATCAGCCCGATCACCAGGGGCAGATACACCTGCGGGCTGTCCCAGCCGTACCGTCCCTGCTCGATCAACGCGTAGACCGGGCCGCCCAGTCCGACCACCGCCAGGCACGCGCCCAACACGTCGATCGGTGGGGCCGGCGTCGTGCGCACTGGATCGGTGATTTTGGCCAGGAGGATCAGGGTCACAGCGATCGGCAGTACGTTGATCGCGAAAATCCAACGCCAACTGAGGGTGTCGACGAGTATCCCGCCGAGCAGTGGCCCGGCGATTCCCGCGATGCCGGTCAGGGCCGTCCAAGCCCCGATCGCCTTGCCGCGGGCGACCCCGGTGAAGTTCGACGTGATCAGGGCGAGTGAACTCGGCACAAGCAGCGCCGCCGCCACTCCCTGCAGGATGCGGGCGATCACGAGCACAACGCCCGTCGGCGCCAGCGCACAGGCCAGCGACATGATGCCGAACCAAATCAGTCCGGCCCGCATCACCCGTACCCGCCCGAAGGTGTCGGAGAGCGAGCCCGCGATCAGGATGAGCGCACTCAAGCTGAGCAAATAGCCGTCGACTACCCACTGCTGCAACGGCAGGCCGCCGCCCAATTCATCTTCGATCGCCGGCAGGGCGACGTTGATGATCGATGCGTCGAGGAAGGCAACAAACGAGGCGAGGATGGCGACGGTCAGTATCCGACGCTGGAGAGGAGTCACCCGCCTAGTTAACTCTCCCGCCCGACTGAGCAGAAGAGCCACCGAGGGGAGCCTTCCCCAGAAATGCCCGGTCGATCAAGCCTCTAGCCAGTGTTCGGCGCCGGTGCTTAGCTTGCGTCATGAGCACCGCCGGCCCCACCCCGAACGAATTCAACCCGCACAGCTTCGACCCGGGCAATTTCGACTATTCGGGAATGCGCGCCGTCTTCATCAATTGCACGCTCAAACGCACTCCCGAGATCAGCAACACCCAGGGCATCATCAATCTGAGTGCAGCCCTGATGCAAACTCAGGGCGTGCAGGTCGACGTGATCCGTGCCATCGATCACGACATCGCGACCGGCGTCTACCCGGATATGACCGAACACGGTTGGGCGACGGATGAGTGGCCGACACTGTTCGAAACGGTGCAAGCCGCCGACATCCTGGTGCTGGCCGGACCGATCTGGCTCGGCGACAACAGTTCGGTGACCAAACGAATTGTCGAGCGCCTGTACGCGATGTCGGGCATGTTCAACGACGCCGGTCAGTACATCTACTACGGCAAGGTCGGCGGGGCGATCATCACCGGCAACGAAGACGGGGTCAAGCACTGCGCCTCGAATCTGCTCTACAGCCTGCAGCACATCGGCTACACGATTCCGCCCGCCGCCGACGCCGGCTGGATCGGAGCGATTGGACCTGGACCGAGCTACCTCGACCCGGGTTCCGGCGGCCCCGAGAGCGACTTCACCAACCGCAACACTACTTTCATGACCTGGAACCTCATGCACCTGGCCTCGCTCCTGAAAACCAACGGGGGCGTTCCCGCCTACGGAAACCTCCGGCGGGAGTGGGACACCGGCGAGCGCTTCGGCTTCGAACCGAACCCGGAGTACCGGTAGCGCAGGCACACCGTGACACTCGACCCGACCGCACCCCCGACCACGCATTCGCCTGCGCCTTTGACAGGGCCTTCGACAGCGCCCTCAGCGGTGCTGACGCACGAGCCTCCGACACCGCCGACGACATCCGCAGGCCCCTCGGCAAAACATCCACTCGACGTACGGGTGCGCGAAGGAATCGTGCACGGCGTGCGCGAGGGCGGAGTGCTCGCCTGGCGCGGCATTCCCTATGCGGCGCCTCCGGTCGGCCCGCTACGCTTTCGCGCCCCTCAGCCAGCGATTCCGTGGGAGGGCGTGCGCAACGCGTCCCGCTACGGCAACGTCGCAGCCCAGTTGCACCGCGGCCAGTTCAAGGGTGTCGACCCCCGGGTGCCTTCCGGGGAGGACTGCCTGACCATCAACGTGTTGTCGGCTGTGGTCACCGGTCGGCGCAAACGCCTCGGGTTGCCGGTGATGGTCAACATTCACGGCGGCGGCTACAGCACCGGCTCGTCCCAGGATTTCTCGGGCCAGGGCGTCAGTTTCGTCTCAAGCGGGCGGGTCGTCTATGTCAGTTTCAACTACCGGCTCGGCCCGCTCGGCTACCTGCATTTCGACCGCTACTCGACCCCGGAACACCCCATTGAGAGCAACCTGGGCCTGCGCGACCAGGTTGCCGCGCTGCAGTGGGTGCGTGACAACATCCGTGCGTTCGGCGGAGACCCGAACAATGTGACGATCTTCGGTGAGTCGGCGGGCGGAAACGCCGTCACCACGCTGATGGCGACCCCGACCGCCGCCGGCCTGTTCGCCCGCGGCATCGCGCAGAGCCCCCCGTCGAATGCGGTCTACTCACGCGAGCTGACCTACTCCTGGGCCGCGGAATTTCTCACCCTATTGCGGGCGAAGATCGCAGCACCCGCGCCGGTCCCGACCACGCTTCCGGGCCGGCTGATTGCCGGCCGGCTGGCGGCCAGCGCACCGGCCACGACGTCGAGCATCGAGCTCTCTGACGGCGAGCTGTTGCTGGCGGCGAGTGTCGAGGACCTGCTGGCCGCCTCGCTCGCCCTGCAAATGCGGGTTCCCGATGACTACCCCGGCACGTTTTGTCTTGCCCCCGTTGTGGATGGGGTCTTTCTACCCGAGCGGCCGCTCGCCGCCTTTCGGGCCGGCCGCGCACACCGGGTGCCGCTGATCATCGGCACCAACGCGCGTGAGGGGTCGGCATTTCGCGGTCGTGTCGAGATTCTTCCGAGCAAGCCGGGGCGCATCCGCCCACTACTTCAGCAGGGTCCTCCCGCGTCTCGCCCGGCGCTCCGCGACGCGTATCCCGGGCTGCCCGCCCCTCGGACGTCGGCGGACTTCGCCGGAGATTCAGCGTTCTGGTTTCCGAGCGTCACCGTCTGCGACTACCACTCACGCTTCGCGCCGGTGCATGCCTATCGGTTCGACGTCGCCCCGCGCCTGATGCGGCTGCTCGGATTTGACGCCACCCACGGAATTGAAATGTTCGCGCTGTTCGACCGGGCGGCATCGGCGGCCTCGCGCACCATGACGGTGCTCGGCGGGCGCGAGCCGTTTCTGCAGGCCGGGGCACGGATGCGACGGTATTGGCTGCGCTTCGCGTGCACGGGCATCGTCGACGCGAGTTGGCCGGTCTACACCGAGGACGCCCGGCTGACCCTGATCATCGACGCCGTCGACCGGGTGGAGTCGGATCCGCGCGGCGAGCGGCGGCGGGCCTGGAAGGCGTTCCTGCCCGATATCTAGGCCGTCGGAGTGGTTGAACGAACATCACCATCTCGTTGGTTTCGAGACGCGGCCGTCGGTTGTTGAGGAGCAGCCGACGCAGGAGGCCGCGTCTCGAAACACGTCGGCTGCTCCTCAACCAACGAAATGGCCGGCAGCACCGGACCCGCTAGGCGCCGAGGATCGCGTCGAGTTCGATCTCGACCAGCAGATCGTCGGCGGCGAGCGCGGCCACCGCAAGGATGACGATCGATGGGCGGATCTCACCGAAGATCTCGCCGTGCACAGCGCCGACGGCGTCGAAGTCGGCGATGTCGGTCAGGTAGACACGGGTGCGCACCACATCGGCGAACGTCGCGCCGGCGGCGGAGAGTGCCGTCTCGATCCGTGCGAAGACCTCGCGGGCCTGCGCTGCGGCATCCGCCCCGCCGACCGGGCCGTCGGGAGAGCCGGCCGTTGTTCCGGAGACGAAGACCTGGTTGCCCACGCGCACGGCGCGCGAATAGCCGAGGAGTGGCTCGTAGGCGGATCCAGATGAAATGTTCTGACGGGTAGACGAGGTCACGGTGCTCCTTGCAAATGGTCGGTCGAGTGCGTCAATTCTGACGGATGCGCGATGCTCCCGGCGCCGCGCACCGCGAGCGGCTGCCCAAAGTGCACCGCGAGCGGCTACCCAAAGTAAGGAGTGGAGGCGTGTCGCGGCGATCGCGGGCTGAGTGCTCCGCGGGTGCGTCGTGGCCGACACACCTCCGCTCCTAATTTTGGCAACCCGGCCAGCTGGTGAACTACGTGGCGTCGGCAGCGGGTGCGGCGGGAGGAGCGGGCAGGCGCGGCGGAGCGGCGATCAAGGCCGCGAGAACCTGCCGCAGCGTGCCCTCGCTGAGCGCCGAGCCGGCCAAATAACGTTCGTAGAGACCGAGGCCGAGCGCTGTGTGCAGAATGGTGCGCGTGTCGGTGTCGGCCGGCAGCTCACCGCGTTCAATCGCGCGCGCAAAAAGCAGATCAGCTGCCGCGTCCCGCCCGTTCAGCACTTCTTCGCGCAAGAACTCCGCAACCTCAGGCTCAAGCATCGCCGTCCAGGCGACCGGGGCGAGCCGTCCGAATTTCAAAAATGAGGGTCCGACGCGCACATGTTCGACCAGATCGTCGAGCAGGTTTCCGTTGTCGATGTTGACGGACCCCGGATATTCGGAGGCGATCGCGACGGCCACCAAATGCGGTTTTGTCCCCCACCGCCGGTAGATGGTGGTCTTCGAGCAGCCGGCCTCCGCGGCAATCGTCTCGATCTCGAGACGCGGATATCCGACTGTACTCAGCTGCTCGAGTACGGCTCGGAACACACGCTCACCGAGAGCGACGTCGATCGGGCGGCCGCGGCGAGAAGTGGCGTTCGGCGCAAGGGGTGGAGTCGACATTGGTGGCAATAATAGCGCCCCCCTTATGGGTCCCCATGCGAATGTTTCGGCGAATGTCGCCTGTCGCGCACAGTTGACAAGGTCAGCCGAGCTCGATGAGTTCGCTGCTGCCAACGACCCGGGCGTAGCCGTCGGCCAATGCCGCCATGAACGAGGCATGTACGAGTTCACCGGGAAGCGCGGTTCCCTCGAATTCGAGGTTGGGGGCCGCGCAGGCGTCGTGGGCGACCGTGACACTGAAACCGAGGTCAGCTGCGGCGCGGACAGTGGCGTCGACACACATGCTGCTCATCATGCCGACGATCACGAGGTCGTCCCAGCCGGCATCCCGCAGCTGCTTTTCGAGACCCGTGCCGAGGAACGCGTTGGGCGCCTCTTTCTGCACGAGAGGCTCGCCCGGCAGCGGCGCGACCAGGGGGTGAATCTCGAAGCCGGGGGTGCCGGGTCGCATGAAGGTCGCGTCGGGTGCATCCCAGATGTGCTGGATGTGGACGACCGGCTCCCCGGCGGCGCGAAAATGCCCGAGCAGCGTGGCCGCCGCCTCTGCCGCCGCCTCCGGATCGACCAGCGGGTTGGCACCGCCCGGAAAGTAGTCCTGCTGAATGTCGATGATGACCAGAGCTCGCGTCATTGTGAGTTTCCGTTCGGATGAGGTGGCGCAGGAGGGTTGGTGAGAAAGCCGCTAGGCCGTCGCCTGGGCGAGCCAGCCGGCGACCTGGGCCGGGTCAACCTGATCGGCTGATTCGTACTTGACCGTCGACATCCGGGGGCCGGGAACCA
This sequence comes from Leifsonia sp. 10L418, assembly GCF_056395445.1. Classification (NCBI taxonomy): domain Bacteria; kingdom Bacillati; phylum Actinomycetota; class Actinomycetes; order Micrococcales; family Microbacteriaceae; genus Leifsonia; species Leifsonia sp. 10L418. Next base: position 606,086 of record NZ_JBFTJN010000002.1, on the reverse strand, counting down.
GCACGCCGGAGCTGTCGTCGATCGGCGCAGCGTTCCAGATCATGAAGGTGACGTAGCGCGGATACGGCTTGAATCCAGCGACCGGGTCTTTGCCCGACAACCAGACCGGATGCCCGTGCCAGACTTGCCCCGTGGCACCCGGCACTGCAGTGTCGATGAGCGCGCGGAGCTTCTCGGCCGTCTCGCGATGCGGAGCATCAAGGTCGGCAATGAACTCGTCGAGGGTCGGCATGGTGGTCCTTCCAGTCGCTGCGGTGCGGCTCAAGCAATGCGGATCGGTTCGGAGAGGTGGTGCCAGAAACGAGAGTCAGCGTAGCGCATGGATGCCGCATACACGCCGCGCTGCGCGACTGATCAGGTGCCAGTCGCGCAGCGTTCCCCCGTCAACCTGCAGAGCGTGGGCCTCCCTCTGTCACCGAGTGGACATAGACCGGCGACGACGCACGACCAGGGCCAGAATTCCGAGCCCCGCTAGCAGCAGCCCGATCAGCGCGATCGGAAGGACTTCGGCCCCTGTCTCGCTCAATGTGCCAAGACCCCCCGGGTTCGCCGGGCCCGGCTGTGCACCGGGGTCGACGGGTGTAACCGGGTCGATGGGCTGAGCCCCCGTGCGCGTCACGACGGTCGACTTCGCCGAGGTGACCTGCGTCTGGTCAGGACTTGTTGCCGAGGCGGTGGCGGTGTTGGTTACCTTTCCATTCGTCACATCGTTCGCAGTCACGATGTAGTCCTCGGCCGTGAACGCGGCCTTCTCGCCCGGCAGCAATCTGGCAGCCGATTCCGGCGCAATGCCGGTCACCTTCTTGTCGTTCACGACGGTATCGGTCACCGTCACGTTCCCGGTGTTCGTCACGACGAAGGAGTAGCCGATCGTCTCGCCGGCATCGGCCAGGCCATTGCCATTCGTGTCGTTCAGGGTGCCGGTTTTCACGATGGACACCGCGGGTTTCGGATCGGCAAGCGGCAGGGTGACGGTTGACGGGGCGGTCGGCGGCAGTTCCACGTTGCGCGGATCCATCCCGTCAACCGTGGCCGTGTTCGTCACCTTTCCGCCGTTGTCGACGTCGGCCTGCGTGCCGACATAGCTATCGGCGGTGAAGAGCTGCTGCTCCCCCGGTGCCAACGTCACATCGCTCGGCGTGAGGCCCGTGACCTTCACGTCGATCACGCCGATCCCGTGCACCGTCACGTTGCCGGTGTTCTCCACGATGAACGAGTAGGCGATTGTCTCGCCCACGTCAACCTTTCCGTCGCCGTTCGGGTCGGTGAGCAGGCCTGACTTCACGATCGAGAGTCCCGGTCGGGCCGGGCTGACGGGAGTAGTCGCCGTCGAGGGATCGCTCGACAGGGTGCCGCCGGACGGGTCGACCCCGGATGCTGTCGCCGTATTGACAAGGTCAGCACCGGAATCGAGGTCGGCCTGGGTGACAGCGTAGGAATCAGCGGTGAAGGTCTGTGATTCACCGGGGGCCAGTGTCACCGGCGCGGGGCTGATGTTCACCACCTTCGGGTCGATGACGGTTGCCCCGCTCAGCGTCACGTTTCCGGTGTTGGTCACGACGAAGCTGTAGCCGATGCGCTCCCCTGCATCCGCCGTGCCGTTGCCGTTGGTGTCGCCCAGTTTTCCGGTCTTCACTATCGACAATCCGGTGACCGCTGCGACAACCGGAGTCGCCGTTGCGGACGGGGCGCTGACTGTTGGTTGCCCCTTCGGGTCGGTTCCCTTCGCCGTCGCCGTGTTCACGACGTCGGTCCCGGCATCCACGTCGGCCTGGCTGACCGTGTAGTCGTCGGATGTGAAGGTTTTCTTCTCCCCGGGGTACAGGGTCGCCGTCGCCGGGCGGATGCCGGTGACCTTCGCATCATCGATCGTCACCGACCGCTGGGTGACGTTGCCGGTGTTGGTGACATCGAACCGGTACGAGATCTTCTCGCCGGCATCAGCGACGCCATTGCCGTTCGTGTCACCGAGTGCTGCTGTCTTCAGGACGGACAGCGACGGCAGCGGAGTGGGGAGTGGTGTCGTGGCCGTCGACGGCGCACCGGTGATCACGGTGTTCTTCGGGTCGAGTCCTGCGACGGTCGCCGTGTTCATCACGTTTCCGCCGTTGTCGACGTCGGCCTGAGTTCCGACGTAGTCGTCGGCGGTGAAGACCTTCTGTTCACCCGGGGCCAGTGCCACGTTCGCCGGACGCAGGTTGTTGACCATCGCGTCGGTGATGTTCAGGCTGTGCAGCGTCACATTTCCGGTGTTCGTGACGACGAAGTGATAGCTGATCTTCTCGCCGACGTCGACCTTCCCGTTGCCGTTGGCGTCGTCCAGCTCTCCCGACTTCTGAATTGTCACGGCAGGTGCGGCGGTCGTGATCGGCACGGTCGCCGTCGACGTGGCCGAGTCAGGAATCGGATCACCCGCGATCGTCTTGCCCGCTGCCTTCGCGGTGTTCGACACGGTGCCGCCCGCGTTCACATCGGCGAGTGTGACCGTGTAGGCGTCGGCTGTGAACGTCTGTGAGGCGCCGGCCGCGATCACCACGCTGGTCGGGGCGAGGGTGGAGACCTTCGGGTCGACGACCCTGACATCCTTGGCGTCAGTTCCACCGCTGTTCGTCACGACGAACGAGTAGGAGATCGATTCTCCGACATCGGCGGTTCCGTTGGCGTTCAGGTCGTTCAGCTGCGCGGTCTTCACGATCGACAGCACGGGCGCGAACGGAATCGTCAGAGCGGCGCAAGGAAGCTCGCTCACATCCGCCCCGTTGACGCAGGAGGACGGAGTCGTCGTGTACGCCGTGTTGACGAGTGGGGTCACACCCGAGGTGATCGTCACCTGGTAGGTCACGGTGGCGGTGGTGTCCACGGCCAATGCCCCGGACCAGGCCAGGATTCCCGCTGACGGATCGCCGAGCGCGACGGCAGCTGCGCCTCCGATCTTCACCTTCGCGGATCCGGGCACAAACGTGGCCTTGCTGAGCACGCCGGACAGGTCGTCGACGATTCGAGCGGGATCAGCCGTTGTGAAGTCCGCCGATCCCGTGTTCTTCGTGGTGACCGTATAGGTGACGGTGTCGCCGACGGTCATGCCGATGGCTGGAGCGTTCGAGGTCTTCGTGATCGACTGAGCCCTCATACCATCCGTGTCGGTGGCCGTCGCACTCAGAATCCCGAGCGGCGCGTGCGGATCCGGTGCCGTCACGGTCGCCGAGTTCGTGATGTCGGCGGTCCCTTTCAGGCCCGACTTCACGGTCACGGTGACCGTCGCGCCGCTGCCGGCACCGCCTGTCACGCCGTCACCATCGCCGGTCGCGACGCCGGCGGCCCCGAGTGCGCCGAGCTGCCAGGTCACCGTGTCACCGGAATGGGTTCCGCCGTTGCTGGCGCTCACGAAACTCACTCCCGCGGGGAGCGTGTCGATAATCGTGGCGCCCGAGAGCGCCTCGCCGACGAGCATGTTCTGCACGGCCAGGGTGTAGGTGAACTCCTGGCCGGGAGCGACCGCCGTCAGTCCGTCAGTTTTCGTCAGGGTGATGCCCGGCGTTGCTTCCTTGACGCTGAAGCACGCGGAGGCATCGTTGTTGGTCGGCACCGGGTCGGTAATCAGCGCCGACACGACGGCCGGAACACACAGGCTTTGTGCCACCAGCGGCACGACCGGGATGGCGATGGTCTCCGGCGTCTCCCGTTGGAGTGCCCTTCTCGTTCCGTCTGGTGCGACCGACGAGCAGGTCAGGGTGACGGGGCCGACGATCGAGCCGTTCGGCAGCGTCGACGACGCGACACAATCCCACCCGCTTGGCGTGAGATCGGTCACGCGCACGTTGTCGGGGATGGAGACCGTCACCGTCGCCGGGACGCTCTCCGACCCTCCGTGGTTCACAACGGTGAACGGCACGACGCCGGGGCGGTCGGCCTGAAGCGGCAGATGATCGGGAACGGTGAGTTCGAGGTCGGCTTCCTGCGCTGTCGCGCAGACCGCGCGCGGTTCGATCGGAGTGCCGATCTGGGTCGCCTTGACGGCAACCGAGTTGCAGGCGACGGCGTCGGCCGCCGCGCCCCCGACAATCGCCGCGCGGTACTCGAAGGAGACGCTGGCGCCCGGGGCGATGCTCGCCGGTGCGGTGATCTTGATGGCCGTGGCCCCGGCGAGGGGCGCGGCCCAGCTCGAGCTGCAACCGGCCGGCTGACCGGGGTAGACCTCGGCGCGGCAGGGGTTCGTCGATGTGGAATAGCTCAGTGTGACGCCGCTGAGCTTGCGCACGCTGCTCAGCGTTTCGTTGAATGTGCTCCCGCGCGGCACCGAGGCGGTGTCGCCGCTGGTCCCGGTATCGCCGATGTGGGGCAAGACGTCGTATGCGACCAGGTTGCTGAGAAGGGTGTTTCCGGTGTTCACGAGGCGGATGCGGTAGTCGATGTCCGTCGCGGCGGTGTCAACACTCACGAGGACGTCCGGCTTTGACACCCAGTTGCAGCCGTCTGCAGCTGACGCGTCGGGCTGGCAGATCTCCTTGATCACCGAGATCTGGCTTGCGGAACCGACCGTGATACCCGTCGCGTTCGCTCGGGAGTATCCCTCCGTGGTGTTTCCATCACCGTCGATGTCGGGGGCGTCGGCAACCGGAGACGCGAACTTCGCGTCTGCGACGGTCCAGTTGTTGCTGGCCTCGCCCATCCAGGCGGCCGCGATCCCGGTCGTTCCGGAGGCCGCGGCAAACCCGGGCTGAGCGTCGACGGTCATACTCGGCCACGTCGCGTTGGCCCCGAAACTGACACCGGCCGGCCAGGTTGCGACGACGACGGATCGGTTGACACCATCGACGGCGACCGTGCGATAGCTGAAACTGACGCCCGCAGGAACGCTACCTGGCGCGAAGGAAGCCGAACCGTCCACGACGGTCCAATTCTGCGGAGCGAGGAAGACGTACTGGGGAGAGAAGGTCCCTGCCGCCGGAATGTCCGAGCTGACCGCTCGCACGGTGTAGTTCACGTTGCGGCCCGGAACGGCTGAGCCGCCGCCGTCGACAATTGGAACTCCGACGAACTGCGCGGTGATCGCGGGCAGGGCGGCTGCGGGCGATTCGAAGCGAATGGTGTGAGCCGGATTTCCCAGGTTGACGTCGGCGACTCCCATGTTCGGGTAGGTCATCGAGACGGATGCGGTGTTGTTCCAGTCACCGACCGGAGTGGTTGACGGAACGGCGAAGTTGAGAAGCAACCGGTACCAGGACGTTGCGGTGGCCTGGCTCTGGAGTGCGACGATCGGCTGGAGCACCGGCGACGTCACCGTGACGGCGGTGATCCAGGTGCCCGCCGGCGCGGTGAACGGGATCGTCGTCGTGCCCGTCGCCCCGCTGTTGAGCGTGTAGCGCAGCGTCGCCCCGGCCGCCGTGTTGTTTCCGCTCACCTGATGGTTGACCGAGGTCACCTTCGCCGGACCGGCGCCCAGGCCGGAGTCGGTGATGACTGCGACACCGGGCACGTTGCCGGTGTTGTACGCATCCACCATCCACGAATGATTCACCGACCCTGTCGCCGGGACGGTGATGTAGTCCTTGCCGGCGACAATCCGAGTCTCGGTGGAGTCCTTTTTCGACGTCCCGCGTCCGAAGGGCGCTTCGAACTCAAGTTTGTGGCTCAGCGAGCCCAGGTCGAGATCGGCAAGTCCGGTGGCCGGATACTGCATCTTCGCGGTCGCCGTGTTCGTCCGTCGTTCTCCGATGGGAGCATTTCCCGTGACCGTGTAATCGAACCGGGCATGGAACAGCGTTTTCCCCGTCTGGCTCTGGAGCACGTTGGGTCCGGCCAGCGGGGCAGACCGCACCACCGCCCTGACGAACCATTTTCCTGTCGGGGCGGTCGCGACCGGCCCGTTGGTGGTCCCCGTTGCACCGTCGTTGAGGGTCCAGTCGATGCTCGCCCCCGCTTGAGCTGTCTGGTTTGCGGCGAGCGCCGAGATCTTTGTCACCTTCGTGCCCTGCAGATCGAGGTTGTCGTCGGCGATGACGGCGATTCCCGGCACATTCGCCTGGTTGGCGGCGGACAGGAGCCAGTAATACTGGCTCGGCGCGGCATCCGGCTGCACGACAACCGGTGAGACGGTGTTGCCATCGAACCTGTTCGGGCCGGCAAAGGTCGACTGCTTCGCGTCGAATGATCCCTTCGCGAACGGTCTGACACAGGTGACGTCGTGGGTTGCGGATTTCGAATCGGTCTTAATGCTGCTGTCGTCGCCGGGGGTGGTGCCGAGGAACGTCATCGACAGGTCGACGGTGTTTGTCACCGACCTGGTGAAGTCGCAGAAGTTCGCATCCGTCCCGCTGGGCGAGAAGGCGGCAGCCGGGAACTTGACTGTGACCGTGCGGGGAAGCCAGATGCTTGGCGAACCGGGGCGGTGCCATCCGACGGCGGGAACGGGGCCGCTTCTCGGCGACTCGGTCCAGACCACGGTGTGGGTCACCGGGTCATAGGCGCCGTCGGGGCTCGAACTGACGAACTCGGCCTCAGCCGGAAGGTGATCGGTGAGCTTGAAACTCTTCGCACAGGTGAAGCGTGCGTCGCCCTTTGGAGCGCTCGCCTGCACAGTGAGACAGTTGCTGGCCATTCGCAGGGTGTAGCTGTAGTTGGTGCCGGTCTCCGCTGTTCCTCCGGCGGCTGACGGTACGGCGACAGCGAGCGTCGGCGTCGGAACAGTTGCTGCCCAGGTGACCGGCGCAGCAGGGAGGGTCATCGGAGCCGACGCACTGGTCGCGTTTCCCGTTGCCGTCATGATGATCTGGAAGCCCGCGGGGAAGAACGATGCGGCCGTCGGCGTATTGATCGAAACCGAGCCATTGGTGACCCAGATGTAGTTCACAACAAAGCTGCCGCCATCACCGACCGCAACGTCACCCAAGGTCACTGTCTGAGGTCCCGACCCTGATGCCGGCGCGATCGTTGCTCCCACGAAAGGTGCTGTCCAGTTTGAGTAGTAGAGCGGCTGGTAGGCGTTGTAGTTCGGGTCGAACGGGGTCCCTGACAGCACGATCGTTGCGCCGGTGCAGTCCGAAATGTTGCAGGAGTAAGACACTCGGTAGCCGAGGCCCGTACTCACGCTGCCGACCATCCCGGCGGTGGTCTGCGGATTGCCGCTCGAATCGACCGGCTCGATGTTCACCGAGAGCTGGGCGGTACCTGCGGCCTGCGCAACCGTCACCGGGACGACGATCCCGATGGAGACGAGTACGGAGAGGAGGAGGGCGAGGCCGGTGCGGCCCCGTCGACGGGCGGCCGAAGAGTGACGAGCGTGCCGTGCAGCCATGTGTGAGATTTCCCCCAGTTTGTGAGGCACCCGCAGCCGATCGCTGTTCGGGCACACTACTCGCCAGAGTATGGGCGCATTCTCCTGGCTCCGGCCCAAAAGCGCGCAGGAGGACGGGTTTCACCCGGAAAGGTCACCCCCTTTCTAATCCCCCTGCAACGGGGGTGGATAACAGATAGGTTGGGACTCGTTTCGTCGTCGAATTCTGCCGGAACAAGATCACCTCAGAGAAAGCAGGGTCGTGTCGCACAGGTCAGCCCGCACATGACGCTTGAACTGGATGCCCTGACCCTGAGCGACACCGGGCTTCGGGGAATCCCGCGGACTCTTCACCACTTTCTCTCCCGCGAGCGACTGCTGGAAACCCTCGACAGCGGGGCATCAGGGCGGCTCATCGTGCTGCGAGCACCGGGCGGAACAGGGAAAACCACCCTCCTGGTCGATTGGTTACGACAGCGACCGGACGACAGCCACCGTGTGGTCTGGATCGCCCTTGACCGGAGTGCCTCATCACGAGCGGGATTCTGGCGCCGCTTTGTCGGCGCCCTGGTCGCTGCACAGGCGGCGACGGCGGATGGGCCGCTGGGCGACATCCTGTCGGGTTATGTCGACCTCGATAGCGTTCCCTCTCTCGTTCTCGAGGAACTGTCGAAGGCAGATACTCCCCTCCGCGTGATTCTCGACGACTTTCACGTCGTCGATGCCAGCAGCGTGGAAGACGTGATTTGGCTTCTTGAGAAATCTCAGTTCCTCCAGGTTCTCGTGACGACACGTCGACGGGGTCTTCTCGAAGAGCCCCGCGTGGCCGTGCGGCTGGAACCGACGATCGTCACCGGCGCACAGTTGAACTTTGACCTTGCTGAGACCGAGGCGTTGATCGAAAGCTCCGAGGGCTTTCTTGCCGCCCAGGATGCGGTCACTATTTTTGGTGCGACGCACGGGCATCCGCTCGCCACGCGCGTCGCCATCGCGACGCTTCTCTCCGAGCCCGGTGAACCTGACGCGCTCAGCCGCGTCACGGTTGTCGCGCGGATCGCCACGCATGCAGCGCACGATCTGTTGCCGACCTTCACTGATGCCGCGCGGCGCGACGTGGCGCTTCGTGTCGCTCTCGCCTCTTCGGCCGAACTGACCCTTGCCCGTGAGCTGAGCGGCAGACCCGATGTCGAACAGGTGCTCCGCGAGTTCGAGCGCGACGGCTACGGAGAGTTCAGCGGGAAGGACGACACTGTAGTTTTCTCGTTCCATTCGCTTGTCGGCGCGGCGCTCGAATGGGAGGCCGAGCAGACTTTTGATCAGCACGAACTCGATCGATTGCGGCGAACTGCCGCGCGATACTTCGCGGCGAACCGCAACCCGCTCGGGGCGCTCCGGCTTTTTGCGAAGGTTGGCGACACTCGCGCGATATGGCCGGTTGTCGCACAGTATTTCTCTGAGCTGATCACGCATCATCAGGCCGACCTCAAGGAGATCATCGGGACCATTCCTCCTGGCGCGCTTCGCGAGGAGGGAACACTGGCAATTTCCCTGGCGATCGTGCTCGGTGAGGAAGAATCGCTTCCCTCGGCGTACCTGCGCCAGTTGGTCGACACGGCGCTCGAACAACTGGAGCCCCGCCGCAACGAGGTCGATCCGGTCGAGCTGTTCTGGACGCTCCTCGCGCGTTTCGCCGGGCTGAGAGCGGCCCGGCGCTACTGGGAAGCGGCGAGCGCCGGGGAGGATCTGCTCGACCACGTCGGCCGATTGTCTCCCGCTGAGCGCTCCCGCATCGGAAGTGCACGTGCAGCCGGATCCATTCAGATCATCATCACCGACATCCTCGTCGGTCGGCTCGACGAGGCGATCGTGCTTGCGCATCAGCTTGCCCACGACCCGCACCCCGGCCGTGGCCAACACCGACTCAGCCTGTTGGCCTATATCCAGTCGATGCGCGGCGACATGGTCGAAGCCGCACAATTCAGCCGGGCCATCACGCAGACGCGCGCGGCGCACTGGCGCGCGACGATTCCTGCGACCGGCTGGTACATCGCCGAGACGATCCTCCGAATCGAGGGAAACGACCCGCACGGTGCCATTGAGGTCATCTCAACCCTCGACTCACGCGTGTCCCATTTGGAGCACTGGCCATTCATCCTGTGGGCTAAGGGTCTTGCCCGACTGTCCGCCAGCACTCCCGAAATTGGCGTCGATGAACTTGCCGTGGCTGTGCGCGCAAATCGCTCACGATCCGCGAGCCCTTTCGCCCTCGATCTGCTCGGGGCGCTCCAGAGCGATCTGTATCTCGCGGCCGGTGAGCCGAAGAAGGCCCTCCACATCCTTGATCAGCGATCGCCGACTGCCATTCCCGTGGCGCTCGCGCGCGCGCGCCTCCAACTCGCCGCCAACGATGTGGAGGCGGCAAAGGTCGGGGTGAGCGCACTTCTCCGGGCCGAGCGCACGACCCCTCGGCAGCAGGCCGAAGCCCTCCTGCTCCTGGCGATCACCGAACTCCGGCTCGGACTGCCGAATGAGGCAGAGCACTTCGCTCGCCGTGCACTCGTGCTCATGGAGAAACTCGGGCTGCGTCTCCCCCTGAGTCTGGTTCCCCGCGCTGAACTTCACAGTCTCGTCAGCGCCCGTCTGCCCGATTTCCTCTCCTTGTTCGATGGCCGACCCGATCCGTTTCGATCGGTTCTGGCACCGGCGGCGCTGACAAAACGAGAGCGGTTGGTGCTCTCTGAACTCGCGTCAGCCGGCAGTCTCGACAAGGTCGCCCAACGGCTCTTTGTCTCGACGAATACCGTCAAGACGCAGCTCAAGAGCATCTACCGCAAGCTCGGAGTGACAACGCGCGAGGCCGCGGTACGCGCCGGGCGACAGAGCGGGCTCCTCGAGGACTGACCGGTCGACACGGCGGGTTCAGTCCCCGCCGCTTTGCTACTGAACCGGAGCGGACTCGTGGTCCCGGTCAGGCGCGGGGTTGCGAAGCGAGATGCCGTGGCCGATCCGACGGAAGAGCAGCGCCGCCATCACCGCACCGGCCGCGAAGAACCCGGCGCCCCACCAGTAGGCGGTGGCATAGCTGTGAATCGCTGCCTGCTCGGCGACTGCGGCGGTGGGCGGAAGGTGCGACGCGATATAGTCGGCGGCCGCAGTCGCGGCGAGCGTGTTCAGCAGAGCCGTGCCGATCGAGCCACCGACCTGCTGACTGGTGTTGACCATCGCGGAGGCGACCCCGGCGAAGTGGCGGTCGACCCCGAGGGTGGCCGTCTGCATCGACGCGGGCATGATCGACCCCATACCGAAGCCGAGAATCAGCAGCGGCGGCAGGATGTCGGCGACGTAGGTGCTGTCGAGCCCGAGGTGGGTCAGGTAGACCATTCCGGTCGCACCGAGCACCATCCCGAACGGCACCATCACCTTCGGGCCGAACCGCGGCACGAAGATATTCGTCGACAGTTGCGCGGCGAGCACCAGCATCGCGATCATCGGCAAGAAGGCGAGACCGGTCTGCATCGGCGTGTAGTGCAGAGAGGTCTGCAGGTAGTAGGTGACGAAGAGGAAGATCCCGAACATGCCGGCACCGGCGATCAGCACCGAGAGATACGCGGCGCCGCGATTGCGGTCGAGCACAATGGCGAGCGGCAGCAACGGATGCTTCGCCCGACGCTGCCAGAGCACGAACGCGACGAGCAGCACGACGGCGCCCGCCAGCATCCCCCAGCACCACGGGGAGTCCCAGCCCTCGGTCTCGGCGTTCGAGAAGCCGAAGACCAGCCCGAAGAGAGCGCCGGATACGAGCAGAGTGCCTGGCACGTCGAGCTTCGGGCGCGGGCCGACCCGCTTCGCGTTGCTCACGAAGATCAGGGCGCCGATGATGCCGAAGATCGCGATGAAGACGTTGATGTAGAGGTTCCAGCGCCAGTCGTAGTACTCGGTCAGGAAGCCGCCGAGCAGGAGGCCGACGGCGCCGCCGGCTCCGGCGATCGCACCGAAGACGCCGAACGCGCGAGCGCGCTCCTTCGGAATGGTGAATGTCGTCGTCAGCACCGCCAGCGCCGTCGGCGCGAGCATCGCGCCGAATGCACCCTGCAGGGCCCGCGCTCCGACCAGAACGCCGAAGCTTCCGGCCGCGCCGCCCAGGGCCGAGGCCGCGGCAAATCCGATCAGACCGATGATGAACATCCGTTTGCGGCCGACAAGGTCGGAGAGACGGCCGCCGAACAACAGCAGGCTGCCGAACGCGAGTGAATAGGCGGTCACGATCCACTGTCGTTCGCCGTTTGTGAAGCCGAGCTCGGCCTGGGCTGAGGGCAATGCGATGTTGACGACCGTCGAGTCGAGAACGACCATCAACTGGGCGAGTGCGACGACGGAGAGCGTCCACCAGCGCCGGGTTGACGCGGCCACGGCGGCGGGCGCGTCTAAAGAAACTGTTGAAGTCTGAGGCATAAACCCGAGACTATACGATACTGTGGAGTTCCGGATCTTAATAGTTCCTGAATATTCGTACAGACTCACTCGCACAATTCACAGAGATGGAGATGGGAGCAATGACGCAACCGAATCTCACGGACGACAGCCTCACCGACGAGACTGTCGAGACAACGGAGACAGCTGAGCTGCCCGCGAAACTTGGTCGAAAACGTGACCACACTCGCGATCCTGAGATTCTGGATGCCGCACTCGACGTGCTGGCGGAGGTCGGATACGACGGCATGACCGTCGACATGGTGGCCGCCCGGGCGAAGGCAGGCAAGGCCACCGTCTATCGCCGGTGGGCCTCCAAAGCCGAGCTCGTCATCGACGCCGTGGCCTGCATGAAGAAGATCGACCTCGACCCGGCGCACCTTCCCGACACCGGGACCCTGCGCGGCGACCTCCTCGCGATGATCAAGCCGCACTCGATCGAAGACGGCGAGAAGAAGCTGCAGATTATGGGCGGGCTGGTCTCGATGCTGTCCCGCGCACCCGAACTCGCTGAGGCGGCGAACGCAGCGATCGTCGAGCCGCGTGCGGCGGTCAACCGCGTGTTCATGCAGCGGGCGATCGACCGCGGCGAGATCTCGGCCGGATGCGACGTCGAGGCGATCTCACTGATCGCTCCGTCGATGGCCGCCTACCGTGTGTTGATCTTGCGCAAGCCCGTCGACCGCGAGTTTCTCGTCTCTCTCATCGACGGTGTCGTGCTGCCGGCCGTCGGTCTGGGCAACCAGTCGAAGGATGCCCGGTAGCTGAGTAGCTGACCTACCGATCGCTCAGGGCGATGCGATTTCCTTCGCTGTCGGCGAACTCCGCAACAGTCAGCCCATCGCCGACCAGTGTCGGCGGATAGAGCTCGATACCGCCGTTGGCGAGCGCCCGGTGCAGGGCATCGGGAACACTGTCGACCGTGATGTAGATCCTTGTGCCGTCGAGCGAAGGAACGTAGCTGTCCCCCGCCATCAGGGCGATTGCCGCGCCCCCCGCGTCGGTATCAGCGGCCTCGTCAAGCAGGCAGGCGGGATGGCCGTCGACAACGGCACGGCGGGTCGTGCAGCCGAACACAGCAATGTAGAAGGCCTCTGCTCGGTCCATATTCTGCACCGGAATCTCCACATATGTCGCGCGCAGCATCGGGGCCACCTGTACATCTCTTTCGGGCGGGGACTGGTGACTCCAGCATGGCAGACGCGCTGGGCGCCGGGCAGGAGTGACGGCCGCCCGCGATCGGCGTGGGGAATCCCGCTGGGCGTGCGAAATGGCGCACGCCCAGCGGGATATCGCGCGCCGGATCTAACCCGCATCGCCCCTGTGTCTCGTGAGTTACCGCGCACTACTGGCGGTGGCGCCAGATGACCAAGCTGACAATAATTGCGAGCGTTATGCCGGCCGTAGCGACGAGATACCAGTTCGAAACCGAACCGGTCAGTGCGATCGAAACGAGAATGCAGCCGAAAAGTGCAACAAGGAGAAAGGCCCCCATCCCGATTTCTGACTCCCAGATTCCCCTCCAGGCGTCGACGAGATACCGACGCATCAACCTTGGCCGCCTGCTCCGCCTACCGTGCTCCACACTCATGCACACTCCGATCAGAGAATGAGTACCGAGAAGCATATGCTCTGGGATGTACTTTGAATGGCAAACGCCAAAGCATCACAGATTGCGCGCTTGACACCAAAACATCAAGATTCGAGTCACTCATCCTTGAACCTGATGTTTTCGTGCTCGGAGCGGTCGAGTCGCACCCGCACACCACAAGGTGTGGAGGCTGGCTCGCTGGATCTCGACAGGCTCGATCACCGGGATGGCCGATTGCAGAGGTCGGCGCGCGGGATCTCGACAGGGTCGATCACCGGGATGGCCGGGGCCAGGAGATTGGGTCTCGGGGTCTCGAGAAGCTCGACCACCGAAAAAGACGAATAGCCCCGGAATCACTGGGATTCACGAGGCTACATCTTGTGCGGAACCGGTGGGATTTGAACCCACGGTACCCTGTAAAGGGTACTCCACCTTAGCAGGGTGGTGCACTAGGCCGAACTATGCGACGGTTCCTGGGTGCTCGCCGGAGCGAACACACGCTTGTAATCATAACCGAATCCGAGGCACCCTTTCGACCATCGCCGAGGCGCGGGTCTGATCGGATGCCCCCGACTGGTTACTGGTCGTCGAGCGTGCGCCCGACCGAACAGGTGAGTTCGCCGGCGGTCTGACCGGTGGCCCGATCTGACAGAACCACCCCGCCAGAGGGATCAGCGGCCGGGTCAACCGGCGCACCGTCGACCGGTGCCGCAGGATCGACAGCCGGGGCATCCGCCGCAGGCACGTCGGCGACCGGTGCCGGGGCGTTCGGATCGAGAGTTGCGCCACGGCCCATCGCACCGCTGAGCTTCAGCGGCTGGTCGGCGGCGATCGCCGCGAACATGTCATCGAAGTCAGGCTGCGAGGGAACGACCCCGCCCTCGGTACCGCCGGTCGGCACCTGCACGAAGACGATGTCCTCGAGCGGGATGTCCTTCAGCGCCATCGCGATGGAGGCGATGGTTCCGACATCGTTCAGGCTTGCCGAGAGCGTCATGTTTCCGGTTGCGGCCTTGGCCAGCGAATAGACCTTGAGCGGGTCGGACAGGGTGTCGGCGCTCTTCACCGTGCGCACGAGCGACGACAGGAACACCTGCTGGTTATTGATGCGGGTCAGGTCGCTGCCATCGCCGATGCCGTGCCGGGTGCGCAAGAACTGGAGCGCGTCGACGCCCTGCAGCTCGTGCATGCCGGGGTCGAGGAAGACGCCGGTGTATTCGTCTTCGATGCGCTCGGCCACACAGACCGGAACGCCGCCGACGGCGGTGGACAGGGCCATCACGCCACTGAACTGCACCTCGGCCGCGAACGGGATGCTCAGCCCGGTGAGCGCCTCAACCGTGAGAACGGTGCAGGCCATGCCGCCGTAGCTGAGCGTGGTGTTGATCTTCTGTCGGCTCATCGCATCCGAGGTGTCGCCATCGGGCAACGGGCACTCGGGGATCGGAACGAACATGTCGCGCGGAAAGCTGATGACCGAGGCGTTCTTGTGATCCTGCGAGATGTGCAGCAGCATCGTCACATCGTTGAGGTCACCGGTCTCGTCGGGACCGCCGAACATCGGGTCCTGACCGGCCCGGCTATCGCTGCCGATGAGCAGCAGATTGACGCCGCCGTCGATCGAGGCGATCTGCTTCACGGTGTCGCCGAGCTTTTTTTCATTGGCCAGGTGAACGCTGGGCTTGACGCTGTTGGCAACGTCGAGCGCGGCGATTGCCGCAACGGATGCCCCGCTCACGAGCAGCACGGCGAGCGCCGCGGAGGTGAACTTGGCCAGGGTGCCGAATGGGTTCGACTTCTTCAGCCGGCCGTGCCGAATCGCTGTGAGCGGTTGCGCTCGATTGGATCGCGGGCGCATTTTGTCGCTCACTCAGGTCCTTTCATCAGATGTGGGCCCTGACACGTCATAGTGCGGAGGGCGTGGGATTCGAACCCACGAGACATTTCTGCCCACCAGTTTTCAAGACTGGCTCCATCGGCCGCTCGGACAGCCCTCCAGTTCGCGAACGAACAAGCAACGATCCTATCCGATGACAGCCTCATCAGACTGACAGGACATCCTGTAAACATGCTGGACGGACCCGCTCGGCCCCCGCGTCGCCTACTGATCGCTGAGAGAACGCCCCACCGTACAGGTGCGATCCGCCGCGGTTTGCCCGGTGATGCTCGGCGGGAGAACCACGGCCGGGTTGGTCGGCGAAGGCGCCGGAAGCGTCGACGACGGGGTGCCGGTGGGCGCGATCGTGTCCGGCGATGACGGTGCTGGGGATGCGGTGGGCGCCGGCGACTCCGGCGGCACCTGCTCGTTGGCCGGCCCCAGCTGGCCGCCCAACTGGATGGGCTGGTCGGCGGCCAGCGCCGCGAACAGGGCAGCCGCGTCATCGGTGCGCCCCATGAGGCCATCCGGCGTTTCGTCGACCGGGTATTGCACGAACACCATCTTCTCGAGGGTGACGTCTTGCAGCGCTTTCGCGATCGACACCATCGAGTCGAGGCTTTGCAGACTGGTGGAGAGACGCATATTGCTGGCCGCCGCCTTGGCCAGGCTGTAGAGCGTCAGCGGGTTATTCAGGGTTCCCTCGCTGGTGATGGTGCGCATCAGCGAGGCCAGGAACGCCTGCTGGTTGCCGATTCGAGCCAGGTCGCTGCCGGTCGAGAGACCGTGGCGGGTGCGCAGAAACTGTAGGGCGTCCCAGCCCGAGAGCACGTGTTCACCGGCCGTCAGGAACGTGCCCGTGTACTCATCCTGGATCGGCTCGGCCACACAGACCGGCACTCCCCCGACAGCGTTCGACATCTCGATCACGCCGTTGAACTCGATCTCCGCCGCAAACGGGATCGTGAGCCCGCTGAGCTGCTGCACCACCGCGACCGTGCAGCCCAACCCGCCGTAGGAAAGCGCAGCGTTCAACTTGTCGGTGAAGCCGCCGTCGGTACCCGGCGCGCTTTCGTCGGGCGATGCCGGGCAGGCCGGGATGTCGACCTGCAGGTCACGCGGAAAGCTGATGACGGTGGCCGCGGTGTGATCCTGTGAAATGTGCAGCAACACCGTCACGTCGCCCAGGTGCTCACCACGCGGGCCGAACCGTGGATCACCCTGGCCGCTGTCGCTGCCGACGAGCAGCAGGTTGACCCCGCCTGCGATCGCCCCGATCTCAGGAACCGGACCGTTGGTGTCGGCCGGCAGCGCGACGGGTGCCTTGAGGCTGGATGTCACGTCGCCGATGGCAATTCCGGTCACCGTCGCCGCACTCACCAGCACGACGGCGACCGCCACGGCGAAACCCTTGAGCAGGGTGATCGACACCGGTTGCACGGGCAATCGGCCGTGCCGAGCGATCGGCGCGGGAGCCGGCGTCGCGAGGCGGGCCTCGCCGCGCGGTCCAGGCGGATCTGCCGCTGATCTGGTGATCATGCGGAGACCCTACACCGCGGTGCTGCTGTCGCTCTGAGGCTTCGAAAACGCTCAGAGTGGTGGAGTGCCTAGAGCGTGGCGAGCACGTGCGCCAGGCCGTCACCCAGCACCGAAGCCGTGGTTTCGGTGGCAACGGCGATCACGTCGTCGGGTGATTGACCCATGGCCACGCCGCGGCCTTCCTGGCCGGCCCAGAGCAGCATGTCAATGTCATTGCGGCCGTCACCGACGGCGAGAATGCGGCTGCGCGGGATGTCGAGTTCGGTGCGCACGCGCTCCAACGCTGTGGATTTGTTCACGCCGTCTGGGGCGATGTCGAGCCACGCGGTCCAGCCGATGGCATAGCTGACACGGTGCAGACCCATCCGATCGACGACGGCGAGAAACTCTTCCATCTGGTGGTCGGGCGAGATCACGACGACGCGGGTTGCCGGGTACGCCAGCAGCTCGTCGAAGTCGACTCGTTCGCTGTCGTCACCGATGGTGTCGTCGGGAAAGACCTCGGTGAAGCGGTAGTGACCCTGCTCGTCTTCGACGGCGAAGCGGGCGTTGTCGAGGTGCGAGCGCATGGTGGTGAGCACGTCGGACGGGTCGAAGGATTCGATCCATTCGCGGCGGTATCCCGACGGCTCGGATGGATCGTGCGCCAGCGTGACAGCCCCATTCGAGCAGACGAGGAAGCGCGGCGTGATGCCGAGGCGGGTGAGCACCGGCAGGGTCGCGGCGGCCGAGCGGCCGGTGGCCAGCATGACCTCGTGCCCGGCCCGGTCGAGGCGGTCGACCTCGGCCAGCACAGCGTCGCTGATCGTGCCGTCTTCGTGCATGGTCGTGCCATCAATGTCGAGGGCGACGAGCCACGGGGTGTCGGCCGGGTCGGGGGCGCCCACGAGCTCGGTCGAGCGGCTGGAGTCGGTCACCGGATCGGCTCGATCACTTCGAGGCCGCGGAGGTACGGGCGCAGCGCTTCGGGAACGCGCACCGAGCCATCCGCCTGCTGGTGCGTTTCAAGAATCGCGACGATCCAGCGGGTCGTGGCCAGGGTGCCGTTCAGCGTCGCGACGGGCGTGGTCTTGCCCGACTCGGTGCGGTAACGGATGTCGAGACGGCGCGACTGGTAGGTGGTGCAGTTGCTCGTGCTGGTGAGCTCGCGGTAGGCACCCTGCGTGGGAACCCACGCCTCGATGTCGAACTTGCGGGCGGCGCTGGAGCCGAGGTCGCCGGCGGCGACGTCGATCACGCGGTAGCTCAGGCCGAGCGACTGCAGCATGCCCTCCTGCAGCGCGACGAGGCGGTCGTGCTCGGCCTCCGCGTTTTCGGGCAGCACGTAGGCGAACATCTCAAGTTTGTTGAACTGGTGCACCCGGATGATGCCCCGGGTGTCTTTTCCGCCGGAGCCGGCTTCGCGGCGGTAGCAGGTGGACCAGCCGGCGTAGCGGAGCGGTTCGACCGAGAGGTCGAGGATCTCGTCGGCGTGGTAGCCGGCGAGCGCGACCTCGCTGGTGCCGGTCAGGTAGAGGTCGTCGGCGGGCAGGTAGTAGATCTCGTCTGCGTGCTCGCCGAGGAAGCCGGTGCCGTCCATGATCTCGGGGCGCACGAGCGTCGGCGTGATCAGCGGCGTGAAGCCGGCGTCGAGGGCGCGGTCAAGTGCCATGTTCATCAGGGCGATCTCGAGGCGGGCGCCGATGCCCTTCAAGAAGTAGAAGCGCGAACCCGACACCTTGGCGCCGCGGCTCATGTCGATCGCGCCGAGCATCTCGCCGAGCTCCAGGTGGTCGCGCGCCTCGAAGTCGAATTCGGGGGTCGTGCCGTGCGTGCGCAGGGTGATGAAGTTGTCTTCGCCGCCGGCCGGAACGCCGTCGATGATGGGGTTCGCGATCGTGCGCACGATCTGGTGGAAGCGAGCCTCGGCATCCGTCGCACTGGCGCTGGCAGCCTTGACCCGGGCAGCGAGCTCCTGGGCCTGGGCGACGAGGGCCTTCTTCTCGTCTTTGGGCGCGGCGGCGACGAGCTTGCCGAACTGGTTCTGCTCGGCGCGCAGGGCTTCAAACTCCGCGATCGTCGTGCGACGTTCGGCGTCGGCGGCGAGCGCCTGGTCGACGGCCTCCACGGAGGCGCCACGGGCCTCCTGTGAACGCTTGAGGAGGTCAGGATTTTCGCGAAGCAGCACCGGATCAATCACGCTGGCCAGTCTACAAGCGCCAGCCGGGGCAACCCGATAGCCTGGCTGGGTGGCTGCCCCCGGCGTGACCGACCCTCATCGCCAGGCGTCTGTCGTCGCTCAGCATGCGGCGGTCATCTACAACCCGATCAAAGTCGACCTGAAGAAGCTGCGCGCGAGTGTGAATGCGGCCGCGCGATCGGCCGGCTGGGCCGATACCCTCTGGTTTCCGACGAGCGAGAAGGATGCCGGTCAGCAGGCCACCCGTCGCGCGATACGACAGGGCATCGCGATGGTGATCGCAGCGGGCGGCGATGGCACGGTGCGCGCCGTGGCCGAAACCCTGCGCGACTCGGAGATTCCGCTGGCGATCGTGCCGTCGGGCACCGGAAACTTGCTGGCCCGCAACCTGCAGCTGCCGCTCGGCAGCATCGACGACGCGGCGGCGATCGCGTTCGGCGGCGAGGACCGGGCGATCGACCTCGGCGTGGCCAGCGTGACCGGGGTGACCGGCGACACCGACGATCACGTGTTCTTGGTGATGGCCGGCCTCGGCCTCGACGCCGAGATGATTGCGGCGACACGCCCCGATCTCAAGAAGCAGGTGGGCTGGCTGGCCTACATCGACGCCGGCATGCGGGTGATTCCGAAGGCCGTGCCGTTTCGCATCCGCTACAGCGTGGCCGGGCGGGCCGACCGCTCGGCGCACATCAGCACGATCCTGATCGCCAATTGCGGAACATTGCCCGGCAACCTGCAATTTCTTCCCGAGGCGCAGGTCGACGACGGGATTCTCGACATTGCCATGCTGCAACCGAAGGGCCTCTTCGGCTGGCTGAAGATCTGGCGCCGGGTCAGTTGGGAGAACGGCGTGCTGCGCCGCTCGAAGACCGGCCGCAAGCTGATCGAGGCGACCGAGGAGAACAACGAACGCACGATGATGACGCTGCAGTCGGCGGACATCCGGATTACCGTGGACAACCCGCAGCCGTTCGAGATCGACGGTGACGAGTTCGGGTCGGTGCGGGCGCTGTTCGTGCGGGCCGATCCGCAGGCGTTGATCGTGAAGGTGCCGGCGGCGTCCTCATAGCGTCGGAGCCCGTTGACGGGGCGGCCTGGCCGTGAGGGGTCGCAGATCGACCTTCGTCGGCCGGTTCAAGGTCGATGTGCGACCCCTCGCGCTGCACGCGGTGAGGGTTCGACGGTCAGGATGCCGCGCGACGCTCGCGCTGCCACCGAATTGCGCG
The DNA here is from genome assembly GCF_056395445.1 of Leifsonia sp. 10L418. Classification (NCBI taxonomy): domain Bacteria; kingdom Bacillati; phylum Actinomycetota; class Actinomycetes; order Micrococcales; family Microbacteriaceae; genus Leifsonia; species Leifsonia sp. 10L418. The sequence goes on along the minus strand of NZ_JBFTJN010000002.1, from coordinate 585,932 downwards.
CTCGAAGATCAGTCCGACGAGCACCAGCAATCCCGTCGAGATCATGGCTGGTGAGAGCGACCAGGTCAGCTGCTGCAGAATCATCTCGATGGGCACGTCCCCCGTGCCGTCATAGCTGTAGTTCCGATTCTGATTCAACATGGCTCGCCAGACCAGCCAGAGCCCGCCGACGATCAGAGCGACTCCGATCACCCCGAGGGCAGTGAGGAACGGGTTGCGAGGTGGCCGCGCATCCCTCACCCACCCGTCATACCCGTCATCCTCATCCCGGCCATTACTCTCGCCGAACCGTGTCAAATGACCACTTTCCGGGTCGGAAATCGGTGATTTGACACGGTTCGGCGAAGGGGCGACGGGTTGGGAGGAAACGGGTGAGGCGGGTGCGACGGGAGTGACGGATGCGACGTGAGGCGCGGCATCCGCTCGCGTGGATGCCTCGGCACGAGAGGTCGCATCCGCACGAGACCGCTTCCCACCAGAGGAACGAGCAGCGGAGTGCTCACCCGGCCGAAAGCCGCGCTGAAACATGGGGTCGTGCCGCGGATCGAACCGCGGCTGACCGTCTGCGTCAGCGCCGGAGGTCATGCCGGTTCCTGCCCGATGATCCCGCGCAGCCAATCGCGGGCCTCGATGAAGATGCCATCGTCGTAGCGATCGGTGAACTCGATCGTCCGTTTGTCGGCACGGGGGTAGGAGCCGAGAAATGTCACGTTGGGGCTGAACCGGCGCAGGCCGAGCAGCGCGTCGGCCATCCGTTCGTCGAGAATGTGGCCATCCGCGTCGATGACGAAACGGTAGCGCCCGAGCTCGTCGCCGATCGGTCGGGACTGGATCAAACTCAAGTTGACCCCCCGGGTGGCGAACTGCTCGAGCATCTCGAGCAGGGCGCCCGAGTGATCCTCCGGCAACTCGACGAGCAGGCTCGTCTTGTCGGCACCGGTCGGAGCCGGAAGCTCGCTGGTGCTCGCAACGAGCACGAAACGGGTGACGGCGTTGGGGTTGTCGCCGATATTCGTGGCGAGAACGGCCAGATCGTGGTGCTTGACGATTCCGGGCGGCGCGATCGCGGCATCCGCGTGACCGTTCTCGAGCAGCGCGGCGGCGGCCGCGACATTGCTCGACGCGGGAATGTGGCCGTGTCCGGGCACCGCTTTTTCGAGCCAGGCGCGGCACTGGGCGTAGGCCACCGGATGCGCGTTGACGGTGTGCACCTCGGCGAGGGTCGTTCCGTGGCGCGCGACCAGGTCGAAGCTGACCGGCACGAGGTATTCGCCGATGATGCGCAGGTTCGGAACATTGGCGAGGGCATCCTGGGTGGCGGTCACCCCTCCGTCGACGGAATTTTCGATGGCGATCATCGCCGCAACGCTGCGCCCGGCGACGACGTCGGCCAGTGCCTCGCCCACGTTGCTGACCGCGCGCCAGGTCTTGCCTGCTGCCTCGGGCACCTGGGCCAATGCCGCCTCAGTAAACGTGCCGGCCGGTCCGAGGAAGCTGTAATTGTCGGGGGCAGGTGAGGTCTCTGGCATGGCTGCAAGCCTAGTTGGAGTGCCGCCTCGAAGCCGGGAGCGCGCGCCTGGTCAAGTGCCCAGACACGAGCGGCGTCTGGTCTGGTGAAATGCAAGGCGGAAGAGGAGGTCGTACCGGTGTTGTACGACCGACGATGACAACGCAGCAGTTCGCCCGACCAGGCGACGCGAAGCGGTGCCAGACTGGGGGCATGAGTGAGCGCGCAGGAACCCCGGCCCAGGAATCAGATCTGATCGACGTCACCGCTTTGGTTGCCGCCTACTACGCGTTGAAACCGGATGTCGCCATCCCCGCCCAACGCGTGGCCTTCGGCACGTCGGGGCACCGGGGCAGTTCGCTGAACACCGCATTCAACGAGAATCACATCGCCGCGACGACGCAGGCCATCGTCGAGTACCGGGCGGAGCAGGGCATCACCGGCCCGCTCTTCATCGGTGCGGACACCCACGCGTTGAGCGCGCCGGCCTACACGACAGCGCTCGAAGTGCTCGTCGCCAACAATGTGCGGGTTCTCGTCGACGAGTTCGACGACTACGTGCCGACGCCGGCCCTGTCTCACGCGATCCTCGCCTACAACCGTGCCGGTCATGGCGATGAGGCCGACGGCATCGTCGTCACGCCGAGCCACAACCCGCCGATGGACGGCGGTTTCAAGTACAACCCGCCGCACGGCGGCCCGGCCGACGGCGACGCGACCAGCTGGATCGCCGCCCGCGCCAACGACCTCATCGCCCACGGCATGCGTGACGTGAAAATGAGCGAGCCGAGCGCCGTCGAGGCGTACGACTTTCGGGGCGCCTACGTCGACGACCTCGAGAACATCATCGATATGAAGGCGATCCAGTCCAGCGGCATCCGCATCGGGGCCGATCCGCTCGGCGGCGCCAGCGTGGGCTACTGGGGCGCGATTCGCGACCGCTATGAACTCAACCTGACCGTGGTGAACCCGAAGGTCGACGCGACCTGGAGGTTCATGACGCTCGACTGGGACGGAAAGATCCGGATGGATCCGTCGAGCCCGTCGGCCATGGCATCCGTTCTGGCGCACCAGCACGACTACGACATCCTGACCGGTAACGACGCCGACGCCGACCGCCACGGCATCGTCACCCCCGACGCCGGGCTGATGAACCCCAATCACTTCTTGGCCGTCGCGATCGACTACCTCTACAGCCACCGCGAGCAGTGGCCGGCGGATGCCGAGATCGGCAAGACGCTCGTCTCCTCGAGCATGATCGACCGGGTCGCCGCGGCGCTCGGGCGGCCGCTCTGGGAGGTTCCGGTCGGCTTCAAATGGTTCGTGCCCGGTCTGCTCGACGGCTCGGTCGCGTTCGGCGGCGAAGAGAGCGCGGGCGCCAGCTTCGTGCGCTTCGACGGATCTGTGTGGACCACCGACAAAGACGGCATCCTGCTCGCGCTGCTCGCCGCAGAGATTCTCGCGGTCACCGGCAAGACCCCCAGCCAGCGGTACGCGGAGTTGGCCGAGCAGTTCGGCGCGCCGGCCTACGCCCGCGTGGATGCCGCGGCGACGCCCGCGCAGAAGGCTGCGCTCGGCAAGCTCAGCGGCAGCGATGTCGCGGCCACCACGCTCGCGGGTGAGGAGATCATCGCGAAGCTCAGCCACTCCCCCGGAAACGGTGCGGCGATTGGCGGCCTCAAGGTCGTCACGGAGAACGCCTGGTTCGCCGCGCGCCCGAGCGGAACCGAAGACGTCTACAAGATCTACGCCGAGTCGTTCAAGGGTGCAGAGCACCTGGCCGAGGTGCAGCGCGAGGCCAAGGCGATCGTCGACGCGGCGATCGCATAGCCGGACCGGTGATCGAGCGGAACCGGTGATCGAGCTTGTCGAGATCCGGTGACCGGGTCTCGAGTCCGGCCCACCGGGTCTCGACAGGCTCGACCACCGTTTGCTACGGAATGCTCCAGTAGTAGACCGAGGCCCCCGGGTGATTCGTCGTGATCGCCCAGTCCACCGAACGATAGTCCGTGTCGTCGGTGTGCCCCGCATAGTAGATCTTGATGTTGTCGCCCGTGCCTTCGATGCGGGTGACAACGGCGGTGTGGTCGCGGTCGCCCGAGTTGTCCCAATCGAACTGCGCGATGTCGCCGAGCTTGACCTGATCGCGCTCGGAGTCACTCAGCGCGGTTGCCCGCCCGCTCTCCTCGAGATAGTCCCTGAACGCCGTCGAGCTCACCCAGGCTGAGGAGAAATCGAAATCGTCGCCGGTTCCCTCTGTCCACCAGTCGTCGTCCATCGTCCAGCCCCGCACGATCAGCGATTGGCTGGCGAAGTCGACACAGTCGTTGTCGGGGACCACGCCGTATTCAGCGGTGTTGTAGTGCTTCCAGTACTTGAGCACGTAGGCCAACTGGGCCTCAACCGCTGCATCCTGGGGCTGCGCGTCGCTCGCGCTGCCGCCGGAGGATCCCGGGGTGCCCGTATCGCTCTGTCCGCCGCCACCCAGGCCGAAGTAGTCCGCGCCATCCGCGAATTGCATCGCAAAAACTGCGCCGCCGACGACAAGACCGCCGATCAGAACAGTGGTGATGCCTCGGCGGGCGGTTCGGGAAAACGCCACGATCTTCTCAATTCGTCGGGTACGAGTTGGGGAAAGCTAGTCTTTCAGGTGCTCGGTCCCATGCTGCACATGGATCCTGAACGCTGACCCCCAAACGGGTGTGGTTCCAGGTTACGCGACGCTCCAGTACGAGACGGATCCGCCGGTGCCCGACACCGACTCATCGACCGACTTGAAGTCGGTGTCATTGGTGTGGCCGCCGTAGAAGATCTGCGTGCCCGACGCCGTCTTGTCGACGCGCGTGACGATTGCGGTGTGGTCGCGGTCACCTGAGTTGTCCCAGTCGAACTGCGCGATGTCGCCGACCTTCACCTGGTCGCGCTGGGCGTCGCTCAGTGGCGTGGCGCGCTCGGGGTGGTTGCTGAGGTAGTTGGCGAAGGCGGTCGAACTTGACCAGGCTGCGCTGTATCCGCCGCTGGTGCCGTTGTACGACCACTCGGAATCCATGGTCCAGCCGCGCGCGATGAGCGACTGGCTGGTGAAGTTCACGCAGTCGTTTCCTGCGATTGAGCCGTACTGCAGCGTGTTGTAGTTCTGCCAGTGGGCCAGCACGTAGTCGGTCTGTGCCGCGACTGCGGCAGCCTGGGCTGCGGCGGCAGCTTCGGCAGCGGCCTGGGCGGCAGCGGCAGCCTGGGCGGCAGCGGCAAGCTGCGGGTCAGGAATGTAGTTGAAGGTGAGCGGAGCGGCCGCCGCGACGCGAAGCGCCGGAGTCAGCGACGACGGCGAAGCGAGCGATGCCGCCGGGGCCGCTGCCGCTGACGCTGGGGCCGTGTCGGCCGCGGCAGTCGCATCGGTCTTGGCCAGCGACGTGTCGTCGACCTTCACCGCTTTGCCCGCGATGTCGAAGAGTTCAACGGCGACGGTGCCGGTCGCGAGGTCTTTCGCCGGCGGGGTGGTGATCGTCACGGTGTCGGTGGTGGCCGAGGTGACGGCTCCGGGGGTGCCGCCGAAGCTGACGGCGGCCACCTTGCTCAGGTCTTCGCCGGTGACGGTGACGACGGTTCCGCCGGTCACAGGTCCGGCCGACGCTCCGTCGGAGGCGATGATGCTGCTGCGCACGATGGGGTCTGGCCCGGCGACGGGCCGGTCGATGGCGGCGACCGCCGAGACGGCCGAGTCATCGGCGGATGCGCCGATGGCGCCGGCTCCGGTGGCGACGCTCAAGGAGATGGCGATCGCGGTGCAACCGGCGACGACGCTGGCGCCGAGTACGAGTCGGCGATCATTCTGCAGCGATTCAGCGCGGTGCTTGCCGCGGCTGGGGGTGAAGGTTTCAAGGACATGACGAGTAACTCTGGTGAAGGCGGGGCGCACACAATCGTTTCTGATCAGGAAAGGGGGACTTTCCAGAGAAACACTCATCTTTGGCAAGGTGCTGTGCAAAGCATCCATATCCCATGCGAACGCATGGTCTGCCGACGTCGTTTGAGTGGGTGGTGAGCGAATGCCGCGTGTGGGCAGATCCGTGCCCTCAGGGCGATCGGCGGCCCTGCGCCCACACCTCGACGTCAGCGGCGCGGAAACCCGGCGCGCAACCCAAAAAAGACGACCGGAACGAGCACCAACGCCGCAAAGCCGTTGACCGCGGTGAACCCACCCCAGCCGAGAAGCAGCCCAGACGCGGCGGCGGCGATGGCGGCACCGAGGTTCATCGCGGCATCCGTCGCCCCCTGCAGTGGCACCCGAATGCGCTGTTCGACGGTGCGGGTCAGCAACGTCGAACCGCCGATCATGCCGGCCGACCAGCCGAGTCCGAGCAGACCGAGGGCGATCGGCAGGCGGATCATGTCGTCGGGGGCGAGGACAGCACCGAGGGCGAGAGCTGCCGCGAACACGATCACGCCGACAAAGATGACCCGGCTCGGCCCGATGCGGTCGGCGAGCCAGCCCATCAGCGGGCTCGCGCCATACATGCCCAGAATGTGCACGCTCAGCACGAGGCCGACGAGACCGAGCGAGAGGCCTTGGTGGTGCATGTGCACCGGGGTCATCACCATCACGCCGACCATGATCGTTTGGGAGCAGACGATGGCGACCATCGCGAACACGGCTTTCGGTTGACCGAGGGCGCTGCGGAGCGCCGCGCGCAGGCCGAGGGCGGCGACCGGTGCCGCATCCCCGGCAAGTTGGCCGGCCGGTGGGGTGCGCAGCAAAAAAGCGGCCAGCAGCGTCGACAGGGCGAATGCCGCCCCGGAGAAGAGATAGGGGCCGGCGAGCGGCTCGATGCCGAGGTTTCGTCCGAGGTCGCTGCCGAGCTGCGAGAGGTTGGGCCCGGCCACCGAGCCGAGCGTCGTCGCCCAGAGCACAATGGACATCGACCGGGCCTCATACCCTCTCGACGCCACCTCGGTGGCGGCGAAGCGCGACTGCAAACCGGCCGCGCTGGCGGCGCCGAATGCGGCGAGCCCGATGAACAGCACCACGACGCTGCCGGATGCCGACGCCGCGAAAATGAGGAGGGTTCCGACCAATGCCAGGCCGTAGCCGACCGCAAGCGCCACGTGCCGGCCGGCCCGGGTGGCGAGCCTGGCCAGCGGAATCGCGACGAGCGCGGCACCCAAGACGCTGGAGGTTTGCGCGAATCCGGCCATGGTCACGGTGCCGGTGAGTTGCTCGGCGAGCAGGCCGCCGACCGCGATGCCTGACGCGACGCCCACCCCGGCCAGCAGCTGATTCACGATCAACAGGGCCAGCGGCATCCACCCGGTGCGTCGGGAGAGGCGCTGGCGCACGGCGGCCACGGCCAGCGGGGCGGCCGGCTCAGCCATAGTTCGGGGCTGCGGGAAGGCCGAAGAATTCCTCAAGCGTGGTCACGCCCGTGCGGTGCATTTCGGTGGAGAGCTCAACTCCGACATAGCGAAAGTGCCACGGCTCGAACGCGTACCCGGTGACCGCGACCTTGTCGGCGGGGTAGCGCAGAATGAAACCGAACCGCCAGGCGTTGGCGGCCATCCACTGACCCTCAGGAGTGTCGGCGAAACAGGTGTTGAGCGAGCAATTTCCGGAATCTGCGCCGATGTCGATGGTGAGTCCGGTTTGGTGTTCGCTCGTGCCAGGGCGAGCGGTGCTCGTGTCGGCGAAAGCCTGGCCGTTGTCGGCCACATCGTTGCCGTAGACCCGCACCTGCGTCTCATAGCTGCGGTAGGCGCTGTTCGAAGCGAGGGTCAGGCCGGCCTCGGCGGATGCTGCGGCGAACATCGAGACGACGGCGTTCGACGCCTCCTGGCGAAGCTCGGGCGCATTGGTGTGCGGCACGGGAACGGCGACGAGGTCGGGCGGAACGAAGTCAACCGGGTTCAGCGGCCGGAGCTTGTTCACGACGACCCAGATGCTCGCCGGGTCGTCGATGGAGAACTTCGCGCGGTTGAACGTCGGCACCGGCATCGGGGCGGCGGTCTGCGCCGGCACCGGCCGCGCAGTGAAGGTCGGAACCGGGGTCTGAGTCGGTGTCGGCGTGTCGGTGACGACCGGCGACGGCATCGCGGCGTTGGGACTCGATGCGCGTCCGGAGACGGCACCGGCCCCCAGAGCCAGCACGGAGAGCACCACGCCGGCGACAACGATCAGTACGAATCGCCTCCGGCGCACCTGCTGCGAATCCCGCGTGCGCGGACGATCTTCTGACACCTCTTGAGTTTAGCCGCGACCGCTGACCCCGATTCGCGGGCCGCGAGATTTTTCTTGCTGCGGCGAATGTCACGGAGTAACTTTGCTCGCGATGACGCCTTCGGACCCTTCCGCAGTGCCTCCCCCCGATCCGACGAACGCGGCGATCCCGGGTTCATCAGCCGCGTCATCCGGCGCAGGCGGGTCGGGCGGCGGCGCATCCGGCGCGTCCGGCCCATCCGGTCCGTCCGGCATCGATGCCCCGTCAGCGTCGAACCCGCTGATGACGCACCGGCAGATTCTGTTCGTGATCTTCGGCCTCATGGCCGGCATGTTTCTTTCGGCGCTCGATCAGACGGTCGTCGGCACCTCGATGCGCACCATCGCCGACGATCTCGACGGACTCGCCCTGCAGGCCTGGGTGACCACCGCCTACCTGATCGTCTCGACGATCAGTACCCCGATCTACGGCAAGCTGAGCGACATTTTCGGGCGGCGGCCGCTGTTCATCATCGCGATCTCGATCTTCATGATCGGATCGCTTTTGTCGGGACTGGCCACCTCGATGTACGGCTTGGCGATCGCCCGAGCAGTGCAGGGTCTCGGCGCCGGCGGACTGATGGCCCTGCCCTTGACGATCATGGGCGACATCCTCGCCCCGCGCGAACGAGCAAAGTACCAAGGCTATTTCTTGGCCGTCTTCGGAATCTCGAGCGTCATCGGCCCCTTGCTCGGCGGGCTGCTTGCCGGCACCCCCGAGATTCTCGGCATCACCGGCTGGCGCTGGGTCTTCTTGATCAATATCCCGATCGGCCTGGTCGCTCTCGCCATTGTGCTGCGCTTTCTGCACATCCCGCACTTCAAGCGGCCGGCCCGCATCGACTGGTGGGGCGCGGCGACGGTCATCATCGCGACGGTCCCCCTGCTGCTCGTGGCCGAGCAAGGGCGCATCTGGGGCTGGGGATCCGTGTCGGCCTGGGCCTGCTACCTGGTCGGCGCGCTCGGCACTATCGCCTTCATCCTGATCGAGAAGGTGATGGGCGACGACGCGCTCATTCCGCTCAAACTGTTCAGATCGGCGACATTCTCGATGGCCACCGTCCTCGGCGTGCTCGTCGGATTCGGCATGTTCGGCGCGCTGATGACCCTCCCGCTCTACCTGCAGCTGGTCAACGGTGCAACCCCGACCGAGAGCGGCTTTCTCATGCTGCCGCTCATCCTCGGCCTGATGATCGCGTCGATCGCGAGCGGCCAACTCATCGCCCGCACCGGCAAGTACCGCATCTTCCCGATCCTCGGCACCTTCTTCATGTCGGCCGGCTTCTTCTGGTTCACCTTCGCCACCGCCGACAAGCCCGTCACGTTCATGATGGTCGGGATGCTGCTGGTCGGCCTCGGTCTCGGCCAGCTGATGCAGACACTCACGATCGCCAGCCAGAACTCGGTCGGCGCCCGCGACATCGGGGTGGCGACCTCCTCGGCCACCTTCTTCCGGCAGATCGGCGGCACGCTGGGCACCGCTGTGCTGTTCTCGGTGCTGTTCACGCGCATCCCGATCGACCTGACCGCGATTTTCAGCGACCCCGTCACTATCGCCGCCCTGAAGACCGCCGCAGCTGACCCGGCCGTGCAGTCCAACCCGGCCAATGAGCAGATTCTGAAGCTGCTGCAAGACCCGAGCGCTCTCGCCGGAGCACTCGACGGGGATACCTCGTTTCTGAACACCTCTGACCCGCAGCTTGCCGCGCCGTTCCTCGACGCCTTCAACGAGGCGGCGGTCACGGTGTTCTGGGTCAGTTTCTTCGTGCTGGCCTTCGCGTTTGTGCTGAGCTTCTTCTTCAGGACTCCCCCGCTGCGCAAGACCTCGGCGCTGCAAGAGGTGGCCGACGAGAACGAACTGGCCAGGCAGGCGCAGACCGCCGGCGACCGGATGGGTGCCCTGGTGGAGCCCGGGACGGGGTCGACGCCGGTTCAGGTGCCGTCGACGGCGGCGCCTCCGCCCGGCACCTCGGAGGGACCGCCTGAACCGTCGGGCTCGCCGCCGCCGCTGCCCGCCTGACTCGCGCGCCGCATCCGCGCGCCTTCGACCCGCGTTGCACACCGCCGAGCTTGACCGTTGCGGTCGAGTTGCCCTGTTGCGCCGCTCAAACTCGACCGCAACGCTCAAAGTCGGTGTCGTTGAGCGCACGCTCGTGAACGCAAATCCATTTTCGTGAGAGCGCTCTCTTGACAACACTGCGCAGGTGCGCTTAGCTCATCTACGCCACCGTGAGAGCGCTCTCACGCATCGAGAGCGTTCCCCGGCCGGCCTCGGCCAGGTCAATCACCACCGATCGGCGCGAGAGCAGTCTTCGCTACTGATCCACCACTTTCAGCTCGACCCACCACGCACACAAAGGAGTGACCGTGAAGCTTTCACGACGCACACAGGCCGTTGCAGCCGTTGCCGGTGCAGCAGCATTCGCCCTCATCGCCAGCGGATGTACGGCATCCACGGGCGACGAACCCGCCAGCTCGGACAACCCGATCGAGCTCACCGTGACCACGTTCGGCACGTTCGGCTACGACGACCTCTACAAGACCTACGAAGCCGAACACCCCGGCATCACAATCAAGGCCACGAACATCGACACCGGCGGAAACGCCCGCACCGATATGTTCACCAAGCTCGCGGCCGGTTCCGGCCTCACCGATGTCGTCGCCGTCGAAGAAGGCTGGCTCGGCTCGGTGATGGAGGTCTCCGACCAGTTCGTCGACCTCAACGACTTCGGCGGCAAGGACATCAGCAGCCGCTGGGTCGACTGGAAGCTGGCTCAAGGCACGGATGCCAATGGCCGCCTCATCGGCTACGGCACCGACATCGGCCCACAGGGTCTCTGCTACAACGGTGCACTCTTCGAAGCGGCGGGCCTGCCGAAGGACCGCGAAGCGGTCGCCGAACTGTTCGGCGGCGCCGACGCCACCTGGGACCAGTACTTCAAGCTCGGCAATGAGTACAAAGCCAAGACGGGCAAGGCCTGGTATGACCAGTCGGCCTTCGTCTGGAACTCAATGGTGAACCAGCTCGACGAGGGCTACTACACCGCCGACGGCGAACTCAATGTCGAAGGCAACCCCGAACTCGAAGAGCGCTGGGGCTGGATCACCCAGAGCATTGCCGACGGCCTCTCGGCCAAGCAGGCTCGCTGGGACTGGGGCGGCGGCAAGGGCTTCGTTGATGGCAGCTTCGCCACCTTCGTCTGCCCGGGCTGGATGCTCGGCGTTGTGCAGGGCAACACGGAATCCGGCGGCGGCGACGCCTCAACCGGCTGGGACTTCGCCGACGTCAACCCCGGCGGAGCCTCTAACTGGGGCGGTGCGTTCTTGACCGTTCCGACCACGTCGAAGCACCAGAAGGAAGCAGCCGAGCTCTCGGCTTGGCTGACCGAACCAGAGCAGCAGGTTGCGCAGTTCGAGGCAGCCGGCACCTTCCCGAGCACGACGGACGCTCAGACCACGCTGGCCGACGAGGCCACTCCGAATGAGTTCTTCCAGGGAGCCCCGGTTGGCGCCATCCTCGCCTCCCGCGCTCAGGGAGTCGTCGCCCAGTTCAAGGGTCCGGATGACTCGGTGATTCAGGAGAACGTGTTCCAGGCCGTGCTCGACCGCGTCGAATCGGGCGAGCTCAACGCCGAAACCGGGTGGGCCGAAGCGCTCACCCTGACCGACGAACTCGTCGGTCAGTAATAACCCGGTGGCCGGGTCTACTGACCCGGCCACCGGCATCCGCCCCGCCGGTCACCCTCGCGGGGTTGCAACTCTCCCGATCGCCGCACAGACGAATGAAGGAAGCCCCATGTCTGTCACCCTCAGCCCCCCGGACATCCGTGAGGCGCCACCCCTGCCCGAGGCGACTGCCCGGCCCGTGCGCTCGGAACGGCGTCAACGACTGAGCCGCCTCGACGTCAAGGCCTCGCCCTACCTCTACATCGCACCGTTCTTCGTGCTGTTCGGGCTGATCGGTCTGTTCCCCCTCATCTACACCTTCGTGGTCTCGCTCTATGACTGGGATCTATTGAAGGGCCAGGGCCCGTTCGTCGGCCTCGACAACTTCGCCGCTGTGCTGCAGGACCGGTTCTTCTGGAACTCGCTGTTCAACACCTTCAGCATCTTTCTGCTGTCGAGCATCCCGCAGCTCGTCATGGCCACCGTGATCGCCGCCGTTCTCGACCAGAACCTGCGCGCCAAGACGTTCTGGCGCATGAGCGTGCTGCTGCCCTACATCGTCACGCCGGTCGCCGTGTCGCTGATTTTCACGAACATGTTCAACGAGCAGTACGGGCTGATCAACAACATTCTGGGCGCCGTCGGACTCGATCCCGTGATGTGGAAAAYCGAGACGCTGCCGAGCCACATCGCGATCGCGACGATGGTCAACTGGCGCTGGACCGGCTACAACGCGCTCATTCTTCTGGCCGCCATGCAGGCGGTGCCGCGCGACATCCACGAGTCGGCGGCGCTCGACGGCGCCGGCTCAATCCGCCGCTTCTTCAGCATGACGCTGCCGAGCATCCGCCCGACCATGATCTTCGTGATCATCACCGCCACGATCGGCGGCCTGCAGATCTTCACGGAGCCCCGCCTGTTCGACCCGATCACGGCCGGCGGCAGCGCTCGTCAGTTTCAGACCACGGTGCTCTACCTCTGGGAGATGGCCTTCTTCAGGCAGAACTTCGGCGAAGCCTCGGCGATCGCCTGGCTGCTGTTCTTGATCATCGTCGTGATCGGCGCGCTGAACTTCTTGCTCTCCCGCCGGATCGCCTCGGCCGAAGTGCGCAACTCCCGACGCCGGTCCCGACGGAAGCTCGAACGGATGCGCATGGCCGCGTCCGCCGCCGGGGCCGCGCCGATCACGGCCACGGCCAGCACCACCCCTCTCGAAGCCACGCCCCCGACCGCACAGGAGAACCGATCATGACCACGGCCCCCTCCCCCCTGCGTCGACGGCGCCGAGCGATGGGAATCGACCGCCGCCCCGGCTTCCTGGTCTACGGCCTGCTCATCGCGGTGCTGCTCTCCTCGGCGTATCCGCTCTGGTGGTCGTTCGTGATGGGCTCCAGCGAGAACTCGGCGCGCGGCGAGACCTGGCCGCCGCTGCTGCCGGGAGGTCGCTTCTGGATCAACGTCGGCGAGGTGCTCGACAGCGTTCCGTTCTGGCTGGCCCTCGGCAACAGCATCATCATCTCGAGCATCATCACCGTCTCGGTCGTGTTCTTTTCGACCTTGGCCGGCTACTCCTTCGCGAAGCTGCGCTTTCGCGGCAACACCGTGCTGATGGTCGGCGTCGTCGCGACCATGGCCATCCCGACCCAGCTCGGCATCATCCCCCTCTTCATGCTCATGCGGCAGTGGGGCTGGACCGGGGAGATCGGCGCGGTCATCGTGCCCACCCTGGTGACGGCGTTCGGCGTCTTCTTCATGCGTCAGTATCTGGTGGATGTCATCCCCGACGAGCTCATCGAGGCCGCCCGCGTCGACGGCGCGAGCATGATCGGCACCTTCTGGCACGTGGCGCTTCCGGCGGCCCGGCCGGCCATGGCCATCCTCGGCTTGTTCACCTTTATGATGGCCTGGACCGACTTCCTGTGGCCGTTACTGGTGCTGAATTCCTCGAATCCGACCCTGCAGACGGCGCTCTCGCAGTTGCAGTCGGCGCGCTACGTCGATTTCTCCGTCGTGCTGACCGGTGCGATCCTCGCCACGATCCCGCTTCTCATTCTCTTCATCATTGCGGGCAAACAACTCATCTCGGGCATCATGCAAGGAGCGGTGAAGGGCTAATGACAGCGACGAATCTGAACTCAATGAGCTGGCCGCCCGGATTCATCTGGGGGTCGGCGACCGCCGCGGCCCAGGTGGAGGGCGCCGGACGCGAAGACGGCAAAGAAGACTCGGTCTGGGATGCCTTCGCCCGCGTTCCCGGCGCGATCGCCAACGGCGACACGCTCGAGAAGGGCGTCGATCACTACCATCGGATGCCCGGCGACGTGCGGCTGATGAGCGAGCTCGGTCTCGACTCCTACCGGTTCTCGACGAGCTGGGCGCGCGTGCGCCCCGGCGACCGGGCGGCCAACCCGCTCGGACTCGACTTCTACTCCCGCCTCGTCGACGAGCTGCTCGGCGCCGGCATCCTGCCCTGGCTGACGCTCTACCACTGGGATCTGCCGCAGGCGCTCGAGGAGAAGGGCGGCTGGGCCAACCGGGACACCGCCTATCGCTTCGTCGAGTACGCGACGGATGTCTACGCCGCGCTCGGCGACAGGGTCGCCCACTGGACCACCTTCAATGAGCCGTTCTGCTCCTCGCTGCTCGGCTACGCCTCCGGTGTGCACGCACCGGGCCGCCAGGAACCGCGCGCCGCCCTCGCCGCCGTGCACCACCAGCATCTGGCCCACGGTCTCGCCGTCACCGCGCTCCGCGAGCTCGGTGCCGAGAACCTCGGCATCACCCTCAACCTCAGCACGGCGATCCCGCGCGACCCGAGCGATCCCGTCGACCTCGAGGCGGCCCGCCGCTTCGATTCGCTGCAGAACCGGATCTTCCTCGAGCCGATCCTGCTGGGCTCCTACCCGGCCGACACCCTGCGCGATCTCGAACCGTTCGGGCTCAGCGAGGTGATTGAATCCGGCGACCTGGAGATCATCTCGGCGCCGATCGACTTTCTCGGGGTGAATCACTATCACGATGATTCGGTGAGCGGGCATCCGGTCTCTCCGGATGCCGGTGGAAGCGCCGACGGGCACTCAGGAGGGGCCGAACGCGCGACCGCGTCGCCCTGGATCGGGGCCGAGGATCTCACCTTCCCGACCCGGGGACTGCCGCGCACGGCGATGGACTGGGAGGTCAATCCCGATGGGCTGCGCCACCTGCTCGTGCGACTCACCGCGGAGTACCCCACTCTCCCCCCGCTCTACGTGACCGAGAACGGGGCGGCGTTTGACGATGAGCCGAGTGCCGACGGCCAGGTGCACGATCCGGAACGCAGTCGCTACATTCTGGATCATGTTGCGGCGATCGGGCAGGCGATCGAGGCCGGCGCCGACGTGCGCGGGTACTTCGTCTGGTCGCTGCTCGACAACTTCGAATGGTCGTGGGGGTATGGCAAACGATTCGGCATCATCCGGGTCGACGAGTCGACCTTCGAACGCACGATCAAAGACAGCGGCCTCGACTATGCGGCACTGATCAGATCGGTTCGTTCGGCTGAGGTCGTGCCCGCCCTCTGACCCCGTACTCTGAGGGAAAGATATCTGACCGCTACCTCGTGACGGAGACACTCGTGGAGACAGGCTCGGGCCGGAACCGGTCGGTTCCCACCTTGGAAATGGTCGCGGCTCTGGCCGGAGTTTCCCGCGCGACCGTGTCCCGCGTCGTCAACGCGTCGCCCAAGGTGACGCCAGACATCCGCACGGCCGTGAACGAGGCGATCGCGACGCTCAACTATGTGCCGAACCGTGCTGCACGGTCGCTGGTCAGCCGGCGCAGCCAGGCCGTAGCGCTCGTGGTGCCGGAGTCGACGGCTAGGGTCTTCGCCGACCCATTCTTCGCGTCGGTGGTGCAGGGCATCGCGCTCAGTCTGGCCGAGACCGATTTCACCCTGAACATGATCATCGCCTCCGAGGCGCGCTCGGAGAAAACGCGGCGCTACCTGCTGGGCGGCAACGTCGACGGGGCGATCGTGGTCTCGCATCACAGCGGCGACCACTCCTATGCGCATCTCGGCCAGGCCCTGCCGATCGTGTTCGGTGGACGACCGCTGACCGGGGCCGACGACAGCTACTACGTCGATGTCGACAATGCGGCGGGAGCGGCGACCGCGACCCGGCACCTGATCGGGCTGGGGCGGCGCAACATCGCCATGATTGCCGGCCCGCAGGACATGACGCCGGGTGTCGACCGGCTGGCCGGATGGCGCGACTCGGTTCTGGCCGCCGGCCTCGATGACTCTCTGGTCGAGGTGGGCGACTTCTCCCCCGAATCCGGCACTGCCGCGATGCGTCGCCTACTCGACCGTGGGGCGCCGATCGACGCGCTGTTTGCGGCGAACGACCAGATGGCGGCCGGGGCGTATGCGGCAATCCGCGAACGCGGGCTGAGCATCCCCGACGACATCGCGGTGGTCGGCTTCGACGATGACTATTTCGGCGCGACGGCCACTCCGGCGCTGACGACGGTGCACCAGCCCGCGGTTGAGATGGGTACGACGATCGCCGAGGTGCTCATCAAGCTGATCGAGGGCACGCCGGTGGAACGGGTGACACGGCTGGCGACTGAACTCGTGGAGCGGGACTCGGCGTAGCGGCGCATCCTCGTCGCCTCCCCCTTCGCCTCCCTCGCCGCCTCCCTCTTCGCCTCCCTCTTCGCCTCCCTCTTCGCCTCCCTCGCCGAACTTGACCGTTGCGGTCGACTTTCCCCGGTGTGCCGGGGAGTTTCGACCGCAAGTGTCAAACTCGGCGAGGTGCGAGATGCGCGAGGCGGGCTCGCCGCTAGGCGAGCTGCGGCACGACCTCGCGCGCGAAGTAGTCGAGGTGATCGAGATCGCTGAGGTCGAGCATCTGCAGGTAGACGCATTCCACGCCGTCGGCCTCAAGCGCGCCGAGTCGGTCGACGATCTCCGCGGTGGTGCCGGCCAGGCCGTGCTCGCGGAGCTCGGCCGGCTCGCGCCCGATCGCGGCGGCACGACGAATGACGTCGGCCTCGGTCGCGCCTCCCGCTGCGACGAATGCCGCTGAGTAGACCAGCTCGTCGGGGTTGCGACCGATCGCCTCACAGGCCGCGCGCACGCCGGCGAACTTGGCCGGGACATCCGCGAATTCGGGGAACGGCAGGTTGAACTCGGTGGCGAAGCGGGCGGCCATGGCCGGGGTGCGTGTGGCGCCGCCACCGCCGACGATCACCGGGATGCGGTCTTGCACGGGCTTCGGCAGGGCCGGGGAGTCGACGAGTTCGTAGTGCTCGCCGGCGTAGCTGTAGCGGTCACCGAGCGGGGTCTCCCAGAGTCCGGTCACGATTTCGAGCTGCTCTTCGAGCATGCCGAAGCGCTTGGCCGGAAACGGGATTCCGTAGGCCGCGTGCTCCTCGGCGAACCAACCGGTGCCGAGGCCGAGTTCCACGCGCCCGCCCGACATCTGGTCGACCTGGGCGACCTGAATCGCAAGAATTCCGGGCGGCCGGTAGGTCACTGACGAGACGAGGGTGCCGAGGCGGATGCGCTCGGTTTCGCGGGCCAGGCCGGCCAGCGTGGTCCAGGCATCGGTCGGGCCGGGGTAGCCGTCGCCGCCCATCGAGAGGTAGTGGTCGGAGCGGAAGAAAGCGTCGAAGCCGAGCTTCTCTGTGGCCTGCGCAACGGCGAGGATGTCGTCGTAGCTGGCACCCTGCTGCGGCTCGGTGAAAATGCGGAATCTCATGGGTTCAGTCTTTCAGTTCGCACGGGTCGGCCAAGTGGTTCTACTCACGCTTCTCGCCGAGCTTGACCATTGCGGTCGAGGTACCCCGGTGTGCCGGGGTGTCTCGACCGGAAGTGTCAAGCTCGGCGAGGGTTCTCCGGGTGCTCCGGGTGCTCCGGGTGCTCCGGATGCTCGGCGCGTTCCATCTCATGAGCGAGCGCTTCGAGCTCAGCACCGCCGGCCATCAGCCGGGTCATCTCGTCGATCGTGATCTCGCGTCGGGCGAAGTTGCCGAGGCTCGCGCCGCGTTTGAGCAGCAGAAAACGGTCGCCGACCAGGTAGGCGTGGTGCGGGTTGTGGGTGATGAACACCACTCCGAGGCCGCGATCGCGCGCGTGGGCGATGTACTTGAGCACCACGCCGGCCTGTTTCACGCCGAGCGACGACGTCGGCTCGTCGAGGATGACGACCTTTGCCCCGAAGTAGATGGCGCGCGCGATGGCGACCGACTGCCGCTCACCGCCGGACAGCGTGCCGATCGGTTGATCGACATCCGCCAGGTCGATGCCCATCGTGGCGAGCTGCTGCTGCGTGATTGCACGCATGTCCTGCACCGCGAGGCGCCGGAACGGCCCGACGCCGCGGGTGAGCTCGGCGCCGAGAAAGAAGTTGCGCCAGACGGGCATCAACGGAACGACGGCAAGGTCTTGGTAGACCGTCGCGATGCCGAGATCCAGAGCATCGCGGGGGCTGGTGAAGCTGCGCGGAACGCCGTTGGCGAGCAACTCCCCTTCGGAATGCCGGTGCGCGCCGGAGAGGATCTTGATGAATGTGGACTTGCCGGCGCCATTGTCGCCGAGCACGCAGAGCACCTCGCCGGCGCCGACCGAGGTCGAGACGCCGTGCAGCGCGCGGAATGCTCCGTAGCTCTTGCCGAGATCGCGCACCTCAAGAATGGGTGGGGCGACGGATGTGTCGTCGTGGGTCATCAACGGATTCCCGCCTGCCTGCGCACCGACCGGTTGACCAGCACGGCCAGCAGCAGCATCACGCCGAGAAAGGCCTTCAGCCAGTTGTTGTCCCACTGGGCAAAGACGATGCCCTGCAACGTCATCCCGTAGATCAAGGCGCCGAGCGCGGCGCCGACGGCCGATCCGTACCCGCCGGTGAGCAGGCATCCGCCGACCACCGCACAGATGATGTAGATGAACTCCTGGCCGATGCCGGTCGTCGCCTGCACGGTCGACACGTCGAAGAGTTGCAGCATTCCAACGAGCCAGCCGGCACCGGCCGTGGTCATGAACAGGCCGAGCTTGACCTTCATCACCGGCAGGCCGACCTGGCGGGAGCTGGTCACCTGACCGCCGACGGCGAAAATCCAATTTCCGGAGCGGGTGCGCAGGAGCACCCACGTGGCGATCAGGGTCACCGCGATCCACCACACGATCGAGACCTTCACGTTCATCCCGAGGAAGGGGAAGGAGGAGCCGAAGAAGACCTTGACCTGCTCGAAACCAGCGACCTCGCTCATGCCCTGAATCGCGACGGTGCCGGTGATCAGTTTGGTGACGGCGAGGTTGACGCCCTGCAGGATGAAGAAGGTTGCCAGCGTCACAATGAAACTCGGCACGCCGGTCCTCATCACGACGTAGGCGTTTGCGGCGCCGATCGAGAGCGCAGCGACCAAGGCGATGAGCATCGCCAGCCAGATGTTCATTCCCCACTCGGTTGTGATCACGCCGACGATCAGGCCGGTGGTGCCCGTCATGGCACCGGCGGAGAGGTCGAATTCGCCGCCGATCATGAGCAGGGCGACAGCGACGGCCATGATGCCGAACAGGGAGGCCGAGTACAGCCAGGTCGACACGCCCGCCGGGGTCAGAAACGCCTCGGTCGAGACCGAGAAGAAAACGAAGACTGCAAGCGCGGCGACTGCTGCGCCGACCTCGGGTCGGCGCAACAGCGCGAGGGCAGGGTGAGCCCTCGCGACCCGCTCATCGGTCGCCGCGCGTGCAGCGAGGGTCATCGGGTGCCGTTCCTCGCAAACTTCTCGACCTCGGCGGCGTTGTCTTTGGTGACGAAACCGGGGCCGGAGTAGATCGGCTGTCCGCCGCCGACCACGTCGCCGTTGCGCTTCTGCAGGGTGAGCAGAACGACCGGCAGGTATCCCTGCGAGTACGGCTGCTGGTCGACCGCGAACAGGATCTTGTCGTCCTGGATGAGCTTCGTGACGTCGGCTGACACGTCGAAGGTCGCCAGCTTCGCGGTGCTGTTCGCCTCGGTCAGCGCCTGACTTGCCGCCACAGCGACGCCGCTGTTGAGCGTCAAAATGCCGTCGATCGACGGGTCGGCCAACAGCTTGCTCGTGATGGTGTTCTGGGCATCCGCCAGGTTGGCGATATCGACCTGCACGTTGTTCACGGTGCCGCCAAGCGTGCTTTTCGCGCCGGCACAGCGGTCTTCGAGACCGGCGTTGCCTGCCTCGTGGATGACGCAGATCACGTTCTTCACGCCGGCCTTGGCCAGTTGCTCACCCGATCGCTCACCAGCGATGAGCTCACTCTGCCCGACGTGGGTCTCGGCGCCGAACGACTTCGACTCCTCGAGCCCCGAGTTGATCGTGATGACAGGGATGCCCGCGGCGACGGCGGCCTCGACCGCGCCCTTGACGCCGGCCGGGTTCGCCATCGACACGATCAGTCCGTCGGGCTTGGTGGCGACGGCGGCGTCGATGAGCTGACTCTGCTTCACCGGGTCACCGTCGCTCTGATAGGTGATGGTGACGCCCTGATCTTTGCCGGCCTGCTCGGCACCGCTCTTGACGACATCCCAGAACGCATCGCCGGCATTGCCGTGCGTGACCAGGGCGATCGTGATCTTGTCGCCGGATGCCGACGTCGTCTTCGACGTCTCGACGTTGCTGTTCGGGGCCGTGCATCCCGCGACAGCGAGAGCGAACGGCACGACGGCGAGCGCAGCCAGCCAGCGTTTGGTGTGTTTCATCTGTGAGTCCTTAGGTGGGTAGCTGTGATCGGCGCTGAAAACGCACCCGCAGAGCAATTCTGCGGGTGCGCCGCCCCAGTCATGAACTCGGCGGGCATCAGTTACATTCCGCCGGGAACAAAATTGGGTCAGTTTGTGTTGAACGGCTGCTTCGGCGATTTGGCTTTCGCGGCAGTGGGCTTCGGTGCCGTCGGCTTCGGCACCGTGGGCTTGGCCGCCTTGCGCGCCTTGGGCGCGGCCGGCGGCTCAACAAATTCGACGTCGGGCACCGCGGCGAAACGGGCGTGCATCACAGCGAGCGACTCCGGGTTCTGGTCGACGAGCACGAACTTGCGTCCGAGCGCCGCCGCCACCGCGCCGGTCGTGCCGCTGCCGGCGAAGAAGTCGAGCACCCAGTCGCCCTCACGGCTCGACGCCTGAATCATGCGCCGCAGGATGCCGACCGGCTTCTGGGTGGGATACCCGGTCTTCTCCTTGCCCGTCGGTGACACGATCGTGTGCCACCAGACATCCGTCGGCAGCTTGCCGAGCGCCACCTTTTCAGGCGTGACGAGACCCGGTGCCATATAGGGCTCACGGTCGACGGTGCTCGAGTCGAAGTAGTAGCTCGCCGGATTCTTCACGTAGACGAGGATCGTGTCGTGCTTCGTCGGCCAGCGGTTCTTCGATTTCGCGCCGTAGTCGTAGGCCCAGATCAGCTCGTTGAGAAAGCAGTCGCGGCCGAACAGTGCGTCGAGCAGCACCTTCGCGTAGTGGGCTTCGCGGTAGTCGAGGTGCAGATAGAGGGTGCCGTCGTCGGCGAGCAAGCGCCAGGCTTCGATCAGGCGGGGTTCGAGAAACGCCCAGTAGTCCTCGAACTGGTCGTCGTAGCCGAGCAGATCGCCCTTGATGCGTTCGTACCTTTGGCCTTTGAAGCCGGTGATGGTGCCGACCGCGCTGGCCGAACCCTCTAGTTTTGACCGAACGGATGTCGTCGACTGGCGTTTCTGGGTGCGCCCGGTGTTGAACGGCGGGTCGAGGTAAATCAGCGTGAAGGACTCGTCGGGCAGCTCGGGCAGCACGCTCAAATTGTCGGCGTGAAACACAGAACTGGGAGAGGTCTGAGACCACGCGATTGGCATTCCCTCATTCTGTCAGCAGCCGTAGGCTGAAACGATGATTCCCGCATCGGCGAACGGCTCATCTGTGCAAACTTCCTCCGGCTTTGGCGATACGGCGGGAGACCCCCCTCTCGAACCGGGCGCTGGCCCCGTGACCGAAGCGGCGGCCGGTGCTGCCTCTGATCCCGCTCCGGTCATCGAGGTGCGGCACGAGCCGGCGCTGGCCCGCTACACAATCTGGCGTGATGGCGAGCACGTTGGGCTCACCGACTACGCGATCAGCGGGCACGAGGTGAAGTTCACCCACACCGAGGTCAACCCGGCTTATCGCCAGGAAGGCTTGGCGAGCATCCTGGTCGAGTTCGCGCTTGACGATGTGCGGGAACGCACTGACCTCCGGGTCGTTGCCCAGTGCCCGTACGTGCGCAAGTGGATTCACCAGCACGCCGAGTATCAAGATCTGCTGACGCGCGGGCGCTAGGAGTGCATTTATCGGAGGGGCGCGGGCGGGCCGCTGCAACGACGATTGTGAACGCCAGGGTGTTCGACGGAGCGAAGTCGCGGGACTGGACGTCGGTCCGGTTCGCCGACGGCCTGATCACCGAGTGTTCGAAAGCCTCGGCCGCCCGCGAAGGCGACGACGTGATCGACGCGGGCGGCGGCATGGTGTTTCCCGGTCTCATCGACGCGCACGTGCACCTCGTTCCCGGCGCCCTCGCCCAATCGTTGACCTTCGGCGTGACCACCATTCTCGACATGTTCAGCAAACCCGACATGGTGGCCGGGGCCAAGGAACAGGCCGGCTCGTCTGCGGACGTTGCCGATGTGCGGTCCTCGGGTGTCGGTGCCACCGCGCCGGGCGGGCACCCGTCGATGATGTACGCCCCGTTCCCGACGTTGACCGCCGCTGACCAGGCCGAGCAGTTCGTCGCGGAACGGATCGCGGAGGGCTCGGACTATCTGAAAATCATCTCCGGCGCCGGGGGTCTCTGGCCGTCGCTGGACTCCGAAACCATCACGGCGCTGGTCACCGCCGCGCACGCGAGGGGCTTGGTCGTGGTCGCACACGTGAGCTCGGCGGTGGGTCTCGAGGAGGTCGTGTCAGCCGGTGTCGACGTGGTGGCCCACGTCCCCGCGGACGTCGAGCTGGACACGGCTCTGGTCGAACGGATGGCCGCGGCCGGCATCGCGGTCGGTCCGACGCTGGCCACCATCGAGAACACCCTGGGCGAACCGGGTGGCGCGGCAGTGGTCGGCGACCCGCGGCTCGCGGAGGCGCTCGGGGACGCCTGGGTACGCCGGTTGACCTCGGGTGACTCAGGTACCGCTGGATTGTTTGGCCGGAAGATGCCGCCCTACTCACGGGCAGAGGGCAACGTGCGGCGACTGGCCGAGGCGGGGGTCACTCTGCTGGCGGGTACCGACGCTCCGAACCCGGGGACAGTGTTCGGAGCAAGCCTGCACCGGGAATTGGAGCTGCTGGTTCGGTGCGGTCTGAGCCCGGCGCAGGCTCTCGCCGCCGCCACAAGCGAACCAGCACGAGTGTTCGGCCTCGCCGACCGAGGACGTGTCGCGGTCGGGCAGCGCGCGGACCTCGTTCTCGTATCCGGTGACCCGTTGACGGACATCACCGCAACGCGGGCGATTGAGCGGATCTGGCGCGCAGGCAGCGCGTGCGACCGCCGCGCCTTCGTCGCGAGCGGTGCCGAAGCTCTGCAGCTTGACGCTTTCGACGCCCAGGTTGCCCAGGTCGTGGCGGCCGTGCGCGAACGCAGGTCTCACGTCAACCCGAGGCGGCCGACCGCGATCTAACGGGTTTTTGCGTCGATCTCGGTTCGCCGTGCCTGCACGATGCGTCGCAGGGCGATGTCAGAGAGTTGATGTTCCGCAGAAAAGTGGATGCTTCCGCTCGTCGTTTCGAAATCGGCCAGCGCGTCGAGGTTGTCTGCCACAACCGATCCGCTGAAGGGGTACAGCGACAGGAAGTTCTTTGTCCGCACTGCGGCGACGAGACCCTTCCCCCGATAGAGGAGCGCGGCCATGCCGTAGCTCGTGCCTTCCTCGGCCTCGGGCACGATTGCGCGAGCGATCACGTAGACCCGTTCGAGCGCGGCGCGATCGTCACCCTCGAACGTGCTGAGATACTCGCCGACTTCACCCATGATGTGATCGTACGCCCGCCGTCACACACGAACGCGTCGGTCACGCGACGCGGGTGTCTCAGAGGTCGAGGCGCATGCATCCGTCGCCGCTATCTACCGGGAATCATTGGGACGACGCCCACCACACCGGCCAACTCGGTCCGGGCTTTCTCCAAGGCAGCCGTTCGATCGGCCCCCGCTGCGATCAAGACTAATCGGGCGCAGTCGGGCACCGGCGCACCCGGCGCTCGTTCACTGACCTCAACCCGACCGGCCGCCAGATGCACCTCATGCCAACGGTGGTCTGCATCTTGAACAATGCCTTTGGCACGAACCAGCCTTTCTGAGTGGGCCGACAGGGCCCGATGCAGTGAATCGACATCGACTGGGCCGGGCACCGCAATCGTGCAGGTGGAATGGACGTCGGTATGTGCATCGGCCGTCACCGAATTGGGTGCCGTGGAGGGACGCACATCGGAATTAAAGATCCGAGCCGCGGTGAGTTGCGGGTTCAGCGTGTCTTGCTGCACCACATCCGCTTGTGGGGCAGCTGATTCACAAGCGGCATGTGTCGCGGCGACATCTCCCGGGGTTGCCAGGTCCGTCTTCGTAACGAGAACGAACTCTGCCGACCCCAGCTGCCGTCGAACCGTATCGGCCACGTACTCATCGCGCGACAAACGCACGACGGCTGTCGAATCAGCACAGACGACAATAGGGCCCGGGCTGAACCCCGGGTAGCTTCGCCAGGCAGCCAGCTCACCGGGGTCACCTACCCCGCTAACTTCGCAAATCACATTGTC
Organism: Leifsonia sp. 10L418; assembly: GCF_056395445.1. Taxonomy (NCBI): domain Bacteria; kingdom Bacillati; phylum Actinomycetota; class Actinomycetes; order Micrococcales; family Microbacteriaceae; genus Leifsonia; species Leifsonia sp. 10L418. Next base: position 561,745 of record NZ_JBFTJN010000002.1, on the reverse strand, counting down.
CAGATCGTCACGTTCAGCCAGCGCCTTCATGGTGCGCGACACGTCGTCACTGAGCTGGCAACAAATGCACCCATTGCTCAGCTCAATCGTGTCGCCTTGCGCCGAAACGATGAGGTCCGCGTCAATATTCACACTGCCGAAGTCATTGACGACCACGGCCGTGCGACCCGGCAAGGCCCCGGAAAGCAGCCGATTGACCAAGGTCGTCTTTCCCGAACCCAGGTAGCCGCCGATCACACCCAGACGGGGAGTCACCGCGAGCTTGCCCTGACCGGTGAAGAAACGTTGCTGGCATGGTGGCGGCCGCCGACCACAGTGCCGTACACATGGATGTCACCGATCAGGGTGTCTGGCACCTCGAGTGGGTCCTCGGCCAGAACCGCAATATCGGCGAATTTTCCCGCCTGAAGAGACCCGATCTCATGATCCATCTTCAACATGTACGCGCCTCCCAAGGTGACCGCTTCCAATGCGTTCTGGGCACTGATTCGTTCCTGTTCCCCCATGACCCGCCCGGAGACCGTCAACCGGGTGGCAGCGTGCTTCATCGTGTGCAGTGGACCCAACGGTGTTACGGGCGTGTCAGAGTGCAATGAAATCGGAACCCCATGACGCAGCGCCGTGGCCGCCGCATTCATTCGTGCCGCCCGGTCGGGGCCGACCGTGAGATCGATATGCTGGTCGCCCCAGGCCCAAATGTGGTTGGCAAAGATGTTTGCGCAGGCACCCAACGCGGCCAGGCGGCGGTACTGTGCGCTGGTGGTGAGCTGTGAATGAGTGCACGTATGGCGGTGATCCGGCCTCGGGTACTCGGCGAGGATCGTTTCCAACGTCTCAATGAACAGCTGGGTTGCTTGGTCACCATTGCAGTGAACATGGATCAGGATGCCTGCACGGTGGAATGCTTCGAACGCCTCGTAGTACTCCTCCGGGTTGACAGCCCAAATCCCGTTGGGCTGTCCGCCGTAATAGCCCGGTTCCTGGAGTCGCGCTGTAAAGCCTTGGACTGTGCCATCCAGCATGAGCTTCACATTGCCGAATCGCAATTTGCTGTTGGAGAGTCCACGCAAGTGCACCAGCCGCTTCGCCGCATCCTCAAATGACAACGCCACTTTCCCGACACCCAAGCCGAAGTGGAACACGTTGAGCCGAGCCGGAAAGTCGTCATCAACCGCGGAATGGTAAAGATCCACTCCGTCGTCATCCATGAGCACCTGCGAACCCAGGTCGGTCAGTGTTGTTGTGCCCGTGTTCACGCCGTCTTGGGCCAGGGCGCGCAACGCGGCGGGGTTGACCGCCATGATGCCCCGCCCTTCGGCCAGGGGGGCCACCAGGGCCATGGCCACCATTTCCTGCAGTTCACCCGTCGGCTTGCCACTCGCGTCTTTCACGACGCCAATGACGTTTGTGCTCGCATCGATTCCATTGGCATCCAGCACCACGGAGTTCACCGAATTCGCATGTCCACTGGTATGCGCGACGAGGATGGGACGAGTGGTCGAGACCGTGTCCAGCTCTTTCGCCGAGAGCGTTTTCCCCGGGAAGTAGATGGGATCGAGTCCCCACGCCAATAAGGGGGCACCGGGATCCTGCAACTCACCGTCGGCTTCCATCAGCCGCGCGAGGACATCTTCGATTGTCCGGCAACCGGACCAGCGCTTTCCGTCGGGATCGGTGCGATCCACCAATCCCACGTAGATGTCATTCCACATGTTTCCCGAGCCTGCGTGGCTGTGGGATTCAACGAAACCCGGAACCAAGACAGCGTCTGCATAGCGGTCATCACGAACCGCATCCGGGTACGCCATAAGTTCATTCACGGTGCCCAGCGCGCGGATCCGTTCGCCGCGCACCGCGATTGCCTCCGCGGTCGGTCGCGATGGGTCCATTGTGCGGATCATGCGGGCGGGGTAGACGATGGTGGGTTCCATGGAAGAGCAGTGGCCTTTCGTTGATTCTGAACGTGGTGCGGGAAATCAGGATGCGTGGTTCGATTGCAGGCTGACGAGTTCTGCTTTTTGCGTGCTGACCTTGCTCAGCAGCGGATGGGTCTCCGGAACACCACCGAAGCGAACCACGAGGAACACGATCGCGGCATAGATGGCCAGATACACGCCGGGAGAGATCGCCGAGCCGGTTGTTTCGACCAGCCACGTGCCGACCAGCGGGGCGGTGCCACCCAGCAACGCGTAGCCGACGTTGTAGCTCACGGCGGCGGAGGTGAACCGGGTCTTGGTCTGGAAGATTTCCACGAAGATCGTGGCGCTTCCGGCGCTGTAGATCAGCAGCGGCAGGATGTAAACCAGTTGGCCGAGCATCGCGACCCAGACGTTGCCGCTGGTGATCAGCAGGAACGCGGGAATGACCAGGATCACCACGCCGGCCGAGCCCACCAGCAGCATCGGCCGGCGTCCTACCTTGTCGCTGAGATGCCCGGCGAACGGGGTGGCCAGTGCCATGATCGCCATGATCACCGCGTTGAGTCCCAGCGATTGGGGTCGGCTCAGGCCGCCGACCGTCTGCAGAAAGGAGACGAAATAGCCGGCCAGGAAGTAGAACGACAGTGCCGTCAGACCGCAGACAAGCGCCACCTGGACCATGCGCACTCCGTTGGTGCGGAACGCCTCCCGGATCGGGCTGTATTCCTTGGCTGCGGCAGATTTGAGCACCTTCTGGAATTCCGGCGACTCCTCAGTTCGGCTTCGGATCCAGAACCCGAATACCGACAGCGGCAATGCCAGCAGGAACGGAATGCGCCAGGCCCACTCCTCATACCCTTCGGGGCCGAACACCACGTTCAGCCCCAGGATCAGCCCGCCGGCGAAGACGCCGGGAAGCGCAGTGGCGGCAATGGTGATGCACAGCCACAGTCCGCGTCGTTCCAGGGGCGCGTGCTCCAGCACGAACGCCGGCGCCCCAACGGATTCCCCGCCGGCCGAAAAGCCCTGGATGAGTCGGAACAACACCAGCAGGACCGGTGCGGCAAACCCGATGGCCGCGTACGAGGGCAGGAGGCCAATGCCAACAGTCGCCAGGCCGATGCCCATCAGAGTGATGAACAGAACCGGCCGCCGGCCGATACGGTCGCCCAGGGAGCCGAAAAACAACCCCCCGAGCGGGCGGATCAGGAAGGCCACACCGAAGGTGGCGAAGGTGGCGAGCATCGCGGTGAACGTCGATCCTGCAGGGAAGAAATGCGTCGCCAGGATCAGGGCGCTGAGCCCGTACAAGCTGAAATCGTAGAACTCGATGAACTGGCCGACGGCACCGCCTGCCAGAACCCGCTTTTGCATCGATCCGGACCGCGCTGTCCGGGTATCGCCACGCGGTGAGGGTGATTGACCCACTAAAGCCTCCAAGGAATCTCAGTATCTTGCTGTGCAGTCTGGGCCGATTCCGTATGGCGTGTCGAATCAATGCTTTTTCGCTCTAGCATTGTCAAAATCAATTCAAAGGAGAATCGTCCGTGCTCGATGAGGCAACGATCGTCCAGTTGGAGTACTTTCGCACGGTGGTCCGATTGGGCAGCCTGACCCGCGCGGCGGAGGCATTGAGCGTCACCCAGCCGACGTTATCGTCGGCGATCGCCCGCCTGGAGCGGCAGTATCGTGTCCAGTTGCTCGCGCGCATCCCGCGCAAGGGCGTCGAGCCGACGCTCGCGGGCCGCCGGCTGTTGTCGGCAGTGGAGCCGCTGCTGGATTCGGTCGGTCGCTTGGGATCGATCGCCCGAGGTACCGACGATCCGCTGAAGGGCGAACTGAGCGTGGGAATCTACTCCCCGATTGCCCCCTTTTACTCCCCCACGATTCAGCTTGAGGCGGAGCGCCTCATGCCGGGGGTCACGCTCACCATGACCGAGGGGAACCTGGACGAGCTTCCCGAGTCATTGCGCCGAAGGCAGCTCGACGTGGCACTGATGTATACCGACGAGCTGACCCCGGAATTCGGGATCTCCGCGCTGCGTACCATCGCACCCCACGTCGTGGTCGCCGAGGACCACCGGCTCGTTCAGGCGGGGCGCACGTCCGTCTCACTGCATGAGCTGGCGGATGAACCAGCAGCGTTCCTCTCGATCCCGCATTCGTTCAAGCGCTACATGAGCTACTTCCGAATGTTGAACATTGCGCCGAACATCAAGTACACCTCGCCGAACTACGAGGTGATCCGTTCCTACGTCGCCTCCGGACTCGGGTACTCCCTGCTGCACCACGAACACCTGACAGGCCAGACGCACTGCGGCCGAAGACTGGTCCCATTACGGATCGAGGAGGACGTCCCCCCGTCTCGGCTCTGCGCGGTGACCGCGACCTGGGACCAGCCCCCGGCACGAACGGCACGCCTGATCGAGGTCATCGGCACGGTGGTGGAGCAGTTTGCCGCTTCCACGGGGTCGGCGGTCGGCACGGGTTAATGGCCGCCTGAGCGCCACCGAGCGAGCTCGTGAGCCAGAAGCAGAAGCTGGACTACCTGGATGCGGTTCGGCGGAGCCGAGCGCGATGTAAGCGAAGCGCTCTTCGGGCCGCGTACGGGCATCCGTTGGTCGTCGCTGTTCCGGTGTGCGTCAGACTGGTGAGATGCTCAAGGATCTCTCGCTGCCGACTTCTCTCGCGACAGGGAATGGCCCGGTCACGCTTCGCAATGCCACCGAAAGGGACCTCGACGCCCTCATGCAGTTGTTGGCCGACGACCCGATCAGTGCCAAACGCGGTGATGTCGGCGATGCACACGACCGACCTGCGTACCTCGCGGCGCTCCTCGCAATTGTCTCGGACCCGGCGAACGCCCTCATCGTGACCGTCGACGCCTCTGACACTTTGGTCGGCACAATGCAACTGACCCGCATCCCGGGAATGGCCAGGAGGGGATCAACGCGCCTTCTGGTGGAGGCGGTGCGAGTCAGGAGCGATCAACGTTCAAGCGGCATCGGCGGCGCCATGATGCGGTGGGTAACGGATGTCGCAGCGCGCGAACTTGGTTCGAGCCTTGTGCAATTGACATCCGACGTCGCACGGCGCGACGCGCACCGGTTCTACGAGCGCCTGGGCTTCACTGGGTCGCACATAGGCTTCAAATACCGAGTCAAATGACGTGCGCATCGTTCCTGCTGATGTACGCCGTACAGCAGATGAGTGAGTGAGCGAACGCCGCAAGCGGGCCATCTACGGGACACTCCCCCTAGAAAACTCGCGGCTCTGACCACACCGGATTGCGACGCTGCCGGTTTGACTGTCCCAACATTAAGCCCGATGACCGGGCGTCAATTGCTTGAGGTGGGTGTCCTAGAGCTCGATGCGGATGCGTCCGTCGTAGATGCCGAGATCGCGGTCGCCGGCGACCGGCGCAGGCGCCGGCAGGCTGCTCTGCCGGTCGAGCTCGATCGCCGCTTCGTGACGGCTCGGAGCGAAGACCTCGTCGCCGATGGTGAGTAGGCTTCCGCCTCCGCCGGGGCGGGTGTTCTTGTTGGAAAGGTCGATCCAGCCGAGGCGGTTCGCGAGGTATCCGAGCAGGATCACCCCGGCCAGTCCGATCAGAAACCACCAGTTCATGGGTCAAGCGTAACCTGATAGCCCGGTGCGGGCTCGCGAGCGCGAATACGGGTCAGGCCGAATACGAGGCGGCGAGCCGACGGAATCCCTCATCGAGAGAAACGGCGGGCTGCCAGTGCAGGTCGGCACGGGTCTGGCGCTGGTCGAACCAGTGCGCCGTCGAGAGCTGTTCGGCCAGGAATCTCGTCATGGGCGGCTCGTCGACACCCGGGCGGATGCGCCAGGCTGCTTCGATCACGGATCCGGCGGTTCGCGCCAGCCCGGCCGGCACCCGCCACGCTGGGGCGCGCACGCCGGCTGCCGCGCAGATTCCGGCCAGCAGTTCGGCCACCGGGCGCGGCTCGCCGTTGGTGATCACGTAGCTCCGCCCGTGCACGTCATCTGCCCGTTCGAGCGCGGCCACGATCGCGGAGGCCGCGTTGTCGATGTAGGTCGTGTCAATCAGTGCGGCGCCGTGACCGAGCAGCGGAAGACGGCCGGACCGGGCGCGTTCGACGATGCGCGCGACGAGTTGGGTGTCTCCCGGCCCCCACACCAGGTGCGGGCGCACGGCGACGACCCGCAACTGCGGCGAATCGGCGGCCAGCGCGAGCAGTTCGGCTTGGGCCTTCGTGCGCGCGTAGTCGCCTCGGGCCCGGTCCGGGGCGGCCGGCCTCGCCGGGTCGCCCACGATGGATGCGCCGGCGTGCGCCACCGACGGCGACGACACGTAGACCAGGCGCCGGGCGCCGGTATCCGTCGCGGAGTCGTTCACCGAGGGGTCATTCACTGCGGCGTCGTTCAGGGCAGCGATCAGAGCGCGCGTGCCACCGACGTTCACAGTGTCGAATTCGGCCGGGTCGCCGGCCAGTGAGACCTTCGCGGCGAGGTGTACGACCGCGTCCATGCCGTCGACCGCGCGAGCGACCGCTTCGGCATCGGTCACCGAACCGAGCGCATCACTGGCCCCGAGCACACCGGACGGCCGCCGCTGAAACGTGCGCACCTCGTGCCCGGCGGCCAGCGTTGCCGTTGCGACCGCACGACCGAGCAGGCCGCTGGCTCCGGTGACGAGCACCTTCACGGCCGCGTCATCCGTTTGCCGGAGAGAATGCCCTCGGCCCAGCGAGCGAGCCGCGAACGGTCGATTTTCGAGTTGTGACGGATGTCGGTGGGCAGCCTCGGCACGACCAGCACCGCGGCAACGGGCTCCCCCGCCGCGCCTCGAACGGCGGCGGCCAGTGTGGGCGAGGCCAGACTGACGCGGCGCGCGGCGGGCTCGGTTTCGACGATCGCGACGAGCTGCTGAACCCCGGCCGGGCCGACGCCGACGGCGGCCGCGCGCGCGACGTGGGGCACGGTTTCCATGCGTTGCTCGGGGCCGACCGGGGTGAGCACGCCTTCCGCCGTCGTGATGACGTGCGGCAGGCGCCCTTCGACCCAGAGCCGCCCCACGGAGTCGAGGTGGCCGACGTCGCCGGTGCGATGCCAGCGTCGACCACTCATCTGTCCGCTCGTCGTGCCGAGCGCGGACGCCCGGTTAGTCAGCCAAAGCCGGTCGTAGTGGTCTTTGAGGTGCGGGGCGGAGATGACGATCTCACCGGTCACACCGGGCAGTTCTGCGGGTTCCCCGGTGGCTGCACCGTGCTCGTCGAGCGCACTGATCCGCACGAGGGTCGTGGCGGCGGGCAGCCCGACGCAGACGCCGCCCGCTGGGTTGCCCGAGGAGGACTCACCCACGGCATCGCCCGCCTCGGCAGTATCGCCGGACTCTGCGTACGCGGACGCCACACGGATCCCGTCGAGCGAGATATCCGTCATCAGCAGACCTTCGGTCATCCCGTACGGCGTGTGCGCGGTCGCGCCCGGCATCAGCCGTGACGCCGCGCTGAGCAGCTGCTCCGACACGGGCGCACCGGCCGAGAGGAAGGTGCGCACGCCTTCCAGGGCGCTCCGGTCGTCCGGGGTGAGCGCGTCGGATGTGGCCACAACGTTCGTGATCGCGGCCGGCGAGAGAAAGACCACGGTCGCGTCGACGGCGGCCACCGCCGCGGCGACGGCTGAGGCGGTGAGGGTCTTCGGGCTCGTCACGTCCATGTCGGGAGTCACCGAGCGGGCGCCGAGTGCCGGGCCGAGGAGTGCGAACGGGGCGAATCCGGCAACCAGTCCGGTGCCGACGCCCACGCCGTACTGCGCGGCGAGCGCATCGCGCACGGCCGAGAGCTGCGCGTGGGTGTAGACGACCCCCTTCGCCGGACCGGTTGAACCCGAGGTGAAGAGGATGGCGGCCGTGTCGTCGGGCGACGGCGGTGCGGGAATCGCGGCGGCACCGGGCAGGCCGATGGCGTCCCTGCCGAGCGCGGCGACATCCGCGAGCACGAACGCGATGCCGAGCGCACGGGCAACGGGGCCCGGAAGGCGCACGGTCGAGATTTTCTGGCCCGGCCAGCCGAGCGTGCGGGCGGCGACAAGGCCGGGGAGCGCACCGATGACATGGTCGGGGCGAGCACCACGCACGGCCCGTGTCAGGCCGCGAAGGCCAAGACCCGCGTCGGCGACGACGACGATCGCGCCGATGCGCACGCAGGCGTAGAGCACCGCGGTGAGATCGGCTCCCGGCTGCACGAGCAAGGAGACCCGGTCGCCCTTCTGCACGCCGATGCGGGCAAGCCCGGCAGCGATCTCCCTCACGCGGGTGGAGAGCAGTCTCCAGCTGACCACGCGCGGGGCGGTGCCCGAGGAGGGCACCATCTCGATCAGCGCGGTTTCGTCGCTCTGGCTCAGCTCGTCGAGGTAATGCCAGAGCGGGCGGAACTCGGTGTCGGCCGGTTCGGTGATTGAGCCTGTCGAAATCACGTGAGCCGACCCCTGAACGCGGGCTGAGTTCGAGGACCGGCCGTCGGAGGTCTCGACAGGCTCGACCAACGAGCGCGCCGCCGGGCGGTGGTGACCCAACCAGGCCAGGGCTGCCGACGCATAGTCGACGTCCTCGGCGATGAGGTGCCCAGCACCCTCGAAACGGTGCACGTCGGCCTGCGGCATCCGGTCGATGAGGTCGTCGAGGTAGCGGTCGCTGAAGATCGGGTCGCGCGGACCCCACAGCATCAGCGCGGGCACGCCGAGGTGGCGCACGCCCTCGGCGATCCGGTCGAGTTCGGCGGTGCTGACATGCGTGTCGTCGGCCGGGATGTCGGCGACGAACGCGCCGATTCCGCCCCGGCGCGACGCGCCGCGATAGGGAGCTCGATAGCCGCGCTTCACTTCGGCAGACAACGGCGGATGCGCGAGGGCGAGCGTCGTCTCCAAGAATGCCGGCGTGCTGACCGTGGCCTGGCCGAGTATCCCCTGGCGCAAGGCCAGGCGCAGCGGCGCGGGGATCGGCGTTCCTTCCGGCTGATGGATGGCGGTGTTCAGCAGCATGACGCCGGCGAGCGACTCGGGATGGTCGACCGCCCAGCCCATCGAGACGACACCGCCCCAGTCATGCCCGAGGGTGACGACCGGGCCGTCGAGCTCAATGGCGGCGGTGAAGTCGGCGAGATCGCGCACCCGCTGCTCAAGCGTGCGTGCTTGGCCGGTGCGCTCGGAGAATCCCATCTCCAACTGGTCGACCGCGATCACACGCCAGGCGTCATCGCCCCGAGTCGCAGCATCCGTGGCCGCCGCCGTGGCCTCAGTGACCAGACGCCGCCAGAGATACGACCAGGTCGGGTTGCCGTGCACACAGAGCACGGTGCCGACCGGCTGCACGCCGAGGCGGTCAAGCTCCGCCGCATTGTCGAGAACATGCCAGCGTCGGGTGATGCTTGTGAGCTGCCGATCCGCATCGCGCTCTGGCACGTCGATCAGGCGCGAGAACGCCGGGTCGAGTCCCGGGAGTCCGGCGGGCGGGTGGGATGCCGGGGCAGGGATCGACGCGGAGCGTGGCAGCCGGGGAGTCACCAGACGAGTTCCATCATCGCCGTGTTGAGACCGGAACCGACGCCCATCAGCAGCACTCGGTCACCGGGCCGGAGCGTCTCAGCTTCGGCCGCGAGCGTGATCGGAATCGACGCCGGTCCGACATTGCCGAATTTCGGGTAAGTGAGCGGCACCTTCGAGCGGTCGATGCCGGTGGCCTTGAGAATGGCGTCGGTGTGCACATCGGAGACCTGGTGCAGGATGTAGCGGTTCATGCCTGACCAGTTCCAGTCGCGTTTTGCTTCGGTCCAGGCGGAGACGACGAGCTCCATCCCGCCCTTGAGCAACGCCTTGGCGTCAGTGAACATGCCATCGACACTGCCGACGCAGAGGTCGTTGAACTGGGTGGCTGCGCGGCTGACGCCGCCGAGCATCCGGTGGCCTGACGGATGCGCATCCGCCCGCCCGAGCACAGCGGCGGCCGCGCCGGAGCCCAGGGTGAGGCTCGCGAACTCGCTCATGAAGTCTTTGCGACCGATCTCAGGCGTGCTGAGGCGCTCGATCGTGTTGGTCTGGATATCGTCGGCATCTTCGCCGTCGATGACGACCGCGTAGTCGATCTGCCCCGCGTCGATGAGCTGCCCGGCCAGGCTCATGCCATTGACGAAGCCGAGACAAGCGTTGGCAATGTCGAAGTTGGTCGCCGACGACGGCAGGCCGAGCCCATGGTGGATGCGCACAGCGACGGACGGCTCAAGGTGCTTGCGTGTCACCGAGGTGTTGATCAGGAGCCCGACCTGGCCCGGCTCGATGCCTGCCGCCTGGAGGGCGCGCTGGCCGGCCGACACGGCGGCGTCATCGAACTTCTGGCCCTCGCCCCAGTTGCGGCGCTCGTGCACACCGGCGACGCGCTGCAGCAGACCCTTCGGAAGGCGCAGTCGCTTGAGGGCAGGCGCCAAGCGGTGGTCGATCTCGTCTGAGGTCGTGATCCGCGGGGCGATCGTGCTCGCCACCGACAGCAGGGCGACGTTCTGATACATCGTCGTTGCGTTTCCGTTCAACGGAGCTCCCTGTCGAATTTCGCGGGACTGTACGGTCGTCCCGCGGCAATTATCCTCCCCGCGAAGCTGGGAGTTGTACGAACGCCCTGCGCGTGCGTCAGGGCACCCGGGTCAGCCATGCCTCGGTGGCGAACTTCTCCTCAACGAGGCGCTCCGCCTTGGCGTATTCCTCCGGCGAGATATCGCCGGGGGTTGCGGCGTACATCGTCGTGAAGGTCTGCTTCATCCGTTCGATGATCTCGGCACGACTGAGTCCGGTCTGGCTGCGCAGCGGGTCGACACGCTTGGCGGCGCTCGCGATTCCCTTGTCGCTGAGTTTTTCGCGACCGATGCGCAAAACCTGGGCCATCACCTCGCCATCCATGTCGTAGCTCATCGTGACGTGGTGAAGCACAGCGCCGCTGCCGAGGCGCTTCTGGGCAGCGCCGCCGATCTTTCCCGTCGGGCTCGTGATGTCGTTGAGTGGCTTGTAGCTCGCGTCGATGCCGAGTGATTTGAGCGCCTCGAGCACCCATTCGTCGAGGAAGGCGTAGGAGTCGGCGAAGCTCATGCCCTGCACGAGTTCGGCCGGAACGTAGAGCGAGTAGGTGATGACGGCGCCCTTCTCCATCATCATCGCGCCGCCGCCGGAGATGCGGCGCACGACGTCGTAGCCGTACTTGGCGGCACCGTCGGGGTCGACCTCGTTCTTCAGCGACTGGAAGCTGCCGATCACGACGGCCGACTCATTCCACTCCCAGATGCGCAGGGTCGGCTTGCGGTGTCCCTCGCCGACCTCCGCGGCCAGCACCTCGTCGAGGGCCAGGTGCATCCGCGGCGACACCGCCGGCGAGTGAACGATCTCCCAGTCGTAGTCCTTCCAGCTCGTCGCCTTCGACAGCGAGCGACGGATGGCGACGGCCACCGCCTCCGGGGAGAAACCGAGCAGGGTGGCGTTCTCGGGGAGCCCGGCGCGCACGGCGGCGGCGATGCTCGCGGCGTCGCTGTCGGCCGGCAAGCCGTTCACGGCGGCGTTGATGTTCTCGAGCGCCTCGTCCGGCTCGAGAAAGAAATCACCGGCAAGCCGGAAGTTCGCGATCTTCGCGTCGACCAGCTCGAGATCGACGACCACGAGCTTGCCGCCTGGAACCTTATATTCACCGTGCATGCAGCAAGCCTAATCGTCGGTGTACCGCCCTGGCGGTCGCGGTCACCCGCCCATTCGACGGAGATTTTTGCATCCAGGGCCTGTTTCGGGCTGAATCGGCGCGAACCAGGCAATATCTCCGTCGAATGGGGGACGCCGGGCGCACGAGGTGGGCGACGACGGATGTCGGCGCGCGACATTCCTCGCCGAGCTTGCCAAGTGCGGTCGAATTTGCCAGGCGTACCAGGGCAACTCGACCGGAAGCCTCACAGTCGGCGAGGATGAACCGGATGAAGCGGATCAGGCGACGCGACCGCGTCACGCCACCTGACCACCCGGCGTTCTAGTACGCCAGGCCGTGACCGAAGCGGAACAGCGGGTCCTTCGTGTCGAACGGCACATCCTCGCGGCTCGCCTCGACCGCAGCCATGCTCGATGGCAGGTCGAACGGCAGCTTGCCCTTCGGCTGGGCTGCGCCGGTGAGCACGTCGAGCAGTGCTCGGGCGTTCGCGCCGTAGTTCGCGACGATCGCGACGGGCGCAATCGGCGCCTCGACGATCGGCGTGAGAATGGCCGGGCGGTCCAGGTGCACGTCGATGACGGTCGGAACCGCAGCAGCGACCTCGCGCAGGTGTGCGATGGTCTCGTCGGTGAAGTCGAGCGAACCCTGGTGGAAGAAGTTCTCGAACATCGTGCTGCGCACCTCGAACGGCGCCTGGATGCGGACGATCGCCAGGTCGGCCTCGGCCGGGGTCGCCACGACGGTGCCGTACTCCCCCGCAACATCGGGCTCGATGCCCTCAACGTAGATCTTCTGGCCCGTGGCCAGCGGAAGCGCCGGCGTGCCGGCATCCGTTGCAGTGTTCGTCAGCACCGTGATCGAGGCGCGCTGGGCGGCCTCACCGGCGGCGCGGAACGCGTCGGAACCGACGATGACGCCGGCCTTCTTCGCGTCGACGAGCGGTGCGTCGAAGAGTCCGAGCACGAACTTCTCGCGCAGGAGGCGACGAGCTGATGCGTCGAGGCGGTCCTCGGTGACGTCGCCGCTCTGCACGAGCTCGATCAGCAGATCGGGGATGGCTTCGCCACCGAACTGGTCGGCGCCGGCCTCGAGGATCTTGACCATGCGCTCGCGCGGGGTGAGGTGCTCGACGCCCCAGGCGCGGGCCGGGAAGGGCTCGCCCATGATCTCGTCGTCGTTGGAGATCAGTCCCCAGTCGGTGCAGACGATGCCGTCGAAGCCGTAGCGTTCGCGCAGCAGCCCGGTGATGACGCTCTTGTTGAAGCCGAAGCCGACCTCTTCGTATTCGGTGCCGACCGGCATGCCGTAGTACGGCATGATCTGACTGGTTCCGGCCTCGAAGGCGGCTTCGAAGGGCTTGAGGTGGAGCTCGAACTGGCCACCGGGGTAGACCTGCTCGCGGCCGTAGGCGAAGTGGGCGTCCTCGCCATCCATCTGCGGGCCGCCGCCCGGAAAGTGCTTCGTCATCGTGGCGACGGAGTCAGCGCCGAGCGTCTCACCCTGGAACCCACGGATGTAGGCGGCACCGAGCACGCCGGTGAGCTCGGGGTCTTCACCGAACGTGGCGACCTGGCGGCCCCAACGCGGCTCGGTGGCCAGGTCGATCTGCGGGTGCAGGGCCACGCGCATGCCGACGGCCAGGTATTCCTGACGGGCGATGTCGCCGAACTGCTCGACAACGGCTTCGTCGCGGATGGCGGCGAGGCCGATCGATTCGGGCCAGCTCGAGAATGGGCCGGCCATCATGCCCGCGAGCGGGTTGTCGCTGAAGGAGTGGCGCGGGTCGGTCGAGATCGTCACGGGGATGCCGAGGCGCGTGGAGGCCGCGAGCTCCTGCAGCGAGTTGTGCCACTCAGCCATCAGCTCGGCGGTGGGCGCTGAACCCAGCACGTTGAAGTGGGTCATTCCCTTGCCGATGACGTATTCCTCGTTGGACGGCAGCCCGAACACCGGGTCGGCCGGGGCGAGCCCGCCGTCCTGGCTCATGCTGATCATCGTCTGAAAGAAGAGGCCGGCCTTTTCTTCCAGTGTCATCTGGCCGAGCAGGTTCTCAACCCGGTCGGCGACGGGCAGCGTCGCGTCGCGGTAGGTCGGGTCGACGGGGGTGGATGGGGTCTCACTCATCGGAGATTCCTCTTTCAGTTTGAGTTGCGGATGTCGAAATCGGGGTGGATGCGCCGGGCTGCGTTGGAGAGACGCCTAGTAGGAGGCTGCACCGGAGTGCAGCTCCGCGCGCTTCTGCTTGCGGCGGGCGCGACGAGCGTCATCACGGGCGAGCAGCGGAGCGAAGAGCCACCAGAGCATCAGCGTGACGCCGGCCCCGACAACGGCTCCGGCCAGGGTGTCGGTGACCCAGTGGGCGCTGAGGTAAGTGCGGCTCCACATCATCACGAGCACGAAGGCGATGCCGATCGGCCACCAGATGCGGCGGGCCGCAGCGGGCAACAGCACGGCGATCATGATGACGAACGCCACCGTCGTCACAACGTGACCCGACGGGAACGAGCCGTGGTCGACCATGACGAGCGCATCGCCGGGGCGCGGCCGGTCGACGATGTTCTTCAACAGCTGGGCGAAGAGCGACGGCACGAGGTAAGTGAGGAACGCGAACAACATCGCCCACCAGCGACGCATGATGGCCAGAACGATCAGAACGACCAGCATCACGATCAGGCTGGCCGGTCCGCCGAATGCGTTGAGAAACGCGACGAGTCCAGTCACTTCACCGCCGGCGGGGCCTGCGGTGATCGAGTGCCACCACACATCCAGGCCCTGGTAGAACGGCGTCTCCGGTGCAGGAAGCAGGGTGAGCGTCATCAACACGATAAAGGCGGCGGCACTGGCTGCGGCCACCCAGTGCCAGCGACGGCGGCCGTTGTCGGCCGGAGGGCGCTGGGGGGTTTCTTTGGCGGCGGGCGACGTCGTCGTCATAGGGTGAAGCCTCTCGTGAGTGCGTCTTCTCTGGCGCAGTGACCAAAACAATACAACGTTCGGTTTTCCGTCGCAAGGCCGATCGGTCGGCTCAGAGGTGTCGTACGATCAGAGGCATGTCAGAGAGAGGGTCATACGCCAAAGGCGTGGCCAAGCGTGAAGAAATCCTGCGCACGGCGCTGGAGGTGTTCTCCCGGGAGGGGTACCGCGGAACGTCGCTGCGGGAGGTCGCGCGGGCGAGCGGGCTCAGCCTGCCCGGCCTGATGCACTACTTCGATTCGAAAGAGGATCTGCTCGCCGCGATTCTCAAGAAGCGCGATGAACGCGACGAGGACACCTACCGCCGGCACGACGCGCCGCTCGCCGCACTGGCGGCCGTCATGCGGCACAATGCCGAGGTACCCGGCCTCGTTCAGCTCTACGCGACGCTCTCCGCCGCGGCCAGCGACCCCGAGCATCCGGCGCATGAGTATTTCGTCGAGCGCTACGCGTCCTTTCGCGCCCAGTTCGCCGAGGACATCCGCGGCCGTCAGGCAGACGGCACGGTGCCGGCGTCACTCGACGCCGACAAACTCGCCGCGTCAATGATCGCCCTCGCCGACGGGATCCAGGTGCAGTGGATGCTGGACCCGAGCATCGACATGGCTGACCACATCGACTTTCTCTGGTCAACGCTCACGGGGCAGGCCCCGGTCGCGTAGCGCCCCTCCCCCTCGCTGGTCGAGCCTGTCGAGACCCCGCGAGCCGATCTCGAAACTCGGTCGCCAGATCTCGACAGGCTCGATCACCGGTCGCGCTAGTGCCGCCCGGCCACCACATTCGCCATCGATGCGATCGGCGAAGTGGAGGTGCGACCCCGATCCTCGGCGCGATCGGCCGCGTGATACGCGGCATACAAGCCCTTGACCGCGACCCAGCGCAGCGGTTCGATCTCCCAGTTACGCACCTGGTGGTTGACCCACGGCAGGCGGGTGAGCGCGGTGTCGGCGCCGAGCAGCAGGTCGGCGAGCGTGCGCCCGGCCAGGTTGGTTGCGGTCACGCCGGTTCCGACATAGCCGCCGGCCCAGGCCAGTCCGGATGTCGGGTCGAGGCCGACCGTCGCCGCCCAGTCCCGGGGAACGCCGAGCACTCCCGACCAGGCGTGGTCGATCGCGGCACCCGTGGTGGCCGGGAAGAAGCGACCCAGCAGGGCGCGCAGTGAGGTGACCGTGCTGTCGGGAGTCGCGCCGTCGGCGTCGACGCCGGAACCGAAACGGTAGGGCACACCGCGCCCGCCGAAGGCGATCCGGTCGTCGGCGGTGCGCTGGGCATACATGTAGACGTGCGCGAAGTCACCGAGTGTCTCGCGACCCTCCCAGCCGATCGACTGCCAGGTGGCGGCATCCAGCGGCTCGGTCACGATGAGCGAGGAGTTCATCGGCAACCATTTGCGGTGTAATCCGGCGAGGCCGGCGGTGAACCCCTCGGTGGCCCGCACGATGAATCGGGCCGACACAGTGCCGCGAGCGGTGACCGCCCGCTGCGTGGAAATCTCGCTCACCCGGGTTCCCTCGTAGATCGTCACGCCGAGTTTCTCGACGGCCTCGGCCAGGCCGCGAGCGAGCTTGGCCGGCTGGATGCGCGCGCATTGCGGCTGAAACACCCCGCCGAGCGCGCCATCCACGTTCACTCGGGCCGCCATCTCCTGCGCTGAGAGCACCTCAAAGTCGACGGCGTCTCGCCAGCTCCGCTCCGAAGCCGCGAAGCTCTGCATCCGGTTCAGCTGAGCCGCGTTGTTCGCGACCGTGAGTTCGCCGCCCTTCAGGATGTCGGCGTCGATTCCTTCGACATCGGCAACCCTGATCACTTCGTCGACGGTGTCGTTCATCGCCTGCTGCATGGCGACCGCCGCGGCCCGGCCGTGCGACTTCACGTACTGCTCGCGCCCGCCGGTCACCGAGTTCGTCAGCCATCCGCCGTTGCGCCCCGAGGCGCCGTAACCGGCGAAGCGCTCCTCCACGATCACGACGCGCAGCAACGGGGCCGCCTTCTTGAGGTAGTACGCCGTCCAGAGGCCGGTGTAGCCGGCGCCGACAATACACACATCGGCGTCGATGTCACCGTTCAGCGGGGGCCGCTGGGCCGGAAGCCCTGTGGCGTCGTACCAAAAAGAGACGCGGCCGGTCGTCGTTGTCACGGATGCTCCTTGTGTCGTGTCGCGCGTCGTCGCGCGGAGTCTGGGGTGTCGGGCGGGCGGTTGCTCCGTTGCCCGTGAGGGGGCGCAGATCGACCTTCATCGAACCATCGAAGGTCGATCTGCGACCCCTCAGCGAGGCTCGGGGCTGCTGCGGGTGGAGTCGGAGGGGATATCGGGGGCTTTCACTGCGGAATCGGACAGCTCGGAGGCGGGCTCAGCGGGTGCGGGCGCAGCGGGTGCGGGCGCAGCGGGTGCGGGCGCAGCCGTTGCCGGCGCATCCGTGGATGCAGTCGCCGGCACGGAACCGGATGCCGACGCCGACGCCGGAAAGCGCTCGTCGAGCCAACTCACCAGATCGCGCGTCACTTCGTCGCGGTTCGTCTCGTTGTAGATCTCGTGGCGGGCGCCGGGGTACACGATCAGCAGGATGTCCCGCAGGCCAGAGCGCGACGCATAGGCCTGCACCAGGCGGAGCGCACTCTTCTCCCCGCCGACGGTGTCGTCGCTGCCGACCTGCACGAGTAGCGGGAGGTGCTCCGGCAGATTCTTCGCCGGGCGGCCGAACAGCCGCACACCGTCGCGGATCCCGAACAGTTTCGCAATCGGCGACAGCGTCGTCAGCGGGTCGGCCACGAACGCCTGGGCGACGGCCGGGTCGCGGCTCAGCCACTCTGCCCCCGTCGTTCCCAGGTGCTTGTGTTTGCGGTTGAGGTCGCCCGTGTCGAGCGAACCGGGCCACCGATATGCCGTGCCCGACAGCACGACCGCGTCGTACTCGGCGGCATGCTCGTTGACGATCATCTGCACCATGAACGAGCCCCAGCTGTGGCCGAACAGCACGAGCGGCAGGCCCGGGTTATCGGACCGGATGACGCCGCTGAACTGGTGAACCGCCGCGACGGCGGCACGCAGCCCGCCGGGGCCGAGCTTGCCCATCATCGCCAGGTTTCCGTTGTGCTGCTTGAGCCCGGTCTGCCCATGCCCGCGGTGGTCATCCGCATAGACCGTGTAGCCGGCCGCATTCAACGCGGCGGCGAGCTCGACATAGCGCTGGGCGTGCTCCCCGACGCCGTGGGTGATTTGCACCACCGCGCGCGGTTCGTCAACCGGCCAGACGTAGTAGGTGATCTCGATCCCGTGGGCGTCGGTGAATGTGGGCACGTTGCCATTCTGCACCTCAGCGACTCAATCTCGGCCAAGCGCGACGGCGATCGCGGGCCGCAGGATGCGTCGAAATTGCGCAATTGTCGTCGATTGCCGCACAGATTGTGCGGCGTTCGGTGACAGGTGCGGTTTTCGGTGACGGATGCGCGACGGATGCAATTGATTGCGTCCGGGGTATTGCTTAGCAAAGCTAATTTGTTATGCTAACTAGTTATGAACGCCGAGTCACCCACCCCTGCCACGCTGCCGCACGACCGCGTGGCCGAGCTCAGCCACGACTTTCGTCTGGCCAACGCTCGCCTGACCCGGCGACTTCGTCAGCAGCGGGCGAACGACGAGCTGACCGCCGGCCAGTTCTCGGCGCTCTGCACCCTCTTCTCCGACGGCCCGCTCACACTCAGTGAACTCAGCGAGCACGAACGTGTCACCCCGCCGTCGATGAACCGCACAGTCAATGCCCTCGTCGAGGCCGAGTTGGTTCAACGCGAGAACGCCGCGGATGACGGCCGCAAGGTCATGCTGGCCCCGAGTGCTGCGGGCAACGCCCTCGTTCGGGAAACCCGGGAGCGCCGCGACGCGTGGATCGCCCAACGCGTGATGAAGCTCTCGCCCGAGCAGCAGCAGGTGCTGGCCGAGGCGACACTGATCATGAAGGAGCTTGCCGACAGTTGAGTGCCATGTTCCGCTCCCTGAGCGGCGTCAACTACCGAATTTGGTTCAGCGGAGCGCTGGTGTCCAACATCGGAACCTGGATGCAGCGCACTGCCCAGGACTGGATCGTTCTGACCCAGTTGACGAACCACAATGCCGCGGCCGTCGGCATTGTGATGGCCCTGCAATTCGGGCCACAGCTTCTGTTGATGCCGTGGAGCGGCCTCATCGCCGACCGATTCGACCGGCGCAAACTGCTCATCCTGACGCAGTCGCTGATGGGGGCGCTCGCCCTCGGACTCGGCATCATCACGGTGTTCGGCGTTGTCGAACTCTGGCAGGTCTACCTCTTTGCCCTGGCGCTCGGCGTGGTCTCGGCCATCGATGCGCCGGCCCGGCAGACCTTCGTCGGCGAACTGGTCACCCACGAGAACATGTCGAACGCGGTCGCGCTCAACTCGGCCTCGTTCAACGGAGCCCGCATGATCGGCCCCGCCGTCGCCGGCGTGCTCACCGCCATCGTCGGGGCCGGCTGGGTGTTCATGATCAACGCGGTGACCTTCGGCTTCACCGTGCTGGCGATGTTCCTGCTCCGCAAATCCCTGCTGCGCCCGCAGGCGCGCGCCTCGCGCGAACGCGGACAGCTCATGGCTGGGTTCCGGTATGTGCGAGGCCGGCCCGACATCATCGTCGTGCTCATCGTGGTGTTTCTGGTCGGCACCTTTGGCTTCAACTTCGCCATCTTCACCTCGACCATGACCACCGTCACATTCGGCCTCGGGGCGAGCGAGTTCGGCTTTCTGAGTTCGATCATGGCGATCGGCTCTGTCGCGGGAGCGCTGATGGCCGCCCGACGGGCCGAGGCCCGGCTGCGCCTCGTGCTGATCGGCGCCGCGGGATTCGGTGTGGCCTGCGGGGTGGCCGCCTTCATGCCGACCTACGGACTCTTCGCGGTGACCCTGGTCTTCGTCGGATTCGCCTCGCTCACTCTGATGACCACGGCCAACGCCTACGTGCAGACGACGACCGAACCCGCCATGCGCGGTCGGGTGATGGCGCTCTACATGGCGATCTTCGCGGGAGGCACTCCGCTCGGTGCCCCGCTCGTCGGCTGGGTCGCCGACGAGTTCGGCCCGCGCTGGGCAGTCGGCGTCGCCGCGGCATCCGGCATTCTCGCCGCCGTGGTCGTGCTGATCTGGATGGTGAAGTACCGGGACCTCAAGGTGCGCCTGCGCCTGCGCGGCAACCAGCGTTCCCGGGTGCGTTACGCCGGCGACGGGCTCCCGGCGACGGCATCCGTCGCTGTCGCCCTGGCCGAGGCGGATGCCGATGCGATTGCCGCGGGGGCGGATGCCGATGGCACGACGCTCGGCGACGACCAGGAGACCGCCACTCGAGAGATCGCCGTGATCGAGGCGACGACACCTCGCTAGTGCGCCGAAGCGGGTCAGAGTTCGCCGAGCTCGGCAATCCCGCCACCGATCAACGAGGCCCCGATCAAAAGCAACACCGCTCCGATGATCACGCCGTTGTTACGCACCAGCCAGTCGCGCGTGAGCTCAAGCCGCGGGCGCATCCGCTCGGGTGCGATGAGCAGCGCGACGACCGGAATCGCCACGGTGGCACATGCGATCAGGCCGAAGAATGCGGCGGCGACCAGATCGGCCCCGAGCCCGAGGTTCGCCGCTCCGATCGTCACACCGGCACCGATGGCGAACAAGAGTTCCTTGAGGTTCGTCACCGAGAGCAACAGCGCGAGGCCGAAACTCCGGGCCGGTCCGGCCCCGTCGACCATCGCCATCCAGCGTGGCAATTCGACATCCGCGTTCTTTCCCGGCCGCTTGCGCCATTTTGTCGCCGCAAGCACGACGAGGGCGATGCCGACCAGAATGCGGATGACCGAGACGAACGGAGCGGTCTCGCCCTCCTCCACCGCGACATCGATGACGACGGCGCAGAAAGCGACGATGACGATCACGCTGAGCAGCCGGCCGGCGAGAAAAGCCGGCGGCGAAGCCGGCGTCTGCGGCGAGTTCAACAGCAGCACCGCAATGATCGGGAGCGGGCTGAGCGCCACACCGACCGCGAGAGGAAGGATCTCGCCGAACATTTCGAGCATGGGAGCCTTTCACCGGAAGCTCCCAAATTCTAGGGGAGCCTGACGACCGGGCCCCGCACCCTGCGGATACCGCTGCCTACGCCGCTGCACCAGCAGCGGCGTAGGCGACGATGCCTCGAAGCGTCAGCGCACCCCGCCCATGAGACGCAGCACCGGGCGCGCGGCCAGCGCCAGTGCGATACCGATCACGATGGCGATGGCACCCAGCACGCCGAAGTAGACGTTCTCCGGCACGGCCGTGTACAGCTCGGCGAGCCGCCCGGAGATAGCAGTTCCGAGCGACACGGAGAGGAAGAACAAGGCCACCATCTGGGTCGTGAACGCCGCGGGCGCCAGTTTGGTCGACACCGACAGGCCGACCGGCGAGAGCAGCAGCTCGGCAACGGTGAAGGCGAGCAGGATGCCGAACATCGCGAGCAGGGGGGTCGAGTTGGGTCCGCCGCCGGCAAACGGCAAGAACAACCAGAATGCGAGACCCATGATCGCCGTGCCGGCCGCGAACTTGATCGGGGTCGACGGCTGCTTGGCGCCCCACTTGGTCCAGATTGCGGCGAAGACGCCGGACAGGATGATGATGAACACCGGGTTGATCGACTGCACCCACGACACCGGCATCGTCCAACCGAACAGATCCCGGTTCAGTCGCTCGTCTGAGTAGATCGTGACGACGGTGAACTGCTGCTGGTAGAGCGACCAGAACGCCGCGCTGGCGATGAAGAGCGGGATGAAGGCGTAGACGCGCTTGCGCTCCACGGTCGTGATCTGCTTGCTCGTGAGGATGACGGTGAAGTACGAGATCGTCGACACGATCACGAGAACGATCACGACAGTCGAGAGGCTCTCGGCCGTGATCACCCCGGTCATCACCAGAACGACGACCAGGGCGACGCCGGCGAGGCCGATGAGCCCGTAGAACGTCCACCGTGACCGCGGCAGCGGGTCGGGCACGATGCGCGAGCGTTCGGGCAGGCGCTTGCGGCCGAAGGAGTACTGCAGCAGCCCGATTCCCATTCCGACCGCGGCGAGGCCGAAGCCCCAGTGGAAGCCGACCGTGGTCTGCAGCAGGCCGGTCAGCAGCGGGCCCAGGAACGCGCCGAGGTTGATTCCGAGGTAGAAGATCGAGAAACCGGCGTCGCGACGCGGGTCTTCCGGCTTGTACAGCATCCCGACAACGGATGTCGCGTTGGCTTTCAGCCCGCCGCTACCGAACGCGACCAGGATCAGGCCCACGGTCACGCCGATTCCGCCCGGCAACAGCGCCAGGGCAAGGTGGCCGGCCATGATCACCATTGCGCTGTAGAACAGCACGCGCTCGGAACCGAGCAGGCGGTCGGCGACCCAGGCGCCGAGGATCGTGGAGAGGTAGACGGCGCCGCCGTACGCGCCGACGATTCCTGCGGCGGTGACCTTCGACATGCCGAGGCCGCCGTCTTCCACCGAGTAGTACAGGTAGAGCAACAGGATGCCCTGCATGCCGTAGAAGGAGAACCGCTCCCAGAGCTCGACGCCCGCGACGTTGGCGAGCGATCGAGGTTGGCCGAAGAAACTATGGTTGTCGCGTTCCGCCTGGGATTGCTCCGTCGTACTCATGGAAACGAGCCTACCTCCGGGGTGCCCCCTGCACGAGGGACAACTGGTCAGGCCGCGCGGCCACCAGTTGACTCGCGCACGACAAGTTCAGGCTGGAAAAGCACGTGTTCGTGCACGAAATCAGCGCCGCCTTCGGCTTCACGCAGCAGCAGCTGCACGGCGGTGTAGCCAATCAATTGGCTCGGCTGGCGTATGGATGACAACGGAACGACCGCGGCTTCGGCGAATCCGATGTCGTCATAGCCGATCAGTGCGACATCCTGGGGAACAGCGACCGCGCCATCCTTCATCAGCGCCTGGAGCACCCCCATCGCCAAAAGGTCGTTGGCGCCGAAGACGGCATCGGGGCGATCCGCCGCCGCTCGGTTTCTCATACCCTCACCGGCCTGCCGTCCGGCGCGCACGGTCAGCGAATCGGTCTCGACAACCTCGATCGAGGCCCCCGCAACCTCGGCAACAGCGCGCTGTGCCCCGGCCAGACGGTCGGCGACCTGCCGCAGCTGCACCGGGCCGCCGACGAAAGCCAGCCGACGCCGACCGATCGACAGAAGGTGCTCTGCAGCCAGATAGCCACCGGCCTCGTCGTCAACCGATACCGACGAGAAGCCCGGATGATCCACTTCGCGGTCAACGAGAACCGCGGGCGTACCGCGCGCCTTGAGCTGCTCCAAACGCGGAATCGCGTCGCCGAACGGCGTGATCAGCACGCCGTGAACACGCTGTTCTTCGAACAGGTCGAGATAGAGGGCTTCGCGCTCCGGCTTCTCGTCGCTGTTGCCGACGAGCACAGTGAAGCCCTCCTCCATCGCCCGGTTCTCCGCACCTTTGGCCAGTTCGGCGAAGAACGGGTTGCCGGCGTCGAGAACGACGAGTCCGAGGCTCTTGCTGTGGCCGGCGCGCAGTTGGCGGGCGGCGTCGTTGCGTACAAATCCGAGTGCCTTGATGGCGTCTTGAACCCGAGAAACGGTGATCGGTGAAACCTTGTCTGGGTGATTCATCACGTTCGAGACGGTTCCGACGGAGACTGCGGCGAGCGCAGCAACATCCCGAACATTTACTGACACGGTGGTCCCTTTCAGCTATGGCGGATGCGACAGTCGTTCAGTAATCACAGCCGGTCTGACCCTACGCAGTAAAACGTATCAATTCGACCCCGCGTCCAGGGCACATCGACGCGAGTCGGCCGAGATTGGGCGGTGAGGGGCAGGCCAGCTCCTGTCACCGACACCGCGCGGGTTGAAAACCGCTACGCGCGTTGAGTTGAACCGGCGCGGCGGTTTTCAACCCGCGCAGCGACCGATGCTTGCGGATGCGACCCCGGGCGCGTCCCCGGATGCTCCCGCCGGGTTCAGGGAGTGGCGCGCGCGATCTCGACGCGCTCGACCACCGAAGCGTGCACAGCGCACAGAGAGGGGCACACAGAAAGGGCACACAGAAAGGCCGGGCGGCGATCCCCTGAGGGATCTCCTGCCCGGCCTTCGCGCCCCGGTAGAACCGGGGCGAGCGAACGACTAGCCGATCAGCCGGCGACCCCGACGCTGACGCAGCAGGACGAGCCCGGCCCCCGCCAGCAACAACAGGCCCGCGATCAGGGCCGCCGGCACCAGGGTGACTCCCGTTGACGCGATGACATCGGTGGGAATCGTGACTGAACCGCCCGAGCCATTTCCGTTCCCGTTCCCGGTGCCCGGCTGGCCGGGTTCACCAGGCTCGCCCGGGCCGCCCGTACCGGAGTCAACGACAACCAGCACCAGGTCGTGAGCCCCGCCCGGGAAGTCGGCCGGAACCGTTCCCTGCGCGGAGATCACGCCACGGGCATCGGCGGTGGCCACCGCGAGCACGGTCGGCGTGGAGTGCAGCTCGATCCGAACCTGCTCGCCCGCCGCGAAACCGCTCGATTCAACGAGCACGCGCGAACCGGCAGCAAACTCGAGCTTCGTCGGCTTCGCAGAGCGTTCAAGCTGCAGCGCCTCTCCCACGTTGCCCGCCCGGTCAATCGCACGCACCTGCACCGAGGTCGGCTTCGCTGCTTCAGCAATCAACTGGGTCAAACCGCTCACCCAGGTGTGTCCGTCGAGCGAGTACTCGAGGTGATCGACACCGGAGGCCACATCGGAGCCGATCACGCTCCCGCGTCCCGCCTTCGACAGCCAGCCCCAGACCAGCGGCGCCGTCGCATCGACCTTGACCGTAGTCGAAGCGGGCGCACTTACGTTGCCCGCGTTGTCGGTAGCCCGATACGAGAACGTCGTCGTGCCCTCCGGCAGCGTGACCGGCGCGGTGTAGGCCACCCAGCCGCCGTCGTTCAGGCGGTACTCGATCGAGCGCACTCCGCTTTTGTCGTCGGTCGCCGTGAGCGTGCCCGCCGCTCCCGCGACGTGCCAGCCGTTGTTGCCGGCGTTGGAGATGGCAACCCCGACCGTCGGCGCCGTCACATCGGGAATGACAATCGTTCCCGTGATCGACTGCGCCTTTTCAACGTTGCCGGCGACGTCAGTCGACCGGAAGTCGAGCGTGAATGCGCCTTCTGCCGTGACAACGGCCGCGTCGCCGAGCATCCACTCTCCGTTGTTCACCCGGTAGCTCGTCGAGGCGACACCGGAGGTGGCGTCCTCGGCCGCGAAGCCGATCGTGCCCGAGGTGGTCGCCGTCTCCCCGTCGAACCCAGCACCACGCGTGGCAGTGGTCACCGGAGCGACAGTGTCGATTTTCACGTTCAGGCTCCGGATGCCGCTGGAGTTGCCCGCCCCATCACTCGCCCGGTAGGTCAGAGCATGCTCCCCCTCGTCGGCGAGTGAAATCGCCGTCGAGTAGTCGGCCATCGCACCGTCGCCGAGCGCGTACTCGATGCGCACGTCGCCGGCACGATCGTCCTGAGCCTGCAGGGTGAGCCCGACCGGAGCCTGCAGGTACCAGCCACTCGCGCGGTTCGGTACAGACGGATCAGCCGTCGCGGTCACCTGCGGGGCGATCGTGTCGGCCGCCAGCGGCAGGGTCCACACGTCGGCGATCGACGGGTCGTAGAACCCGTGATCGGTCAGGTTCTGGAATTTGATCCGCACCGTGCCCGACGCGGCGAGCGCCGCATCGACTGGGAACTCGAAGGTTTCCGTGCCCAGGCCGCCGGTGTGACTGAACAGACGCTCAGCGACCTCGGTGCCATCGACGAAGACCTTGTACTTCTTGGTCTGCGGCTTGTCGTAGGTCTCGATCCCGCGAATCACAAACGGTTGGCCCGCCACGACCTGCGCGTTGAACTCGAAGAACGAGTTGTCGGTGAGGTGTCCGGCGTAGCGGCGCGTCAGCCCCGCTTCGGTGTTGGTTCCCGACGATGCCGAGGCGGTGAGCCCGTGCGCATCTTCAGAAGGCTTGTCTCCGAGGTCGACGTGGTCGTAGCCGACCGGCGGCGTCGTGACCGGTGCCAGCGCCACGGTGAGTTCCGCCGTCGCCTCCGCGAACGTGACCCCGTCGTAGACGAAGCGCGCCGTGACGGATGCCGCCAGTGACGCCCGGTCCGCGCCAACCGGCACGAAGACGGGCACCGTGAGAACCGCATCCGAACCCGCCGGAATGCGCACGTCACCCGTGGGCAACGGCGTGGTCCAGCCGGCCGGCACGCTCAGTTCGAGGTGACCTGCCGCCGCCTGCGAGCCGGTGTTGCTCACTGTCACGGTGAGCCGGCTCGCCTGCCCGGGCGCCACGGTCGACGGGTCGAAGACGGCGCTCGAGATGGTGACGGCCGAATCGACCACCAGCGCGAGTGGGCGTTGGAGCTCGATGCTCTGGCCACCGAATCGGTAGCTGAACCCGATGGTCGCCGGAACTTCACCCGGAACCTGGTCGAGCGGAACCGCGAAGCCCAGTGCTGCAGACCTCGTGTCACCCCCGGCCAGGGGCTCGGCAACCGAAACCGGAGTTTCAGAGACCGACCATCCCGCATCCACACCGCGGATACGTGCAGTGACGGCCGAGATGGCGGCGGTTCCGGAGTTGGCGACCGTCGCCGTGACGGTTCCCTGTTCTCCCGGTTTGGAGGCCGGACTCACCAGCGTTGCCGATGCGGTCACGCCGAGCAGCGCAGACACCGTGGTGCCGGCCGCCCCGCGAACGGCTTGCGCCGCCGCCCCGAGAGCCGAGCGGGTTGCCTCATTGAGCGGTTCTGCGGCGATCCAGGTGTCGACGGCGTCGAGCGAGCCGACCGCCTGCGCGAGCGAGCGGGCAGCCGCAGCCGCGTCGTTCTGCGCGAGGTGAGTCAGTGCCTCCGCGGCGTGCGCCCGTGAGGTCACCACGAGGCCGGCCACGGTCGACGCCTGGGAGTTGTTCAACTCTCCCGCGGTGTGCTGCGCGTCGATCTCTGTGGTCAGCGCGTCGATGCTCTGCAGCACGGTCCCCACGGCACCGGCCTCGGCATCAACCTCGAACGCGTAGTCACCCGAGCCGACCGTGACGAGCACGGTTCCGGCATCCTCGGCAATGTTGCGCACCCCGGCGACGTCAGATAGCGCGACGCCACCCTCGGTGACCGCCCAGCTGTTCGCCGCCGGGAGCTTCACCGTGGCCGTCGAACCGACGGGAACGTGCGTCTTCAGGCTGAGCGAGCCATTGGCCTTCTTCCAGTCCACACTCACCGGGCCGAATGGCGTCTGGGTTGTCGCCTTCGCCCAGTCGAGCTGGTCGGTCACCAGCGGGGCGATTGACACGTCACGGTAACCGGTGGTTTCCGAACTGCGGATGCCGGCGACGTCGTGATAGAACCAGTCATCGACGGTGCCAAGGAAGTAGTGACCCAGCGAGCGTGATTCCAGCGACCAATGCTCCCACATGGAGGTGGCGCCGTTCTCGATCATGTAGCCCCAGCTCGGATACTCCTTCTGCACCGCAACCTTGTAGGCCAGTTCTGCGTAGCCGTACTTGGTGAGCATCGGCAGCAGGTACTTGGTGCCAAGGGTTCCGGTGTTGAGCTTGTCGCCCTTGGCCACGACATCGGCGGCCAGACTGGCGGCAACCCGCTTCGCCGTCTCCGCATCGGGAGTCATTCCGAAGGCGAGGGCGAGCACGTTGTGGGTCTGGCGGTAGCCGTTGTCGCCGGCGCCTCGGTAGAACCCGCGCGCGGTGTCAAGGAATGTCGCATTGAAGGCATCCTTCACCGTGCCGGCCTGGTCGGCGAAGTGTTCGGCGTCGCCCGGCTTGCCGAGCAGTTTCGCCGTCTTCTCCATCGTGTTCAGCATTGTGTAGAGGAACGCCGTGGCACTGACGTGCACGTCTTCAGGCGCGTTGCCGCCGGCCGGGCTGGCCTCCGGGCTCACCCAGTCGCCCAGGCGGGCATCGGCGATGCCGCCCGGCGAGCGCGCGAACTCAGCGTCGGTGTACTGCTTCATTCCGTCGTAGTACTGCTGCAAGACACGGATGTCCCCGCCGTACTGGTAAAGCGCCCACGGCACCTGGATGTAGGCGGCGTGCCACGACGGATTGGTGCCCCAGTCGCCCCAGTTCGCCGAGCTCGGTGCGATGACATAGGGCGCCCCGGTGACCGGGTCGCGGCTGTCGTTGATGTCACCGATCCACTTGGCGAACAGGTTCTGCGAGTCGAGGTTCATCAGGAACATCTCGGCGCCGACGGCGGCGTCACCGGTCCAGCCGTTCTTCTCGAACATCGGGGTGTCGGTGGGGATGCCGTGCAGGTTGTTGAGCAGGGTGTCGACCACGGCGCGGTGAGTGGCGTTCATCGTGCTGTTCGCACTCTCGAACGATCCGGTCTCTTCCGTGTCGGTGTGCATGGCCTGCGCGGTGAAGTTCGCCGCGGTCGGCGTGCTGCCTTCTGGCCAGCCAGACACCTCGATGTATTGGAAACCCTTGTACGAGAACTTCGCAGCCCAGGTCTCCGGAGCCCCGGTGCCGGCCAGGATGAACCTGTCGGTCTGGAAGCCGTTCTGGAAGCCGCCGTTGTTGTCGGCGTTCAGCCGGCCGTTGGTCCGGAGTTTCTCGGCGTACTGAAAGCGCACCGTCGATCCGGCGTCTCCTTCGGCCGTGATCTTCACGTTTCCGGCGAGCACGCGCGGAAACTTCACCACGTAGGTGCCGGGGATGACCTCGGTGACCGAGCTGGCGGGCAGTTCTTCGGTGATGCGGATCGGTTGCTGGCTCTGGTTGACGAGCACACCCTTCGGGCCGGCCACGACGGCCGCCCTGTCCCAGGATGCGGCAGCGAATCCGGCGGTGTCGAAGCCGGTCTGCTCCAGAGACGCGTTGTAGGTCTCGCCTCCGTAGAGATCATCGAGCACCGTCGGCCCGTCGTGCAGGGCCCAGCTGCCGTCGGTGACGACATCCTTCGAGGAGCCGTCGGCGTACTCGATGCGCAGCACCGCCCTGGCAACCGGCTCATCGTGCCAGGGGGCCTTCTCCCAGTTCCAGACGTTGCCGTTGGTCAACCCGTAGAAGCCACGGCCGAGCTCAATGCCGAGCGCATTGTTGCCCGGTGTGAGCTGGTTTGTTATGTCGGTCACGGTGTACTGCGCGTGGTCGTCGTAGTCGGTGTAGCCGGGTGAGAGCAGCTCGTCGTTGATCGGTGCGCCGTTGAGGCTCACATTGGCGTAGCCACCGGCCGCGACGTAGATCTTCGCCGACGTGACCTGCTGATCGACGCTGAACTCCTTGCGCATCAGCGGGGCTGCCGCCGGGGCGGCGACGGGCAGACGCACGCCGTTGCCCCACGGTCCTGCGCCGTAGCGCGCCTGCACGGCGGCGGGGGCCCAGCCGGAGTCGTTGAAGCCGGGTTTTTCGAATCCGTCGGTGATGGTTTTGGATGCCTTCCAGCTCGCATCCGTGGTGAACACGGTGTTCGAGAGGTCGTCGTAAGTGACCCGGCCCACCATCAGTAGGCCTGCCGGTGACCCGGCACCGTTGGTGGTGCGCACGGCGATGACGTTCTGCGCGCCCTCGAGATCGACGACGTAGCGCTTGGAGCCCTGCCATTCATTGCTGGCCCCCTCGGTGCGGGCGATCAGACGCCCGTTGACCCAGAGACGATAGGAGTCGTCGGCGGTGATGAAGATCTCTGCCTTCGTCGCCTGCGTGCCCGCGGGTGTGTCGAGGGTCTTACGGAAGGCGCGGTCCTCGCCGGGAGCGACGGGGGCGCCGGCCTCTGGTGTCCAGATCCAGTCGGAGTTGGCGAAGGTAAGCGCGTCGGCACCGACCGAGAGTTCGGGGATGCTGACCTGGGAGCCGTAGATTCCGTTGCGGTAAAGGAAGTTGGCCTTGGCGTTCGTCCAGGCGGCGGATTCAGTGAAACCGGCGGCGTTCCAGCCGGCCGGAGCCGCATCTTCAGCGGTGACCAGCGCTTTGAACCCGCTATTGGTGATGAGCTGTTCGCTGGTGCCGTCGGTGTAGCCGACGCGCACGGTGGCGAGCACTCCGCCGTTCTGGCTGTTGCCGGGAGTCTTCAGCACCAGGCCGAGCACGTTCTCGCCGGCCACGGCGTCGAGGTTGGTGACCCGCGCGGTCTGCCATTCGTTATTGGCGCCGGTGTTGAAGGCGACCTTCTGCCCGTTCCAATATGCAGTGAAGATCTGGTCGCCAGTGACGGCGAGCTGCGCCCAGGCGACCTCTTTCGTGCCGGAGATGCTGAGCGATTTGCGGAACACGGCCGAGGGAATCGGGTCGCCGACGGTGGCGGGAGCCGGAATGATCCAGGATGCGGTGTCGAAGCTCAGCCGGCTGTCGGCCGTTGCGGCAACGGGCACGGTGACCTGGGCGCCCCACGGGCTGCCGCCGTAGACAGCGCGCGCGGTGGCGGGAATCCAGCCGGTGGTGTCGTAGCCGTTGGACTGCCAGCCGGTGTTCGCGGTCTTGTTGCTCAGCCAGGTTCCGTCGGTGACGACATCCTGCGTCGTGCCGTCAGTGAAACGCAC
The DNA here is from genome assembly GCF_056395445.1 of Leifsonia sp. 10L418. Lineage (NCBI taxonomy): Bacteria > Bacillati > Actinomycetota > Actinomycetes > Micrococcales > Microbacteriaceae > Leifsonia > Leifsonia sp. 10L418. The sequence goes on along the minus strand of NZ_JBFTJN010000002.1, from coordinate 531,573 downwards.
GGTCAGTTTGCCGACGACGGCGCCGTAGGCCTTCGCGGTGTTGCTGAGGTACACGGCCAGGAGGTTTGCGCCGGGGTTCGGGAAGACCTGAACCCGGGTCGCCGTCTTCCAGGCGTCGTCGACAGACTTGCCCGTCGCGATCTGGTTTCCGTTGAGGTGGGCCGTGAAGCCGCGGTCGCCGGCCATCACGAACTCGGCGCGTTCGATGGTCTTGTCGGTCGGAAGCATGAAGCCCTGCCGGAAGTAGCCGGGCGGAGTGTTCCCACCGGCATAGGGCGGGTGGATCCAGGAGGCTCCGTCGAGGTTCATCGTCAGCCCCTCGGCGCTCTGCTGCACCCGGTCGCGTCCGATCCAGGCACTGCTGCCCCAGTCGGCGTCGGCGAGCAGGCCGGTCGCGAACGTCGATGAAGCGGATGCCGCGCCCGCGGTGGTCTGCACATCCACCGACCAGAAGTACGTGGTTGCCGCCTTGAGGGAATCCCCGCCGTACTCGATGCTCGCCGATTCGGTCGAGTCGACGGTTCCGCTGTCCCAGACATTGCCGGTGGCGAGTGCGGCGGCCGAGTCCGCAACGCGCAGACGGTAGGAGCCTTGCTGCACATCACGCATCGTCGATGAGGTCACCCAGGAGAACCGGGGCTTGGCGCTGTCGATGCCCAGCGGTTCGACGCGATTCTCGACCTTGAGGTCGGCGAGGCTGATGCCCGTTGAGGGTTCGGCCGCGGCGGCCGGCAGCGTGCCGAGCGCGGCGCCGCTGGCGACGAGGCCCACGCCGAGGGCGAGCGCGATGACGGAGTGCAGTCGTGATCGCCACGATCTACGCGAACTGGAGAGGTCTGACACAGGAGTTCCAATCGATGGAGCGAGGGGGTGCAACAGGGAGTGGTGGTGTGAACGGAGAAGAGAGGAAGAGAAAGAGGTGGAGCACGACTCCCGGCCGGCCGAAAAACGTCGGCCGAGAGTCGCGCGGGTCACGCTGCGGGCTAGGCGTCGGTGTGACGTGCCTCATTCGGTGTCGCAGCCAACCGCGTGCGCCGGTTGCGAACGAACACCAAGGTGCCGCCAGCTGCAATCAGCAACACGGTGAGCAGCAGCCAGGGGCTGAGCTCGGTACCGGTGGAAGCCAGAACCTCGGCCGGGATGCTGAGGTCGGGCTTGCTTGCGCCGCCGTTGCCGTTGCCGTTGCCGTTGCCGGGATCGGTTCCCGGATTAGTTCCCGGATCGGTCTCGGGGTCGGTCCCCGGATCGGTTCCGGGATCGGTGCCAGGGTCGGTGCCAGGGTCGGTGCCGGGGTCAACCGGCGCCACGGTGAAGACGAGGTCATGCGACCCCTGCTCGAAGTCGGCCGGAATTGTGTTCGCCACCGTGACGACACCGAGCGAATCGGCCACAGCCGTGCCGAGCGCGAACGGCTCGGAGTGCAACTCGATCGTCACCTTCTGGCCGGGCTTGAACCCGCTGGCCTCGACCGCCGTGTGCTGACCGGGCGTGATCGTCAACTTCGGCGGCAACGTGCTGGCCTTCAACACGGAGACAATTCCGATGTTGCCGGCCTTGTCCACTGTGCGCACCTGAACCGAATCGTTCATCGTGCTCACACCAAGCAGGCCAGAGAGCGAACGCACCCAGCTGGAGCCGTCGACGGAGTACTCCAGGTGATCAACACCCGACCCGCCGTCCTGGCCGAGCGCGATGATGCGGCCGTTCTCGCCGAGCCAACCCCAGACAGACGGAGCCGTGCCGTCGACCTTGAGCGACTCGGTGCGCACCGTGCTCACATTGCCGGCCGTGTCGGTGGCGCGGTAGCTGAACTCGTGGATCCCGTCGGCGAGCACGACCGGTGCGGAGTACACCGTCCAGGCAGCCTTCGAGTTCAAACGGTACTCAACCAACGCGACCGCACTACGAGCGTCGCTGGAGGTGAGCGTTGCAGTGGCACCGGCCAGGTACCAACCGGTCACGCCGAGGTTCGACACCTCGACATCGACCGACGGCGCGATGCTGTCGGCCGGAACCGGCATCGTCCAGACATCCGCCAGCGACGGGTCATGCGACCCCTTGCCGTTGAATCGGAACTGCACCGTGGCGGTGTCGCTCGCCGCATACGTCGCATCGACGAGCAGCTGGAAGGTGACGAGACCGTTTCCACCAGCGGTGCGCTGGTAGAGACGCTCGTCAATCTGCTCGCCGTTGACGAGAATGTCGTACGACTTCAGCTGTGCCGAGTCGTAGGTTTCGATGCCGCGCACCAGGAATGGCTCGCCCGGCGTGACCTTGAGGTCGGCCGAGAACCACGAACCCACCTTGCCGAGGCCCGAGTAGCGGCGGGTGAGGCCGGCTTCGACCGTGGTTCCGCCGTCTCCCGACGTCTTCACCGCGTGTGCCGACTCCGACGGACCATCACCGAAGTCGACGTGATCCGTGAACGCAGCGGGCGGCGTCGCAAGCGCGACGGTGACCGCGGTGCTCGAGGCCGCCAGCACGTTCGAATCGTGAACGAATCGAACAGAGAGCGCGTTGTCGCCCGCCGTCACCGCGAGCGGAATCGCGACCACCACGTCGGCGGTCACCGACTTTCCGGGCTTGACCGTCACCGTGCGCGACGGCGCAGGAGTCGACCAACCGGCCGGTACATCGACCACGAAGCGTCCCGTGACCGCGGATGCCGCGGCGTTCGACACCGCAGACGTCACGGTCGCCACCTCAAGGGGGTCTCCCTCGCTCAGAACCGTGGTGACCTGGTCGAACCTGATCGCCGGCAGCACCGTGCCGACGGCCTTGACAATCTGGAATTGGCGAGCCTCCCCGCCGACGATTGCGCTGACATCCGCCGTCACGGAGATCGGACCGGCAGGAGTCGTCACCGGTACCGTGATCGCGAACGGCAGTTCGACGGTCGCGCCCACGGCAAGAGTCGGCTGCGAAACCAACGTCGGGTCGATCTCGAGGTTGCCCGAGACCGTGAGGCCCGCCGTGAGTCCCTTGACCACTGTGGAACCGGTGTTGGTGACGCGAACGACGCCCTTCACCGGGGTGCCGGGCAGCGCGTCGACAGCGCCGACCACGTCGACGACCAGGCCGCTGTTCGCGGGGTCGCTCGAGAAGGAGTAATCGCCAGAACCGACAGCGAGAACAACCTGGCCGTTGGCCTCGGAGACAACCTTCACTCCGGCCGCTTGGGCCAGAGCCGATCCACCCTCGAGGACGGCGTGGCTGTCGAGCGCGGGGATGCGCACGGTCGCCGTGGTGTTCACAGGAACCGAGACGTCCAGCGTCATTCCGGTGTCGGTGCTTGTCCACGCCGACGTGATGTCGCCGTACACCGAGGCGAACGAGCCGCTTCCGTGCGTGAGCCCGCCACCAATCGACGGGGCGATCTCGAACGACTTGTAGCCGGCCGCCGTCGGTTTGATGCCACCGATGTTCTGGTACATCCAGTCGCCGACCGCGCCATAGGCGTAGTGGTTGAACGAGTTCATTCCCACGTCACCGAACGTGCCGTCGGGCTTCAGCGAGTCCCAGCGCTCCCACATCGTGGTGGCGCCGGACACGACTTCGTATCCCCACGACGGGAAGGTGTCGTTGTTCAACACGCGATAGGCCAAGTCTTGGTGACCTGTCTTTGTCAGCGCCGGAAGCAGCCAGGGCGTGCCCAAGAAGCCTGTCGAGAGGTGGAAGTCCTTCGACGCCAGCTTCGCGACGTACTTGTCGCCGACTGCCGAGAGCTGGTCGGCCGGAATCATGTCCATGCCGATGGCGATGGCATAGCCGGTCATGCTGTTGCCCTGAACCGTGCCGTCTGCGGCGACGAAGCGCGACACGAATGCGTTGCGAACGTCGGCCGACAGCGTGGCATAGCGCTCGGCATCCGCGCTCTTGCCGATGGCGGCCGCCATCTCGCTCATCTGACGTGAAATGAAAGAGTAGTAGGCGGTGCCCAGAACGGCGTGGCTGGTCGGATCGTCGAGGTGAAGCCAGTCGCCGTATCCACCCGTGTCACGGATGAGGCCGGCGCCGGCCGATTTTTCGACGTAGGCCATGAACTTCGACATCATGTCGTAGTTGTCGGCGACGACCTTGGTGTCGCCGTAGGTGCTCCACAGCGTGTACGGAACCGTGATGGCAGCGTCTGACCAGCCGGTTCCGCCACCGCAGCAGCCCGGCGTCGGTGAGATTCCGGGGATGTCACCGTTGTCGTTCTGGCTGTCGCGCAGGTCACCGAGCCACTTGCCAAGAAAGTTCAGGGTGTCCTGGTTGTAACTGGCGGTCGGTGCGAACACGTTGATGTCACCGGTCCAGCCGAGACGCTCATCGCGTGCCGGGGTGTCGGTGGGGATCGACAAGAAGTTGCCGCGCTGGCCCCAGGTGATGTTGCTCTGCAACTGGTTCAGCATGCTGCTCGACGAGTCGAGTTTGCCCGTCACGGGCAGGTCGCTGCCCCAGACATGACCGGTGACTTGTTCCAGCGTCGGCGGGGTGGGAACGCCGGTGATCTCCAGGTAACGGAAGCCGTGGAAGGTGAACTTCGGAGTGTACGTCGCGACGCCCGTGGCCGCGAAGGTGTAGTAGTCCGTCGCCTTCGCGCTGCGCAGGTTCGCGGTGTAGAGGGTCTTGTCGGGGTTCAGCATCTCGCCGTAGCGGATGGTGGCGGTCGAGCCGGCGATGCCGTCGAGCTTCAGCTCCGCGACACCGACCATGTTCTGGCCCATGTCGTAGATCCAGGTTCCCGGGGTGGGTTCCGTGCGTTCGATCGGCGTGCGCACTTCCGTGACGCGAACGGGCTGGTCGGTCTGCGGCTCCAGCTTGTCGGTCGCCGAGGTACCGGCGACAAAGGCGGGAGTCCAGGTGGAGTCGTCGAAGCCGACGTTGTTCCAGCCGTCCTGCGCCAGGCGTGCGTCATAGGTCTCGCCCATGATCATGTCGGACTCGACGAGCGGACCCGCCTCAGCCTTCCAGCTGGTGTCGCTGTTGACCCACTCGTGGGTGCCGTCGGAATAGTCGAGTCGCAGTTGAGCGATGAGCGAGGTGGCGTTGCCGTACTGGTTCGGCCCGAAGCTGGCGATGTGACCGGAGTACCAGCCATCGGCGAGCATGGCGCCGAACACGTTCTCGCCGGCGTTGACCATATTGGTGACGTCGTAGGTCTGGAACTTGATGCGCTTGTTGTAGTTGGTCCAGCCGGGCGCCATCAGCTGGTCGCTGACCTTCTCGCCGTTCAGGCTCAGTTCGTAGGTGCCGCGAGCCGACGCGTAAATGCGCGCGCTGGTCACTGTCTTGCCGACTGAGAACTCTTTGCGCAGCAGTGGGTCAGGGTTTACCGCTGTGAAGATGACCTCGGTTGGCGACTTCAGCTCCAGGCCGCGATCGGTCACCGTGCCGCCGGAGAACGGGTTGGTTCCGTTGCTGAAGTCGGTGTTCAACAGCACCTCACCGGTCGACGAGGTGACGTTGACGTTGTGGATGGTGGCGTTCTCGGGGCCCTCAACGGCCGTCGACTGGCGGAAGCCCACGTAGCCGTTCTTCAGGCTGGTGTCGATGCGGCGGTCGATCTCAATGCCGTCGAGCGTCGAGATGATCGTCGAGCCTGCGAATTGAACGGTGAAGTTGTGGGTTCCCTTCTTCAGTTCGTCGAGGCTGATGAACGACGAGATGTCTTTGTTCTCCAGAAGCGAGAAACCGCCGTTGACCTTCTTGTGCGGACGGAAGCGGGGCGTCCCGTCGGAGACGCTGAGCTGCCACATGTAGGCGTTGTTCAGGTCGGAAGCTCGAGCGTAGAGGCCCATCACCAGGCTGTCCATGGTGAAATCGACGGATGCCGTGTAGTCGGTCCACCGGGCGAGCTGCTTCGCGGGGCCGGCGCCGCTGATCCAGTCCGCCGTCCACTCGCTGTTGTTCAGGATGGCGGTCTCAAACGAAGCGGCGGTGCTCCAGTCGGAGGCGGCGCCACCGTCGTTCCAGGTACGCACCTGCCAGACATAGCGGGTCTGCGATTCGAGCGCGGGACCCGCGTAGGCGACGTTGAGCTGTTCGGCCGAGGTGACCTTGCCCGTCGACCAGATATCAGCGGATCCGAGTTCGCCCTCGCTCTTCGCGACGCGAACCTCATAGGCGTCTTGAAGGACGCCGCGACCGGATGAGGAGTTCTTCCAGCTGAAAACCGGGCTTTCTCCGGTGGTTCCCAGCGGGTCGACCAGGCCATTCGCCCGGAGGTCTGACACCGACATCGTCGCGCTCTCCGCGGCGAATGCGGGAATGCCGCCAGCGGCGAAGCCACCGGCAAGAAGCGCGAATGCCGTCACGCCGGCAGCGAGACCGCGGTGTAGTCGGCGGGGCGGGGGAACAGGAGGTAGCGACACGACACGTGGGGCAATCAACACTGAATGGTCTCCGAATGATCTCGACGATGAGAAGTGGGCGTGGTGGTGCCTTGACACTATTGGAACGATTCATCCGATGTCAATGAAAGGTTTCAATTGACGGGGAGCACCGCAGAACGCAGCCGGCGCAGCGCTCGCACTTGCGTCGCCGCACCGGATCGACGGCCATCCAACAACAATTTGACAGAGCCGCACGACCCACGTAGATTGCTGACGTTCGTAATTATTAAAACGATTCAATCACTCCTCAATGTGGAGGTTAGGTCCGTCAATGTCGATTAGCCCCAGTACCACCGGCCCAGCTGCCCTGGAGCTTCGAAACGTTGCCAAATCATTTGGTGCCGTCGTCGCCCTGAAGTCCGCCAGCCTCACCGTGCAGATGAATTCCATCCATGCGCTGGTCGGAGAAAACGGCGCCGGCAAGTCAACCCTCGTCAAGATCGTCGCCGGCCTCTACCGCCGCGACAGCGGCGACTTCTTGCTGCGCGGCGACAGCGTCGACTTCACGTCGACCGCCGAATCGAAGGCGGCCGGCATTGCCGTCATCTACCAAGAGCCGACGCTGTTTCCCGATCTTTCGGTCACCGAGAACATCTTCATGGGACGCCAGCCGACCAACCGCTTCGGCAAGATCGATCGCAAGCGGATGCGTACCGAGGTGCAGGGCCTGTTCGCCCGCCTCGACGTGCGCATCAACCCTGACCGGCCGGCCGAGGGACTCTCCATCGCCGACCAGCAGATCATCGAGATCGCCAAGGCCATCTCCCTCGACGCTCGCGTGCTCATCATGGACGAACCGACGGCCGCACTCAGCGGAGTCGAAGTCGACCGCCTCTTCGCCGTCGCCCGCAGCCTCCGCGACGAAGGCCGCGCCCTCGTCTTCATCTCACACCGCTTCGACGAGGTCTTCGCACTCTGCGACACCATCACCGTCATGCGCGACGGCGAGTACATCTCGACCGATGCCATCGAGTCGACATCCGTTTCCGAAATCGTGCGACGGATGGTCGGACGCGACGTCGCAGACCTCTTTCCGAAGCAGCCGGCCGAGATCGGCGAGCCCGTGCTCGAGGTCAGCGGCCTGAACTCGGCCGGCGTCTTTCACGACGTGAACTTCACCGTGCGCGCCGGAGAGATCGTCGGCCTGGCCGGCCTGGTCGGAGCCGGCCGCAGCGAAATAGCCCGCGCCGTCTTCGGCGTCGACAGCTACGACTCCGGATCGGTGCGCATCAATGGCACTCCGGTCCCCCGGCGCAACCCGGCCGCGGCGATGAGCCTCGGTCTGGCACTGGTGCCCGAAGACCGTCGCAAGCAGGGCCTGGTGATCGACTCGACCGTCGCCCGCAGCACGACCATGGCCATCCAGAAACAGCTGACAAAGTTCGGCCTGCTCACCGCGCGTGCCGAGAACGCCGCGGCACGCATCTGGGCGAGCCGCCTCGAAGTGAAGACCAACGCGCTCGACACCGTGGTGGGCACCTTGAGCGGTGGAAACCAGCAGAAGGTCGTTCTCGCGAAATGGCTCGCCACGAACCCGCGCGTGCTGATCATCGACGAACCGACCCGCGGCATCGACGTGGGAACCAAGTCGGAGGTTCACCGCCTGCTCTCCGAGCTCGCCGGCAAGGGCCTCGCTATCTTGATGATCTCGTCGGAGCTCCCCGAAGTTCTCGGAATGGCCGACCGCGTGCTCGTCATGCGCGAAGGCCGCCTCACCGCCGAACTGAGCCGGGCCGAAGCCACCTCAGAAACAGTTATGTACGCCGCGACGCACGCAACGGAGCACCACTCGTGACCACGACGCTGACCCCCACACCGGCCCCCACGCCACCCCAGGCGCGCACACAGAACGGGTTCACGCTCGGCCTGTACTCGTTCCTGCGCGCCAGGGAGACGAGCATCCTGCTCGCCCTGATCCTCGTGATCGTGGTGACCACGGCGAAGAACCCCAACTTCCTGTTCAGTCCCGACGGCTGGCGCGACCTGCTGCTCACCCCGTCGATCCTGATTCTCGTGGCCGTCGGCATGGCGATCGTGATCATCACCCGCAGCATCGACCTCTCGGTCGGCTCAATCCTCGGACTCACCGCGTACTTGACCGGCCGACTGTTCATCGACATCCCGGGCATCCCGATCATCGTCGTGTTCGCCGCCGGCATCGTCTTCGGCGGCCTGCTCGGCCTGATCAACGGCGCGCTCGTCGCTTTCGCGAAGGTGCCGGCGCTGGTGATCACCCTCGGCACGCTCTATGCCTACCGTGGCATCAACGTGCTCTGGGCCGGCAGCGATCGCATCAACGCGTCGGACATGCCCAAGGACTTCCTGGCCCTCGGCACCAGCTCGGTGCTGTCGATCCCGCTCTTGACCATCCTCGCTTTGATCGTGCTCGTCGCGGCCGGCTGGTACATGCGCAATACCCGCGGCGGACGCGAGTTCTACGCGATCGGTTCTGAGCCAGCCGCAGCCGAGCTGTACGGCCTGCGCGTGACCAAGCGCATCCTGATCGCCTTCGTCGCCTGTGGCGCTCTGGCCGGACTGGCCGGCGTGCTCTATGCGGCCCGCTACGGCACCATCAACTCGCAGGCCGGCAGCGGCTTCGAAATGGATGCCGTCGCTGCGGCGGTCATCGGCGGCGTCGCCATCTTCGGTGGCAGCGGCACCGTCTGGGGCGCCGCGCTCGGCGCCGTTCTCCTGCTCACCATCAACCGCGCACTCCCCATCCTCGGCGTTCCCGACTTCTGGCAGCGTGCCGTCGTCGGCGTACTGATCATCGGCGCCATCGTTCTCGACCGCGTGCTCTCGCTCCGACAAACCCGCAAGCTCCTGGAAGAGAGGGACGACTCCAATGTCTAGCACCGCAACTATTCAGGCTCCGGTGGTCGCACCCCGCGTCTACCGCGACTATGGCCAGCCGGCCTGGCGTCGCATCCTCTTCACGCGGGAAACCGCTGTCATCGGCCTCTTGCTGATCGTGATCCTCGTTGCCACGCTGAGCGTGCGCAACTTCGGCAGCCCGATCACCATGACCTACCTGCTGCTCGATGTGGCCCCCATTCTGCTGATCGCCCTGCCGATGACGCTGGTGATCATCACCGGTGAGATCGACCTGTCGGTAGCGAGCATGGTGGGCCTCAGCAGCGTTCTGGTTGGAACGCTTCACCAGGCCGGACTCCCCCTCGCGGCTGCCGGCCTCATCGCCCTGGTCGTCGGCGTCATCGGCGGCGCGTTCAACGGTTTCCTGATCACCGTCGTCGGACTGCCGTCTCTCGCGGTGACCATCGGAACGCTCGCGCTGTACCGCGGGCTCGCCGTCGGCCTCCTCGGCACGACAGCGGTCACCGACTTCGATGAGTTCTGGACGACGCTGGCCAAGTCGAAGATCGGTGCAACGGGCATCCCGTCGATCATGATCCCGTTCGTGATTCTGGCGATCATCTTCGCGCTCGTGCTGCACTTCACCCCGTTCGGTCGCGGGATCTTCTCGATCGGGTTGAGCCCGGATGCGGCGACCTTCTCCGGTGTCAACGTGAACCGCACCAAGATGATCTTGTTCATGCTCACCGGCGTCGTCTCGGCGTTCGCCGGCATCTACTACACACTGCGTTTCGGCAGCGCCCGTGGTGACAACGCCACGGGGCTGGAGCTGCAGGTCATCGCCGCGGTACTGCTCGGCGGAGTCTCAATTTTCGGTGGCCGTGGGGCACTGCATGGCGTGATCGCCGGCGTGCTTCTGATCGGAGTGCTCGCCAGCGCCTTGCGCCTGGCCAACGTCACCTCCGACGTCATCAACATCATCACCGGAGTGCTCTTGGTGCTGTCGGTGGTGTCAGCAAGCTTCCTGGCCTGGCTGCAGAAAAAGCGGCAGGGACCCGGGGGAATCAAACGGGGTCGGAGACGCGCAGCCAAGGCGTAATCCACCTTTTGTCGATGCAATCACACATCGGCTTCACACTATGAAAGGAAGAACAACGATGTTGTTTCACAAACGCCTCTCGGGCAAGTCCCGTGTCGGTGCTGTCGCAGCTCTCGCCGTGACCTTCGCCCTCGTCGCCTCCGGCTGTGCAGCCAACCCCGCCGCTGAAGGCTCGGGCGACGGCTCCGGCGACGCCAACCTGGCCATCACCTTCCTGCCGAAGAACCTCGGTAACCCGTACTTCGACACCTCTGACAAGGGCGGCGAGACGGCCATCAAGGAGTTCGGCGGAACCTTCGCACAGGTCGGCCCGGCTGAAGCCAGCCCCGACGCACAGGTCAGCTACATCAACACCCTCACCCAGCAGGGTGTCGGCGCCATCGTGGTCTCGGCCAACGACCCCAAGGCCATCGGCGACGCACTGAACGAAGCGCGCGACGCCGGTGTGAAGGTAGTCACCTACGACTCCGACACCGAGACCAAGTACCGCGACGTCTTCATCAACCAGGCTGACTCCGCCGGCATCGCCAAGGTGCAGGTTGACATGATCGCCAAGCAGATCGGTGACGCCGGCGAGATCGCCATCCTCTCCGCCAGCGCCAACGCCACGAACCAGAACGCCTGGATCGAGCTCATGAAGACCGACCTCGCCGAGAACCACCCGAACATCACGCTCGTGGAGACCGTCTACGGCGACGACGACGACCAGACCTCGTTCGACAAGACGGCAGCACTGTTGCAGACGCACCCGAACCTCAAGGGCATCGTCTCCCCCACGACCGTCGGAATCGCTGCAGCAGCTCGCTACCTGCAGACCTCTGACTTCAAGGGCAAGGTTGCTCTGACCGGTCTCGGCACGCCGAACCAGCTGCGCGACTACGTCACCGACGGCACCATGACCTCGTTCGCACTGTGGAACCCGGCAGACCTCGGCTACCTCGCTGCGTTCGCTGCCAAGGCTCTCATCGTCGGTGACATCACCGGCAAGGATGGCGACACCTTCGAAGCCGGCAAGCTCGGCTCGTACACCGTCGGCAAGGACGGCGTAGTGCTCCTCGGCGACCCGTACGAGTTCAACAAGGACAACATCGCGGACTTCGACTTCTAAGTCACCGATGGAGAACGTCCGGCCGGCGGAGGTGGTCCGTCGGCCGGACCCTCGCGTTTCTCTCCACGGTGTTGCTCATCCAGCGTCACCAACCACCACCAGCAGCATCCGCTTCACCTGAACCACCCGCTTCGCCACCACCACACCACCGTTCAAAGGATCAACCTCATGCAGCGCGTGTGCTTTCAACTGCAGGTCAGAACTGATCGCCTGGAGGCCTACCGCGAGCGTCACGCGGCAGTCTGGCCCGAGATGCTCGCCGCGCTCAAAACCACCGGCTGGCACAACTACTCGCTCTTCCTGCGGGCAGACGGCCTTCTCATCGGATACTTCGAAACCCCCTCTCTCGCCGCCGCTCAAGCCGGCATGAATGCCACGGATGTCAATGCCCGTTGGCAAGCAGAGATGGCCGAGTATTTCGAAGATCTGGGCGCTGCCACGCCCGATGAAGGCTTTCTCGTTCTCGACGAGATCTTTCACCTCGAAGACCAGATTGACGCGGCGCATTCCGCGGGATAGTGTTTCCCCACTGCCAATTGAAACGATTCATTCACACCTCGACACGTCTAGAAAAGTGACAACGCATATGACCAGCTTCACCTCCATCGCCCCTCAGCTTGAGGCGCAGGCCATCGAGCTTCCTTCCTGGGCTTTTGGCAACTCGGGCACCCGCTTCAAGGTTTTTGCGACCCCGGGAACCCCGCGCACCATTCAGGAGAAGCTCGCTGACGCCGCGAAGGTGAACGAACTCACCGCGCTGGCGCCCAAGGTGGCGCTGCATATCCCCTGGGACAAGGTCGACGACTACGAAGCTCTCCGCGGTGTTGCGGCTGACCTCGGCGTCGAGATCGGCACAGTCAACTCGAACACCTTTCAAAACGACGCCTACAAGTTCGGCAGCCTGACCCACACCGATCAGGCAATTCGCCAGCAGGCCATCGACCACCACTTCGAGTGCATCGACGTGATGGATGCCACGGGCTCACAAGACCTCAAGATCTGGCTCGCCGACGGCACCAACTACCCGGGTCAGGGCGACCTGCGCGGCCGCCAGGACCGCCTCGCCGACTCTCTCGAGCAGATCTACGCCCGCCTCGGCGACGACCAGCGCATGGTGCTCGAGTACAAGTTCTTCGAGCCGGCTTTTTATCACACCGATGTTCCCGACTGGGGAACCTCCTACGCCCAGGTCGCCGCGCTCGGCGACAAGGCCATGGTCTGCCTCGACACTGGTCACCACGCTCCTGGCACCAACATCGAGTTCATCGTGATGCAGCTGCTGCGCCTCGGCAAGCTCGGCTCGTTCGACTTCAACTCGCGCTTCTACGCCGATGACGACCTCATCGTCGGTGCGGCCGACCCGTTCCAGCTGTTCCGCATCCTCTACGAGGTGAACCGCGGCCGCGGCTTCGACGCCGACAGCCCGGTCGCGTTCATGCTCGACCAGTGCCACAACGTCGAAGACAAGATCCCCGGCCAGATTCGCTCGGTGCTGAACGTGCAGGAGATGACGGCCCGCGTGCTGCTCGTCGACACCGTTGCGCTCACCGCAGCACAGGACGCCGGCGACGTTCTCGGTGCCAACGGCATCCTGATGGATGCCTTCTACACGGATGTGCGTCCCGACCTCGCCGCGTGGCGTGAGTCGCGGGGGCTGCCGGCCGACCCCCTGGCGGCCTACGCTGCATCCGGGTACCAGCAAGAAATCGCCGCCGCTCGCGTGGGCGGCCAGCAGGCAAGTTGGGGAGCGTAGCTTTCATGAATGACACCACGATGACTGACACCACACGTCTGAAGCACGCGGTGAACCCGACCGCGGCCGAGCTGATCGCCCGGTCGAACCGCCTCGGCGCCGACCCCAAGAACACCAACTACGCCGGCGGCAACACCTCGGCCAAGGGCACCGAGATCGACCCCGTCACCGGTGAAGCGGTCGAGCTGCTCTGGGTCAAGGGCTCCGGCGGAGACCTCGGCACGCTCACCGAAAGTGGGCTGGCGGTGCTGCGCCTCGACCGCATGCGCTCGCTCGTCAACGTCTACCCCGGTCTCGACCGCGAAGACGAGATGGTGGCGGCCTTCGACTACACGCTGCATGGCAAGGGTGGCGCTGTGCCCTCCATCGACACCGCGATGCACGGCCTCGTCAACGCGGCCCACGTCGACCACCTGCACCCCGACTCCGGCATCGCCATTGCAACCGCCGCCGACGGCGAAGCGCTCACCGCGACGATCTACGGTGACGCAGTGGTCTGGGTTCCGTGGCGTCGCCCGGGATTCCAGCTCGGTCTCGACATCGCGGCGATCAAAGAGGCGAACCCGCAGGCCATCGGCTGCATCCTCGGCGGCCACGGCATCACCGCCTGGGGTGACACCTCGGCCGAGGCTGAGGCGAATTCGCTGCACATCATCGACACCGCCGCCGCCTACATCGCGGCGAACTCGAAGGCAGAGCCCTTCGGCCCGGCCCTGCCCGGCTACGGCGCCCTGCCCGAGGCAGAACGTCGCGCGAAGGCCGTGGCCCTGGCCCCGACCATCCGTGGCCTGGTCTCGACGGACCGCGCGCAGGTCGGCCACTTCACCGACGACGCCGTGGTGCTCGACTTTCTGGCCAGCACTGAGCACCCGCGCCTCGGCGCGCTCGGCACCAGCTGCCCCGACCACTTCTTGCGCACCAAGGTCACCCCGCTGCTGCTCGACCTGCCCGCCGACGCCTCCGTTGAGGAATCGATCGTGCGGCTGCAGGAGCTGCACGAGCAGTACCGCGCCGACTACCAGGCCTACTACGACCGCAACGCGGATGCCGCATCTCCGGCCATCCGCGGCGCCGACCCGCTCATCGTGCTGATCCCCGGTGTTGGCATGTTCAGCTACGGAGCGAACAAGCAGACCGCTCGCGTGGCCGGCGAGTTCTACGTCAATGCCATCAACGTCATGCGCGGTGCAGAGGGCCTCTCGACCTACGCCCCGATCGATGAGGCCGAGAAGTTCCGCATCGAGTACTGGGCTCTCGAAGAGGCCAAGCTCGCGCGCATGCCGAAGCCCAAGCCACTCGCGAGCCGCGTCGCACTCGTGACCGGTGCTGCATCCGGTATCGGCAAGGCCATCGCCACCCGCCTGGCCGCCGAAGGCGCCTGCGTCGTCATCGCCGACCTCAACCTCGAGAACGCCCAGGCCGCTGCGGCCGAGATCGGCGGCACCGATGTCGCGATCGGCGTGCAGGCGAACGTCACCGATGAAGACCAGGTGCAGGCATCCGTCGACGCCGCAGTTCTCGCCTTCGGCGGACTTGACCTCGTCGTGAACAACGCGGGGCTCTCGCTCTCGAAGTCACTGCTGGAGACCACCGTCGCCGACTGGGACCTGCAGCACAACGTGATGGCCAAGGGCTCGTTCCTCGTCTCCCGGGCCGCGGCGCGCGTGCTCATCGACCAGAAGCTCGGCGGGGACATCGTGTACATCTCCTCGAAGAACTCGGTCTTCGCCGGCCCGAACAACATCGCCTACTCGGCGACCAAGGCCGATCAGGCGCACCAGGTGCGACTGCTCGCGGCCGAGCTCGGCGAGCACGGTGTCAAGGTCAACGGCATCAACCCCGACGGAGTGGTGCGCGGTTCCGGCATCTTCTCGAGCGGCTGGGGCGCCAAGCGCGCCGCGGTCTACGGGGTGCCTGAAGAAGAGTTGGGCGCCTACTACGCGCAGCGCACGCTGCTCAAGCGCGAGGTGCTGCCGGAGAACGTGGCGAACGCCGTGTTCGCGCTCTGCTCCAGCGATCTGTCGCACACGACGGGTCTGCACATTCCGGTTGACGCCGGCGTTGCGGCGGCTTTCCTCCGATGATCTCGCTGCTTCCCCAGTCGGCGCGGGCATTCGGCGCCGAGTGTGAGCGATTCGGTACAGGTTCCGCGGCACACGGCACGACTACCGAACCACTCACACTCGGCACGGTCGCCCGCGCTTCCGCCGAGTTTGACCGTTGCGGTCGAGACACCCCGGTATGCCGGGCGAACTCGACCGGAACGGTCAAACTCGACGCGGTTCGCGCTGAGGAAGCCATCGGCGACGGATGCGGCGGCGCGGCATGAGCGGCAAAAGCACGGACAACCGCGGCACCGGCAGCGCGTCTGGCTCGGTCGCCGCGATCGACCTGGGCGCCACGAGCGGACGCGTCATGCTCGGCCACGTCGGCCACAACGAACTGCACCTGCGCCAGGTCGCTCGCTTCGCCAACAATCCGGTGCGCACCATCGACGGACTGCACTGGAATGTGCTCGAGCTGTACCGCAATGCGGTGGCCGGTCTGGCCAGCGCCCTGCGCGATGAGCCCGGAATCGTCAGCATCGGCGTCGATTCCTGGGCCGTCGACTACGCGCTGATGCGCGGTTCCCGGATGCTCGGCAACCCGTTTCACTACCGCGACGAGCGCTCGGCCGCCGGTGTCACTGTTGCCCACTCTGTCGTCGACCCGGCACAGCTCTACGCCGCCAACGGCCTGCAGTTTCTTCCGTTCAACACGCTCTATCAGCTCACGGCCGAGCGCCTCGGCAGTGGCCTCGACGGTGCAGACACGATGCTGCTCATCCCCGATCTGCTGAACTACTGGCTCACCGGAACCCAGGCGGCCGAGCGCACCAACGCCTCAACCACCGGGCTATTGCGTGTCGGAGCAACCGCTGCCGGCGCGGCCGGCCAGTGGGACGACGACCTCGTCAAACGCCTCGACCTCCCCCGCAACATCTTCCCGACGCTCATCGACGCCGGGTCAACGGTCGGCACTCTGCTGCCCGCGGTCGCCTTCGAGATCGGAGCGCGCCGCCCGCTCGACGTGGTCGCCGTCGGGTCGCACGACACGGCATCCGCCGTCGTCGCGATTCCGATGCAGTCCGAGAACTCGGCCTACATCTCCTGCGGCACCTGGGGGCTGGTCGGGCTGGAGCTCGAGCACCCCGTGCTGACCGAGGCCAGCCGGGCCGCGAACTTCACCAACGAGGGCGGCGTCGACGGACGCGTGCGCTTCTTGCACAACGTGATGGGCCTCTGGCTGCTCAGCGAATCGGTGCGCAGTTGGGAGCGCGGCGGCGAGACGATCAGCCTGCCCGACGTGCTCGCAGCGGCAGCCGCCGTGACCACCCCCGTCGCAGTTTTCGACGCCGACGACCCCCGATTTCTGGCACCCGGCGATATGCCGTCGCGCATTGCCGACTACTGCGTCGAGCACGCATTGCCGGTTCCGCAGAGTCGGGCCGAGTTTGTGCGGAGCATCATCGAAAGCCTGGCGGATGCCTTCGCCTCCGCTGTACGCACCGCCGCCGAACTCGCCGGCCGGCCCGTTGACGTCGTACACATTGTCGGTGGCGGGTCGCAGAACGAGCTGCTCTGCCAGCTCACGGCCGACCACCTCGGAATGCCGGTGCTGGCCGGCCCGGTCGAGGCGACGGCGATCGGCAACGTTCTCGTTCAGGCGCGCGCGCAGGGTCTGGTCACCGGAGATCTCGAGTCGATGCGGGCCCTGGTCGCGCGCACCTTCGCGCCCGTGCGGTATCAACCGCGCGTTGCGGCGACTTCGCCCCGCTAACCGGTCGCCCCCGGGCGTCAGCATAAGACGCAAGGATTGCGCAGGTGTCACCGAACGGCGCACAGATTGTGCGTCATCCGGTGACCGTTGCGTCATCCGGTGACAACTGCCGCCCGCGGATGCGGGCGCGCAAGCACCTGAGGTCGACGCTCTCTTACGCCCGGTCACCCCGCATCCGTTTAGGCTCGGAGCATGAACGCGAACCGTCTTCTCGTCAGCCTCCCCGGACGCGCCCTGCGCCAAGCCCTCGGCGAGGTGCCCGACGGCGTCGACCTCATCGAATGGGACATGACGGGGCCGGCCCCGGCCGCGGCGATCGACATCGTCGTGCAGCCGTACATGGGAGCGACGAATCGGCTCGTGCAGCTCGACGGCGTGACGACGCGGCTCGTGCAGAGTCAGTCGATCGGGTTCGACGGCGTCGGGGCCGTACTTCCCGCCGGACACGTTTTCGCCAATGCCGCGAGCGTGCACGAGACCTCGACCGCCGAGCTCACCCTCGCGCTCATCTTGGCGTCGCAGCGCGGAATCCCTGACTTCGTGCGCGCCGCGGACGAGGGCCGCTGGGCTCCGGCCCGCCACGAGAGCCTGGCCGACCGCACGGTGCTGCTGCTCGGTTACGGCGGAGTCGGCCAGGCCATCGAGGCGCGCCTGCTGCCCTTCGAGACGAATGTCGTCCGGGTTGCCCGCACGGCGCGCACCGATGTGGGCGGCCCGATCCACGGCTTCGACGAACTGCCCGAGTTGCTGCCGCAGGCCGACATCGTGGTCGTCGGGGTTCCACTCACCGAGTCGACGCGGCACCTTGTCGACGACGCGTTCCTCGCGTTGATGCCCGACGGCGCCCTGCTGGTGAACATCGCACGTGGCGCGGTCGCCGACACGGATGCCCTGCTCACGCACGCGACATCCGGCCGCCTGCGTCTCGCCCTCGACGTGACCGATCCCGAGCCGCTGCCCACCGGGCATCCGCTCTTCGCACTGCCGAACGTGCTGATCAGCCCGCACGTGGGGGGCGCCTCCACCGCGATGATGCCGCGGATGGCGCGCCTCCTCCGTCGGCAGATCGACCTGATGCTGGCCGGCGAGCCGCCGGCCAACGTGGTTGTACGCAGCTAACGCGACGCGAGGGCGCGCTAGGCGGATGCCTCGTCGAGCGACCCGAGTTCGGCATCCGTCAGGGTGAGCACAACCGACGCGAGCAGGTCCGGCAGCTGCTCCATAGTGCGGGCGCTGGCGATCGGGGCCACCACCGTCGGCTGCTGACGCAACCAGGCCAACGAGACTGTTGCGACCGAGACGTCGCGTGCAGCGGCGACGGCGTCGAGCACACCGAGCACACGGCGACCGCGCTCGTCGAAGTAGGGGCGGGCGTCTTCGGCGCGCGGGCCGTCGGTGACCGACTCCGCTACATCCCGGTATTTGCCGGTGAGAAACCCGCTGGCCAGCGCGAAGTAGGGGAAAACCGCGATGTTCTCGCGCGCAGCACGCTCCCGAAGGCCCTGCTCGAAGTCGCGCTCCACCAGGTTGTAGTGCGGCTGCAGGGCGACGGCCCGGTGGAATCCGTTCGCCGCCGTCACGTCGAACCACTCGTCGATGCGCTCGGGCGTGTAATTCGAGATTCCGATGTAGCGCACCTTCCCGGCATCGACGAGCTGCGACAGCGCGCCGATCGTCTCTTCGAGCGGCACCGACTCGTCGTCGAAGTGGGCGTAGTAGAGGTCAATGTGGTCGGTCCGCAGACGAGCGAGCGAAGCATCGGCGGCCGCACGGATGTTGTCGGCCGCCAACCCGGCGAACTGCGGGTGGGTACTGACTTTGCTTGCAATCACAACGTCATCGCGGTTGCCGCGGGCCGACACCCAGTTGCCGATGATCGTCTCGCTCTCACCGCCGGTGTGACCGGGCTCCCACGCCGAATAGCCGTCGGCGGTGTCGATGAAGTTTGCTCCGGCCGCGACAAAGGAGTCGAGAATCTCGACGGACGCCCGCTCGTCGGCCGTCCAGCCGAAGACGTTGCCGCCGAGCACCAGCGGGAACACCTCCAGATCGGAGTCGCCGATTCGGGCCCGATTCGTGCTGACTGAAGTTTCTGCCATGACTTTTCTCCTTCGTCGGTGAGGGACTGCCGCTGACACCAGCGCATCATCAACAACCAAGCCTGGCCGAGAAGATTCCCGTGGCCAACAATGTCGTGCACACGGGCGTCATATTCAGTAGAGTGTGTGGTCTGACCACTGTGGTCCGACCACACACGAATTCAGCACAAACTCACATCAGCGAAGGAGGCGCACATGACCGACGACCGCCGCGCCTGGGAAATCGTGCTCGAGAGCATTGAACGCGACCTCCTCGAAGGCCGCCTGCGCCCCGGCGACCGCCTGCCCGGCGAGCGCACACTCGCGACCGACCTCGGTGTCGGGCGCTCGAGCGTGCGCGAGGCCATCCGCGTGCTCGAGGTGCTCGGGCTCATCCGCACCGCGACCGGCTCCGGCCCGAACGCCGGCGCCATCATCGTGGCGCTGCCGGGCGGCGGGATGTCGGCACTCATGCGCTTGCAGGTCGCCGCGCAAGGATTTGCGGTCGCCGATGTCGTGAAGACCCGCCTGGTGCTCGAAGCATCGATCGTGACCGAACTGGCCGAGGCTGCAGCAGCGGCCGCAGCCGATCCCGCGCCCACCGCCCCCGCCCTTGCCGATTCCGCCCAACTCCTCGACGCCATGGAAGCCCCCGGACTCAGCGAAGCCGAGTTCCTCGCCCTCGACGCGCAATTCCACCTGTCGCTGGCCGAGGCATCGGGCAACCAGGTCATCACTGCCACCATGGCCGGGCTCCGCAGCGCGATCGAAGGCTATGCCCGGGCGGGCGTGCCGAGCCTGACCTCCTGGCCCGTGACATCCGCCCGCCTGATGCACGAGCACCGCGAAATTCTGGCCGCGATCGCCGCCGCCGACCCCGTGCTTGCCCGCACGGCGATGCAGTCCCACATCACCCGCTACTACGCGGAAACCCACTTGACCACTTCCCACCTGACCGCCAGCCCCGAAGGAAAGTAATCCAATGGTGAAGAGACAGTTCCCGAAGCCCCGCGACCTCATGCCGCTGATGCAGTTCAAGAAGCCCGAGTTCAACGCGCGCACCCGCCGTCTCGCGAGCGCGACGAGCATCGCCGATCTGCGCACGATCGCCAAGCGCGTCACCCCGAAGGCGCCGTTCGACTACACGGATGGCGCGGCCGAGGGCGAGATTTCGCTGTCGCGGGCGCGTCAGGCGTTCCAGGACATCGAATTCCACCCGTCGGTGCTGCGTGACGTGTCGAACGTCGACACGAGCCGCGAGGTGCTCGGCCAGGTCAGCGCGATGCCGTTCGGCATCGCCCCGACCGGCTTCACCCGCATGATGCAGACCGAAGGCGAGCGCGCCGGCTCGACCGCTGCCGAGGCCGCGGGCATCCCGTTCTCACTGTCGACCATGGGCACCACCTCGATCGAGGATGTCGCTGCCGCGGCCCCGAACGGACGCAACTGGTTCCAGCTCTACATGTGGGCCGACCGTGAGCGTTCGCTCGCCCTGGTCGACCGCGCGGCCGCGGCCGGCTACGACACCCTGATGGTCACCGTCGACACCCCCGTCGGCGGCGCGCGCCTCCGCGATGTGAAGAACGGCTTCTCGATCCCGCCGGCCCTCACCCCGAAGACCGTGCTGAACGCGCTCCCCCGCCCCGCCTGGTGGATCAACTTCCTGACCACCGAGCCCCTCGCCTTCGCGAGCCTCGACCGCTGGTCTGGCACCGTCGCCGCGCTCATCGACACTATGTTCGACCCGACCGTCGGCCCCGAAGAGGTGAGCTACATCCGCGACAAGTGGAAGGGCAAGCTCGTCGTCAAGGGCATCCAGTCGGTCGCCGACGCGCGCCTGGCCGTCGAGCTCGGCGCCGACGCGATCGTGCTCTCGAACCACGGCGGACGCCAGCTCGACCGCGCCCCGATTCCCTTCCACCTGCTGCCGAGCGTGGTGCGCGAGGTCGGAACCGAGACCGAAGTACACCTCGACACGGGCATCATGAACGGCGCCGACATCGTCGCATCCGTTGCCCTCGGCGCCCGCTTCACCCTCATCGGCCGCGCCTACCTCTACGGCCTGATGGCCGGCGGCCGTCCGGGCGTCGACCGCACGATCGCCATCCTCTCCGAGGAGATCCGCCGCACCATGAAGCTGCTCGGCGTCGCCTCGCTCGATGAGCTCGAGCCGGGTCACGTCACCCAGCTGGCTCGCCTGATGCCGATGGTTCAGCCCATGGCGGATGCTGTCGCTGCTGTTCCGGCACGGAAGTCGCCAGTCAAGAAGGCTCCGGCTGCAGTCGCGTCGACCACCTCGACCGCTGCGAAGCCGAAGGTGCCGGCCGCAAAGAAGGCATCGGCCGCGAAGGTGCCAGCGACGAAGGCCCCGGCCACGAAGAAGCCATTAGCCGCGAAGGCTCCGGCGAAGGCCGCTGCGGCGGAGGTAATAACCAGCGCGACCACCGCTGCCCCGAAGAAAAAGCCGGCCGCAAAGAAGGTCTCGACTCCGCCCGCGAAGACCGACATCGCGGAGTAACTCCACACCGACCGTCGCCGAGCTTGAGCGTTGCGGTCGAGTTGCCCTGTTCCGCCGGGCAAACTCGACCGCAACACTCAAACTCGATGCCGGCCCCCGTGCCAGGCGAGTGAAGTGCGGCCCTGGCCAGTGGCTTAGGCTCGATCCATGGCACGTCAGGGCACCTTCGCGCACAGCACCGCAGCGAACAGCATCGAGCCTGCCGCAACGCTGATCAGCAGCGACGTGCGTCTGCACAACCTCGGCATCGTCGCGCGTTACTTGGTCGAGAATGGGCCGAGTTCCCGCAGCCAGATCGCCGATGGCACCGGCCTCACGCGCGGCTCGGTCACCGCGCTCACCGCTGCCCTGCTCGACGCACAGGTGATCAGTGAGGCGGCTCCTCTCGAGTCCGGCGGCAAGGGCCGCCCGCTCACTCTGCTCAGCCTTGCGGCCGACGGGGTCGCGCTTCTCGCGTTGCAACTGGATGCCGACGAGGTCACCGCTCTCGTCACCACGATCACGGGCGTGCCACTCCTGCGGATCAGTGAGCACCACGGCCGGCCGATGGGACAGCCTGACCTTATCCTCGACCGGTTCGCCGACGTACTGGGTCGCGCGCTCGACTCTGACGAGTTGCGCGGCCGCCGTCTGGCCGACGTTACGATCGTCGTGTTCGCCCCGGTCGGTGGCGATCCAGAATTGGTGATCGCCGACACTGACCTCGGCTGGGGCTCTGTCGATGTCGTGGGCGGACTGCGCAGCAGAGAGCCACGCCTGCCCGATTTCGCGCGCCTGACCGCCGACTCCACACTGGCGGCGGTGGCCGAACGCAGCCAGCTCACTGATGTGCGCACCATGCTGTATCTGAAGAGCAACTCGGGCATCGGCGGAGCGATCATCGTCGATGGCTCCCCCGTCACCGGCGCGCACGGTTTCGCCGGCGCGCTCGGGCACCTCGCCGTCGTTCCCGGCGGCCGACTCTGCGGGTGCGGCCAACACGGATGCCTCGACACCGTCGCCGGCCCCGACTTTCTTCTCGAGGAAGTGGGCTTAAGCGACTTGCTCGCCTCCGACGGCTTGACTGCCGCGCTCGACGAGCTCACCCGGCGCATCCTGGAGGGCGAACCCCGCGCATCCGCCGCCTGGGATGCCGCCTCGAATTGGATCGCACACACCGTGCAGATGCTGGTGATGGCGCTCGACCCCGAGGTGGTCGTGCTCGGCGGCTACTGGGCGGCGCTGGCCGACTCGGTTGCCGCAAAAGTTGCCGCCCTGCGGCCGAGCATTCCCGGCGCCGTGCTTCTCGAGCAGTCCGCCACCCAGGGCGGAACGCTCGGCGCTGACGCCGCACTACTCGGCGCGATTTGGAGCGCCCGCGATCGACTACTACAGGATCCGCTGCAACTCGTCCCCTAGTTCGAATTAGTTCAACGCTTGAATTATGTGCCGTTTAGCGGCATACTCGTCTACGCACCGCTCTGCCCTCGAGCAGGCACCCCTGTAGGTCACTCAATGACGAGGAGAATCGTGTCCAATTCAACTTCCGGCACCGGAGAGTCAATCGCTCGGCCGCCCGCCCAGTTCGACGACGTCTACACCGGCGCAATCGGAACTGACAATCTGCCGGTCAGCCCGCCGGCCAAGAAGGCGCTCCTCCCCTGGATGGCCGTCACGTCGGTCTTCCTGTTCGCCACCTACGCGGCACTCACCGGAATTCTGCTTCCGATCCAGGTTGCGCTGATCAACGCGGATGACAAGATTCAGAACCTGGCGATCGTGACCACCGTCTCGTTCGTCTTCACCCTGTTCGCCCAGCCCATCGTCGGTGCGTTCAGTGACCGCACCCGCTCGAAGCTCGGCCGTCGCGCCCCCTGGATGCTCATCGGTTCGTCGGTCGCCGCCATCTTCCTGCTCGGCCTCGGCGGCATGACCAATGTGCTCTGGATCACCATTTTCTGGGTCGTCATCCAGGTCGCCTTGAACGCGCTCCAGGGCCCGCTGTCGGCTATCGTGCCCGACCGCTTCCCGCGCTCTAAGCGTGGCGCCGCCTCGGCCATGGTCGGGATGGGAATGATGATCGGTGCAACCGTCGGTACCGTTGCCGCCGGCCAGTTCGCCAGCAATGTCGGCATCGGATACACCGTCTTCGGCGTCGGAGTTCTCGTCGTCACCGTGCTTTTCGTGCTGTTCAACCGCGACGGATCCAGCAAGGCCCTCGTCGTCGAACCCTTCAGCTGGAAGCAGTTCCTCTCCGGATTCTGGATCGACCCGAAGGCGAACCCCGACTTCGCCTGGGCGTTCGCCGCACGATTCTTCTTCATCCTCGGCTACTTCGTCATCGCGGCGTACAACCTCTACATCCTCACCGACTACATCGGCCTCTCCCTGCAAGACGCAGCGTTGAACGCCGGCCTGCTCGCCATTGTCGGCATGGTCCCCACCCTGATCTCGATCATTCTGGCCGGATTCTGGAGTGACAAAATCGGGCGCCGCAAGATCTTCATCTACGCCGCATCCGTGTTGATGGTGATTGGCCTCACCATGCCGCTCTTCATGCCCAACCTCACCGGAATGCTCATCATGAGCGCCATCAACGGCCTCGGCTTCGGTCTCTACATGGCGTGCGACACCGCCCTGATGACCGAGGTGCTGCCCGGCGGCGGCGTCGCAGCAGGCAAGGACCTCGGCATCCTGAACGTGGCCACCAACATCCCGCAGGCGATGAGCCCTGCGGTCGCTGCTCTCATCATCGGCACGATGGGTGGCTTTCCCAGCCTGTTCGTCTTCGGCATGATCTCGGTGATCATCGCCGCCGTCGTGCTCATCCCCATCAAGAGCGTTCGCTAGACGCACCCGTCAGCCGACGGCTTCGTCGGCTGACGGATGCATCGGTCACGCTTCTCTTCGTCGGCGCATCCGCCGGGCGGCACATGCGTCAGCCTAAGTACGCCAAAAAAAATCAGCTCGTAGTAAGGAAGCATCGCAATGTCAGCACACGCATCTACCTCGGGTCACCCCGAAGTCACCACCACCGCCGGCGTCGTGCGCGGCGCCTGGCGCGACGGATCCGCCGCGTTCCTCGGCATTCCGTTCGCTGAGCCGCCCATCGGCGACCTGCGTTTCGCGGCGCCCGTCGCGCACGGCTCGTGGGACGGCGTGCGCGACGCCCTCGAGTACGGCGCAACGCCGCAGCGCAAGACGCTCGCCGAGATCACCCTGATCCCCGAGCCATCGATCGCCGGACTGTCAACGCTCAATGTGAACGTGTTCACGCCGAGCCCGACCACGCCGACGGATGCGGGCCTGCCGGTTCTGGTCTGGATCCACGGCGGCGGCTACGTGGCCGGCTCCCCCGCCAGCCCCTGGTACGACGGTGCCGCGTTCAACCGCGACGGCGTCGTCACCGTGAGTGTCTCCTACCGCCTCGGCTTCGACGGCTTCGGCTGGATTGAGGATGCTCCGCAGAACCGCGGCGTGCTCGACTGGCTGCTCGCCCTCGAATGGGTGCGTGACAACATCGCGTCGTTCGGTGGCGACCCCTCGCGGGTCACCATTTCCGGCCAGTCCGCCGGAGGCGGTTCTGTGCTGACCCTGCTCGGCATGCCCCGTGCGCAGTCGCTGTTCAATAGCGTGATCTCGCTGTCGGGCCCGCCCACCAGTGCCACGCTCGAGGCATCAGAAGCCCTCGGTCGCACCCTGGCCGAGCTCGGCGGGGTCGCTCCGACCGTGGCCGGCCTGTCATCACTGCCCGAGGAGCGCGTGCTCGAACTGCAGGGCCAGGTCTCCTCGCTCGGCGGTGACGTGACCGTCGACGGCACTGCCCCCGCCGACCCGCTGGCCGGCATCGCGGGATTCCTCAACGCTGGACTCGTTCTGGGCCCGGTCGTCGACGGCGATTTGATCCCTCAGGGAACGGCCGACGCCCTGGCTTCGGGAATCGGCGCTGACAAGCACCTGATTCTTGGCACCACCGACGACGAGTTCGCGATGATGCTCGCCGGCGCCGGCGACTCGATGGATGCCATCCCGGCCGCCGCTGTGCTCGCTGGAATCGGCGTCGAGCCGGCCACGATCGGGGCCTATGTCGCCGATCACGAAGGACTCGGCACCGCCGCCCTCGTCGGTCAGTACATCACCGACCGGATGTTCCGGGCTCCGACGCTCGACCTCGCCGAGATCCGCGCGTCGATCGACGCCCCGACCTGGGTCTACCGTTTCTCGTGGGGCGCTCACCTCGGTGCTTGCCACTGCATCGACGTTCCGTTCATGTGGGATGTCCTCGCCGACTCGCACGTGCCGGCCATCGCCGGCGCAGAGGCCCCTCAGGCTCTCGCCGACGACATCCACGGCAGCAGCGTCGCCTTCATCGCGACGGGCCAGCCGGGCTGGGCCGCCTACGACAACACTGACCGCGCGGTACGGGCCTACAACGTGCCGACGTCGATCATCGCCGACGGCTACGGTGACGCACGCTCGTTGGTTCCGGTGCGCGTGGGCTAATGCCCTTTCCCACCCGTTGATCGTGCGGTCCTGTCGATGAGCGGTCCCGTCGATCGAGCGGTCCCGTTGATCGAGCTTGTCGAGATCCCGCGAGCCGACCTCTGAACGCAACCAGCGTCCGAAGATCGGCCGTCGGAGGTCTCGACAGGCTCGACCACCGACCACCGTCACACCTGATTGCCGTAAAAGCCAAACCGCGCGAGCGGTTCGACCAGCTCGCGCTCCTCGTAGCTCAGGTGCGAGAGCAGCGTGTCGGTGAGCACGTCGACGGCCTCCTGCAGCTCGCTGAAATCGTCGGGCTGCAGGATGAACCGCACCAGCGCCGCATCCACCCCCTCGAGCACCTCGTGAATGATCAGGTGCTCATCCTCGAGCCGGTCGATCACCGGCGCCAGGCCCTCGTCGCTGGCGCGAAGGTGCGGAAAGATCGCCTCGTCTTCGAGCGAGTGATGCCCGGTGACGACCCGGCAATATGACGCGCAATAGGCGCCCAGGGTCCATTCGTTCTGCCGCATCGTCATGTCGTTGATGGTGGATCGTGCGTCGCCGACCTCCATCGCGCCCTGCCGCACCTGCACGATGATCTCGCGCACCTGGGCGAGCTCCTGCCGGAGGTGATCGTGCACCTCGATCAGATGGGCGCCGACCGCGCGCCCGGTGTCGGTATAGATCACGCCGGCCGGCGACGCGGGCGCGAGCGGACGAGTGTCCTCCTCGAAGAGACGTTCGTCGCTCAAACGGATGCCGTCATCCGGCGTCGGCACCAGGCCGAGTCCCGGTGCGAGTGCGGGGGCTGCGGGCGGGCCGGCGTCGCCCCGCTCACCGGCGGCAGCAGCCACGAACTCCCGCTCGAGTTCTTCCATCGCCACATCTGCCGCCGTGACGGCCGTCTGCGCGCGCCGCTCCCGTTCCGCGGCGACAAGCTCGCGCACGGCCGGCGCCACGTCCTCGGCATAGCGCTGGATGGTCGCTCCGTCGTCGGCCGCCAGAATGTAGCCGCTCACGCCGTACTCGAGGCTGATCTCGGCGAGGTCTTCGGCCCAGTGGCTGGCCGGGCCGTTCAGCAGACCGCGCGCGACTGGCGCGAAGGTGCCGCCGATATTGAGCAGGCGACGCACGGCCTGCGGGTCACGCCCCGCCTCCTCGGCACCGGCGTCGATCTGGGCATTCAGGTTGATCAGATCACTCGGGCCACCCTTCAGATAGCCGAGTGACGGCAGCCAACCGTCGGCGGCGCTGCCGGTGAGGCGCAGCATCCGCGGCTTGTAGGCGCCGAGCCAGATGCCGATCGAGTGCACCGGCGCCGGCCCGCGTTTCGCGCCGTCGGCCGAGTACCAGGCGCCGCGCTGGTGCACGCCGCCGGGCCGATCGACGGCCCAGATCTCGCGCACGATCTCGATCGCCTCGGCCAGTGCGCTGACTCCTTGGCCGGGCGTCAGCCGGCGGCCGCCCGAGGCTTCGATGGCGTCCCAGAACGCACCGGTGCCCATTCCGAGTTCCACTCTGCCGCCGCTCAGGATGTCGAGACTCGCGGCGCTGCGGGCGATCACGACGGGCTGCCGCAGCGGCAGGTTCAGCACATTGGGCACCAGGTGGATGCGCTCGGTGCGGGCCGCGAGATACGACAGCAACGTCCAGGCGTCGAGGAACGCCGGCTGATACGGATGATCCTGGAATGTGACGAGGTCGAGCCCGGCCCGGTCGGCCAACTGAGCGAGCGCGACGACGTTTTCAGCGTTCGCTGCCGTGGGCGTCGTGAAGGTGCCGAAAAGCAGATCGTGCCCGTAGTCGGTCATGCGCTCAGCCTACGCAGGCGCGCAGCCGGTGGTCGAGTCTGTCGAAACCGCTACGCGCCGAGACCGATGGTCGAGCTTGTCGAGACCCCAGGCGGCCGATCCCGAGACGCGACGAACGTTCAGGGATCGGCTCGCGGGATCTCGACAAGCTCGACCACCGGATCGGCTCGATCAGCGGATCGGCTCGATCAGCGGATCGGCTCGATCAGCGGATCAGAACTCAGCGCCGCAACTCCAGCGTGCAGCACTTCACTCCGCCACCGCCGAGCAGCAGCTCGGACAGGTCGACGCCGATCGGGTTGTAGCCGCGCTCGCGCAGCTGACGCTCGAAGTCCGTGGCGCGGGAGGCGATGACCACGTTGTAGCCGTCGGAGAAGGAGTTGAGACCGAGGATCGCGGCATCCTCTTCGGTGACGATGACGGCATCCGGGTAGCGCGTGCGCAGAATCTGCAGGCTCGGCTCGTCGAATGCGCTCGGCAGGTAGGCGATGTTGCCGTCGGCGGCGCCCGGGTCGAGCACCGCGATGGCGGTATCGAGGTGGTAGAAGCTCGGGTTGATCAGGTTCAGCGTGATGACGTCGCGGCCGTAGATCTCGGCGAGTTCGACGTGGCTGTTCGACGCGGTGCGAAAGCCCGTGCCGGCCAGGATGACGTCGCCGACGAGCAAGAAGTCGCCCTCACCCTCGTTGATCTCGACTGGCTCGCGCACGTCGAAGTCGGCCTCGCGGAACCAGTCCATGTAGGCGGGCCCCTCCGGCTGGCGCTCGGCATAGGTGAACTTGGCGCCGTAGGCGATGTTGTCGATGACGAACCCACCGTTTGCCGCGTAGACCATGTCGGGCAGGCCCTCGATCGGGTCGATGAGGTGCACGTCGAAGCCGAGGCCGACGTAGGTGTCATACAGGGTCTGCCACTGGGCGACGGCGAGCGAGGTGTCGGTGGGCAGCGCCGGGTCCATGTAGGGGTTGATCCGGTAGACAACGGTGAAGAACTCCGGCTTGCACATCAACACCGACCGGGTGATGGGCGTGCGCGTCGGCACGGCTGAAACCGTGGCTTCGTCGAGATCGATTGACATAGTGACTCCTTCATCGGCGTTCGGCAGCGCACGCGCTTACGAACTTCACTTGATGGCGGACCAGGTCACTCACGAGAGCTCGTCGCGTCCGATTCCCGGCCGCGTCGAGACGCCAGAACCAGTCTCACACGACACGATTCGACGTTTCCCGCTAATTCGCGCAGATAATCCGCGCAATACACCGCGATCGCGCAACGATCTAGCTAGACTTGTCCCATGGATAACCTCGACCGCAGCATCCTCGACCTGCTTCGCCAAAATGCGCGGGCCGGATACGGCGACATCGGTGGGGAAGTCGGGCTGTCGGCGTCGGCCGTGAAACGGCGGGTTGACCGCTTGGTTGCCGACGGTGTCATCCGTGGATTCACGATCCAGGTCGATCCGGCGGTCGACGGGATGGCCACCGAAGCCTACGTCGAACTGTTCTGCCGCGGCACCGTCGCCCCCGACGAATTGCTGCGCATCCTCTCCGGTGTGCCCGAGGTCGTCGATGCCGGCACGGTCACCGGCAGCGCCGATGCGATCGTGCACATCAGGGCGCGCGACATCCCCGGCCTTGAGGCGGCGCTCGAGAAGGTGCGGATGGCGCCGAACGTCGACCACACCCGCAGTGCGATCGTGCTCTCCCGCCTCATCCACCGCAGCCTCGACTAGCGCCACCGCTCGGACTACTGGCGGCGGTCGACCAGCGCAATCACTCGTGCGGGGCTGCCGGTGCCGCCGACGATCGGCAGGGGGCTCACGATGAGAACGCTTCCGGTCGCCGGGAGCTTGTCGAGATTTTGAAGCGACGTGATCCCATACTTGTCGTGACCAAGCAGGTGGTAGTGCATCGGGAACGGTGGG
This sequence comes from Leifsonia sp. 10L418, assembly GCF_056395445.1. Taxonomy (NCBI): domain Bacteria; kingdom Bacillati; phylum Actinomycetota; class Actinomycetes; order Micrococcales; family Microbacteriaceae; genus Leifsonia; species Leifsonia sp. 10L418. The sequence goes on along the minus strand of NZ_JBFTJN010000002.1, from coordinate 501,805 downwards.
TCGAATGCGCCCGCGTTGCCGGCATCGATACCGACGGTCTCCGAGCCGAAGCCTGAAATCGGAGTCTCTTCCGCCAGCCATTTGGCACACTCGGCGGAGACTCCTGGCGTGTGCGAGCCGTTTTCGTCGACATTGAGGAACTGCTCCTGGTTGTTCGCGAAGCGGTCCCACCCCGTACGGAGAAGCAGCCAGGTGCCCGCGGTCAGCTCGCCGTTCTCCCGTTCCCATGCCTTGACATGTTCGATCTCGAGAAGGAAGTCAGGGTTCTGCTCCACCTCTGCACTGACATCGATGACGGACGCCGTTCCGATGAGTCGAGGGAGGGGGATCTGCGAGACGTCGTGTCCGTCGCGGCCACTGATCCAGTGCACCGGCGCGTCGATGTGAGTGCCGATGTGCTCGCCGGTGTGGATGTTGTTGTGCCGCCAGAACGGGCCGGGCTCGTTGTAGGCGCTGACCTCCTCCAGGCTGAAATCGATGAGGTTGGCGAAAGGCGCGGGCAGACGAAGTGCCGGGGTGGTGCTGCTCAACGGATTCGTCAGATCGACAACGTCAAGGTCACCGCTGGCGATTCCGGCGACCAGGTCGACCAGAACGGTGGCGTCAGTACTCACGGATGAAGTCGTCATTGTCTCGTCCTTTGTGGGAGGGCTACCTGTATCGATCATCTAGGGTCGATGCGAGGGATGAATAGAGTCATAATGTTTCATTTTTGCGACGAACGCAACGAAATACGCATATTCGACATTCAGAGCCACCTGCAGTGCAGCCAATGGGATGGATACCACGTATGACAGGTCAAGCCCCTGCTCTCCGGAGCCAGCAGCTGATCCTCACAATTTACGGTCTCTATGCCCGGGAGGAAGGTTCGTCGCTTCCCGTTGCCGGCCTGGTGCACCTTCTAGGCGATTTGGGTGTCGATGCCCCCGGGGTTCGCTCGTCGGTATCCAGGCTCAAACATCGCGAAATTCTGCAGAGCACCCGAGAACACGGAAATGCCGCCTATTCGATCTCCCCGGATGGCATGCAGTTGTTCATCGATGGCGATGCCCGCATCTACGCGCCCGTCCGAGCCCTAGCCGAGGACCCCTGGCTCCTCGCGGTGTTCTCGGTCCCGGAGGACCACCGCAACAAGCGCCACCTGCTCCGCACAGCACTCACCCGCCTGGGATTCGGCTCGGTGACATCCGGAGTGTGGATCGCACCGATTACCGTTCGGGAGCAGACAGAGCATCAGATTTCTCGTCTTCACCTCGACGAGTATGTGAGATTCTTCAGCGCTGACTCGCTGTCCTTGGAATCTGGCGCCGCACTCGTTGCAGAGTGGTGGGACGTGGACAGCTTGAGCGCGCTCTACCTCGACTTCATCGATCGCTACGCTCCTCTGCGGGAGAAGTGGGCAGAACGGGTCGGAATCGATGCTGATCCCTCCGCCGCACGTGACGCCTTCGTCGACTATGTGCCGATGTTCACCCAATGGCGCCGGCTCCCCTACCTGGATCCGGGACTCCCGCTTGAGTTCCTGCCGAAGAAGTGGAGTGGACAGGTGGCAGAGCAACTGGTCGCCGAACTCGCCGAACTCATCGGACCGCTCGCCCGCGAGCACGCGCGGAGCATCATTCGGCGCTGAGTTCAGCGCCTTGAATGTGCCAGCTAGCGCCTGAGCGTCGAGGACGGACTCTCGCCATAGGCGGCCCGATAGCGGCTGGAGAACCGGCCGAGGTGCGTGAATCCGCAACTCAGGGCGATTTCGGTCACGCTCTGCCGCGTCGGGTCGCCGGAGGCCAAACGAGCTCTGACCAGCGTGAGCCGAGCCTCCAGCAGCAACGTCGTCACGGTCGAACCCAACTCCTGCTGTGTTGCGATCTGCAGCGAACGCAGGGGAACCCCGAGTTCCTGCGCGATGCTCGTCGGTGTCAACGGCTCGGCGCTCCGCGCATCGAGTACGGCGAGCAGCCGGCGCACGAGGCGGCTCTTCTGGTAGCCAGACAGGGCGGCCTGCTCAGGGGCTCGTTCCGTCGCCGCCAGGAGAAAGCGCATCATGATCGCCTCCTGTACCAGGGTCCTGGCGAATGGATTTGCCGCAGCGTTGCTTCCGCTGTTCACGTCCTCGTGCATCGCCGCGACGATCCCAGCGAAGGCCGCTCCGGCCGGGGTCGTCAGGTCAAGCGACGTCGGAAGCGGGGAGCGCCCTCCCGCGTGATCCGGGAACATCGCGGTGGCGACGCGGTCCAGCGCGGCGACTCCCATGTAGACGATGAGGTGCGGCGTTTGCCCGTGCCATGTCAATCGAAATGGCGCATCGACTGGCGGGATCGACGCCTGTCCACGTGTCGTGCAATGGGTGCGCCCGCCCACCTCCAGCTCGGCATGCCCAGAGAGGGGGATCTGCACAAGCACGAAGCTCGACAACGGCTCGGCAGAGATTCGCACTGCTGTTCCATAGTCGAGCAGGTTGAGCCCGACATCATCCTGCTGCGCCGAACGCAGCTCGAAAGCGAGCCGGCGTGGTCGCTCGAGCGGCTGAAGGTCGTGTGGCACGAAGAGCCTGCTGATCGTGTCTCTCGCGGACTCCGGATCGTGCGTCATCACCGTCTGGAGGGTGTCCAAAATGGTTTCCGCCTGGAATGGCGTTGCGGCGACAGTGCCCATGTGACGATCGTCGCACAAGTGACATCTTTTGTCGCGATGCGGATAAGACGTGCGCGTCATGGATAGCCGACGGACTCCGGCGCGGAATAGCGTGCCACTGTCGACGATGCCAGGGGTTGCTTCACCACTCCCATTCCGGTGTCTCGCATCGAACCTGAGGAAAGGATGGGCATGAGCGAGCTGTTGGGACGAGTCGCTGTTGTCACCGGAGGTGCCACGTTGATCGGCCGCGGGGTCGTTGAGTGTCTCCGAGACGCGGGCGCGACAGTGATCATCGCGGACATTGACGACGTGGGCGGAGAAGCTGCGGCGGCAGGTGACGGAATCTCTTTCGTCAAGACCGACATCACCGACGATGCGGCGATCGCCGCATTACTTGACCATGTCGGGACGACGCATGGTCGCCTCGACATCCTCGTCAATCTCGCTGCAACGTACTTGGACGCGGGGCCAGACTCCGGACGAACCGACTGGCTCGCCGCGTTGAACGTCAACCTGGTCAGCGCGGCAGTGCTGGCACACGCGGCGCGGCCGATGCTCGAGGCGAGCGGGCACGGCGCCATCGTCAACTTCACCTCGATCTCCAGCAGCGTTGCGCAGACCGGGCGTTGGCTCTATCCCGCAAGCAAGGCAGCGCTCGTGCAGCTCACCCGCAGCATGGCAACCGACTACGTGTCATCGGGCATCAGGGTGAACTCGGTGAGTCCTGGCTGGACCTGGTCGAAGATCATGGATGACCTTTCGCAAGGAAATCTGGAGAAGACCAACCAGGTCGCAGCGCCATTTCACATTCTCGGCCGCGTCGGGTTGCCGACCGAGGTCGGGGCCGTCGTCGCTTTTCTCGTCTCAGACCGGGCGAGTTTCGTCACGGGCGCCGACTGGGCTGTCGATGGTGGATACTCCGCACTCGGCCCCGAACAGGCGTCTGAGGCAATCGCACTCCTCGCTGCCAATTAATCCCCTCGATCCACACACACGAAAGGCGTTCTCATGACCAGGAGCATCACCATCATCGGAGCCGGTCAGTCCGGTCTACAGCTCGGCCTTGGGCTGCTTGGTGCCGGATACGACGTCACCATCATCTCGAACAGAACACCAGAAGAGATCGCGAATGGCCGGGTCTCCTCCAGCCAGTGCATGTTCGACAAGGCCATCCAGCATGAGCGAGACATCGACGCAGATTTCTGGCCAGACGCCCCGAGCGTGAACGGTATCTCATTCACGATCCCGCACCCGGAGCTCCCGGGCGAGAAGGCAATGAGCTGGGCATCTCGCCTGGACAGCCCCGCGCAGTCGATTGACCAGCGGGTCAAGATGCCGGCGTTCATGGAAGCGTTCGAACAGCGAGGCGGTCGCATCCTCTACGAAGACGCCGGAGTCGCTGAGCTGGAGAGGGAGACGAGTCGGGCCGACCTGGTCATCGTGGCGGCCGGAAAGGGTGAGATCGCTCGCCTGTTCGAACGAGACGACGCGCGAAGTGTCTACGACGCGCCACAGCGGGCCCTCGCTCTCACCTACGTGAACGGGCTCACACCGCGCGACGAGTTCAGCGCTGTGTCGTTCAACCTCATCCCCGGCGTCGGCGAGTACTTCGTCTTCCCCGCCCTCACCACCACCGGGCCCTGCGAGATCATGGTTTTTGAGGGTGTTCCAGGCGGTCCGATGGACTCCTGGCAGGGTCTTACTCCCGAGCAGCACCTGCAGAACTCGCTACACATCCTGAAGACCTTCCTCCCGTGGGAGGCCGACCGCGCAGCAGATGTCGCGCTCACCGACGATCTCGGGGTGCTCCAGGGACGGTTCGCCCCCACGGTGCGCCACCCTGTCGCGCAGCTTCCCTCCGGAGCGCTCGTGCTCGGTCTGGCCGATGTCGTCGTCGTCAATGATCCGATTACCGGCCAGGGGTCAAACAACGCAAGTCACTGTGCGGCTTCGTACCTCGAGAGCATCATCGCTCACGGCGACAGAGAATTCGACCGCGCATTCATGCAACAGGCGTTCGAAACATTCTGGACGTATGCAGGACCGGTCACGCGCTGGACGAACACCATGCTCGCCCCACCCGCTGAATTCGCTGTCAACCTGCTCGGAGCCGCCGGGGTCTTCCCTGAAATCGCTCACCGTTTCGCCAATGGCTTCAACTCCCCGCCCGACTTCGAAGAGTGGTTCCTTGACCAGAACAAGGGCACGGCGTACCTGGAGCGGGTTGCGGCAGAAGCCGCATTCACGCCCGTGACGTCTTAGCGTCCCGCCGATCGAGAGTAGAAACGCAATGCACACGATCGCAATTGTGGGTGCTGGGGAATCCGGGGTGCAGCTTGCCCTCGAGCTTCACCGGAACGGCTACGCGGTGACCTTGATTTCAGACCGCGATCCAGCCGAGATCCTCACCGGCAACGTCATGTCGAGCCAGTGCGTCTTCTCGGGAGCGTTGGCGGTTCAGGCGCCCCTGGAGATCTCCTCAGTCACCCCGGTCGATCCGGGCAGCCCGGAGGTGCAGCTGGAACGCATCTCGCTGACCGTCGCTGGCGCGGAGCCACTGGCGTGGTCCTCCCCTCTGGACTCGCCGGCGCGGTCGGTCGATCAACGAGTGAAATGCAGTGTGTGGATCACCGACTTCGTTTCCGAAGGCGGCACCCTCCTCATCGAAAAAGTGACGGTGGGGAGGTTGGAAGAACTCACCCGCGTGCACGATTTGGTCGTTGTCTCAACGGGCAAGGGCGAGCTTGGCCAGATCTTCACCACCGATCGGTCGCGATCTCCCTTCGACAAACCGCAGCGCGCTCTCGCACTGACCTACGTCACCGGGGTGGAACCGGATGCCGAGCCCGGCATCCGGATGACCATCAAGCCGGGCGTCGGCGAATTCTTCACCTTCCCCGGCATCACGACGAGCGGGCTCTGCCAGATGATGGTCTTCGAAGGGGTTCCCGACGGGCCGATGGACTGCTGGACCGGCGTGGCTTCCCCGGCGGAACACCTGCAGAAGTCCCTGGAGATCCTCGCGGAGCACTTTCCGGAGGAGGCGGCGCGATTCACTCGTGCGCAGCTCACCGATGACGGAGGAACGCTACGCGGATGGATCACACCGACGGTGCGGCACGCCGTCGGAACCCTGCCGTCCGGTCGCCATATCTTCGGCCTCGGGGATGCGGTGGTGCTCAATGACCCGCTCACGGGGCAAGGCTCCAACAATGCGACGATGGCCGCCCGCTACTACCATGACGCAATTGTCAGGCAGGGTGACAAGCCATTCGACCAGGAATGGATGAAGCGCACCTTCGACGAATTCTGGCGGGGGTGGGCGCAATGGTCAGTCACCTGGACCAACTCAATGCTCAAGCCGCTGAAGGAACACCAAATCAACCTCCTGCGGGCAGCCGAGCATCATCCGGCTCTGGCGGGCGCCATCGCCAGCGGTTTCGACGATCCACGCACGCTCTTTCCCTGGTGGTACGACGCGGCAGAGGCAGCAGAGTTCACCGAGCAGATGGCGGCTGAGGACACCTCCACGTTCGACCTGCGCGACTTCCGAAGCGCACTCGGCCAGTTCGCAACCGGCGTCACCGTGGTGACGACGCGGGGAGCCGATGGGCGCAAAGTGGGGATCACCGCGAATTCCTTCACCTCGGTGTCGATGGACCCGCCGCTGGTGTTGTGGTGCCCCAGCAGTCGGGCACCGAGCCTGGGTGCCTTCGCCGAATCGACCCATTTCGCGGTGAACCTCCTCTCGTCAGGGCAGCATGTGCTCTCGCGACAGTTCGCCACGCCCTCGGACGACAAATTTGCCGGCGTGCTCACGAGGAATGGAATCGGCGGGATACCCATCCTGGAGGGAACCGTCGCAACTTTCGAGTGCCGCACGGTTGCCCGATACACCTCGGGGGACCACGAGATCTACATTGGCGAGGTCGAATCCTACGCCGCCCCCGGCGGGGATCCGCTCGTCTTTCACGGCGGCGCGTATCATGCAACGGCAACCCACCCCGACTTCTGAGTGAGTGGGCGCGCGCCGGTGAGAACGGTTTCAAGGAGGAAACGTCATGTCGAGCACTGTTGAATTTGTCATTATCGGATCGGGGGTCAACGGACTCGTCGCAGCGGCGGAGCTCGCCCTGGCCGGACGCTCGGTGATGGTGATCGAGCGGAACGAGAGCATCGGCGGCTTCATCGCGTCGGGCGAGCGCACCGTTCCCGGCTACATCCATGACACCTATTCCTCGTGGCATCCGCTTTTCGTCGCCAGCGCCGGCTACGGCGTGCTCGGCGCGGAGCTGCACCGTCACGGACTTGAGTACTGCAACACCGACGACGCGGTGACGGCAAGCATCTTCGACGGGGGCCAGGTGTCGATCGCCTATCGAGATGTCGAGCGCACCGTCGCCGGGTTTGAGCACGATGCTGACAAGGTGGCCTACCGAAAAATGCTGGCCGAACTCGGCGGGCGAGCGGATGTCGTCTTCGGGGCCCTCGGCGCCGAACTGCGCTCTGCGGCGCTGGTGAAACTCGGCCTGAAACTGCTGCGACGGGAGAAGATCTCCGGCAGCGAAGCGTTCGTGCGCGATGCAGTGACGAGTGGCCGATCCTATGTCCGCGGCGCCTTTATCGGACGCGAGGCCGACCAGTTGTGGTCGCCGTGGCTGCTGCACGCCGGGCTCAGCCCCGATCACGCCAGCGGCGGGCTCATGTTTCCGGTCATGGCCATGACTATGCACAACTTTGGGCTCCCCGTTGTGCAGGGTGGTGCCGCTAACTTCATCGGTGCGTTCTCCCGGCTGTTCGCCGAACACGGCGTGCAGACCCGGCTCGGAGCGGCAGTCGATCAGATCATCGTGAGGAACGGAAAAGCCGTCGGTGTGCGCGTGGGAGGTGAAGTGGTTCTTGCTTCACAGGCGGTCATTGCCAGCGTCACTCCGCAAGCGCTGTACGACACCCTCCTGCCCGACACCGCGGTGAAGCCGGACGTGCGTGACCAGGCTCAGCGGTATCGCTACGGCCGAGGTGCAATGCAGATTCACGTCGCCCTGGACCGCCCGCCGGCGTGGACTGACGCCCGCCTGGGCGAGGTCCCGCTGATTCACGTCAGCGACGGGGCGTCGAGTACGGGGATTGCATGCGCCCAGGCCGAGGCCGGCCTCCTGCCCAGCGCTCCGACGATCGTCGTCGGCCAGCAGTACCTGCTCGACCCGGCGCGCGCACCTGAGGGAGCGGCAACGCTCTGGCTCCAGCTCCAGGAAGTGCCATACACGCCGGTCGGTGATGCCGGAGGCACACTCGACACCACCGGCGGCTGGACGCCGGAGCTTGCCCGCGCCTATGCAGAGCGCGCTCTGGCGCGGCTTGAGCAGTTCGCCCCCGGACTGCGTGCGAGCGTGCTCGGCATCGACGTGATCTCCCCGGTCGATCTGGAGGCGGCGAACCCGAACGCGGTTGAGGGCGACCCCTACGGCGGTTCGGCGGAGCTCGATCAGAACCTCCTCTGGCGCCCGCTGCGGAGCGCCGCTCGGCACCGCACCTCGGTTGCGGGACTGTGGCATATCGGGTCATCCACCCACCCCGGCCCCGGGCTCGGTGCCGGCTCCGGCCACCTCGTCGCCCAGTCGCTCGTGCGTTCGCGTGCCCGCTGAGCTCGCCCTCTCACCGAGGTTCACACCAATTTGTGACAGAACCTTGACGAACGTCACAGAGTCTATATATTAGAAATTGTTGGGATCGCACTCATCGACGACTCAGTTTCTCGTTACGGCACGAATCGCCCGTGTCTCCGCACGCCGACCGGCGAGGTGGGGATGTCTGGCGGGGTGCTTGTGCGCACCAACCAGGTCGCCAACGTTCTTGTCGACGGGGTCGATTCATGCATGAGATGAAGGTGGAACGAGCATGAACGTTGCAGAACTTGTGGGGCGCACTCTCGCGCAGCTTGGCGTGGGACACGTCTTCGGGGTTGTGGGAAGCGGGAACTTCACTGTCACGAATACCCTGCGTCAGCACGGCGTTCCCTACACCGCGGCCCGGCATGAGGGTGGCGCCGCCACAATGGCCGACGCCTACTCCCGAATGTCAGGTCGACTCAGCATTGTCAGCACCCACCAGGGTTGCGGCCTGTCCAATGCCATCACCGGGATCGCCGAGGCAGCGAAGAGTCGCACGCCGATGATCGTGCTCACCGCCGACTCGCCGGCCGCCGCGGTTCGAGCGAATTTTCGAATCGACCAGGATGCCTTGGCACGCAGCGTGGGTGCCGCTGTCGAACGCGTTCACTCCGCGGAGAGTGCGGTCGCCGATACGGTGCGCGCCTACCGTCGGGCTGTCAACGACAGGCAGACCGTGGTACTGAGCCTTCCCATTGATATCCAGGCGCGGCCCGCTCCGACGGAAACTCCCGCCGCGGTCACGCCGCTGCCGGCCGCGCAGCTGATGCGCCCCACCGACGAAGCGGTTCACGCGCTGACCCTCCTCCTCCGGGACTCCCAGAAGCCCGTTTTCGTTGCCGGGCGAGGCGCACGCCATGCGGGGGCGCAACTCCAGGAACTGGCCGCGCAGACCGGAGCCCTGGTGGCAACATCCGCCGTCGCCAGTGGACTGTTCGTCGATGACGAGTTCTCCCTGGGCATCTCGGGAGGGTTCTCCTCTCCGACGACAGCCGCTTTGATCAGCGAGGCCGACCTCATCATCGGCTGGGGCTGCACACTCAATATGTGGACGATGCGGCACGGCAAGCTCATCGGGGCCGACACCGTTCTCGTTCAGGTTGATCTTGACGACGATGCCCTCGGCGCCAACCGCGCAATCGACCTGGGCGTGCGCGGAGACACCGGCGCCACGGCCCGAGAGATGCTCGCGGCGGTCCGTGCGCTCGAGGCGACCCCCACTGCCAAGTTCCGCACCCCCGCGGTCTCAGCGCTCATTGCCGAATCCTCCCGGTGGCGGGATGTACCCGTCGATGATCTGTCCACTCCTCACTCGATCGATCCCCGACTACTCACGATCGAACTCGATCGCATCCTGCCGGCCGAGCGCATCGTCTCGGTCGATTCCGGCAACTTCATGGGTTATCCGGCGACCCACCTGTCGGTTCCGGATGAGTTCGGCTTCTGCTTCACCCAGGCGTTCCAATCGATCGGGCTCGGACTTCACACGGCGATCGGTGCGGCACTGGCCCGACCCGATCGACTGCCGGTTCTCGGCACCGGCGATGGCGGATTTCTGATGGGGATCTCGGAGCTCGAAACCGCGGTGCGCCTCGGCCTTCCGCTCGTGGTGATCGTTTACAACGATGCGGCGTACGGCGCCGAGGTGCACCACTTCGACCAGGGCGACAACAGCGTCGACCTCGACACTGTCAGTTTTCCGGATGTCGACATCGCGGCGATCGCCCGCGGTTTCGGCGCCGCCGGCATCACGGTGCGCGGCATCGAAGACCTGTCTGAGGTCGAAGCGTGGCTGCGCTCCTCCCCCTCGGCTCCGCTCGTGATCGACGCAAAAATCGCCAGCGACGGCGGCGCCTGGTGGCTGGCCGAAGCGTTTGCCGGCCACTGAGCCCACTCCCACACAGCATCGAACCTCACCACCAGTACGCACCGCGAAAGGAACATTCCGTGATCCATCCCACAGCGTTCTCCCATGTCGGGGTGACGGTTCCCGATCTCGACAAGGCTGTGTCCTGGTATCAGGACACCTTCGGCATGTACCTCGTGGCCGGGCCGATCGAGGTTCTCGAGGATGACAGCCCTCTGGGCCGTGCTGCGTCGGCGATCTACGGCGTGGGCTTCACGAGCTTCTCCTTCGCCCACCTCACCTGGCCGGACGGCATGGGTCTGGAACTCTTCACCTTCGCCTCACCGGAAACCTCTGCGCGAGAGAACAACTTCGAGTTTTGGAAAACCGGGATCTATCACCTCGCGCTGACAGCACCTGCCTTCGCCGAGACCATTGCGCGCATTGTTGAGAAGGGCGGTCGGCAACGTTCTGAGCCGGTCATCATCAACGCCGACCGCGGGTACTCCGTTGTTTATTGTGAAGACCCGTGGGGAACAGTCATCGAACTGTGCTCACACCCGTATTCGCAGATGTGGGCCGGATAGCAGCTGAGGTGAGCGCCGGCCGGGGCGACACGCATCCCGGTTGCCAAAAAAAATACGGCCGAGAGGAGAACTCCTCTCGGCCGTATTTGTGGTTTAGCCGCGGGGTTCTGGAACCCGCTCAGCTGCCGACTGGCGGTCGCCGGCATCCGCCTGGACCGCCGAGCGCCGCGGGGGAAGGACCGTCATGCGAAGCAGCGGGTAGAGCACGAGAACGATGACCAGGCTGACCACGAAGCCGAGCGGTGTGACGCCGGTCTCGGAGAGCACAGACCCCGCCACTGAACCGACGATGACGGAGATCACACCGGCCCAGTTGACCGATTCCATCTCGGAGGCGACGGCGGGGCGCCGCTTCCTGACGATGAAGAAGTCGGCGATGATCACGGTGGCGAGCGCCGTCGTCGTCACACCGAGGATGCCGAGGAAGCTTCCGAGGAAGCCCAGAATGTTCCCGGCGATCATGAGCAACGCGATCACGTTTCCGAGGATCACCATCGAGAGCCGGCCCGGGTTCTTGCCCGTGACGCTTTCGAAGAGGTTCGAGAGTGACAGCGAGCCGGAGTAGGTGTTCAGAACCTGAGCCTTGACCTGCGCGACGTACATGAGGATGAACCCGAGAACACCGAACAGGATGATGAAGTAGGCGCCGGTGTTGTTGGCGATCATCCAGGAGATCTTGTCCTGAATGGTGTCGCCGACCTGCGATTGCGCTGCGGCGGGGTTGTCGGTGAGGAAGGCCGTCACTGAATTGCTGCTGGCGTGAACGATGACCGCACCGAGGATGACGACGACGACGTCAATCATGATCGAGCCGCCGATCGCGAGAATCCCGACATCCTTCGTGGACCGCGCGTAGCGTGCGTAGTCGGCATCAACGAGCGCCAGGGCTCCGGCGCTGCCGGCCAGCATCGAGATCACCAGGCCGAAGTTGGCCACCGGGTCGCCGGTCGGGTCAAGCGGCCCGGCGCTGAAGATGTCGCCGAGAGACATCGGCGATCCGATCACGGCGAAGACAGCCATGGCGACGGTGAGAGCAACGAAGCCGATCAGCAGAATTGTTGACGTGCGCTGCACTGCCTTCATCCCGTAGATCGTCAGCACGATCCAGCCGACGGTGAGAACGCCGTAGATCAGCACCGCGTTCCACAGCGTCGGCTCCCAGCCGAACATGAAAAGCGTGCCGTAGTAGAGGAGTGCGTTCTCCAGCGCCAGGAAGCCGAGGATCATGAACGCGAAGACGAGCGAAGCGAGCACGGACCCTCGACGGCCGAGCCCGTAGTGTCGCGCCGTGACGGTGCTCGAGGTGCCGGACACGTAGGCCACATGTCCGACGAACCAGCCCAGCGTGCCACCGAAGACTGCGACGATGACACCAGCCAGGATGCCCCAGCCGACGCCGGCGATCATCGTCACTGCCGCAGCGATTGCGATCTGAACAAGAGTCGAGGCGATGCCGGCTGTGTTTGTCATCAGCCCCCAGCCTGATTTTCGCTCGGAAAGCGGAACGGGTGTGAGCGCGTGATCTTCGACGCTCGCGGAGAAGGAACCTCCCGGTGCGGATGAACTGCCAGCCATTGTCTACCTTTCGCCATTGAAATCTGTAGTGGATATCGATCTATCCTTCGGCTGCAAGCTAGCAGTGAACGTAGGCTTTGTCACGCATATTTTTCGAGCGTAACGATTACGCAATACCCAGCCGTCAGTTCGCGACCGCGACCGGCTTCTGCGCGACCGGTGACAGAACGTGGATCAGGGCGACGGCCGCAATCGACCCGGCACACAGGATGCCGGCGAGCACGACAATCTGAAACCGTCCGGCTTCGAGCGGCGAAGCCCCACCGAAAATCGCCCCGACGAAAGCCCCGGGCAAAGTGACCAGGCCGGTGGTCTTCGTCTGATCGGTCGATGGGATCATCGCGAAGTGGATGGCTCTCGATGCCAGCAGGCGCGTCGACTGGCGCGGGGTCGCGCCGAGCGCGAGCCAGCCCTCGACCTCGTCCCACTGCTCACCGACCGATTCGCCGAAGCGGCGCCCGGCGATAGTCGCGATCGACATGGCGTTGCCGATCACGATTCCGCCGTAGGCCAGCACGTAGCGCGGGGTGAAGTCGATCGCCCCGGTGGCGAACACAATCGTCAGGGTGACGGCGATTCCGAGCCCCATCGCGGCGGCGACACCACCGAGGTGCGGCCAGGACCATCCGATGCGCCGGGTGACGGTGCCGACCGCCGCCGCGAACATCACGACCAAGCCGACCGCCACCCAGAGCGGGCTGGAAATCACGCCGGTCAGGATCAGGCTGATCGCGCCGAGCTGCAGGATGCCGCGGACGAGCGCCCAAGCCGGCGCGAACGGGTTCGGCGTGCGATAGCCGCGCAGCACCGAAACGGTGATGGCGACGAGGAGCACCAGCCCGAGCAGGGTCGGCAGGAGCGCGACGAGCTCCGCGAACAGTTCGGCCGGCCAGGTCATAGGTTGAGACTACTCAGCAATACGCCCCACTCTCTCCGCCGAACTGAGAGTTTTTGTGGGTTCGAGACCGCTCACACCCACATCAACTCTCAGTTCGGCGCGGCCCGAACGGGGGGCCTCGGTTTCGGTGCGATCACTCCCGATGGAGCGCATTCGCTGCAACACTGGTGAATTCGAGATCTTGCTGTTCACGACATTGCTGTTTCACGACACCCGACAGGACTCCCATGACAGACAGCGCCGCATCCGCCACCGATCAGAGCGCACCGGGCGGCACGCCTCCCCGGTCTGATCTCACCGGCTGGAGCCGCGCGCCGTTCACCGCGGCTGGCCTCACCCATGACTGCTTCGAAAAGGGCAGCGGGCCGGGAGTTGTTCTCATTCCGGAGATCCCGGGGATCACCCCCGAAGTACTCGCCCTCGCCGAGCACCTCATCGCCAACGGTTTCACGGTCGTCGTCCCCTCCCCGTTCGGCACTCCCGGCAAACTCGGCACCCCCGGCTACATCACCCAGGTGATCACCCGCCTCTGCGTCTCGGCCGAGTTCCGCGCCTTTGCGATGAACGCCGAGCGCCCGATCACGGCCTACCTGCGTGCCGTCGCCACCGATCTCGCCGCCCGCACTCCCGGGCCCGGCGTCGGCGTGATCGGCATGTGCTTCACCGGCGGCTTCGCATTGGCGACGGCAGTGGATGACGTCGTGCTGGCTCCCGTGGTCAGCCAGCCGTCGGTCCCGCTCCCGCTCGGCCGGGCCCGCAAATCCGATCCCGGGGTCAGCGAAGCCGAACTCAACCGCATCGCCGACCGCGTGAAGAACGACAATCTGTGCGTGCTCGGACTGCGTTTCAGCGACGATGCCAACTCCCCGCGCGCGCGCTTCGACACCTTGCGCGCGCGGCTCGGCGACGCCTTCGAGGTCATCGAACTCGACTCCTCCCCCGGCAACGCGGCCGGCTTCGGGGCCGGGGCGCACTCGCTGCTCACCAACGAGGTGCGCGAGGTGCCCGGCCACCCGACGATCGCCGCCCGCGATCGCGTGGTGGAGTTTCTCAAGGAACGCATCAGCGTCGTTGCAGAATGATCACCACGATGGATGCCTCTTTCGTCACGTTCGATCCGCAGTCGACGACCCCTGCCTCCGAGCAATTGCGCACCCAGATCCTGGCCGGGGTGCAATCAGGGCGGCTGGCCGCCGGTGACAAGCTGCCCACAGTGCGCGGCCTGGCCGAGCACCTCGGGCTCGCCGCGAACACCGTGGCCAAGGCCTACCGCGCGCTCGAGCAAGACGAAGTGATCGAGACGCGCGGCCGCAACGGGTCGTTCGTCTCGGCCAGCGGTGATTCGACGCACCGGCAGGCGCAGCTGGCCGCGGCCGCGTACGCCGACCGCATCAGGACGCTCGGCGTCGACCCGGCCGAGGCACTCGCCCTGGCCGCGGCCGCTCTCGGCATCCGCTAGCTCGCCCGAACCGAGCGCTGTTTCTGCTCGCGAGTTGCCACACGTGGCCCCATGAATTCGATTCAAGGGGCCAGCTGTGGCAACTCGCGGAGGGTGTCGGGCTAGATCACACCCTCGGAGAGCGTGCTCGGGTTTCCGAAACGGTGAGCGGTGATCGAGATCGCCTGCTCGCGCAGGAACGGCAGCACCTCGACCCGTCCGGCCTGCGTGACCGGGTGCGAGTAGACCGCGATGTCGGGGCTGCCGCCGAGGGCCGTGAGCAGCGCGGTGGCCGCTGCCGCAGCGCCGTCGAGCTGGTCGCCACCGACGAGGCGCACCCGGCTGGTGGTGATGCCGCCGCGCGCGGCACGCTTCAGCCAGTCGGCGTCGCTTTCGACGCGCACCGGAACGTCCCGGCCATCGAGCAGGTTGCGCACCTTCGCCGGAATCTCTACTGCGCTCGACACCACGAACTTCGACTGCGAGAGCGTGGCCGCGGCAATCACGCGCAGCAGTTCGCCGAGTGAGCCGTCCTCCGCGAGGCGCACCGTCACGGGCAGCGGCAGGTAGCGGAACAGGTTGCGCTCGAGGCCGACCGCCGAGACATCCTTAATGGTGCTGAACTCGTTGCGCCAGGCGATCGCGTCGCTCAGGGCTGAACGGCGCAGGATGTCGAAGTCGGTGTAGTCGAGGGAGCTCTGCGAGGCCTCGATCACGTCGGTCACGCGCTGCTCAAGTCCGCGCAGGTGCAGCGTCGAACTGTTCTTGCCGGGGTCGGTGACCCAGCTACCGAGACCGAAGAGGTAGTTCGGCCCGCCGGCCTTCGTGCCGGCACCGACCGAGGAGCGCTTCCAGCCGCCGAACGGCTGGCGCTCCACGATGGCGCCAGTGATGCCGCGGTTGATGTAGAGGTTTCCGGCCTCGACGGTGTCGAGCCATTCGGCGAGCTCGTCGGAGTCGAGCGACTGCAGCCCGGCGGTCAGCCCGTAGTCGACAGCGTTCTGAAAACGGATGGCTTCCTCGAGCGTCTTCGCGTGCATGATGCCGAGCACGGGGCCGAAGAACTCGGTGAGGTGAAAGTACGAGCCGGGAGCGACACCGGTGCGGATGCCGGGCGACCAGAGCTTGCCGCTGTCATCGAGCTGGCGCGGCTCGACGAGCCACTTCTCGTCGACGCCCAGCGAGGTGAGCGCGTGCAGCAGCTTACCGTTCGCCGGCTCAATGATCGGACCCATCTGGGTCGCCGGGTCGGACGGGTAGCCGACGTGCATCGAGGTCGCGGCATCCACCAGCTGACGAACGAACCGCTCGGACTTCGCGACCGAACCGACCAGAATCACGAGGCTGGCGGCCGAGCACTTCTGGCCGGCGTGACCGAACGCGCTCTTGATCACATCGGCGGCGGCGAGGTCGAGGTCGGCGCTCGGCGTGACGATGATGGCGTTCTTACCGCTGGTCTCGGCCAGGAGCGGCAAGTCGTTGCGGAAGGAGCGGAACAGCTGGGCCGTCTCGTAGCCACCGGTCAGGATGACGCGGTCGACGGCGGGGTGCGAGATCAACTGGGTGCCGAGATCGCGGTTGCCGAGGTCGACGAGGGCGAGCAGCTCGCGCGGAACTCCCGCCTCCCAGAGCGCCTCGACCATGATCGCACCGGACCGCTGCGCGAGCTTGGCCGGCTTGATGACGACACCGGAGCCCGCGGCGAGCGCCGACAGCACCGAACCGGCGGGGATGGCGACCGGGAAGTTCCAGGGCGGCGTGACGACGGTCAGCGTCGACGGAACGAAGATGGCACCCTGCACCGCGTCGAGGTCCTTGGCCCGCTCGGCGTAGTAGTGCGCGAAGTCGATGGCTTCGCTGATCTCAGGGTCGGCTTCGGCGATGGTCTTGCCGGTCTCGGCGGCCATCACTTCGATCAACCGGTCGCGGTTGCGCGCGAGCGCCTCGCCGGCGCGGTGCAGCACGCGGGCCCGCTCGGCGCCGCTCTTCTGGCCCCAGGCGGTTCCGGCGGTGACGACGGTGGCAATCACCGCATCGAGGTGGGCTGCCTCATCGATACGCGCGGCGGCGATGGTGTCCAGCCCCAGCGTGCTTTTCTCGACGCGAGCCAGGATGGCGCGCCCCCAGGCCCGGTTCGCCGGCAGCGACGGGTCGGTGTCCGGTGCGTTGTGGAACCCGGATGTGTGAGCGGCGGCGTCGGCTTCTGCGGCCCCGGCGGCTGGCGAACCGGCGGCCACTGCTTCAGCGTCGAGCGCTCCGGATCCGAGCGACCCGCGGGTCAGCCCGAGCACGGCGTTGGTGAGCTGCGGGTCTTCCTCACGGGCACGTGGCTGCGTGAAGGAGAGCGCGTCGTCCGCTGCGGAAATGGCAGCGGCGTCCGTCGCCCGGCCCGATTCAGCGGCCTCGGCCCGCGCCGCCCGCTCGAGCTCGGTTTCCAGCGCCCGGTTCTGGGTGCGGTGCGCGACGGGAACGGTGATGGTGTCGGCGTCCAGATCCTCGAGCGAAGCCAGGAAGCGCTTCTTCTCGCGCTGGAACAGGGCCGGCGTGCTGGTCAGCTCGAACACGGCCGACATGAAGTTCTCTTGGCTCGCGTTCTCTTCGAGACGACGAATCAGGTAGCTGATCGCCACATCGAACTCGGCCGGGTTGACGACCGGCGTGTAGAGCAGCAGGCGTCCGACGTCGCGGCGCACCGCTTCGGCCTGACTGGTCGCCATGCCGAGCAGCATCTCGAACTCGACCCGGTCGGCCACGCCGCGGCGCACGGAGAGCAGGTGGGCGTAGGCCACGTCGAAGAGGTTGTGGCCGGCGACGCCGATTTTGACGGCATCCGTGTTCTCGGGGGTGAACGCCCAGTTGAGCACGCGCTTGTAGTTGGTGTCGCTATCTTGCTTGGTCGAGTAGGTCGCCAGCGGCCAGTCGTGAACGGCCGAGTCGACGTGCTCCATGGCGAGGTTCGCGCCCTTGACAATGCGCACCTTGATCGGCGCTCCACCGGCTGCACGACGCTTCTTCGCCCACTCGGTGAGGCCCTGCAGGGCGCCGAGGGCGTCGGGCAGGTAGGCCTGCAGCACGATGCCGGCCTCAAGGCCGGCGAGGCCGTCCTGGTCGAGGATGCGCTCGAACACCGCGATGGTGAGGTCGAGGTCGCGGTACTCCTCCATGTCGAGGTTGATGAACTTGGGCGTCGATGCCGCGGCAGCCAGGCGGTAGAGCGGGGTCAACCGCTCGACGACGCGGTCGACGGCCTCGTCGAATGACCACATCGACAGCTGGCTGGCGATGGACGAGACCTTGATCGAGACGTAGTCGACGTCGTTGCGGGCGAGCAGGGCGCGGGTGCCTTCGAGGCGTCGCAGAGCCTCTTTCTCGCCGAGCACGGCTTCGCCGAGCAGGTTGATGTTCAGACGGTTGCCGCCCTCGCGCAGCTTCGCGATCGCGGGGCCGAGCTTGTCGGGGGTGGCGTCGACGACGAGGTGACCGACCATCTGGCGCAGCACGGTGCGTGCGGCGGGGATGACCACCCAGGGCAGCACGGGACCCATCACTCCGCCGAGGCCAATGGCTCCGCGCATATAGGAGGGAAGGAAGGCGGGAGCCTTCTTCGCCACCTGCTGCAGGTTGTAGCCCGCGACCATCACGTCTTCGGGGCGCATCACACCGTCGACGAAGCCGACCGTGAAGTCGAGGCCGTTCGGGTCTTTGAGCACGCCGGCCAGCCGCTCGGCCGAGGCGTCGGCGGGAATCTCAGCGCTCTCAGCGAGCCACTTCTGCACCAGGGCAACGACCTCGGTAGCAAGGTCTTTCTGGGCGGGGACAGTGGGATTGGTCATGGTCACGAGGTTAGTCTTTCGTTCGCTGAGTCTGCTCTGAGGCAGCGGGTAGGGCGGTGCTGATCTCAGTCTGACGCCCTCATTCATGAAGCAAAAGCGAATCTTTCTGAACGATAATGGTTAGCAGAATTGATGGATGTCACGGCGCTGGTCACAGCGTCGCATCCGACCAGGAGGCCGCGCCCCGTGCGGCAAGAAAGCGAGCGACGATGCTTGATGTGCGACGGTTGCGCCTGCTGCGCGAACTCAAGATCCGGGGCACGCTCGCCGGCGTCGCCGACGCCCTCGCCTACAGCCCCTCGGCCGTCTCGCAGCAGCTCGCCCTGCTCGAGAAAGAGGTCGGCGTTCCGCTGTTGCAGAAGGTCGGTCGGCGCGTGCAGCTCACTCCGCAGGCCGAGATCCTCGTGGCGCACACCGCGCTCGTGCTCGAGCGACTCGAACTCGCCGAGGCCGAGGTGACGGCGTCCCTCACCACCGTGTCGGGAACCGTACGCGTCGCCGTCTTCCAGTCGGCCGCGCACGCCGTCATCCCGCAGGCACTCACCCTGCTCGCCACCGATTACCCCGATCTGCGCGTCGAAATCACTGAGCGAGAGCCGGAGCTGGGCCTGTTCGAGGTCTCGGCCCGCGACTTCGACCTGGTCATCGCCGAGCAATACCCCGGCACCACCCGTCAGCTTCGGCCCGATCTCGACCGCGTTCCACTGGCGACGGATGCGCTCCGGCTCGCCGTCTCGCCCGCGGCGACTCGGCCGGAGACGCCCGCTCACACGTCCCGCCCGGTCACCTCCCTCACCGACGCGGCGACTCTTCCCTGGGTGATGGAGCCGGCCGACACCGCCTCCAGGCACTGGGCGATGCAGCTGTGCCGGTCGGCCGGCTTCGAGCCCGACGTGCGCTTCGAGACCGCCGACCTGATCGCTCACATCCGGCTGATCGAATCGGGCAATGCCGTCGGCATCCTGCCCGACCTCGTCTGGGCCGGTGCCCGGCCGAGCGTGCACCTCGTCGATCTGCCGGGTCGCCCGGAGCGCACGGTCTTCACCTCGGCGCGGCGTTCGAGCGCGGACCGCCCCGGCGTTCTCGCCGTGCGTGCGGCGTTGGCGGATGCGGTGGCCCGGGTGGCCGCACCGGCCGTCGCCGGCGCGTAGGCGTCGCGCCACGAGACATCGGCCGGATGCCCGGTGTAAGTTACAACGAACAGGTCTGACTGTGAGCCGTTGCGGATGATCAGCACGGCAAGGCGTCACTTCGATTGGGGATCCTTCACATGCGCAAAGTTTTGAGCTTGACCGCCATCGCCGCCCTCGCCTTCGCGCTGAGCGGCTGCGCCACGAACGCCGGCGGCGCCGGTGACGATGCGACGGGTTCCTGGGGCAAGGTCGACGTGCAGGGCGAGCCGTCGCTCGACCTGGCCGAGGGCGGCGCGCTGAGTGGCACCGACGGCTGCAACCGCCTGATGGGCACCTGGACTCAAGACGGCGACACCGTCGAGTTCAGCGAACTCGCCTCGACCATGATGGCGTGCGAAGGCGTCGACACCTGGTTGAACCTCGCCACCACCGGCACGGTGAACGGGTCAACGATGACGCTCCACGACGCCGACGACAACACAATCGGCACCCTCGAACGCAGCGAGCAGTCGTCACCTCACTGACCCGGCCAGCCGGCCGCATCCGTCTCGCCCGTGCTGAGGATCGGGCGGATGCCTACCGCGTCTGCCTGCTCACCGGCAATGCCGGCACCGACGCCACCGGTCTGTACCTCGACGACACGGTCGTCGCCGAGATCTACGTCGGGCCGTACCTCGCACTTGAACCGGAGCTGTCGTTCGTCGTCGACACCGACCGCAGGGTCGAGGGCTACGTGGTTGCCACCGCCGATACCCGACGGTTCATCGAGCGCTACCGCGCCGAATGGCTGCCGGGATTTGCCGAACGTCACGCGCGCCCGGCGGCGGCTGGGCAGTCGGGCACCGACCAGCAGGGCACCGAACCGACGGGCTCCGTGCTGAGCGTCGCCGAGGAGATGACCGACCGCGGCTATCGCCCCGAGAACATGCTCATCGCCGAGCTCGACGAGTTTCCGGCCCACCTGCACATCAACCTGATGCCTTCGCTGCAGGGGCAGGGCTTCGGCCGGGAGCTGATCCGAACAATTCTCGCCGCGCTGCGCGAGCGCGGCGTCGGGGCGGTGCACCTCGGAGTCGCACCGACCAACGTCGCGGCGATTGCGTTCTACCGCCGGCTCGGCTTCACGGAGCTGGCCTCAAGCACGCCGGCGCATCCGCTCTTCGGCATTCGAACTGACGCGGCGGTCTAGCGTTCCCGTTGGTCGAGCCTTCCCGTTGGTCGAGCTTGTCGAGACCATGCAGGCCGACCTCTGAAGCCGGGTATCGGTTGAAGATCGGCTCACCAGATCTCGACAGGCTCGATCACCGGTTACCAAGCAAGCGCTCCGCTTCGGCGCCCACCGCGAGCACGTGATCGGCGGGAAGCCCGTCGAGTTCACTCCAGGTCGCCGAGAGCGCACACCAGGCGCGCAACCAGCGCAACAGCGTCTCGGGGTCGCACCCCGCCGCATCCGCCACCGCTGGCAGTTGCCCGGCCACCCGTCCGGGCCGCACCGCCAGTTCTGGCGTCGGGTTGCAGAACAAGTTGAGATAGTCGAAGACCGGGTCGCCGACGATGCCTTTCGGATCGATCGCCAACCACCCGGCAGCGCCGAAGTCGAGCACGTTGCCATGATGCACGTCACCGTGAAGCACGACGGTTCGGCGCTGATCCGCCAGCAACACGCGCGCGTCGGCCGCCGCCCGAGCAACGACGCCACCGCGCTGCTCGCCGTGATTGAGCAGATCGGCGAACCATTCGGTGAGCGTCGGCAACCCACTCGTCACACGCGGCGAGCCCGGGAGCTGCGCCGGAATCGACGTCGAGTGAAGTCGAGCAATGGTCTGGCACAGGATGCGGGTGGCCGCATCGTCGTCGCCCTCGGCCATCGCCGCCAGCGATCGCCGCCCCGTCGCCCGCTCAAGCAGAATCGTCGAATCGTCGTGTTCGAACACCGCAGCTGCAGCGGAACCCGCACCGCTCCACCACACCATCACCCGATTGCCGCGCTCCTCCTCCGCCACGAGTGCCCGCTTGAGCATGGCCGGGGTGCCGTCGGCACGGCGCACCGGCGCAAGCAGGCTGCTGGGCGTCGTGAACGGCGTCCCGTCTGGCGTCAGATCCCAGCGTTCGAACGCGGGATCGAGAAGACTCAGGCCAGACGGGACTGCGGCAGGGCTCATCCGACCAGTATGCCTCTGGCCGTGCGCAGTCCCTGCAGGAGCGGTGTCGTCGGTCGACCGATCAGCCGGGCGAGGTCACCCGAGGTCTCGGCAAGCACGCCGTCACGGATGTTGGCGTCGAGAACCGCGATGAACTGCACGGCTTCTGGCGGCAGACCGGCGGCCGTCATCTCCTCGATGTGCTCGTCCGTGCTGATCGCTCGAAACGGAATGTCGCGCCCGAGAATGTCGCTGAATGCGGCGGCGAGGTCGCTGAAGTTCCAGGCCACGTCTCCCGAGAGCTCGTAGACGGCGCCGTAGTGGCCCTCGCCGAGAAGCACAACCGCCGCAGCATCCGCATAATCCGCCCGGCTGGCGCTGGCGACCCGGCCGTCACCAACGCTCACGGAGATCTCACCGCTGGCGTCGGACTGGTCGAGCATGCCGAGGTAGTTTTCGGAATACCAACCGTTTCGCAAGATGGTGAAGTCGAGACCCGAGGCTCGAATCAGTGCTTCGGTCGCCTTGTGCTCAGGGGCCAGGACGAGGGTGGAGGTGTCGGCCCGCGGGGCGCTCGTGTAGACGATGCGGCTGACTCCGGCCACCTCCGCTGCAGCGATCACCGCGGCGTGCTGAGCGACGCGCTGACCCAGCTCGCTGCCGGAGACCAGCATCACGGTGTCGGCACCGGCGAATGCTGCGGCCAAACTCGCCTCGTCAGAGTAGTCGATGCTCGCCGTCGCGACCCCGAGTTCGGCCAGTGCGGCAAGCTTGTCGGCCTGGCGTCCGGCCGCCACGATGCTTGTCGGCTCTGCTCCACGGGCGAGAAGCGATTTGACGATGAGACGACCGAGCTGGCCTGTGGCTCCGGTGACGACAACTGTCATGGGGTTCCTTTCGAAGGGGATCATCACACCCAACGCCTGGCGGCCCGGAAGATTCCTGATCTCGTCGAATGAACAGCCTCGCGTCGCGGAGGGGTGCCTTTTTCGCTAATGAACTTCAGGCTCATATGACTCTGAAGTTCATGAGCAAAAAATGGCAATCCCACAGCCCTCGCTCGTGCTTCGTCGCCGGCTTGCGGATGCGACTGGCCGCGATTCGCTCCTGACGGCTCACCGCACACGGGCGATTTCTCTGGCCCCGCAGGGCAAAGAGGCTTAGCCTCGAAGTAGTCGACCGCAGAGTCGACTCGTGTTCCGCTCACTGTGGAGGTCGCAATGTCAACCAAGCCAACCGGACGCCTGTCCCACCGCCCCGATGGGCTCTATCTCATGCTCGACCGGTTGTTTCAGGCACCGATCGAGGATGTCTGGTGGAGCGTGACCCATCCGGCTGAGCTCGAGAAGTGGATCGGAACGTACACGGGCTCCCCGATCACCGGGGCCGTCAAATTCTTGATGACGGCCGAAGACGATGCCGCCTGGGAGTACGTGAGCATTCTGGAGTGCGACGCGCCGCACCGTTTCTCGTGCGACTTCGGCACCGGGGATGACGCCTGGCGGCTGCTGGTGCACCTGGTCGAAGGTGCCCATATGACCACCCTGACCCTCGGTCAGCGACTGCGCACCCCAGCGGAGGCCGCGACGGTCGGACCGGGCTGGGACTACTACCTCGACCGGCTTATTGCGGCCAGGGCCGGTGCACCGCTGCCCGAGTGGGAGCACTACTACCCGGCCCATGCGCAGTACTACAAGGAACTCATCGTTCCGAGCAAGTCGGCCTAGTTTCAGACGGGCCTAGTTCCAGACGCTCGGCGCCGCGGCACGCGTCGGAGGCAATGTGACATCATCGCTCCATTCGAGCAGCCATTCCGGAACCGTCACCGACTCGGGTGGCTCACCGACCGCATCGAGAAGTTCGTCGATCGTGACGACTCCGCCGCCGCGCTTCAGAAACCGGCCACGGATGAAACCCTGCGCATAGATCTCGGGCTTGCCGTCGGCATCCGGGCGCACGAATCGATGCTCGACGTAGACGGCCTTCGCGTCGTAGCCGAGGATGCGCGACTCGATGGTGAACTTCTGCCACATCTGCAAGGACTTCCGAAAACTGATCGTCTCGCTGACCACGACCGGGTACCAGCCGCGCTGCTTGAAGATATCCCAGACGCCGTTGCGCATCAGCATGTCGAAGCGGGCGACGTCCATGATCGACAGGTACACGCCGTTGTTCATGTGGCGCAGGATGTCCTGGTCGGTGGGCAGGGTGACGAACTTGGTGCGGGCCACGTCATAGCGGCCCAGGCGCGGGCCGAATCGCGAGAGGAACATGTGAAGGAGGGTTCGGAAGAACATATGCACTCTGCGATGCTAGGGCCAGCGCTCGCAGACGGCACGTCTCTTGCCGTCTGCCACAGACATCCGCCGTGCGTCGCCCACGAAATTGCAGGGTCTCGACAACGGCGGCGGCCCTCGGGCTGACGCGCCAGTGCTCCCCTCTCGGTGGTCGAGCTCGGTGGTCGAGCCTGTCGAGACCGCGTGAGTTGACCTTGAAGCCGTTACCCGATCTGGGCGCGGGGTATCCCCGTGGGCGCGGTGTCTACTGCGCGCCCAGCGGGATAGCCCGCGCTGGCTTCGCGGGCACGTGCCGCGACGGTGGTCGAGCCTGTCGAGACCCCGTGACCCGGCCTTCAGACTCGGCCCTCTCGTCGACCCGTCCTCCACAGGCGCCGGTTCTGAAAGTTGTCCACAACCCCCGGTCAACAGGCCTTTCGTGTCGGTGCGATGTCGGTGGTGCCTGGAAGACTTCAGGGTATGAACCCGTTGTTGGATCGTCTCGGCGAACAGGTCGATCTCGTCGCCGAACTGCACCGCAGGCAGGCCGTGCTGGCCGCCGAGACCGCCGTCGCCATCGACCGGGCACGGCTTATGAGCGAGAACCTGACCACCCTCCCGGTGACCGAGTCGACCCTGCGGCAGCGCTGGGCGAACCGGCGAGTACTCGTGACCGAACTCGCCTGCGCGTTGCGGGTGCCGGAACGCACGATGGAGACGCAGATCGCGATCGGCCAGGCGCTCATTCACTCGCTGCCGGATACGTTCGCCGCGTTGCAGGCCGGGCAGATCAGTTACCGGCACGCCACCGTGCTGGCCGACCAGACGTTCACGCTCAGTCCGGAGGACCGGGCCGCGCTGGAGAAGGCGGTGTTGCCCGGTGCCGGGAACCTGATCGTGTCCCGGTTCGCGCAGAAGACCCGCAAGGCCCGGGAGCGGTTGGACCCGGAATCGATCACGGCCCGGCATCAGAAAAGTGTCGCGGACCGGGCGGTGTTCTTCGAACCGGCCGCCGACGGAATGGCCTACCTCAACGCGTTCCTGCCCGCCGGGCAGGCGCAGGCAATCTGCACCCGGCTGACCAACACCGCCCGCGGCTTGCAACGGGCGGACGAACCGCGCACCCTCACCCAGTTGAAGGCGGATGTGCTCGCCGACCTGATCCTCGACCGGGACACGGCCGACGATGGCGATGACGGGAACGAAACCGACGACGACGGCGCCGGGGATGACGCGGCGGCAACCGGCACCGGCCGGAGCCGCCGGAAGCGTCGCCGCGGCATCAAGGCGGACGTCGTGATCCTGGTCCCCGCGTTGACCCTGCTCGGCCGCAGCGACGAACCCCCGGTGCTCGAAGGGTACGGGCCGATCGACCTCGACACCGCCCGGGAACTTGCCGGCAGCGCACCCGGCTGGCTGCGGGTGCTCACCAACCCCGAAACCGGGGCGTTCCTCTCCGTCGGCCGCGACCGCTACACCCCACCGGCCGACCTGCGGGCGGCACTGCGGCTCCGGGACGCGACCTGCCGGTCACCCGGGTGCAGCCGGGCCGCCGCGGACTGCGACATCGACCACTCGATCCCGTTTTGGGAGAACGGCCACCGCGGCGAAACGAACCTCACCAACCTGGCCTCACTCTGCCCGAAGAACCACCGCGACAAACACGAAATCGGCTGGACCTACGTGCAAGACGACACCGGCACCATCACCTGGACCTCACCGACCGGCCACCTCTACACGACCGAACCCGAACACCGCATCGGGCCCAGCACGCTCCCCGACGACGGAACCCCGCCGTTCTAACTGAGCCGGTAACCCGTGCGGCGGTCTCGAGTCGCTCGCTGCCGCACGCTCCTCCACCAATAAGCGCGCTCAATCACCGCACGTTCTCGATCACCGGTCCGGCCTGACTACTCCTGCCGTTCCCGAGCTACTCCTGCCGTTCCCGCGCCGGCAACTCCCGCTGCGGCACCCCGTTGTAGACCGACAGTGGGCGAATCAACGCGTTGGCGGCCAATTGCTCGATCACGTGCGCGGTCCAGCCGACCACCCGGCTCGCGACGAAGAGCGGGGTGAAGGTCAGAGTGTCGAATCCCATCACGTGATAGGTCGGGCCTGCCGGGTAGTCAAGATTGGGCTGGATGTTCTTGCGCGCGCCCATTTCGGCCTCCAACTCGACATAAAGATCGAGCAGATCGGGTCGGTCGAAGTGCACGAGCATCGACTCCATCGAGGCGCGCATGGTCGGCACTCGAGAGTCACCGTGCTTGTACACCCGGTGGCCGAAGCCCATGATCTTGTGCTTGTTCGCGAGGGCGTCGTCGAGCCAGGCGCTCACCCGGTCGGCAGTCTTGATCTCCTCGAAGGTGTGCATGACCGCCTCGTTCGCGCCACCGTGCAGGGGGCCCTTGAGCGCACCGATCGCACCGGTCACGGCTGAGTAGAGGTCGGACAGTGTCGAGGTGATCACCCGGGCGGTGAAGGTGGAGGCGTTGAACGAGTGCTCGGCATAGAGAATCATCGACACATCGAAGGCGTTCACCACCTCGAGATCGGCGACTTCACCGAAGACCATGAACAGAAAATTCGCCGAATAGCTGAGGTCATCACGCGGCTCGACCAGATCCAGGCCATGACGACGCCGTTGGTCGTAGGCCACGATGGACGGCAACTGGGCGTAGAGACGCATCGCCTTGTCCAGGTTGGCCTCGGGCGAAGCATCCGCCGCAGAGGGGTCACGCGCGCCGATCACGCTGACCGCGGTGCGCAAGACGTCCATCGGATGCGCGGTCGTCGGAAGTTCGTCGATCACCCGGCGCACCACGTGGTCCAGGTGCCGGAGCGTTCGCTCACGGGTCTCGAACTCGGCCAGCTGCCGCTCATCGGGCAGTTCCCCCTGCCAGAGCAGGTAGGCCACCTCCTCGAAACTGCAGTTCGCCGCGAGATCCTGCACGGCGTAGCCACGGTAGAGCAGCGAATTCGTCTCGGAATTCACCTTGGAGATCGCGGTGTAGTCAACCGGAACACCGGCCAACCCTTTGTAGATCACCGGCTGGGCGGCGTCGTCGGTCGTGACGTTGGTCATGATCTCCCCTCACTCTCGAGACGATCATCGCCACTGACGACTGCGTCAATGACAGCGGTACTCGAAACGCCAGTCAAGCAGTTCCGGCGCGACTTGGCGATGCTCGATTTCTGAGAAGGTCCCGAGCGGAGCGGATGCGTGACGAGAATCCGAAGGTGGAGTAACGTTCTGCCATGGTTCCCTTGACCAACCTTCTGGCCTTTTCACTGGCATCCATCGCGCTCATCGCACTTCCCGGCCCGTCAGTGCTCTTCGTGATCGGGCGCTCGTTGGCTCTCGGCCGCATCGGCGGCTTTCTCAGTGTGCTCGGCAACGCGCTCGGCCTGCTGCCCGCTGTCGCTGCCGTTGCGCTCGGCCTCGGCGTGATCGTCACCCAATCGATCGTGCTCTTCACGATCATCAAGTTCGCCGGTGCCGCCTACATCGTCTACCTCGGAGTGCAGGCCATCCGCCACCGACGCACGGCCGCCACCGATATCGGGGTCAGCGTGACCCGCAAGTCGAAGTGGCGTCTGCTCGCCGAAGGGTTCGTGGTCGGCGTGACCAACCCCAAGTCACTGGTGTTCTTCGTGGCCGTGCTGCCGCAGTTCGTCGACTACCAGGCCGGCGCCGTGCCGATGCAGCTTGCAACGCTGGGGCTCGTCTTCGTCGTGCTCGCCCTGCTGGGCGACAGCGTCTGGGCGCTGGCCGCCGGCTCCGCACGCGACTGGTTCGCCAAATCACCGAAGCGCATGGAAGGCCTCTCGGCGACCGGCGGCGTCATGATGATCGGCCTCGGTGGCGTGCTGGCCGTTACCGGCGCGAAGTCCTAGGCCGGCTGCGCGGCGGTCGACAACGCAGCTGAAGGGCCGGCGGCCACACGACGCACGAAGACGCCGAGACGCCGGTAGACCTCCTGCGATTCAGGATGCTTCGAATCCTGCTGCCAGGTGTGCTTGGCATTCACCCGGTCGCGCGAGTAGATCAAGGTGTCGATGGGAAGCGCACGCCGGCGCATCGCCTCGACGAAGTTCATGTTCGACTGGTAGAAGAAGTCTCGTTCCGATGTGGTCAGGAACACGGGAGGGAATCCCTTGTCGAGCCATTCGATCGGGGACAAGAACCGGGAGGCCGCCTTCAGCGACTGTCCGCGACCGCCGCCTGGAATCAGCATCCGCAAGAAATTGCGACTGAGGATGAAGCCGCGGTCGAAGATCACCGAGAAGTCGGCCATGCTGCAGTGCTGCACGAGTCCGCGCAGGTGCTGCTTGTCGACCTGAGGGCGGATATCGTAGTGAGCGGCGAGGTCGTCGTCGAAGGCCGTCGCGGTCAGGAGCGCGGCAATGTGCCCGCCGGCCGAGTCTCCGCCAAGGATGATGCGCGTGGCGTCCCCACCGAACTCGGCGATGTTGCGCGCCACCCAGTCGAGCACCGAGTTTCCGTCCTCGAGCATGTGCTTGAAGTGAAAGCGGCCGGCCATGCGGTAGTTGACGTTGACGACGACCATGCCGTCCTGCGCCTGACTGGCGGCGTACTTGGTGAGCGGGGCCTTGTCGCCCGACGTCCAGCCACCGCCGTGAAAGTAGATGTAGACGGGAAGCGGCTCGGTCAGATCGTGCGGAACCAGAACGTCAAGCTTGTGATCACGGATGCCGTCACCCACGTAGTCGATGTCGAAGTGGTAGTCGACGGTGTCGATCGGCTCCGCGTTGAACTTGTGCAGTTCTCCGGGCTCAAGCCGCAGCATCAGCGCCTTCCACGCCCACACCGGAACCCGTGACAAACCCGTCCACTTTGACGGAGTGCGGGGTGCTGCGGGAGCAAGGAGTGGGGCGAGAAGCATTTCTGACATTCCCTCAACAATACGACTCGCATCCGTGCAGGCGCTGAGAGGAGACCCCGCTGAAGCTGGGAACGGGCGGCGACCGGCGAGGGTCAGCGCGGTTCAGCGACCGCGGCCCGGACTGAATTCCCCGGTTCCGGTCAGCACCGCACGTGCAAGCGTATGAAAGTGCAGATTGAACCCCAAGACGGCGGGCGTCGACTCCGGATCGATCCGAAGGCGGGGCACATCCACCGCATGCACGATGAACTGGTAGCCGTGCACCCCAGTTCCCTCCGGCGGGCCGGCCCCGACGAAGCTGCTCTGTCGCGTCTCGTTCGGGAGGGTCGTCGCCTCGGCGGGCAACAGCCGGCTTCTCGGGCTGCCGGCGCCGGCGGCCAGCGCCGTCACCGAGACTGGAATGTTGAAAACCGCCCAGTGCCAGAATCCCGACCCGGTCGGCGCATCCGGGTCATAGGCGGTGAGCGCGAAGCTCTTCGTGGCCGCCGGGAACCCCGACCAACTCAACTCCGGGGATCGATCCTCTCCACCGGACCCCGCGCCGTACTGAGCGGTCGCCAACGGTTGCCCGTCGGTCAGGTCGCTGCTCGTGAGACTGAAGAGTGGCACCACGCCGAATCGGGCGAGCGGGTCTGCATCGGTCATTGTCAACCTCCTACTTAGCCAGCAGCCTAGGCCAGAACCTCCGCCAGGTCGCGAGTTGCCGGAGATAGCCCCTTCCGCACACGTGAACGGGCCATCTCTGCCAACTCGCGGGCCGAACAAGGCACGAACGAGAGAGAGGATGCGTCCCGCCGGCACCCAGACAGCGCCGCGTAAAATGACGGGGTGGCCATCCCGAAGATTCTGCTCTATTACGTGTTCGCACCCCTCGCCGACCCCGACGCCGTGCGACTCTGGCAGCGCGACCTCTGTGAGGGACTGGGCCTCCGCGGACGCATCCTGATCTCGAAGGATGGCCTGAACGGAACCCTCGGCGGCGACTTGCCCGCGCTCAAGCGCTATGTGCGCAAGACCCGCGACTATCCGGCATTCAAGAACATCGATTTCAAGTGGAGCGAAGGCACGGGGCTCGACGAGGCCGGACTCAGCCTCGACTTTCCGCGTCTGGTCGTCAAAGTCCGCGATGAGATCGTCAGTTTCGGCGCTCCCGGCGAGTTACAGGTCGATGAGACGGGCGTGCGCGGCGGCGGCACGAAGCTGGCCCCCGCCGAATTGCACGAACTCGTCGCCGAGCGCGGCGACGACGTGGTCTTCTTCGACGGTCGCAACGCGTTCGAGGCCGAGATCGGCAAGTTCAAGAACGCGGTGGTTCCGGATGTCGCCACCACGCGCGACTTCGTAGCCGAACTCGACAGCGGCAAATACGACCACCTCAAAGACAAGCCCGTCGTCACCTACTGCACCGGCGGCATCCGCTGCGAGGTGCTCAGCGGGCTGATGAAGGCCCGCGGATTCGACGAGGTCTACCAACTCGACGGCGGAATCGTGCGTTACGGCGAGGCCTACGGCGACGGCGGCCTCTGGGACGGCTCGCTCTACGTCTTCGACCAGCGGATGTCTGTCGATTTCAGCGACAACACCGAGGTCATCGGCCGCTGTGCGGTGTGTGCGCAGCCCACCAAGAATATGCTCAACTGCCGCGATCTCTCCTGCCGCGAGCAGCTCGTGGTCTGCTCCACGTGTGTCGAGGCGTCTCCTCCTGCGTGCGCCACGCACGCCATCGCAATCTAGATCTCTTTCGCGAGGTCTCTCGAGGTATCTCTCTCGCGGTACGGGCACGGGTACGGGCACGGGTACGGGCACGGGCTAGCGACGGGTACGCGCGTAGGTTCGCGCGGCCGTGCTCGAGAGGGCCAACAGAATCAGGATGTCGATCGCCAGGCTGGGTAGGGTCGTGCGCAGCGTGATCGCCACCCCGTCGGTCATCGAGCTAGCGAGTTGGATCACGATACTGATCGTCGACATCGCCATGGCCGCCACCCTGGCCCAGTTGTGTCCGATGAACACAAACCAGGCCACTGTGAGCTCCACCAGCAGGGCGACCCCGTAGACGATGAGCACGCTCGCAAGCACCAGATCCTGTGCGGCAGTGCCCGTGACCCCCGACTGGCTGAGGTCGACCTCGAGCGAATCGGCGACTTGCCGCCAGTTCAGGCTGGTCACGCCGATGAAGAGCAGCCCGGCGAGCACCCGGGCGCCCATCAGCGCCGCACCGACGACGATGGCCTGTGGCTTCTTTCGTGCAGCGGATGCCGGCACTGGCACCGAAGGATTCGTCACCACGACGTCGCGCAGGTTGATCACGGGCAGGTCGCCATCCGTCTGGATTGTGTCGCCGCCGCCATTGCGTGAGTGGTAGCCGGTCGAGAAGTCGCGGATCACATCGACGCTCACCGCAGGATCCGCCGCGCTCAGGCTGGCCACGATGTGGTCACGCTCGATGTCGGTGTTCTCATCGATCTTGTGGGTGACCTGCAGGGTGAACAGCGAAAACCCGACGCTCTTGTCGAAGGTTCCGGCGGCGAGCCAATCGACGCGGCCGCCTCCGGGCAGCGCCCAGCCTTCCGGGCAGCGCCAGAACCGCACGTGGTGCCGCTTCGCCGGGTTTCCGGCCACCTCCTGCTGGTATGCGAAATCCTGCTGGCGATCGAAGAGCAACAGGGGGCTCACCGGGGCTTCGTCATAACTGCGGCGGGTGAGTGTCGATGTGATGATGCGTCGGGTCGAGGCGGCGGTGATGTCGTCGGCGCGGGTCCACCCGGCCTCGGCCAGAATCTGATGCAGCTGATCTTCGGCGCCGGTGAGCGCGAGGTTGACCGGGTCGCCGAGCAGCCCGTCGCTCGTTCGGGCACGCCCGATGAAGTAGTCGGGCAGGTAGATGCGCGTGAGGATGCGGTGCAGGCGCGGCAACACCAGGTAGGCGCTGAGCACCCAGAAGATGACAATGACCCAGATCACACCCCAGCCCCAGGAGAAGCTCTCCTCGAACACGAGCACCGCCAGCCAGACCGAGGCAGCCCCGGCAAAGATGAAGAAGAATGTGTCGAGCCTTGAGCTCGTCGCAGAGCGCCCCCCACCGGCCTGAACCTTGGCGGGCTCGCGCAGCGGCAGCTCCTCCGGCTGCAGCTCCTCCGGCGGCAGCTCCTCCGGCGGCAGCTCCTCCGGCACCGGCTGCCTCGCCGGAGTTTCGCTCCTCGCCGGAGTTTCGCTGGCGACTCCCCGCTCGTCTGGCATAGCGCCATGCTAGTTCCACGAGCGGTCGCCCCCAAGGCGTAGCCGCGACGCCACGCGCGTTGAAAACCGCCACGCGGGTCGGATTCAACCGGCGTCGCGGTTTTCGACCCGCGCCGCGCACCTCAAGCCGAACTCCGCCGCGCGCATCCGTTCGCCTGCACCCCCGCCCCGCCTCCCGTGCTCCCGCGTCCGCCGCCCTTAGGGTGGTGTCAACGATCGAGGGGGAAACGGATGCCGACGGGCGCTGTCATCGAGTTCAGCAACATCACCAAGAAGTTCGGCACTGTCGCCGCAGTCAACGATCTGTCGTTCACCGTCGAGCCCGGCAAGGTCACCGGATTTCTCGGCCCGAATGGGGCGGGCAAGACGACGACGCTGCGCATTCTGCTCGGCCTCGTCGCTCCCACGAGCGGAACTGCCACCTTCGGCGGCATCCGCTACCGTGACCTGCCCCAACCTCTCGCCACGGTGGGTGCGGCCCTCGAGGCGGCCAGTTTTCACCCGGGCCGTACGGCTTTCAACCACCTCAACATCTACGCCATCGCCGCCGGGCTTCCCTCCTTGCGGGTGACCGAGGTGCTCCACCTGGTCGGGCTCGGCGACTACGCCCACCGCCGCGTCGGCGGCTACTCGCTGGGAATGCGCCAGCGCCTCGGCCTTGCCTACGCGCTGCTCGGCGACCCGGGCGTTCTGGTGCTCGACGAGCCGATCAACGGCCTTGACCCGGAAGGCATCAAGTGGATCCGCGGGTTCCTGCGCGCCATGGCCGCCGAAGGGCGCACGGTGTTGGTCAGCTCGCACCTGCTTTCCGAGGTTCAGCAGAGCGTTGATGACGTCGTGATCATTGCCAAGGGGCACCTGGTGCATCGGGGCACGCTCTCGAGTCTCGACTCGGAGGTCGCCCCGCAGGTGATCGTCGACTCCCCCGACCGCGACGCTCTGGGCGCCGCCCTCTCCGCCGCCGGACTCACCTTCGCGCTCGGTCGAACCGGCCTGCTCGTCGCCGAAGCCAATCCGGGCAGAATCGGCCATCTCGCCTTCGCGGCGGGGGTCGAACTCAATATTCTGCATCGGCAGAAATCGGGTCTCGAAGACTCGTTCCTTGCACTCGTCGGCGGAGGTGACTCGCTGTGATCGTCTTTTTGCGCTCCATTTCCGCCGAATTCGCCAAGATCCTGACCACGCGGATGTGGTGGATCCTCGCGCTCGTTCTCTTCTTCTACATTGCGCTGCTCGCCGGCGGTCTCGCCGCGCTCTTCGGCGGCATCAACACCGGGGCCATCGGTCCCGGAGCGGCCGGCTCCCCCGGTGGAGCCCCGCCCGTCGACAGCTTGCCCCCGCTCATCTACAGCTTCGCCTCGTCGGTCGGCTATGTGTTCCCGGTCTTGATCGGGGCGCTTGCCACGACGGGTGAGTTCCGGCACCAGACCCTCACCCCCACATTCTTGGCCACCCCACGGCGGCTCGGAGTGTTGGGCGCGAAGGGCACGAGCATGTTCGTCGTCGGCGCCGTCTACGGGGCGATCGCCCTGGCGGCATCCGTCGGCATCGGCGCACTCGTGATGAATGGCTTCGGCATCGACCCGCAACTCGCCGACAGTGCGACCTGGGCGCTCGTCGGCCGCTCCGTGCTGGCGATGGCGCTCTGGGCGACGATCGGCGTCGGGCTCGGCGTTCTTGTGCCCAACCAGGTCGCGACGATCGTGATCGTGCTCGCCTTCACCCAATTCGTCGAACCGCTCTTGCGGCTGGCCTCCTCGTTCACCGAGGTCACCGCCGGCATCGGCCAGTACCTGCCGGGTGCCGCATCCGATGCCTTGGTCGGCGCCAGCTTCTTCTCCGTCGCGAGCGCGCCCAGCTCGGCCGCGTCACTCGAGTGGTGGCAGGGCGGGCTCGTGCTGTTGGCGTATGCGGCGGCGGCCGGCATCGCCGGTTACTTCTCCAGCTGGAAGAAGGACGTCACCTAGGCGTTCTTCCCGCGAGGCTGCGAACGGCACCGCACCCGCCTGCAGAACGCGACCATCGAGGGTGACCGCGACGACCGCATCCGCCCCATTTGCGACAGCCCAGGCGACGCCATCGACGCCGAGCGCACAGACCGCGGTGGCCAGGATGTCCGCGGTGCAGAGGTCGGCGCAGATCACCGTGGCACTGACCAACTCATGCGCGATCAAACCGGTGCGCCCGTCGGTGATGTGGTTGCCGCGCTCATAGGTGCCGGATGTCGCGACCGCGCAGTCAGTGACGGCCAGCGTCGTCAGCATCGTCTCGGCTTTCCACGGCGAGCGCACTCCCACCGTCCACAGCGCGCCGATTTCCGGAGCTCCTCGCACGACAATGTCGCCACCCGCGTTGAAGCAGAAGTCGCGGATGCCTGCCTCGCTCAACAGGTCTGCCGCATTCTGCACGGCCCACCCTTTGACAACGCCGTCGGTATCGAGCTTCTGGCCCGGCAGACGCAGCGAGAAGGCGCCGTGTGTGGCGCGCTGAGCCCGTGCGCCCAGCGCGAGCACCTCGCGCAACTCGTCGCTGTAGTGATCGGGTGTGAGGCGGCCGCGGTTGACGGCGCTCACCTCGCTGTCGTTGCGATACGAGCTGAACCGCCGGTCGGCGGCCGCGAGCAGGTCGAACGCGGCGCGTACGGCCACGAAGTGGCCACCGGCATCGCGGATGTCGACCGACATCGGGATGCCCATCACGGTTTCGAGGTGTCTCATGGCTGGTCCCTCCACGCTCGTTTTGTCGTACTCGTCTCTCCATACCGGATAGGACTCACAGCTGGTCGATCGCCGACTGAACCGACTGGGCATAGCCCTCCGAGGTGTAGGTCGCGCCAGACACGGTGTCGATATTCGCCGACTGCGCAGTGAGAACTTCCTGCTCGAGGATCGGCGCGGCCTGCTGGTTGATCTCCACGCTGCGCCCTCGGTCATTCGGAGCTTGCAGCTCGGTCACCGCGGTGATGGTGCCGTCGACGAAGGTGACCGAGACCTGGAGGGGGCCGTATGCGGTCTGCTTCACCTGTCCGTCGATCGTTGTGGTCACACCGGAGGGGGCCGCCGGCGTCGGTGCCGCAGCCTCCGCACTCGGTACCGCTACGCTGGCCGGACCGCTCGCCGGACCGGTCGCCGGCTGCGGGGTCGCCGGCACTCCAACGCCTGCCGACGTCGTCGTGCCCGGAGCCGATGCCCCCGCCAGGTCGGCCGCACCGTAGAGCTTCAGGCCGATGGTGAGTCCCATCGTGGTCAGGATCACGGCAAACAGCAGGGTGCCGCGCCACTTCTTCAGTCTCATGACAGGCTCAGCTCCTCTCGATGAATGAAACGCCGCGGAACCTTGAGGGTGCGAAGCACCGATTCCATCTGCATTGCGAGCCCGGCGGGCCCGCAGATGAAGACCTCCCGCTCCCTCATGTCGGGAACGAGCCCCGCGAGCGCCGGGGCGGAGAGCGGGTCGTAGCCCAGTTGGCTCCGTCGGCCGAGCACGGGAACAACTCGCAGACCGGGCATCAGCGCGAGTTCGGGCAACAACGCGAGGTGCTCGACCGAATGAGCACGGTAGACCACGATCACCGCGTGGCCGCGGGCGGTCAATTCCTCGGCCAGCGCGCAGATCGGGCCGATTCCCGCACCACCCGCGATGAGCAGAATCTTCGTGCGGCCGGCGCGATCGGCCGTGAAGTGCCCGAACGGCCCTTCGGCGAAGACGAGCGTTCCCGGGCGCAGTTCACGGATGCGTCGCGAGTGATCGCCCAGCGCGCCGACGGTGATGCGCAGCACCCCGGCCTGCGGAATGCGCGAGATGGAGTAGGGGTGTGCGGTGAGCAGGTGTCCCCAGGAGAGGAACCGGAAGAGCATGAAGTTTCCTGCACGGATGCCGAGCTCATCGACTCGTTTTCCGCTGAACCACACGCTCGTCGTCCCCGAGTTCTCGATCACGACGCGGTCGACGCGCAGCCGCTGACGCCAGGCCGCGACGGCCGGAAGAACGACGCGCCAGGTGAGGATCGCGGCCGCCGTGCCGAGGTAGAGCAGGATCCAGACTGCGCGATTCTGCGGGTTACCCACAAAGTGCACGCCAGCGCTGATCTGGTGCAGGAAGGTCAAATAGATGGCGACGTAGGTCGTCAGGTGCAGCCAGTACCAGGCTTCGTACGACAGGCGATTCCGCAGCAGCCGCGCACTGCTGAGCCCCACCGCGAAGAAGGCGATCGTGCCGATGAGAGCGGTCAGCATGTCAGGGTAGTTGGTGAGGATGGTGACGACTTCGGCCCATGGCGTGGAATTGTCGAGAAGCATCCCGCCGAGGATCATGAATCCGACGTGCGTGGCGATGAGCAGGAGAACGGCCGTGCCGAGCGTACGGTGCCAGAGCACAAGCTTGTCCATGCCCACCGACGTTTCGAACCAGGGAATCCGGGCGATGAGCAGCACCTGGGCGCAGACCAGATATCCGCCGATCATGCCGCTCAACTCGCCGATCGTGGTGGTGAGATTCGCCGGTGTTGCGGCGAAATTCGGGCTGGCGTTGGTCCACCACATGAACAGCACGACACAGAGGCCGACGGTGAGCACGGCTCGAACCACCAGCGCCCGACGATGCAGGGCCGGGGCGCTGAGGCCACGCACGCGGAGGCGCCGAGGAGTGACGACCGGGCTCACGCTCTCACGACGTCGATGGCTTATCACGTGCGTGGTCATGACACTCCCCTGTCGGATTCTGCGTGCTCTAGAGACCACACTCCGGCAGGTTTCTTCCAACTTTCTTAGACGGGCTGGGAGAACTCGGGGCGTTGGCTATGGATCTGCACTGCTCGACGCCATCTGCACTGCTCGACGCCATTGCACTGCTCGACGCCATCGCATTGCTCGGCGAAGCGCGCACGCCGCGAGGAGACTCCGCCTACGAACCGACCCGCAGCAACACCTTCACCACGGCACCACGTTCACCGGTGGACGGCTCGATCGTGACGCTGCCACCGTGGCGGGACGCCACTTCGGCGACGAGAGCCAGCCCGAGGCCATAGTGCCGCTCACGACCGGGCGAATCGGACACCGGGCGCGACGACGCGAATCGTTCGAACGCCGCAGCATCCATCCCCGCCGGAAAACCGGGACCGTCATCGCTCACTCGAACCACGGCATTCCCGCCGGCGCGACTCACCTCAACGTGCACCTCTGACTTGGCATGATCGATCGCGTTCGCGATGAGCGCGGTGAAAAGGCGCTGGATCGAGGCCCCCGCCGCGTGAATCATGACCGGCTCGGCTGACCCGCCACGCACGAGCACGAGGCCGCGCCGGCTCGCCTCGAGGCTCTGCAACTCCACCGCGTTGTCGGCGAGGGCACAGAGGTCGAGCCGGGATGTCGGTGCGACCTCACGCGGGTCTGCCGCGATGAGAAGGTCCTCGAGAATCTCGGTGAGAATCCGGGAATCCTGCACGATCTCCTCCACCGCCTCGGCGATCTCGTCGGCCGACGCGGACGAGACCGGCGCGGTTGGCGAGGAAACGTCG
This sequence comes from Leifsonia sp. 10L418, assembly GCF_056395445.1. Lineage (NCBI taxonomy): Bacteria > Bacillati > Actinomycetota > Actinomycetes > Micrococcales > Microbacteriaceae > Leifsonia > Leifsonia sp. 10L418. The sequence goes on along the minus strand of NZ_JBFTJN010000002.1, from coordinate 464,116 downwards.
TCACCGGATGCCTGCTGCAACGCTCGTCGCAGCAGTTGAGCACGGGTGCTCAACAACGTGAGAGGCGTTCGGAGCTCGTGGCTCGCGTCCATCACGAAGCGACGCTGGAGAGCAAGCGCATCGGCCAACGGGCGCATCGCCCGCCGCGCCATCCACGCTGCGATGAACACCGCAGCGATCGCTGCAAGAACCCCGGAGATGGCCAAGGCCCAGCCGAGCCGCGCAAGTTCCTCTTGGCTTTCGTGCAGGCTGACTGCCACCTGCACCGTGCCGCGCGCGCCCTCTGAAGTTCGGATCGCATAGCTTTGACCGTTCAAGACCTGTGTGCTCTGCACCTCACCACCGGAGCTGTGCACGGTGCGGATGGCTGCCTCGTCGGGTAGCCCGGGCGGCAGATCTGGGGAGGCCAGCACCCCTCGGTCGCTCACGATCACAACGAACACTCCGGGCGGCGCATCGCGGGGCGAGTCGATGAGCGACGCGCCGACCAGGCTGCGCTGTGTTGCCTCCGCCTGGCTCGCACTGACGATGGCGAAGACGACGACGCCCAGGATGGTGAAGAGAATGACGATGAGGGCAGCGAATTGAACGGCGAGCCGACGAGCGGCACGCTGGGACTCGGCCAGGTCACGGGAGCTCATGCCGACCGGCCTAGCCGATAGCCGACACCGCGCACGGTGTCGATGATGTCGCGCCCGAGTTTCTTGCGCAGATAGTGCACATAGGTATCGACGACTCCCGCATCGTCGGCGTCGGCGAAGACCGTGACGAGCAGGTCTTCCCTTGTGAAAACTTGCTCGGAACGGCGAGCCAGCCGCTCGAGCAAATCCCCTTCGCGTTCAGAGAGAGCGACGATCTGTCCGTCGCGGCGCGTGACCGATCTGCTGCCGGTGTCCAGAGTTCCGCCGGGAATCTTGAGCACCGGCACCGTCGAAGCGAGCCGGCGGCGAAGAACCCGCAACCGGGCAAGCAACTCGTCGATGTCGAACGGTTTCGACAAATAGTCTTCGGCGCCTCGGTCGAGGCCCTCCACGCGGTCGGCCGAGTTTCCGAGCGCCGACAAGATCAGCACCGGGGTCACCACTCCGCTCGCGCGTAGTTTGGCCAGAACGTCAAGACCCTCAATCGCCGGCAGGCCGCGATCGAGCAGCAGCACATCGAACTCGTTGGTGAGGCCCTCGTGGAGCGCCCGCTGGCCGTCGTGTGCGACGGTCACGGCGTAACCCTCCCCGGCCAAGAGGTTCCGCAACATTTGCGCAAGCCGAATGTCGTCTTCGGCGACAAGGACGCGCGGTGGCGGGGACATGGTCGAAGTATAGGTTCGTGTGCTTTGTGAAGCGGATGCCGCGCGACAATGACGACCGGGCCGGGACCATTCGGCCCCGACCCCTGAACGCTCGTGCTGCCGCTACGGCGTCGCGCCGAGCGTGACCGTCGTGGTGCCCTGCTCGGTGCCGCGCAGGTACGTGACCTCGACGGTGTCCCCGACCTGCTTCGTCAGTTTCACCCGCGTCAGTACCGCGGCGTCGGAGACGGACTGGCCGTCAATCGAGGTGATGATGTCGCCCGTCTGGATGCCCGCTTGTTCCGCCGGGCCACCGGGGGTGACCCCTTCGACGAAGAGCCCGGGCTCGGTGTTGAACTTCGCTGCGACATCGGCAGGGATCGCGACGACCTGCATGCCGAAGTAGGGGTACGACACCTTTCCGGTTTCGATCATCTGGGTGGCCAGCGACATCGCCAGGTTGACCGGAACCGCGAAGCCGATGCCGACGCTTCCGCCACCCGCTTGCCCTGCGGCGTTCGGAACAGTCGCGATTGCGGAGTTCACGCCGATCTGTGCGCCGTCGCAGTCGACCAGCGCACCGCCCGAGTTGCCCGGGTTGATGGCTGCGTCAGTCTGGATCGCTCCGGCGAGAAGCGCAGTGCCTCCTTCATCGTTCGGCACCGGCACATCGCGGCCGAGTGCGCTCACGATTCCGGCGGTGACCGTGCTTGACAATCCAAGCGGAGCCCCGAGGGCGACAACCGGCTGCCCGACATTGAGCGTGTCCGAGTCGCCGGCGACAACGGCCGGGAGCTTCGTGCCGACGTCGACCTTCACGACAGCGATGTCGGCCTGCGGTGAGCGTCCGACCAAGGTGGCGGGCACCTGCTGGCCGTTGCTGAACGTGACGATGATTGTGGCGCCGTTCGCGGCATCCGCAATGACGTGATTGTTCGTCAGGATGTAGCCATCGTCGCGGATGATCGAGCCCGTGCCCACCCCACCGCCGGCCTCGCTGACCACGTTGATCGTGACAATCGCCGGAAGAACCTTGGCTGCCACCGCCTCAGCGTCACAGAAACCGGTGACGGTGGAGCCGCCAGGGTTTCCGACCGAGGTTCCCGACGAGGTCGGAGTTCCGTTCCCACCGGCCAGCTGGCCGAGATACCCTCCCAGAAATCCGCCGACGAGGCCGACGACGAGCGCGCCGCCCAGAATCGCTCCCGGCCGCGAGAAGAAAGGCTTGGTGTCGGTCGCCGCCGGCGTAGACTCCGGGGTCGCTGTCGGCGGCCCCACCGGTGGCACTGATTCGGCCGAATTTTGAGGGTATTCCCCTGGCAGCTGGTCCATCTGTTCCCCGTCTATGTGATGCGTTCCCTTCAGCGGAGTCTATGGGGAGCCGCCAGGTCACGTCACGTTTGCTGCGACGGCGGCGAGGCGCACTCGTGCCTGCGACCCACGCTCCACCTAGGCTGAGCGCATGAGTTCGACGTCACAGTTCAGGGCCCTTGTTGTTGACACCGAGACGGATGCCGGTGGCGTCACCCGGCAGACGGCTGAGCTCCGACTGGTCGATGACGGCTTTCTCGCACCGGGCGACGTGACCATCGACGTTCAGTTCTCGAGCATCAACTACAAAGACGGCCTTGCTCTCTGCGGCAAGCCGGGCGTCGTGCGCACGTGGCCGTTGATCGCCGGTATCGACATCGTCGGCGTCGTCACCGACAGCGCACACCCGGAGTGGAAAGTCGGCGACACCGTCATCCAGAATGGGGCGGGACTCGGCGAGCGCCTGCACGGTGGTTTGGCCGCGCGCGCCCGCGTCGATGGGACCGCTCTGGTTCGTCTCCCGGAAGGTCTCACCGCGTTGCGGGCGGCGGCGATCGGAACGGCAGGATTCACGGCCATGCTCGCGGTGATGGCCCTTCAACGGCAGGGAGTGACGCCGGAGTCCGGCCCGGTGCTGGTAACGGGTGCGGCCGGAGGGGTCGGCTCTGTCGCGATCTCACTGCTCGCCGGGCGTGGCTTCGAGGTACACGCGTCAACCGGTCGCGGTGCTGAACTCGGCGCCTCTCTGCACGGGCTCGGGGCAACCCAGCTCGTTGACCGGGCCGATCTCGCCGAGGCCGGCAAACCGCTGCAGACGCAGCGCTGGGCGGCGGTTGTCGATTCGGTCGGCAGCGCAACTCTCGCCAACGCCCTGGCGCAGACCAACTACGGCGGGGTCGTTGCCGCCTGCGGGCTGGCGCAGGGTGCCGATTTACCGACCACCGTGCTGCCGTTCATCCTGCGAGCGGTGATCCTCGCCGGAATCAATTCCGTCGACGCCCCGACGGCGCTTCGCGCAGAAGCGTGGGAGCTGTTGGCGGAGGAAATCGACGTCACCCGGCTCGAGGAGATCACACACGTGATCCCGCTCGACGCGGCCTTCGGCGCGGCTCGGCGCATTCTCTCCGGAGACGTGCACGGTCGCACGGTCGTCGACGTGAACGCCTGAGTCGACCGGGGCATCCGCCTGCCCGACGACGCGGCCAGGTCGTACACTTCTGGCATGATCATCGTCGCCACCGTGTTCGTCGCCCTTGCAGCTGTGCTGCACGTCTACATCTTCATGATGGAAAGCATCTGGTGGACGCGTCCGAGCATCTGGAAGCGATTCGGTCTGGCCAGCCAAGCGGATGCCGACACGACACGTCCGATGGCGTACAACCAGGGCTTTTACAACCTGTTCCTCGCGGCCGGCGCAGCGCTCGGCCTGCTCCTCTGGCTCACCAACCAACCGCAGGCTGGTGCCGCACTCGTGTTCTTTTCGACCGGCTCAATGGTGCTGGCGGCGCTCGTTCTGACCACCACTGGTCGCCGCTATCTGCGGGCGGCGCTCATTCAGGGCACGTTTCCGCTGATCGGCTTCGTGCTTTTTCTGTTCGTTTGACGACACCCCCCAAATTGGGGGCATAGTTTTTCGAGTTTCGGAATAGGTTGGCATCGGCTCTCGCTTTTACTGGCTTCACCCGAGTCAGCGAAACGCCGCGAGCGGCATCCTGTGTCACTTGCGACATCGAACACCCCTCTCTGGCGAGAGGGAACCCGTCACCGCGACCCGAATCGTGGCACAACATGAATGCGCATTCTGAGAACCGGCGAATACCCAGCCGGAACTCCCCGAACACCCCACGCTCGCCGGCCAGTTCGCGCCTGCCGATCGCCGGGTCCGACCGATGATCCGGGCGGATGCAGTTGCCCGAATCAAGGACCTCGCCGAAACCGCGCCGGAGGATGCCCTGCTGATCGTCGGCGGGCCGGGAACGGGAAAGAGCACCGTTCTCGCCAACGCTGCGGCACAAATCAACTCCGCGGTGTTCCGGGTTCGAATCAACCCGGCCGAGTCGAGCATTCCGCTGTCGGGCCTGTCGACCATCGTCACCTCGTTCTCCCACCCGGCGGCGACGGGGCTGTCGCGGCGCCTCCTGCAGTCCCCGGGCTGGGGCGGTCAGATTCAGACGGTGACCGCGGAGATTCTCGATTTCATTCACACGGCCACCCGCACCCCGACTCTTCTTCTCGTCGACGACGTTGACCTGATGGATTCCCCCAGCCAGATCGTTTTTGCGATGGTTGCCGGGCGTCTGAACGGAAGCGGGCTTCGTCTGGTCGGCACCATGTCGTCCGACCCGAGTGCCGGGCCGCTCGCCTCGCTGACCCGCCTGACGCTTGCGCCACTCAACGCTTCCGAGGCTCTCGCACTCATCACGGCGCTCGTCGGCCCGCATATCGATGCGGCAGTGTCACGAATCGTTGTCTCGTCGTCGGCCGGAAACCCCCGGGCACTCGCACACATCGTGCATTCGCTCACCGAACGCCAACGACTGCACGCGGAAGCTCTGATCCTCCCGCTTCGCGGGCCGCACATCACCACATCGGTGGACGACGATTCCGGCCCGATCGCAACCGAAATGCGGGGGCTGCTTCAGCGGCTGTCGTCAGCGTTCCTCAGCAGCGAGAGCGCCGTGCTTCAAGGTTCTCTGCGCGTTCCCATGGCACTTGAGGAACTCGTTGCGTCCGGCATCGTGGCGCGGGAGGGGAGCTATCTTCGCATCGAGAACCCGTTGCTTCGATCGCAGATCTACTGGTCGCAAAGCGCCACGGAACGATTGAACCACCACGCTGCAGCGCTGCGTGCCGAGGCGGGTCACGAGGCCGAACTGGCCACCTGGCACCGCAGCTGGCTGAACCCCGCCACCGTCAAGCCGGAAGAGCTGCTGAGCGCAGCGGCGCTGCTCACCCGCCAGGGGCGCACGGTGCAAGCGCTCGAACTGGCCGAGCGCGCCCTCACCCTGGCCCCGACCGGGGCCGACCTGTCCCTGGCCCTCGCCGATCTCTCAACCGAGCTTCTGCTTCAGGGGGAGCTTGACTACGCCGAGCGATATGCGCGTCGCGGGCAACGTTTGTCCGAACGCAGCGAGGTCGCCCCGAGGCTCGCGGTACTCCGCACCCGCATCGAATTCCTCTCGACCCGGCAGCTTCTCACCGCCGAGACGGATCGTTGGACCAGTGCACGCCCCGGCGACGACGCTGATGCCGCGGCGAGGGTGCAACTCGTCGTCGCCCAGTGCCACGCCGAACGATGGGAAACCGAGGCAGCCGGAGCGCTGATCGAGCGTGCCGGCCGACTTCTGGCGCATTCCTCCACGTACGCGGTCGAACAGTATGACCTTGTCGCCATGCTTCATTCCGCTTTGGAGGGTGATCCAGGGCCGGCGACCAGAATGTACGAACGGGTCACCCGCCACGACGGCGCAGGGAGATCGTCCCCGCAGGCCCTGTCCCTCCTCGGGCGGAGTCTCACCTACGCCGACCGTTTTGCCGAGGCCCGTCGAATCTTCATTGCACTTCTCGCCTTGGAGCCTGCCCCCGACCCGATCTGGCTGGCCGATGCGCGCTACTTTCTGGCCGAGAACGACATCTTGTCTGGCCATCACAATGAGGCGCTCGAGATCATCAGTCGCCTCAACGGCTCCAACTCCACAGGGCAGCTGCACCGCAATCTGCACGCCCTCCTGATGGCCTGGTACTGGCAGACCTCCGGAAATCGGGAGGAGGCCGAAGCTGCGATCGCCGAATGCACCCGTCGGTTCGCGGCAACCGACAATCCGGCCCTGACCGCTCGGCTCTTAGCCGACCAAGGGAGTTTTGCCCTGATGGACTCCCGTTTCGACGACGCGATCGCCTTCCTCCGCACCGCGTCGACGATCGGTGCCGGGTTCAGGAACCCCGCGCTGCTGCGTCACGAGGTCGACCTGATTGAGGCGTACTCGATGGCCGGCCAACTGCCTGAAGCGGTTGCCCAGTTTCAGGAATTCCATGCCAGATCTTTACCCTACCGCTCCCGTTGGATCACCCTGTCCACCGCCAGGGCCCGAGCTCTCATCACGCCAGGAGAGCCCTCGCTTCTCGCCTTTCAGAGCGCGCTCAGGCTCTGGCGCACCGGCGACTCGCAGTTCGAGCTCGGCCGCACCCTCCTGAGTTATGCCGCACGACTTGACGCTCTCGGGCACGCGTCAGAGAGCAGGGAGCAGTTCACGTCGGCTCGCATGATCCTGACCCAACTCGGCGCGATTTCGTGGGCGAGAAGAGCGGATGCCGCGGGGCGAGGATACGACCGCCCGTCCGGTCATCCACTGCTTCATTCGCTCGCCCCCGACGAGCAGGCCGTCGCTCTTCTCGTCTGCCGCGGGCTGCGCAACAAGGAGATCGCGGCCGAGCTCTTTGTGTCGCTGCGCACCGTCGAAGTGCGACTCACCCACATTTATCAGAAGCTCGGTGCACGTTCGCGCTCGCATCTCTCCGCCATGCTCTCGACCGACGATGGCGAGCATCGCCGGGCGATCCTGCCGCGCTGATACATCCCCGCACTGTTGGCGTGTCAGCACAGCAGGAGCGTCAGCACAGTTCGAGTTTTCAGAGCGGGCGTCTCGCACCGGCAACGGCCGTCGCCGATGGTCTCCGCTCCGGGCTCTTCCAGGTTCCGGCAGCCGGCACGTTCGTCGACAGAAGGGCTTGCGCGAGCGAGCGCATACAGAGCGTTGCATCGACAACCCGCATCACCGGAAAGCCGAGCCCCAGAATGAGATAGCGGGGTCGGCGAGTGACACAGACCGTGAAGATGGTGAGCAGGTAGTCGGGGACCAGCACGCCGAGTGCCACGGCCGCCGGCGGAAACGCTTCGGCGACCTGGCCGGCGCCCGCCAGCTCGCTCCCTGTCACAGAGACCCAGAGCGTCCCCACGCAGGACACCAGAAAGAGCGGAACAAGCATCAGAATCACCGTGCTGCTGAAGACAAGTTCGACGATGTACAGGCCAAGCGCCGCCCAGAACTTTCCCCAGTGGAATCCGTGGCGGAGCACCGTCTGCCAGAATCCGAGCGTCCAGCGATGAAGTTGCTTTCGGTAGTCAGTGAAAGTGTCGGGATCCTGCGTGTACGCGATGGAGGCCTGTGGTCGAAAGGCAATCCGGCCGAGCCGTTTCGCATGCACCTCGAAGGTCATATTGAAGTCTTCGATCGCCAACCCGGGAGCGGCAATATCGATATCGCCCAGGATGCGCGCGCGATACATGCTCGCGAAGCCGGGAACGATGGACACCACGTTGATCGGGCGCGCGGCCTGCCCGTACTTGAAGAGATATTGAATGACCACGTAGAACCGTTCCCGGTACGCGACGAGGAACCGGCCCCTGTGCGTGCGGGGCGCCGGCTCAATGAGCGTGGTCGCCCGACCGGCGACGGCAACGACGCTCGGGTCGTCGAAGAAGGGCAATCCGGTTTCGAGGTAGTCGGCGGCCAGGAGGGTATCCGCGTCGAGAAGCATCACAACGTCAAACGAATCGGCCAGAGCGAAATGGTCGATTCCCACGGTCAGCGCGCCGGCCTTTCCCCGGTTGCGAGAGAGATCCATCACTCGCGCCCCGGCCTCGGCTGCCACCTTGACGGTGTTGTCGGTCGAACCATCGGACACGACGAAGACGTTGCCGTGCGGCACGAGGGCGCGGGCCGAGCGAATGGTTCTGGCGATGATGAGTTCCTCATTGTGCGCCGCGATCAAGACGGCGACGGAACCGGCCCCGATACGGCTGCCTTGGTTCGGCAACCGGCGGTGGCGGGTGAATCGCAAGCCGACCGCGCGGCACAGCCCCACCATGGTCCACAGCACCGTGTTCACTCCCAGCACCACAATCATCGCGATGAGGAATGCTGACATTTTCGGGGCTCCAGGCTCGATTTCGGTGACGGTTCGACGAGGTAGCGGCACACGCCGCGACACCATAACACCGAGTTAATCCCGACCGGGAGCCTCACCGCCACGGTTAACCACACAGCACTGCGGGATGTCTGCGCGAAACCACACTTTGAGCCAAAAACCCTGACGGGCACTTCCGATCCGCAGACACTGAGGAGCAACTTACCCCCGCATCACCCAGTCAGAACTGAGGAGTGGAATGTCACTCGAAACGGCACGCGCAACTCAAACACCCCGGCTGCGCCGGACTTCAGCCGAGCTTCAGCCGGAAATCGACCCGATCCCCGTCATCCCCCGCACCCAATTCGAATTCGACGTCGCCGTCGTCGGCCTCGGCTACGTCGGTCTTCCGACCGCGCTGTCTCTGCATGCCTCCGGCGCGCGTGTGCTCGGCCTCGACCTCAGCGAGCGACGGCTCGACTCGATCCGCAATGGCGAGGCCGACCTTTTGGAGTCCGACCGCGAACGCCTGGAAGTCGCGCTCCCCGGAGACGATTTTCAGATCTCCAGCGACACCTATCGGTTAAGTGATGCCGCGGCAGTGATCATTTGCGTTCCGACCCCGCTCGACGAGCACCTGACCCCCGACCTGACCATCCTTCGTGCCGCCTGCTCGATGGTGGTCGACGCCGCCATCGGCGGGCAGCTTCTCCTGCTGACGTCGACGACCTACGCCGGCTGCACCCGCGACCTCCTGCTGCGGCCATTGCAAATGCGGGGACTCAGCGTCGGGCGGGACATCTTCGTCGCATTCAGCCCGGAACGCATCGACCCGGGCAATGCCGGTTTCGCTCACGAAGACGTTCCCCGCGTCATCGGAGGGGCAACGGAGGCCTGCCTGAGCCTGGCGGTCGCTCTGCTCGGTCGCTATGCCCACAGCGTGCACCCCGTCGGATCGATGGAAGCCGCCGAGATGACAAAACTGCTCGAGAACACGTTTCGAGCCGTCAACATCGCTCTGGCCAATGAGTTTGCCGAAGCCTGCCGCGTCCTCGATATTCCGGTCATGGAAGTCATCAACGCCGCGGCGACGAAACCGTATGGGTTCATGCCGTTCGTTCCCGGTCCCGGTGTCGGTGGGCACTGCATCCCGTGCGACCCGCACTACCTACTCTGGCAATTGCGCAAATCACACATCACGCTGCCGGTGATCGAGCAAGCGATGTCCGAGATCGCCGGACGCCCACGTCGGGTGGTCGAGCGGATTCGCCAGATTCTTTCCGACCAAAGCAAATCGATCGGCGGGTCACGCATTCTCCTCATCGGAGTCGCCTACAAGCCGGATGTCGCCGACCTCCGAGAGTCGCCGGCGCTGGAGATCCTCTCTCTGCTTTACGCATTGGGTGCCGAGATCGCCTACCACGACCCCAACTTCGAGTCGATCATGCTGACCGACGGCATCGAACTCGACGGAACTGTCATTCCGTCGGCCTTCGACGCCGACCTCGTGCTGGTGCACACGAATCACTCCGGATCGGATCTCAGCTGGATTCCCGCCGGAACGACAGTGCTCGACGCCACCTACCGCAGGGTCGATCTCCCCGATCGGGAACTGCTCTAGTAGCGGTGGACCATTCAGCAGACAGCAGCCCGTCGACCCCCGGTTGACCACGCAGGAGGAAATCATGAAAAGTGTCATCACCGGCGGGGCCGGCTTCATCGGCAGCCACCTGGTGGACCGCCTTCTTCACCGCGGCGACGACGTCGTGGTGCTCGATGACCTGTCAACCGGAACACTGTTCAACCTGGAGACGGCACTCGGCAATCCCCGACTCACATTCATTGAAGGAACGATTCTCGATCGCGCCCTCGTCGACAGCGTGATCGACGGCGCCGACCAGGTGTACCACTTGGCCGCAGCGGTCGGAGTCAAGATCATCGTCGAGGAGCCGCTGACCAGCCTGCGCACCAATATCCACGGCACCGAGAACGTCTTGGAGGCAACCCACTCGGCCGGGGCCACCCTCGTGCTTGCTTCGACCAGCGAGATCTACGGCAAGAATACGGCGGATCGACTCTCAGAAGACGCGGATCGAATCCTCGGATCGGCCCTCAAATCCCGCTGGACCTATGCCGCAGCCAAAGGAATCGACGAGGCATTCGCCCATGCCTACTGGTCGGAGCACGGCCTCAACGTCGCAATTGTGCGCCTCTTCAACACCGTCGGACCGCGCCAAACGGGTCGCTACGGCATGGTGGTTCCGAACCTCGTCGGCCAAGCCCAACGCGGAGAGCCGCTGACCGTCTTCGGTGACGGCTTGCAAACCCGGTGCTTCTCCTACGTCGGTGACATCATCCCGGCACTGGTGCGGTTGGCCGAGACGCCCGCAGCCTATGGAACAGCGGTCAACCTCGGCGGCGCAGAGGAGATATCCATCCTTCAGCTTGCACGTCGCACGATCTCCGTTCTCGACAGCAGGAGCGTCATCAGGTTCGTCCCCTACGAGAACGCCTACGCCGAAGGCTATGAGGACATGCGTCGACGCGTACCCGACAACTCGCGCGCACAGGCCCTCATCGGATTCGACCCGTCGACTCCGCTCGATGAGGTCATCCGGCGGGTAGCCGGTGCGGCATCGCACGGAGGTCATGTCAACGAAGCGATGACCCTGGCCAACCCCGTGTCCCAGGAAGCGGTCGGCTGATGTGCGGAATCATCGCCTGCCGGGGAACCGCCGGAGCCGCCGACTTTCTGATGGCCGGGCTCAAGCGACTCGAATACCGCGGCTATGACTCCGCCGGGATCGCGGTGATGGTCGAAGACGGAAGCACTGCGGTGTTTAGAACGACGAATCGTGTCGAGGCGCTCCGCGCTCTGACGAACAGCTGGCCGGGAGCCGCACTCGGTGCTGCCGGTATCGGACACACCCGCTGGGCGACGCACGGCGGAGTCAGCGTCTCCAATGCCCACCCCCATCAGGATTGCACCCAGCGGCTGAGCGTTGTGCATAACGGGATCATTGAAAACGCCGACGCGCTGCGCGCAGAGTTGAGCAGGACCGGTCACGGCTTCGCCTCGGATGTCGACAGCGAGGTCATCGCCCACCTCTTGGAAGAAGCGATGGAGCACTCCGGTGATCTGCGCTATGCCGTGAGTCGGGTCGTGCGGCGCCTGGCCGGTTCCTGGGCTTTCGTGGCGCTGGACACCGCGACCGGACGCGTGGTGGCCTCCGCGCACCGCTCTCCCCTTCTGGTGGCCCAATCGCCGTCCGGCTCTTTCTTTGCCAGTGACGTCTCCGCGCTGGCCGAGTGGGTCGACGAGTTCCGGATTCTCGGCGATGGAGACACCGTCGAGCTTGCCGACGAGCTGGTCTGGTTGCATGCCGGCGAGCCTGGTCTGGCCCCCGACCCGGTTCCCTGCCCCCCGCGACGGTCGGGAAGCCAGCCGACCGATCGCGACGATCACATGGCCAGTGAGATCGACGAACAGCCGGAGGCTGCGGCCCGAATTCTCGACACAATCGGTGACAGCATCGCAAACGGAGCGCTGTGGCGCTCACTCGACTTGGCACCCTTCGAACGACTGAGGGTGCTCGCCTGTGGCACCTCGCTGAACGCCGGGTTGGTGATCGGCAGCGCCGTGAGTCGGTTCGGTGGTCTCGCTCACAACGTCGTGGTGGCCAGCGAAGCGGCCGGGACGATCGTCGAGCCGGGAACGCTCACCATCGCGATCAGTCAGTCGGGCGAAACCGCCGATGTACTGCGGGCGGTCGAGGAAGGGCCCCCCGACCGCCAGATGCTCGCTCTCGTGAACAACCTGCATTCGACTCTGGCCCGCAACGTCGATGCCGTTCTCGGATGCAGCGCCGGAGTCGAGATCGGCGTGGCCGCCACTAAGACCTTCGTCTGTCAGGTGCTGGTCGGAACCGGCCTCATCCTTTCTGCCCTTGTCGAGTTCGGTCGGCTCAGTTCCGCCGATGCCGAGAAGCTCGTCACCGAGCTGCGTTCCATGCCCGATCGGCTTGCCGCAGCGGCACTCGCCGCCCATGAAACAGTTCCGGTCATCGTCGACGAGGTGCGCCATGCCGGCGGTTTCATCTTTCTCGGACGCGGAGCCGCCGTCCCCTACGCGATGGAAGGGGCCTTGAAGTTGAAGGAACTCACCTACCGCTGGGCCGAGGCGTATCCGGCCGGGGAGCTCAAGCACGGACCGCTTGCCCTCGTCGAAGACGGCACTCCGGTCATCATCGTCGACAACGGCGACCCCCGGCTGGCCGGAAACATCGCAGAGGTCCGGGCGCGCGGAGGACGCGTCGTCACGATCGGTCGCCACGGAAGCGTTGTCGACATTCCGTTGGGCGTCCTGTCACCGTGCGGACCGCTCGAAGCTGTTGTGCCATTGCAGCTACTCGCCTTCACGCTCGCCGCCGAACTGGGGTTCGACGTCGACAAGCCCCGAAACCTGGCCAAGTCGGTCACGGTCGATTAACCGCACAACCCAGCGATCAAGGAGCTGTCCGACATGAAAACTCGACCCGACGGAATTCGCCCCGACAAGCCAGCGCGGATGCGATGGCTCGCAGCACTTACCGGCACCGTCCTCGCCTTGACCACTCTGGGATTCGTCGCGCCGGCACAGGCCGCGGTGGGCCCAGACGTGGCTGTCACACTGTCGTTCGACGACGCCAACGCCGATCAGTCGGCGGCGGTGAGCATCTTGGATGCGGCGGGGTTGAAAGGAACCTTCTACGTTCCGTCAGGCTTCATCGGCGCTGCCGGCTACCTCACGCGTGCCCAATTGACGAGTATGGCGGCGTCTGGACATGAAATCGGCGGCCACACGGTGAACCATACCGATCTGACGACCGTGACACCAGCAGAGGCATCCCGCCAGGTCTGCACTGACCGGGCGACCCTGACCAGCTGGGGCTTCCCGGTGACGAGTTTCGCCTACCCCTATGCGGGAGTCAACGCGGCAGCCGAAGCGGCGGTGAGTGCCTGCGGATACAACAGTGCGCGCGGCCTGGGCGACATCGAGACGCCATTCGGGTGTGCAGGCTGCGGCTTCGCCGAGACCGTTCCGCCGGGCGACCCGTTCTACATCAAGGCCCCGGATCAAGTCGCCACCACGTGGACCCTCGACAACCTGAAGGCGACGGTCACCAACGCGGAGACCACCGGCGGCTGGGTTGAGCTGACCTTCCATCATGTCTGTGCGACCGCCTGCGACGTTGACGGGCTGTCGGTCACCCCTGCGACGCTCACCGCCTTCACGACCTGGCTGGCCGCGCGATCGGCCACGAACAATACGACGGTCAAAACCGTCAATCAGGTGATCGGCGGTGCGGTGAAGCCCGTCGTCGGCGGCACGACGACACCGGCTCCCGGCCCCGGCGTCAACGGCGTTCAGAATCCCAGTCTTGAAACGGTCGGCACCGATGGGGTTCCCTCCTGTTTCAAGATCCAAGGATTCGGAACCAACACTCCGGCCTACACGACAGTTGCCCCGGGCCACACCGGACAGGTCGCCGAGAAACTCACGATGACCAACTATGCCAGCGGGGATTCCAAACTCATGTTGACCCTGGACCTCGGCACGTGCGCCCCCACCGTCACACCGGGGCATACGTACTCGCTGCGCGCCTGGTACAACTCAACAGTGCCGACCCAGTTCAATGTGCAAAAGCGCGATGCGGCCGGCTTGTGGACGTATTGGACCGATAGTCCGTTCTTCCCTGCGAGCGGGGTCTACGCGCAGGCCGAGTGGACCACCCCGGTCATTCCGGCGGATGTCACCGCCATCGCATTCGGGCTCAACCTGTTCCAGAACGGGCAACTGGTCACTGATGACTATGCTCTGTACGATTCTGTGGGCGCCCCGCCCTTCACCGGCAACCCCGTCGTCGCGGCAACCCCGACGATTACGGGGACCGCTCAGGTCGGCAGCATCCTCACCGCCGTTCCCGGAGCGTGGAGTCCCGGCACTGCGGTCCTGACCTACCAGTGGCTGCGTAACGGCACGGCGATCACCGGAGCGACGGCCGGCACCTACACGGTGGCTGCGGCCGACGCCGGCACGACGCTGACCGTCACGGTGACAGGCACGGCGATCGGCTTCACCCCGCCGACCGCGACCGCGACATCGGCCGGCACTGTGATCCCCGGCACGGCCGCCATCACCGTGTCGCGTCTGGCCGGACCCGACCGATTCGCCACGGCGGTCAAAGTGTCGCAACAGTTCGCCCCCGGCGTCAGCCGGGTGTATATCGCCAACGGATTGAACTTTCCTGACGGATTGAGCTCGGCCTCGGCTGCAGCCCACTTTGCATCCCCCGTCTTGCTGACGGAGCCAGGTTCGCTGCCGGCATCGGTGAAAACGGAAATCCAGCGACTGAAGCCCAAAATGATCGTCGTCGCCGGCGGGCCGAACGTCGTGTCCGACTCCGTTCTCACACAGTTGAAGGCCCTCGGCACGACCGTGCGCCTCGGTGGGGCCGACCGGTATGAGACGTCACGGTTGATCACGCAGAATGCGTTCGCTTCCGCCACGACGGCTTACGTGGCCAGCGGGCAGGCCTTCCCCGATGCCCTCACCGCGACGCCGGCGGCAGCGAAATTCTCCGGACCCGTCATCCTGGTCCCTGGGGGTGCGGCATCCCTCGATACGAACACCCTCAACCTCCTGAAACGCCTCGGCATCACGAAGGTCAAGATTGCGGGCGGGGTTAGCGCCGTCAGCAGCGGTATCGAGAACTCACTGAAGAGCGCGTTCGGTGCCGCCGCGGTGGGTCGCTTCGCCGGCAGCGACCGGTACGGAACGGCCATCGCAATCAATAAGGATGCGTTCGGCACAAGCGGATCTGCCTACCTCGCCTCCGGCGGTGGGTTCGCCGACGCCCTCGGGGGCGGCGCCCTTGCCAGCATGAAGTCGGCGCCTTTGTACCTGTCGCCATCGAACTGTGTCCTTCCCGCTGTCAGCGCCGAGTTCACTCGCATCGGGGCGAAGCAGGTCGTCCTCCTGGGCAGTGAGGTTGTTCTGAACAGCTCGGTCCAAAGTTTGGTGCAATGTCAGTAACGCCAGAGAAGGGAATACCGCGGTGACGGAGCAGCAGTCTTCCGCCGCTCCCCGAGGAGGATCCGACGGCGCCCCCCGCCGCCGGATTCTCCTCGGCGTCGGGGTGCTGGTCGGGATCGCGGCCATCGCGGCCGGCGCACTCTTCGCCGCGCGAGCCATTGAGGAGACCGCCACCGTGAACGGACAGTACCCCTGGCACACCAACATCGTCGCGACCACATTCTGGGTCGGCGAGGTGTTCGACCCGAACGCCTCGGACGGAAGCCAGGTCATCTCGACCTACGATTCGCTCTGGCTACAGAGCTACGGAGGGTGCGACGGCGTGACCGTCGCCGGCACCTGTCAGACCGAGGCTCGGACCCCGGGCAATGGCTATTTTCCGACGTCGATGAAACCACAGCAGAATCCGTTCTATCTGGATCTGCCGTTCGACGACGTGAACGATCCTCATGCGGCGGCAATTCGAAGCGATGTCATTCCGTGGGCACACGACGCGGCGTACACGGCCCTCGCCGCCGATCCCAATTCCAGCCTGATGAAGAACCGGTGGGTGCAGATCACCTCACACGGGCAGACCTGCTATGGCCAGATCGAGGATGCCGGCCCCGGGGTGTACGACGATGCCAACTACGTGTTCGGAACCGGGGACGCGCGTCCGGCCAACACCAAATTCAACGGGGCGGGAATGGATGTCTCGCCCGCTCTGAACGGATGCCTCCGATTCACCGACCTGAACGGCGAGAACGACAGAGTCAATTGGCGGTTCGTTGAAGAAAAGGACGTCCCGGCGGGGCCCTGGCTCACGATCGTGACCCGCAGCGGCGTGCGCTGAGGCATCACGGCCTCTGGCGGCTCTTACAGGCCGGGTGCCAGCTTCGGCTTGGGCGTTGCGCGTGGCTTTGCGCCAGGCTTCGTGACGGGCTTCTCATCGGGTTTGTCGTCGGGCCGATCCTCTGACTTCGGCTTGACCTTCGCCGGCCGGCGCTTCACAGCCGGCTTCGCGTCGAGCTCGGTCGCCGGCCGAGCCTCCGGCTGGGCGGCGGATTCCTCGTCGACGGCAGCGGGGACATCCTGCAGCTTGAGCGACGCAATCAGGTCAGGGGCGTGCTGTGAGGTCAGGATCACTCGTGCGAACTCCTCGTCGACGAGATCGATCACGACCGCCTGACGCTTGCTCTTGACCGCGACGAAATCTTTGCCGCCGTGAAACTTCCAGGTTCCGACCGCGATCACGAGCGGCACTTCGAAGCCGGGCGCGCGAATACCGCGAATCCAGATCCAGGGATCGTCGGTGATCGTGACCGAACGGATGTTTTCCCGCTGCACGACGATGTCCTCGCGCCGCAGGGCCATCGTCTTCTCGGCGCGCGACAGGTGGATCTCAAGCCGATCGGGGTGCACGCGCAGAGAGGTCATGCGTCTAGTCTGCCCGGTCGCCGGGCAATTCGCCGTGTCTGAACCTCACAAAGCCGCAACGCCTCGGTGGTGGGCGAATCACAGCGCACGCCGAGTTTGCGTGTTCCGGTCGAGATTGCCCGGCAGACCGGGCAATCTCGACCGAAAATGTCACACTCGCACGCAGCGCGACGACACGGGTCGACGCCTAGACGACAGCCTCCGCCGGATCGACGGCGGATGCCGCGGCCCGCGCCGCAGCGGGAAGCGCGTCGAAGATACGGCTGATCGCGCTGTCGTCGTGGGCGGCAGAGACGAACCAGGACTCGAACACCGACGGCGGGAGCGAAACCCCACCCTGCTGCATGGCGTGGAAGAACGGCGCATAACGGAATGCTTCCTGGCGCTTCACCGTCTCGTAGTTCTGGGGGGCGTGCGCCGCAGCATCCGGCCCGAACACGAAGCTGAACAAGTTGCCGGCGCGCTGCACCCGGTGCGCGACACCTTCGGCATCGAATGCCGCCGAGACTGCTTCAGAAATGATCACGCTGGTCGCATCGAGGCGCTGGTAGACCGCCTCGTCGGCGGCGCGCAGCGTGGCGATGCCGGCCGCCACGGCGACCGGGTTCCCGGAGAGCGTTCCGGCCTGGTAGACCGGTCCGGCCGGGGCGAGGTAGTCCATCACCTCGGCGCGACCGCCGAGTGCTGCGACCGGGAGGCCGCCGCCGATGACCTTGCCGAAGGTGAGCAGGTCGGGTGTGTAGCGCACCTCGCCGACGTTCTCGAGGCCCCAGTAGCCGGCCGCTCCAACCCGGAAGCCGGTGAGCACTTCGTCGAGGATGAGCAGGGCGCCCTCGGCGTGAACGAGGTCGGCCAGCGCTGCGTTGAAGCCCAGGTTCGGAGCGACGACGCCCATGTTGGCGGCGGCGGCTTCGGAGATGACCGCGGCAATCTGGCCGGGGTGGGCGGCGAAGGCCGCCCGCACGGCGTCAATGTCGTTGTACGGAAGCACGAGGGTCTGCGCGGCCGTCGCGGCGGTCACCCCGGCCGAGCCGGGCATCGCCAGCGTCGCCAGGCCAGAGCCGGCCTCGGCCAGGAGTCCGTCGGAGTGGCCGTGGTAGTGACCGGCGAACTTGACGAGCAGGTCGCGGCCGGTGAAACCGCGCGCCAGGCGGATCGCCGTCATCGTGGCCTCAGTGCCGGTCGAGACCAGGCGCAGCTTCTCCACCGCGCCGACCCGCGAGGTGACGAGTTCAGCCAGCTCGGTCTCCGCCGGAGTCGAGGCTCCGAAAGAGAGACCGCGCGCTGCGGCATCCTGAACTGCCTTCACGACATCCGGATGCGCGTGGCCGAGAATCGCCGGGCCCCACGAGCAGACGAGGTCGACATACTCACGTCCGTCAGAGTCAGTGACGTAGGGCCCCTGTGCCGAGACGAGGAACAGTGGGGTGCCACCGACCGAGCGGAAGGCGCGCACCGGTGAGTTCACGCCGCCCGGAATCGACCGCTGTGCGCGCTCGAACAGCTCGTCGTTGTGGGAGATCACGGCGTGGGAACTCACGGCGGTGGAATTCATGGCGGGAGTGGTTTCAGCGGTCATCAGGCGTCCTTCTCGTTGAGCCAGGTGGCAAGTTCGACAGCCCAGTAGCTGAGCACAGCATCGGCACCGGCCCGACGGATCGACAGAACCGATTCCTCGACCGCGCGACGACGGTCAATCCAGCCGTGCGCCGCAGCCGCTTCGATCATGGCGTACTCGCCGGAGACTTGATACGCCCAGACCGGAATCTCGCTCATCGCGGCGACATCGGCCAGCACGTCGAGGTAGCCTCCGGCCGGCTTGACCATGACGACGTCGGCGCCCTCGGCGATGTCGAGCTGCGCTTCGCGCACCCCCTCGCGGCGGTTGGCGGGGTCGAGCTGGTAGCTGCGGCGGTCGCCGTCGAGAGTCGACTCCACGGCGTCACGGAACGGGCCGTAGAACGCGGACGCGTACTTGGCGGAGTAGGCGAGCACCGCGGTGTCGGCGAAGCCGTTGGCGTCGAGCGTCTCGCGCACGGCGGCAACCTGGCCGTCCATCATGCCGCTGAGTCCGAGCAGGGCCGAGCCGGCCGAGGCCTGGGCGAGCGCCATTTCGCGGTAGCGCACGAGGGTCGCGTCATTGTCCACGCGCCCGTGCGCATCGAGCACGCCGCAGTGGCCGTGGTCGGTGAATTCGTCGAGGCAGAGATCGGTCTGCACCACGAGAGCGTCGCCGATCTCGGCGACGAGAGCGCGCGTCGCGACGTTGAGGATACCGTCGGGGTCGGTCGCCCCGGTTCCGGTCGCGTCGCGCTGCGACGGAACGCCGAACAGCATGACTCCACCGATTCCGGCCGCTGCAGCGTCAGCCACGGCGCGACGGGCGCTGTCCAGGCTGTGCTGGACGACGCCGGGCATGGACTGGATCGGCAGCGGATGTTCGGTGCCCTCACGCACAAAGAGCGGAAGAACGAGGTCGGCGGGGTGGAGACGGGTTTCGCTGGCCAAGCGGCGGAGCGCGGGGGTGGCGCGCAGTCGTCGCGGGCGGATGACGGGGCTATTCACCCGTCAAGCCTATGTCGCCTGTCTGAATGCCGCCGACGCATCCGTGACTGCTACCCGTGTTGTGGTGGCTCAGGACGCCCGCGCCGCCTTCACGACGGCGTCGATCAGGCTGTCGGCCGTGCGCTCGTCGGCGACGACGTCGACGCGCAGGCCGACGGCCGCCGCATCCTTCGCGGTACGCGGACCAATGCAGGCCACCAGCGTGGATTCGGGAATGGGACCGAGCTGTTCCTGCACCTGCTGGGCCACACTGCCGGAGGTGACGAGCACCGCCTGCACCCGCCCGGCGGCGACATCCTCGACCACCTGTTCGCTCACCGGCACGCCGATGGTGCGGTAGGCGACGACGGAGAGCACATCGTGCCCGATGCGACGCAGGCCCTCGGTCAGCAGCGGTTTGGCGATTTCGGAGCGCAGGGTGAGGATGCGCAGCGGGATCACGCCGTCGGTGGCCGCTTCCCATTCGGCGAGCAGCCCTCGGGCCGAATTGTCTTCCGAGGGGACGATGTCCACCTGGTAGCCGGCCGCGATCAGCGCGGCGGCGGTGGTCTCCCCCACCGCTGCGACGCGAGTGGTCGGCGGAACCACGACGCGGTGCGACGACAGAACGTCAACGGTCGTGGCGCTCGTCACGGTCACCCAGTCGAACTCTCCGGCGGCGAGGCTCTGCAGCGCGGCCTCGAGGGTCGGGGCGTCGTCAGTCGGTGCGAAGTTGATCATCGGGGCGACGACCGGCGATGCCCCCTGGGCACGCAGCTTGGCCGACACCTGATCGCCCCAGGGGCCTCCCCGGGGCACGAGCACGCGCCAACCGGTGAGCGGCTTGGTCTCGGCCGGCTTCGTCATGACGTGCCGCCCTCGCTCGACGTCGTGCCGAGGGGTGCAAGGTTCGCCGCGCCCTTCGCGAGCAGTTCCGCGACGACGCGCTCGGCGACATCCCGTGCTGCCTCGAGAAGATCGGCCAGCCCGTGCGATTCGGGGGTGGCCGCATGCGAGGCGGTGAGCTGCTCTGTACCGTCGGGGCGGTAGACGGTGGCCGTGAGAAACAGCAGCCCGTCATCGATCTCGGCCGTCGCCCCGATCGGAGCGGCGCAACCGGCCTCGAGACCGGCGAGAACGAGACGTTCGGCGGTGGTCACGGCCTGGGTGGTCGAGTGGTTCACGGCGGCTAGCGCCGCGGTGAGCGCGCGATCGAGCTTGCCGTCACGCACCTCGATCGCGAGCGCGCCCTGGCCGGGAGCGGTCGGCCACGCCGACAGATCGAGGAAGTCGGTGGCCACGGCATCGAGGCGACCGAGCCGACCGAGACCGGCAGCCGCGAGCACCACGGCGTCGAGCTCGCCGTCGGTGACGAAGGCCAGGCGGGTGTCGACGTTGCCCCGGATGTCCACGACGGTCAGATCGGGTCGGAGCCGGCGCAGCTGGGCCACGCGTCGCGGCGATCCGGTGCCAACCTTCGCGCCTTCCGGCAGGGTGGCCAGGGTGAGTCCGTCGCGGGCGCAGAGCACGTCGCGGGCGTCGGCGCGCTTGGGGGTGGCGCCGATGACCAGGCCGGGGTGGGCGCCGGTCGGCAGGTCTTTGAGGGAGTGAACGATCACGTCACAGTCGCCGGCCAGCAGTGACTCGCGCAGCGCGCTGGCGAAGACGCCGGTGCCGCCGAGGCTGGACAGCGACTCCCGCGAGGTGTCACCGTGGGTCGTGATCGGGATGATCTCCACCGGCACGCCGGCCGCCGCGCCGAGGCGGTTGGCGATGGCCGTGGTCTGAGCCATGGCGAGGGCGCTGCCGCGGGTGCCGACGCGAATCGGGGTCTGAGTGATCGGTGCGTTCATGGTGTCATTCCTGCCAGCGCCGGCTTGAATCCCAGGCGCACATTTTCACAGCATCCGGGACGACAAACGTCGTACCAGGGTCCTAATTCGGTCAGCGCGGGGCGCTCGTCGACCGGCACATCGTTCACGCGTTCCATGACCAGGTCGACCAGGCCGCTGACGTAGGCCGGGTTGGTGCCGGGCGTCGGCACGCGCACGGCGTGCAGGCCGTTCTCCTCAGCAGTCTCCATGGCCTCGGTGTCGAGATCCCAGAGCACCTCCATGTGGTCGCTGACGAAACCGAGCGGCACGATCACCACGGCACGGATGCCCCGCTCGGGAAGCGCCTTGATGACGTCATTGATGTCCGGCTCCAGCCAGGGCAAGCTCGGCGGGCCGGAGCGCGACTGGTAGACCAGCTGCCAGGCGGGCTGTTCCTCGGCAGAGGGCGTCGCGGCGGCCATGACGACCTCGGCAACGGCCCGGTGCTGCGCGGCATAGGCGCCGTCGTCACCGTAACGACGCACCGGCTGACCATCGGCATCCAGGTCGCTGAGATCTTGACCGCTCTTGGCGGCATCCGTCGACGGGATCGAGTGCGTCGCGAACAGAACCTCGACCTCGGTCTGCACGTTGATGCCGGGCACGGCGGCCTGCACCTCGGCGAGGCCCTCTTTCACACCGTCGATGAACGGCAGCACGAAGCCGGGGTGGTCGAAGAACTGACGCACCTTGTCGATCTGCACCGTGCCCTCGAGACCGGTGTCGGCCAGGGCTGCGGCGAAATCTTCGCGGTACTGGCGGCAACTCGAGTACGAGCTGTAGGCGCTGGTCGCGATGGCGATCAGACGGTTTTGGCCGGCGTCGTGGGCTGCGGTAATCACTTCGGCGAGGTAGGGGTTCCAGTTGCGGTTGCCCCAGATCACCGGCAGGTCGATGCCGCGAAAGGCGAGCTCAGCCTCGAGCGCCGCCTTGAGCGCGCGGTTCTGGTTGTTGATCGGGCTCACCCCACCGAAATGACGGTAGTGGTGGGCGACCTCTTCAAGGCGTTCCTCGGGGATGCCGCGGCCGCGCGTGACGTTGCGCAGGAACGGGATGACGTCGTCTTGACCTTCGGGGCCACCGAATCCCGCGAGCAGAATGGCGTCGTACTCGGTCACTACTGCAGCACCTCCACGAGTTCGGCGAGGGTGACGCGGCGGCCGGTGTAGAACGGGATTTCTTCGCGGACGTGACGGCGAGCCTCTGTCGCGCGCAGTCCGCGCATCAGGTCGACCAACTCGGTCAGCTCATCGCTCTCGATCGGCAGCAGCCACTCATAGTCGCCGAGCGCGAAAGCCGACACGGTGTGGGCAACGGCGCCGCGGTAGGACGCACCCAGGCGGCCGTGGTCGGCAAGCATCTTGCTGCGCTCGGCGTCGGGGAGCAGGTACCACTCGTAGCTGCGCACGAACGGGTAGACCGTGAGCCAGGATTTGGGCTCGATTCCACGGAGGAATCCGGGAACGTGGCTCTTGTTGAATTCGGCGTCGCGGTGCACGCCCATCGCGTTCCAGGTGGGCAGCAGGCTCTTGAGCAGGCGGGTGCGGCGCAACTCGCGATGTGCCCACTGCAGGGTCTCGGCTTCGGCGGCGTGGGTCCAGATCATGACATCGGCGTCGGCCCGCAAACCGGAGACATCGTAGAAGCCGCGCACCGTGACGCCCTCCGCTTCGACGAGCGCAATGACGTCGTCGAGCTCGTTGACGGCATGCGGAACGTCGCGGCCGTCGAGGTCGTCAGGATTCGCGGGGTCTTTGCGCAAAACGGCGAACAGGGTGAACCCCTGCGGCGACGCTTCTGAGGCATCCGTGGACGCATCGGTGGAGGTGAGGGACTGGGTGCTGTTTACTGCCTCTCCGGCAGCCGGGTGAGTCATGCTCCTAGTCTCCCCCGCTTTCGGTCCAGCACCAAAAACAAGCGAGACGACTCCCCCGACAGCCGGTCAGGCGAAGAGTCAGGCAGACGCCTGTGCGGGAGGCAGCGGCGTGGGTTCCATCGGCTGGTCGTTGGCGGTCAGATCGATGCCGAGATCGCGGGCGTAGACGACGCGTGTCGCAATTGCGACGTCATCGCCGGTCTCGGTGAGCTCGAAGACGCGACCCCCGCGCATCCGGTTGCGGTCGGCGCCGGGCAGCCCATAGGCGCCGAAACCCGTGCCGGGAGCGTAGCCGAGGAGCACCCCGTAGTAATTGCCGTAGTAGTCGTTGACGTGGTCGTGACCCACGAACACGCCCTTGACGTCACCTCGTTCGAGGATCGCGTTGAACATGCCGGAGTTGAACGGTCCGGGGCACTCGTCTTCGTTTCGTTCGCCGACGATGCCGTGGCGCGCCCTTCCGCGCGCGGCGTCAGCCGCGGTGCGAGTGTCGACGCCGCCCCACCACATGAAGCGGTGCTCCCAGAGCGCAATGTGAATGAACATGAGGCTCGGAACCTTGCGACCGGCCCGCTTCTCGAGGCGCTGCGACTCGCTGCGGTACCAGGCCACCTGGTCCATCTTCAACCAGTCCCAGGTGGGATAGCCCGCGAAGTCCTGGCCTTGGATCGTCCCGGGTGCGTACCGACCGGAGTCGAGCAGCCAGAGACTGAAGGCATCTCGTTTGCCGTTTGCAGCGCGGATCGGGACGATGGTGTTGCCGGTGCCCGTCAGACCGGCAATGTTCTCGGCATTCAGGTTGTGGTCGTAGCTGCGATAGAAGTCGAGCATCGTCGCTTCGTCCACCCCCGACTGCGGCAGTGAGTCCTCGTCGTGGTTGCCGTACGTGACCGCCCACGGAATGCCCCGGCTCTCCATCGGCCAGACGACGTTGTTGATCGCCTGTTTCACGGCGAGCCGGGTCTCGCATCCGCCGGTGATCACGTCGCCGTTGATCAGCACGACATCGGGCTTCTCCGTGTCGAGGATCTTCTCGATCAGTTCGACGGTGCGCCGGTCGACGAGCTCGTCGTCCTGGGTGTCGTTGAACTGCACGACCTTGAAGGTGCCGTTCTCGCGGAACCGCAGTTTCGGCGCTTTTCCGCGTGGACTGCCGTCGGGAGACATCCGAGGCAGGTTCGCGAGCTGTGGGTTGGCGGGCTGTGCGTGGGCGGGGAGTGCCGCGCCGAGAACGCCAAGCACCCCGAGCCCTCCCGCTGTGAGAACCGTTCGTCGGGCCAGGGGCAATTTGTCAGTCACGGTGCGTGTCTCCTCGTCTGGGCGCGCCGGTCGAGGCGCGTCGCAGGCCACGCTAGAGACTCCGTTGGGCCGGGAAGTGACGTGCGCATGAACGCCGCGTGACCCCTATTCGAGGGTCGCGGTAGTCAGCGCTCGCGAATGCCTTTCACGCCGAGCCAGACGGTTCCGCTGACGATCGCGACGGCGCCGGCGAGGAGCCCGACGAGGGCGAGCGGGTTGTCGTCTTGGAGTTTGCGCACACCCGTCTGAAATCGACGCCGCCGAAGCCGGGCCTGATACGGCAGATTGAGTTTCAGCTCGATGGCGTCGAGGGTGCCCGCGAGTTCGGCCCGGGCGCGCTTGGCGTCTGCACGCAGCTCGGCTTGGCTTTTCGGCTTCTCGGGGGCCGGTGCCGTGGGAGCCGCCCCGGACACGGCGGTCTTGTCAGTGCGATTTTCAGTGGCCATAGTCGCCAACCCCCTTGAATGCCTCGACATCGTGATGGATGCTGGCGGCGATCCCGTCTGGATCCTGCTTCGTTGCGACTTTGACTCGGTTGATTCCGATCAGAACCAGAATCACTGCGATCAGAATCAGTACGACGCCGACGATCAGGGTTGCCAGCCAGAGCGGCAGCACCAGGGCCAGCGCGATGATGGCCAGCGCGATGAACACGCCGAGGGCGAAGAAGGCGACGGCACCGGCAACGACGAACATCCCGATGCCCACACCGAGGGTGATCGCCTTGGCCTTGATCTCGGCCATGAATGCCGCGATCTCTGCTTTCACGAGGGCGCTGATCTGACCAGGGACGTCACTGATCAGCCCGAACAGGCTCCGTTTACGTTTCGGGTTGAACCCGGTGCCGTAGGGTGCGCCGCCACTCGGGACACCGTCACCCGGGCTCGTGCTCCCGGGGCCGGTCAGGTTCGGTCCGCTGTTGCTTGGTTCACTGGTACTCACTGGCGTGCCTTCCGGTGCGGTGCAACGACTAGAACGAAGAGTTTTCGGACGTCGGGTCGGCGGCGGGCTTCGACGCAGACGTGGCCGCAGGTTTCGCGGCTGGCTTCGACGCCGGCTTCGCGGCTGGCTTCGGCGTGGTCGTCGGCGTGGCCGGCTGGGCCGGACCGGCCGCATCCGTTGCCGACTTCTTGGCCTGCACGTTTTCAACAACCTTCTTTCCGGCGTTGAAGAGCGTGACGGGCAAGTCGCCGACGGCGTCAAGCGTGAAGTCACGCGCCATCGTCACCCGGCGCTGCACGGGCTCCGCATTCCACAGGTTGTTCGCCGCAGCGGCGATCTGGTCGTAGCGCTTGCGGCCGGCGCGTGCGCCCAGCACGTAGCCGATCAGTCCACCCGTGATGAAGAGAAGCTTTCCCCGCATTGTGACTCCATTCCGTCAGGTTCGGTGTCCCCAGCGTATCCCCCTTGTCGCCGCAGGGACATGATGGAAGATATCGGGCGACCTTTCAGGTCGCTGCCGGCCTGCAGTGGCGTTGCGACAGGCCAGGTCTGAGCTAGGCCCGGCGCGGCGCAGGCCGCACACAGCTGGCCGACACGGCCCAGAGGGCAAGCGCTGTCCCGACAACGCCGACCGGACTGACCGCGATTTCTCCCCACGGAAGCATCGCGGCAAGGAGCGAGAAGACCGCGACAAGCGCGAGCTGCACCCAGTGCATGAACAGGAAGAGATGCCAGGCGAAGAGCACCCCTCGCCGTATCGGCCAGAGCAGCACGATCGAAAGCAGAGCGGATCCGATCGGCGCGACCATGCCGACCTGACTCGACACCGAGGCAATCCCGATAATTTCTCCGGCGAGCGCCAGAGCCAGCCAGAAGTCCGGGCGGGCGGCACGAAGCGCGACATACGAGCTCAGCCAGCGCGGCCCCGTTGAGATCCCTGAAGTGTCCACCTGGGAATGCTGTCACACCGGAGCTGTCGTCCGCACTCTGCGCGGCCGAGGGCTGCATGCGGTGTTTGCGGGCGCCTTTCAGCGCCCGCAACACACGCGATCGCTAGCTGTTGAGCGTGATGCGCGTGATCCCCCACGCGCCGACGTCGATGAAACCGCGCTCACCGAGCTCGACCGGGCGGGCGGTGGACCCCTCGGCCAGCGCGGTGCCGACCCGGGACAGCCCGTCGCGCACGGTGTACGGCAGGGCGAAGGAAGCCGTCGAGTTGAGGATCACGAGCTCGCTGACCCCCTCCAGGTCGAGTTCGAGCTGGCGCGGCTGGTAGGCGGCGACGACGAGCCGCCCACCGAGGCGCGACGAGACGAGAGGGTAGCCCTCGTTGGGCAGCCCGACGCTGAGCTCGCCGCCCAGCAGCACCTCGCGCAGCGAGCGCCACTCTGTGAGCAACTCCATGGTCCGCACGCGATGCGCCTCCGGCAGCACGTCGAGCGGCATGGAGATCTGCGGCACCGAGAAGAACACGTTGAGCAGCTGGCGTGACACGGTCTCGACCGGGGCGCTCGGATCCCACATCACGGGGTCGGAGTGCACGACCTGCGAGATCGCGAGCAACCGGAGGTTGAGCGTCGAACGGCGGTTCTGGTCGGCATCCGCCGGACAATCATCGGCGCGGATGACGTCGGCGAATGGAGCGACAACCGGTGAGATGTAAGGCTGGCGGAACTCGATCAGCGAGCCGGGGCGCACGCCTTCGACGGCAGCGGCAATCTCGCGCAGCACCAGCGTCATGGCGTCACCGACATCGGCGACGTCGCCCGTCGACGGGGTTCCCGCGTAGACCATGACGCTATTCAGGAAGTCGATCTTCAGGCCGTCGAGTGCGTAGTCGCTCATCAGCCGAGCGCACACGCCGACCAGGTGCTCGCGCACCTCGGGGTGGCGGGGGTCCAATACCCAGGTGCGCAGGTTCTCGGAGTAGATCGACGCGAAGCGGGCCAGGTCGGCGTAGGCCGCGCTCTGGTCACCGACGAGGAAGGGAGCGATCCACAGCACGGTGCGCAGGCCGGCGTCGCTCAGCTCGGCGACAGTGCCGCGGAAATCAGGGAATTTCGTGGTGTCCGGCACCCAGTCGCCGCATCCGGCGTACCAACGGCCGTCGCCGAACTTCTGCCAGCCGTCGTCGACGAAGACCGACGTGCAGCCGATCCCCCGCGCCACCGACGCGTTCCGCATGAGCACATCGTGCGTGATCTGCTGTGAGTACGCGTACCAGGTGGAGTAGACGGGCTCGAGGGCGATCTCGGCCGCCGCTTTGCCGGTGATGCCGTCATGCAGGATCACCGAGAGTTCGCGAATTGCCCGCTCGTAACGAACCTCGGGCGCCACGACGGCCAGTCGAACGGTGGAGCGCGCGGCGGCCAGACCGTCGGCGATCGCCAGACGCACGACGAAGGTCTTCGCTTCCTCCGAGGCGCCGAACTCCAGCTCGCCCTCCTGGGTGAGGCAGTCGAAGGCGAACGCGAAACCGCTCTGGCCGACCGCGTCGCAGAGCACCCCGATCGGCGCCGAACGCACGGCGCTGAACCCCTCGCGCCCCTTCCAGTCGGCCGGCAAGCTTTCTCCGGGGTCGAAGCCGGGGTGCCAGTACGCTGTGGCGTTGCCGAGCGGGGCCTCGAGCACGATCTGTCCGCCCGGGACGATGTTCACGGTGACGATGTCAACGAGGCCGTGGCGCTCGACGCTCTCGACGAGGCATCCGCCGCCGACCCCGAAGGCAATGCCGCGCGAGAGCTCAGTCCAGTGAACGGACAGGAGCTGGTGGTCTTCAAGTAGCACGATGGATCCTTATTGCTTGACGGCGCCGGCCAGAATGCCCGCGACGAAGTGACGTTGGAGAAAGAGAAAGAGAACGAGCACCGGCAGCATCGAGAGCATGGTGCCCATCAACAACTGCCCATAGTCGGTCGTTCCGATGCCCTGCAGCGAGGCGAGGGCGACGGGCACCGTGTAGGACTCGGGGGTGCGCAGTACCACGAGGGGGTACACGAAGTCGTTCCACTGGGCGAGGAACAGGAAGATCGCCAGGGCGGCGATCGCGGGGCGGATTGTCGGGACCACGATTCCGGCGAATGCGCGGAACTCGCTGGCTCCGTCGATGCGCGCGGCCTGGATCATCTCATCGGGAATCGCGTACATGGTCTGCCGCATCAGGAAGATCCCGAAGGGTAGCGCGAGGTTCGGAAGCACGAGCGCCTGGTAGCTGTCGAGCCAACCGAGGGAGACCATGATCTGAAACAGCGGCACGAGCGTCACCTGAGAGGGCAGCGCCAGCGTGACCAGCACCGCGCCGAAGAGAAAGCCCTGTCCGCGAAACCGGAACTTCGCGAATGCGTATCCCGCGGCCGTGCAGACCACGAGCCCGAACACCGTGTAGGTGACGGACACAAGCACCGAGTTGAACATGGCCCGGCCGAACAGGGTGTCCCGGAACAGCCCGACGAGGTTGTCGAAGAATGCCGGGCCGGGCAGGAAATGCGGCGGCGTCGTGAAGATGTCACTCGCCTGGTAGGTGGTCGCGATCAGCAGCCAGTAGAACGGCAGAATCATCAGCACGGCGCCCGCCGCAATGGCCGTGGTCAGCACCAGCGAGCGACCGCGACTCGTCGGCGCGACGATGTTGGTGTCTGTCATCAGGACTTCTCCTTGAACAAGCGAAGTTGGATCAGCGAGATGACGCCGATGATGATGGTCAGGGCGTATCCGATGGCCGACGCGTAACCGAAGTCGAAGTACTTGAAACCGTTCTGGTACAGGTACATGCCGACCGTGAGCGTTGCGTTGTCCGGACCGCCGTTGGTGAGTACATAGGGCTCGTCGAAGAGCTGGAGGGTGCCGATCGTGGACAGGATGACGGTGAGCACGATGGCCGGACGGAGCCCGGGCACTGTCACGTGCCAGAAGCGCTGGAATGCGCTGGCCCCGTCGACATGCGCCGCCTCGTAGAGCTCGCCGCCGATTGACTGCATCTGGGCGAGGTAGATGATCGCGTTCTGACCGGTGTAGTGCCAGGTCATTGCGATGACGATCGAGACCTTCGCCCACATCGGGTCACCGAGCCAGGGAATCGGATCCAGGCCGATGAAGCCGATGAGGTAGTTGACGAACCCTTCATTCGTGTTGAGCAGCGCCCGGAACAGGATCCCGTAGGCGACCAGACCCATCACGATGGGCACGAAGTAGGCGGTACGCCAGAACGAGCGCCACTTCAGGAGCACGGAATTGAACGCGACGGCCAGCACGATCGCAAGCCCGAGCATGATCGGCACCTGCACGAGCAGGATGATCCCGGTGTTGCCGAGCGCCTTGTAGAACAGCGGGTCCTGCAGGAGTCGTTGGTAGTTGGCCAGTCCGGCGAACTGGATTTCGCCGCCGACGTTCTTGGTCAAACTGATCCAGAACGCCGAAATGTAGGGGTAGAGCTTGAACCCGACGAACAGCAGGATCATGGGCAGCAGGAACAGGTATGGGGTGATTCTCGGATACCCGGCCGAGGATCGCCGGCGCCGCGGCGCCGGGATCTTCGGGGCCGTTGTCGTAACCGGGGCTTCTAATGCGGTTGTCATCGTCATGGCCTTTTCACGGGTGCGCCGGCACGAGGCCGGCGCACCCTGATTCGACAGCTACTTGCTGGCCAGGGTCCGGCCGGTCTGCTGCGCGACCTGGTTTGCGGCTTGGTCCAGCTCGGTCTTCGGGTCGGCCCCGTTGAGCAGCACGCGCGTCTGTACATCGACGTAGGCCTTCAGCGCCCGGGCGTAGTCGCTCGTGTAGTTCACTACCGGGGTGTCCTGGTTCAGCTCGTCGATGAAGATCTGGTTCACCTTGGTCCCGCCGAAGTACTCGTTGGGGGCGACGAAGCCCGGCGATTCGAGCATCGGCTTGAAGCCGGGGAACATTCCGCCGCCTTCATAGGTGAGCTGCTGGCCTTCCAGGGTTCCGAGCGCGAAGTCGATGAATGCCCACGCCGTTGCCTGGTTCTTGCTCGAACTCGGCACGGAGAGGTAGGTGCCACCGTTCACGGCACCGGTCAGGCCACCGGCGGTGACGGCCTTGGGCGGGGCGACGCCCCACTTGCCGGCCATGTCCGGTGCTTCACTTTCGATCACGCCGCTCAACCATCCGCCGGATGACGAGGTGGCGACGTCGCGCTCACCGCGCAGGGTGACGAGCAGGTTGTCCCAGGTGCCTGGGACATCTTCGACAAGACCGAGATCGTTCGCCTTCTTGATGATCTCGAGAGCGCGCACGCCCTCTTCGCCGTTCATTGTGATCTCACCGTCGGCGTTGAAGTAGAAGGAGCCCTGCAGCCCCATCAGCAGTTCGAAGAGCCCGGCGGAGTCACCGACCGTTCCGGCCTTGTCCATGCTGAACAGCGAGGCACCGGTCTTCTCCTTGAGGATCACACCGGCGTCGAGGAGTTCGTCCCAGGTCGTGATGGCGGAGTAGTCGAGGCCGGCCTGCTCGAAGAGGTCGGTGCGGAAGAAGAAGCCGGCTGCGTTGACCTCGTAGGGGATGCCGAAGACCTGACCGCCGGGGCCGGAGCCGCTCTTCCACGCTCCGGCGGGGAACTCGGCGGCGAGGTCGTCTGCTCCGAAATCGCGCAGATCGACAAGCTGATTCGGGAACTTCTCTGCATAGTTGCCCATGTAGTCGATTCCGATGTTGAGAACGTCGGCCAGACCGCTGCCTCCGGCAGCCATGCCGGTGGTGATCTTCTCCCAGATTGCCGGGTTGCCGACATCCTGAACATCGATCTCGACACCGGGGTGGAGCTTCTGGAAGGCGGGAACGGCGGCACGGAGACCCTCACCCGGTGCGTTCCACGTCCATACCGTGATCTTGCCCGAGATATCTCCGTCAGTCTGCGGCTTGTCAGCCTGAGCCGAGCAGCCGACCAAGGCCGCCACTGCGGCTGTGGCAACCGCCGCCGCCGCGACACGGCGCCACGGCTTTGTCATCGAGAACATCATTGTTCAGGTCCTTTCTTGGTGATCGCAGGGGAGCGATTCACCGACAATAACATGGTAAAAGTATATATGCAGCACTTTTCTGCAAAATTGCAAAGGAGCAATGATGGAGTCGTCCGTAGTACATCTGACAACAGCCGGAGTGAGCGTTGTCGTCGTCGCAGAAAAAGGGGCGCTGCCCATCGTGACCTACTGGGGCGCTGCTCTCGGACCCCTGGATGACGCAACCACGATGCGCATCCTCACCGACACGCGGCCGAATCGCGCGGTGAGCGAGCCTGACGCGCCGCTCCCGATCGGACTGCTGCCGGAAGCCAAGCAGGGCTGGATGGGCTTCCCTGGAATCGCCGGACATCGCGATGGACAGGGCGCTTTCGCCGATGTGCGTGACGTCGTCTCCCTGCACACGCCCCCGGTGACGCCAGCGGATTCGCATCGTCTCACCGCCCGCGGAGTCGACGTCTCCGGCCTGCTCGCTGTGACGGTCGAGATTGAGCTTCTGCCCAGCGGCCTGTTGCGCGTTCGCGCCACACTGCGCAACAACGGCACCGGCGACTACCGCCTCGATGGCCTCGATCTAGCCCTGCCCGTCCCCGGCCGGGCCACTGAGCTGCTCGACCTCTCCGGCCGCCACAATGGCGAGAGACGCCCGCAGCGCCGAGAGCTCGTCGATGGCACCCACCTCCGCGAGAACCGCCGCGGGCGCACGGGACCGGATGCGGCAACGCTGCTCGTCGCAGGCACTCCCGGCTTCGACTTCGCACGCGGCGAAGTGTGGGCCATCCACAACGCCTGGTCGGGCAATCAGCGCGTGTGGGCGGAGCGCACGAACGGCGGGCGCAGCTTCCTCGGCGCCGGAGAGTTGCTGCACTCCGGCGAACTCGCACTGCGACCCGGTGAGGAATACACCAGCCCGTGGATCTACGGCAGCCACGGGGACGGCCTCGACGCGGCATCCGCGCGCATCCATTCGATGCTGCGCGCCCGTCCGACGCACCCCGCCGTCGGCCGGCCGGTGACCCTCAACACCTGGGAGGCCGTGTACTTCGACCATTCCCTGCCGCCGCTGATTGAGCTCGCCGATCTCGCCGCACGCGTGGGCGTCGAACGTTTCGTGCTCGACGACGGCTGGTTTCTCGGCAGACGCCATGATCGCGCCGGTCTCGGCGACTGGCTCGTCGACCCCAGCGTCTGGCCGAACGGCCTCACCCCGCTCGTCGACCACGTGCGCTCACTCGGCATGCAGTTCGGGATCTGGTTCGAACCGGAAATGGTCAACCCGGATTCGGAGCTGGCCCGCGCCCATCCCGATTGGATCCTCTCGCCGCCGCACCGCGACGCCCCGCTGGCCCGCCAGCAGCTCGTGCTGAACACCGCGCATCCCGACGCCTTCGCGCACCTGCGGGATCGGATCGTCGAGCTCGTCACCGCACACCGCATCGACTACATCAAGTGGGACCACAACCGCGACCTGCTCGAACCGGTCGACCGCACCACCGGAGTCGCCGGCGTGCACCGGCAGACTCTCGCGACCTACCGGCTCATCGACGAGATCCGTGCGGAGTGCCCGTGGCTGGAGATCGAATCGTGCTCGGCCGGCGGTGGGCGCATCGATCTCGGCATCGTCGAACGTGTGGATCGTTTCTGGACCTCAGACTCGAACGACCCGCTGGAACGGCAGCGCATACAACGGTGGACGAGCATGTTGATGCCGCCCGAGCTGCTTGGATCCCATGTCGGTGCCGCCCGGGCGCATGTGACGGGCCGCCACAGCTCACTCAGCTTCCGGGCGATCACCGCACTCGTCGGCAGCTTCGGCATCGAGTGGGACCTCCGCGAGGCATCAGAGTCCGAGCTGGACGAGCTGGCGGCCTGGATCCGGCAGGTGAAGCGCCTCTCTCCGCTGATTGAACGTGGAACGCTGCACCGTCTGGAAACCGAGGACGCCCACATCGCCCAGAGCATCGTGTCCGGTGATGCACGCCACGCCATCGTCACCCTCGCGGCGATCGACTCCCCTCCGCACATTCCCGGCCCGGCGCTCCGCCTGGCCGGCTTGGCTGCAGACCGCCGCTACCGCGTCGCCCGCCTGCGGGTTGCGGGCGCCGACGACCCGACCTCGACCCGGTCGCAGCCGGCCTGGTGGGACGAAGAGTTCACCTGCCTCGGGTCGAGCCTGATGCAGATCGGCTTGCCGATGCCGACACTGCGCCCGCAGGAGGCGGCACTCATCGAGGTGACCGAGGCATGAGCGTGACGGTCGGCGGCAGCGGCATCCGTATCGATTCCGACAACCGCGAGCTGACGGAAATGTTCGCCTGGGCAGCGCGCACCGCGGCCGAGTCGGTCGTCTCCGACGCGGAGACCGGCCCGCTCGATGTCTCCGAGGCGCACCCCGGCCCGTATCGGCAGGCCGCGTACCAGGCGAGCTACCGGGCCGGCTACGCCCACCGCAGCGGCTACTACCTGCGTGACTTCGCTCACCAGGCGGTGGGCGCCCAGCTGCTCGGCTGGCAACGGCACAATACGGGGATGCTGCGTGCTCTGCTGGCCACCGCCACCGCCGAGCACGGCGGCTGGCCGGTCTGGGCGCTCAACTTCGACGGGCAGACGCCGCTGGCCATCGACTACCGCGGGCCGCAGGAGTTCGTGCGGGAAGTACCCGCCATCTTCGAGATGGTCGAGCTCGTGCATGTGCTGTACCGCTGGACCGGCGACGAGACGCTCCTGGCGCACCGGGCGTTCTGGCGCAACACGCTGGGCGCCTTCGTCGAGGCTCACGACACCCACCGCCCCAACGGGGTCGCCGAGGGCAGCGGCCGGGGCATCTTCGAGGGGGCCGCCAGCTACAACGAGCACCCCACCGCGCGTTTTCGCGAGGCCGGGGACGCCTTCAGCGCGCAGTACGCGGCCACCCGTCATGCCGCCGCGCTGGAGCGGGCCTGCCGCGACGTCGAGGCGGCGGAGGTCTACGAGCGCACCGCACACCGGCTGGCGGAGTACTTCCGCAGCACCTGGAGCCGGACGGGCGGCGCCGAGGACGCCATCGTCAACGGCTGGACCGTCGACGGACAGCCCACCACAGCGTGGGGCAGGGAGACGACGTTCTTCATGCCGCTCAAGGGGCTCGTCGCCGGCGACCCGCGCTCGAGCGCGCTGCTCGACGAGATCGACCGCCTCTGCGCCGACCCCGTCGGCGCGCCGGCGAATATCGAAGCCCTGACCTACGTGCCCGATCTGTATCTGCGTCACGGCGATGCCGACACGGCCTGGCAGTGGATGCGGCAGATCTACGCGCGCCGCAATGACCCCCACGAGGTGCCCCAACAAGGCTTGAACGGCAGTTATCCCGAGGTGTCCTTCACGCTCGTCGCACAGATTGTCGGCGGATTGCTCGGCCTGCAGCCGAATGCCGCGGGGTGCTCGGTCATCACCCGCACCGTGTTGCCGGCTGGAGTTTCCCGGCTCGCGGCGTTCGAGGTTCCCTTCGGGGACGGCACCATCGATGTCGGTGCCTCTGCGCCCGGCACACCGGACGGCATACTCTGGCTTCGCAACGGCACGACGAAACCGCTGCACTGGCGGATCGCCCGGAACACCGAGCCCGGTTTCCAGGATCCGCACCTTGACCGCCGAGGCTCCCCCGAGGGCGCGGTCACCCTCGAGCCGGGCGAGCGCCGGACGGTAGCCGCCCCGTAGCGGCGGCGCTCAGGCCGTGCGCACCGGCGCCGTGGAATTCCGTGTGTGCAGCGCCGGCTCCATGAGCATCTCGTCGGTGCGCACCGGGCGGTTCTGAATCATCGTGACGAGCGTGCGGGCGCACGCCTGGGAGATGTGCTCGACCGGCTGGCTGACGCTGGTCAGCGGCGGGTCGGTGAACTCGAGAATGTACGAGTCGTTGTAGCCGATGACCGAGACATCTTCGGGCACCCGCAGCCCACGCCGCTTTGTCGCACGAATGGCGCCCAGGGCCATCTCATCGCTGGAGGCGACGATCGCCGTCACATCGAGGTCGAGCAACGCGTCGGCCGCATACCGGCCGCCGTCGATGCTGAAGTGGTGCCTCACCACGAGGTCCTCAGCGTCTTCGATGCCGCGGGCATCCATCGCGTTCAGGAAGCCCTCCACCCGGCGGTCGGCCGGAATGTTGCCCAGCGGGCCGGCGCACATGCCGATCCGGCGGTGGCCCAGGTCGTACAGGTGCTCGACGGCGAGTTCGGCGGCGCGCCAGTCGTCGGTGGAGATCACCGGGGACTCCCCCTCGGCGAAGCCGCCGTTGATGCAGAGATAGGGAACGCCGCGGGATTCCAGCAGCGCGCGCGCCGAGTCGTCGGCGTTCTGAAGCGTGTTGCTCGAGGACAGGAAGATCGCTGCGGCGATCCCGGTGTCGACGAAGGCCTCGACATAGTCGCGCTCGTAGACGGATCCCGGCAGAACCGGGCCGATCACGGCACGGAGGCCGTGCGGGCTCAGATCGGCCTCGATCGCGTTGCAGAACTCGCCAAAGATCGGCGTTTTCAGACCCGGGACCAAGACGAGCACGATCTCGCCCTTGCGCGGGCGCTCGTAGCCGATCTGCCGCAGGGCTTCCTCGACCTGCTCGCGCGTGGTCGGTGACACACCGTACTTGCGATTGAGCACGCGACTGACCGTGGCCTCGCTGACTCCGGCAAGAGCAGCCACCTCAGAGAGCTTGGCCGAGCCGGCAGGCGATCGGGTCTTCTTCCCGGGGCGCTGCGTGCTGCTCTCAGGCAGTTTGGAGACACTCGCGTCAGTCATAGCGATCCATTCTGGTCGAAAAGGCCGCTCGGCGACCGACAAAATCTAAAGTGCTCCCCGGATGGCGGATTTCGGCCTCCCCCGCGAGCGGCCGCCGCCGGACGGTCAGCTGTCCGCGGCCAGACCGAGCGAGGCCTGACGCGTGCGGGATCCGGCGGCGAGCGCATCCGGAATCACCGATGCCAGGCCGGTGCCGGCCAGCCAGGCGCCCGTCAGTTCCAGCCCGGGAACAGCCTCAACCGCCTCGCGCACCTGTCGCACCCGGTCGCGAGCTCCGAGCGTCGCCGGAGACAGCGCGTTGTGCCACGGGGTGCGAGCGAAACCGAGCACGGCTGCCGGGTCGAGTTCGACGCCCAAGATGATCGACGCATCGCGCACGGCCAACGCTTGAAATTCAGCGTCACTGAGTCCGTCCGCCGGGTTCGCCTCGTTGAACCGGCCGTAGGAAAGCCGGAGCACATGGCGACCAGGTCCGGCAGCCTCGGCAACCCAATCCCATTTCGCGCTCACGTGGGTGAGCGCTTTCGCACTCACCCCCGTCGTGCCCGCGGCGACGAGTACCCCGGTGCCGCGCGGGTGTGCGTCGAGGGCCGGCGCATCGATGACCAGGGTGGCAAGTTCGACGGCGGCTGCGGCCGGCCAGTCCAGCGCGCCGAGCGCGGCGAAGTCGTCGCCGAGCGGCGCCAGCAGTTCGAGGGCGGATGCCCCCGGCGTCGCCACGATGACAAAGCGGGAGTGAAGCATGCCGGGGGTTGGCGCGGCAGCGGGAGTTGCCGCGTCGTCGAGAGTGGTGTCGGCGGCAGCAGCCCCGTCATCGGCCGCGTCGTCAGGAGCGATGGTCGGGATGGTGGTCACCGTCCAGCCGGACGTCAGCGACGGGTCGCCCTGAACGAGCTGCGTCACCGTCGTGTTCGTGACGATGTCGACGCCGAAGTGCGCCAAATCAGCGACGAGCGCGGTAACCAGACCCGACATCCCGCCGCGGAGTCCGCCGACTGCAGAGCCGGCCGGGGCCGCCGAACGCAGCGCGAGCACGGCGCCGGAGAGGGAGCCGGTCACCGTCAATGCGGCGTTCAGCCCTGGCGCGACGACGTCGACCTCGAGATCACGTGCCGGAGCCGAGTAGACCCCGGCGGCGACAGGCTCAACGAGACGTTCGAGCACACGTCGTCCCATTCGCTTCTCCACCATGCCGCCGAGGCTCTGCTCACGTCCGATCTTCAAAACGGGCATCACGCGGTCGAGATAGGCACGCCAGGCTCCGCCCCAACCGATCACCCGCCGCACGTCGTCGGCGAGTGGCGAGGCGGGAATACCGAGCACACCGGTCTTCGGCAGAGGCACAGAGACCACGCCCGCGGCGCCGGCCGACCGTCCGGCCCGGCCCTCGGCAGGCAAACAGAGCCAGGCTCCGGCCGGATTCGGGGCAACGATCTGATCGGTCAGGCCGAGGGCGGCGACGAAGTCGGCCACGCTGCCCTGACGAACGGCGAAACTCTCGGCGCCGCTGTCGAGCACCAAACCGGCGACCTCGTGGGAGGCGACGGCCCCGCCAACGGCATCCGTCGCTTCGACGACCGTGACGCTCAACCCGATGTGCGCGCACTCGCGCGCGGCGACCAGGCCGGCGATGCCGCCGCCGATCACCACCACGTCAGTCATGCGACTCTCGCTCATTCGGCGGATGCGGCGGCAGCAGCGGCGGAATCAGCCGCGGATGCTGCGGAGAAGGCAGCACTCGACTCGTGCACCAACTCGACGACGCGGGTCAACACGGCCGGGTCGGTGTCGGGCGGAACGCCGTGGCCGAGGTTCAGCACGTGCGAGGGGGCGGTGCGCCCGCGCTCGAGCACGTCGAGAACGTGGGCTTCGAGAACCGGCCACGGAGCGGCGAGCAATGCCGGGTCGACGTTGCCCTGCAACGGAACCCCGCCGCCAAGCCGGCGGTTCGCCTCGTCGAGCGGAACCCGGTAGTCGACTCCGACCACATCGGCGCCGATGGAGTGCATCGAGGCGAGCAGCTCGCCGGTTCCGACGCCGAAGTGGACGATCGGCACGCTGCGGCGTACTTCGACGGGGTCAGCCGCCGCGTCGGCGGAGTGCTCGACGTAGCCGAGATCCTTGACATGGCTGATCGCCGCGGCGGAGGCCAGCGCCACATGCTTCGCGTAGTCGGCGAGCGGGAGGGCGCCGGCCCACGAGTCGAACAGCTGCGCCGCACTGGCGCCGGCGAGAACCTGGGCGCGCAGGAAGCGGCCGGTCACCTCGGCAGTCCAGCTCATCAGGGCGGCCCACGCCGCGGGGTCGGAGTGCATCAGGGTGCGCGCGTGGATGTGATCCTTCGACGGCCCGCCCTCGACGAGGTAGGCGGCCAGGGTGAACGGGGCGCCGGCGAACCCGATCAGCGGGGTCGCGCCCATCTCGGCGACAGTGCGGGCGACACCCTCCTGGATGGGAGCGAGGGCCGTGTCGAGCACGGCGGGGTCGAGGGCGGTGAGAACTGCGACATCCGCACCGGTGCGAACCGCGGTCCCGAGCACCGGGCCCTTGCCGGCGACGATCTCCACGTCGACACCGACGAGCTTGAGCGGAACGACGATGTCGCTGAAGAAGATTCCGGCGTCGACACCATGGCGGCGCACCGGCTGCAGCGTGATCTCGCTGGCCATCGCCGGGTCGAGGCAGGCGTCGAGCATTCGGGTTCCCACGCGAAGTTCGCGGTATTCGGGAAGCGAGCGACCGGCCTGACGCATGAACCAGACCGGCGTCACGTCGGGTCGGGTGCCCTGGTAGGCCCGCACCAGGCGGGAGTCTGCGGTGAGACCGCTGGAAAGAGGATGCTGCGCGTCAAGGTTCACGCTCTTGATTCTGTCAAACAACGCTGGGCGTCTGGTTCTGTGCCGAAAAAATGCATTATTCGAAGCCGTCCCCCGGATGGGGTGCAGAGCGGAGGTTACGCCCCGATTCGGCTGGGGATACTACACGACGTAGAATCACTTCGTGCTGATCTGTCTGTCCGCGAGCCACAAGAACGCCACCTTCGACGTGCTCGAAAAGCTGTCGGTCGCTGCCGGGTCATCGGCCTCGAACATGGTCGAACGTCACGGCCCCCTGAGCGGAGCGATCATCGTCGCCACCTGCAACCGTTTTGAGGCATACCTCGACCTCGACGAACCGTTCGGCGTCTCGCCGATTCCGGCCATCCACGCGGCCATCGATGCGGTCAGTGAGAGCACCGGCGTCACGGCGTCAACGCTGCGCGAAACCCTCGACCTCGTGCACGGCAACGGCGTCGCAGAACACCTCTTCGCTGTGACCAGCGGACTCGAATCAGTTGTCGTCGGCGAGGGCGAAATCGCCGGTCAGGTGCGCCGCTCCCTCGAACAGGCGCGCGCCAACGGCACGACGAGCCCCGAACTCGAGCGCCTGTTCCAGCGCGCCTCACAGACCTCGCGCGGCGTCAAGAACCGCACCGGCATCGGCACAGCGGGCCGTTCCCTC
The DNA here is from genome assembly GCF_056395445.1 of Leifsonia sp. 10L418. Lineage (NCBI taxonomy): Bacteria > Bacillati > Actinomycetota > Actinomycetes > Micrococcales > Microbacteriaceae > Leifsonia > Leifsonia sp. 10L418. The sequence goes on along the minus strand of NZ_JBFTJN010000002.1, from coordinate 424,332 downwards.
GTGCGCCTCTCGCTCGAACTCGCCGAGAGCCGGGTGAGTGACTGGGCAAGCGCCCGCGTGCTTCTTGTGGGAACCGGTCGCTATGCCGGCGCCTCGTTGGCCGCACTGCGCGATCGCGGCTCCGAGAACGTGCGCGTCTACTCGCCGTCGGGCCGCGCGACGAAGTTCGCCGCCTCACACGGCATCGAGGCCGTCGCCGCCGCCGACTTCGCCCGGGAAGCCGCGCTGGCCGACCTCATCGTGACGTGCACCACGGCCGATCACCACGTTGTCGACGCCGAGGTGCTCGGCCGCGGGCGCCAGCAGCTCGGGCAGGCCGCGGCATCCGCCGACGATCAGCCGTTGCGCCTCTGCCCGATCGCACCGTCACCGGCACCGGCCGACACCGTGTTCCACCAGCTCATCATCGACCTCGGCCTCCCCCGCAATGTCGACCCGGATGTGACCGAGCTGGCCGGTGTCGCGCTGCTCGACCTCGAGACCATCCGCATCCACGCACCGCTTGAGGAGCTCAACGCCACGAGTGAGGCCCGCGCGCTGGTCACCGAGGCGGCGCGTGCCTTTACAGCCGTCACGAGCGAACAGAGTCTCGCTCCGGCGGTCGTCGCGCTGCGCAGTCACGTTTTCGAGATTCTCGAGGCTGAGATCACTCGGGCCCGCAGCCGCGATGAGAACAGCGCCGAAACCGAGGCGGCGTTGCGCCATCTGGTCGGAGTTCTGTTGCACCAGCCGATGGTGCGCTCACGCGAACTCGCCCGCAACGGCGATCAGAATGCCTTCCTGGCCGGCCTCGACGCCGTGTTCGGGCTCAAGGTCACCTTGCCGGAGCCGGCCCGCGCGGCCCAGTCCGACCTCGCGTAACTCGTCGACGAGCAGCGCGAGCTGGCGATACGCGATGAACTAGTTGTTTCTGCCGCGCGCGGCGACGATCCAGCTATCGATCACCGTCTCGTTCGACACGATCACCAACTCGTTGGCCAGATTCACCGCATTGCAGACATGGTTCGGGGCGACCCTGAGCACCGTTCCGCGCACCGGCGGAGCCTCCCCAGGCGGGAATGCGACGGTGGCGTGGTGCTCAGAGAGCGCGACGATCCGGGCATCCGGGTAATCGGGCAACCGCCCGCCCCCGGTGACCCAGCGCGGCTGGTCGGCGCCGAGAACCTTGCTTCCCGCGTCGATGATCGCGTTCTGCCCCGAGCCGCTGACCACGGTCGCGCGTGCGGTGAGCGCGACGTCGGCAAAGGAGCAGCTGCCGAGCTCGACCTGCTGGGCGTCGTTGAAGACGTAGACGCCCGGACGCATCTCGGTGAGCACGCTCGGGTCGGCGTCGGCCATGGTCGGGGTCGACCCGCCGCTCCGCACCGGGACGTCGATGCCGAGGCGTTCGATCGAGGCGGCAGCTCCGGCGATCGCGTCCGCTTCCTCCCGCGCGGCCTTCGCCCGCCCCTCCAGCGCGTAGCCATGCCCCGGAAAGGTGAAGACCCCCGCCACGTCGAACCCGGCACGCACTGCCGCCATGGCGATCCCGCCGGCGTCCCCCGGCTGCACGCCGCTGCGGTGGTGCCCGCTGTCGACCTCGACCATCAGCCGTACGCCGCTCCCCGCGAGTCCCGACGCGAGCTCGGTCACACCGTCGATCGAATCGACCCCGAGGGTGAGTGTCGTGCGTTCGGCCACCGCGCGAAGCCGGGCTGAGCGAGACGGCGTGGCCCAGACCGGGTAGGCGAGAAACAGATCGGTGAAGCCGGCGGCGGCGAACACCTCGGCCTCGCCCACCGTCGCGACGGTCAATCCCACAGCCCCCAGCTCACTCTGACGCCGCCCGATTTCAATCACCTTGTGCGTTTTGGCGTGGGGCCGCAGGGCGATCCCGCGCTCGGCCGCGTTGGTCGCCGTGCGTTCCAAATTGCGGTTCATCAGATCGATGTCGACGGCGAGGAACGGGGTGTCTGGTGCGTCGGCCGGAAGGTGCATCATGCACTCAACTCTTTCAGCGACGGCAACAGAGGGCAAGGATGCGGGCCGCCCGCGTGGTCTCGTAGGCTGACACAGACGAATGAGCGAGGTGCCTGCGATGACAACCCCCACCGGCCTGACGACCCTGCCGTTCACCCCGCGGCCGATCCGCACCGACCGCCTACTATTGCGCCCCCTCACCGAGGCCGACGTCGATGATGTCTTCGCCTATCAGTCGATTCCCGAGGTCGTTGAGTTTCTGCCCTGGCCGGTGCGCAACCGTGCGGAATCGCGGGCGCACACGCTCGAGCGCTCCCACTTCACCCAGCTGAAGGACGACAACGACCGGCTGGTGCTGGGCGTGGAGCTCCGGGCCGACGACGCCACGGGCGACGACAAGCCCGGCCAGGTGATTGGCGATCTCAGTGTGTTTCTCGGCAGCGGCGCCAACGCCCAGATCGAGATCGGCTGGGTCTTTCATCCCGATCATCAGCGCAAGGGCTACGCGACAGAAGCGGCCAGGGCGCTGCTCGACCTCGCCTTCGCCCAGATCGGCGCGCACCGCGTGTTCGCCCGCCTCGATCCGCACAACACGGCATCCGTCGCCCTCTGTCAGCGGCTCGGCATGCGGCAAGAGGCCTATTTTCGGGAGAGCGAGATCTTCAAGGGCGCCTGGGGCGACCTGGCGATCTACGCGATTCTGAATCGCGAGTGGGCGGACGAGGCGTAGCGTTCAGCGGCCGGGTCGCCGGGTCTCGACAGGCTCGACCACCGGTGCAGCCGTCGCGATCGCGAGCAGCGGCAGCGTGCGGTTTTGAAAGTGCGTCGTCAGCACCACCGAGCTGCGCGTGCGCTTGACCACTTTGGTGCGCATCATGGTGTCGAAGACGCGCTGCAGGTCGGCGTTCGACCGGGCCACGATCCGCACGACGATGTCGCTGTCGCCCGAGGTCGTGTACATGTCGAGGATCTCGGGAATCTGCTGCAGCCAGGCGTAGGCCGTGGTGTGCCCGAGGTCTTGATCGATCTCGACGTGGCAGATCGCCGTCACCGGATAACCGAATGCCGACGCGTCGAGCGTCGGCTCGAATTTTCGGATGACACCGCTCTCGTGCATCCGATTGAGCCGCGCCTGCACGGTCGGCCGCGCGACACCCAGTCTCCGCGCGGCCTCCACGACGCTGGTGTTTGGCTCGTCGGTGTAGAGCTTGACGATCGCGTAGTCGAGGGCGTCTGCTTTCGTTTCGGACATGTCCCTAACAATCTGTAAGGTTTACCAAGAGAAACTGTCCCCAAACAGTACAGCGTGCGGGGTCAAAATGAGTCAAGTTGCTGACTCATCTGAAGCCTCGCTAGCATCAGCAACATTGTCGCCGTTGACACTCCTGTGTAGCGGCGTATCCACTAACAGAGGTTGTACAGATGGTTTTCCAACGCGAGACGATCGGGAATCTTCCCGCTTACAAGCAGGGCGTTGCGCCCGGCGATTCCGGTGCATTCAAGCTTTCCAGCAACGAGAACCCGTTCTCCCCGCTGCCCTCGGTCGTGGCGAGCCTGGCCGACGCGCTGGGAAACATCCACCTGTACCCGAGCATGGCTGCGCCGGAAGTCACCGCGCGTATCGCGAAGCGGTACGACGTGCAGCCCGACAACCTGGCCTTCGGCGCCGGCTCGGTCGAGGTTGCCTCCCAGCTGATTCACGCGAGCGCCGGTGACGGCGACGAGGTCATCTTCGCCTGGCGTTCCTTCGAGGCGTACCCGATTCTGGTGCAGGTCGCCGGGGCCACACCGGTTCCGGTTCCGCTGACCGCTGACGAGCGCCACGACCTGCCGGCCATGGCCGCGGCGATCACCGCACGCACCCGGCTGATCTTCGTCTGCAACCCGAACAACCCGACCGGTGCAACGGTCACCACCGCCGAACTTCACTCCTTCATGGAATGCGTGCCGGCCGAGGTTCTCGTCGTCGTCGACGAGGCCTACGTGCACTTCAACACAGACCCGGATTCGGCCATCGGAATCGACTTCTTCAACCAGTACCCGAACGTCGCAGTGCTGCACACCTTCTCGAAGGCCTACGGGCTGGCGGGTCTGCGTCTCGGCTATGCGATCGCACCGGCCGACGTCGCCGCCAACCTGCGCCGCGTCTCGGTGCCGTTCGCGGTCACCGACCTGGCACAGCGCGCGGCCGTCGCCTCACTGAACGCCGAAGCCGAGCTCAGCGAGCGCATCGACACGATCGTCGCCGAGCGGGCGCGTGTGCTTCTCGGCCTTCGCGCGCTCGGCGTGAGCGTGGCCGATTCGCACGCGAACTTCGTCTGGCTCCGCACCGGCGACGACACCGATCGGGTCAACGCGGTGTTCGTGGCCAACGGCATCCTGGCCCGCGCCTTCAGCGGCGAGGGAATTCGCGTTTCCATCGGCTCCGTCGAGGCGAACGACCGATTCCTTCAGGCCGCCTCTCAAGCTTGGTAGTTCGACCCCGGTCGAACCGCCCTGACCGAACAGCGCCGCGCCTGCGGCCCGCTCGGTATTTCCCTGCATGTGAACATCCTGCATCCGTACCACCCTGCACCGTATTCAAAGGAGAATCCCGCACCATGAACCGACGCAAACTGCTGCCCGCCCTGGGTCTGCTCGCCGTGAGCGCCCTCACCCTCGCCGGCTGCGCCAGCACCGCCGAGACCGGCTCGGGAGACGGCGATGCCGGCTCCAAGAAGATGATCACGATCGGCGTCACCCAGATCGTGGCGCACCCGGCCCTCGACGCCACCCTGGTCGGCTTCAAGAAGGCCCTCACCGAGGCCGGCTACGTCGAGGGAACCGACGTGACCTACGACGAGCAGAACGCTCAGGGCGACCAGGCGACCGCGTCGACGATCGCCGGCAAGTTCAAGGACGACAACGTCGACCTGGTGCTCGCAATCGCCACCCCGACCGCTCAGGCGGCAGCGCAGACGATCACCGACATCCCGGTTCTCTTCACCGCGGTCACCGAGCCGAAGGAAGCCGGCCTCGTCGCCGAATGGGACGCCCCGGGCGCCAACATCACCGGCACCAGCGACCTGAACCCGGTCAAGGAACAGCTTCAGCTGATCAAGGATGTTCTGCCCGACGCGAAGACCGTCGGCATCATCTACAGCTCGGGCGAAGTCAACTCCGACGTGCAGGTCGAGCTGGCCAAGGATGCTGCCAAGAAGTTGGGCCTGACCATCAAGGAGGCGACGGTCACGGTCGCCAGCGAGGTCAGCCAGGCTGCGGAGTCGCTCGGCGACGTCGACGCCATCTACATCCCGACCGACAACAAGGTCACCGAGGGCATCGGGTCGGTCATCCAGTTCGCCGAGGCGAAGCAGATCCCGCTGTTCGGTGCTGAAGGCGGACAGGTCGAAAGCGGCGCTATCGCCACGTACGGCATCGACTACACCGACCTGGGCTTCCAGACCGGCCTGATGGCCGTGCGCATCCTCAAGGACGGCGCCGACCCCGCGACCATGCCCGTCGAGACCCTCGACAAGATCTCGCTGATCATCAACACCGGGGCGGCAGAACGCATGGGCGTCACCATCCCGGCAGCGGTTCTTGACAAGGCCGACAAGGTCATCGACTAGCGGCCCGCGTCAGAAACGAAGGATAAGAACATGACTGCGGCGGTCGAACTCGGCCTGCTTTACGCAACTATGGCTCTGGGCGTCTACCTGACGTTCAAGATTCTCAACTTTCCCGACCTCACCGTTGACGGAAGTTTCACGACTGGTGCGGCCGTCGCAGCCAAACTCATCATTGACGGCATCTCCCCGATCTGGGCCACCCTCGCGGGTGCCGCAGCGGGTGCTGCTGCGGGGGCGGTCACCGGCCTCCTCTTCACCAAGGGCAAGATCGACGGCCTGCTGGCCGGCATCCTGACGATGATCGCGCTGTACTCGATCAACCTGCGGATCATGGGCAAATCGAATCTTCCGCTGTTGCGTGAAGACACCCTGATGACCCCGCTGCGCGAGGCGAACATGCTCGGCACCGTGTCCGGCATCCTGATCTTCGCCGGCATCGCCGTGGCGATCAAACTGCTGATCGACTGGTTTCTGCACACCGACCTCGGTCTCTCGATTCAGGCCACCGGCAATAACGAGCAGATGATCCGCAGTTTCGGTGTGAACACCGACCGCACCACGATCCTCACGCTCTGCATCTCGAACGCGCTGGTCGCGCTCTGCGGCGCCCTCGTCGCCCAGTACCAGGGCTTCGCGGATGTCGGCATGGGCATCGGTCTCATCCTGATCGGTCTGGCGTCGGTCATCGTCGGCCAGGCCGTGTTCGGCAGCCGCACGATCTTCATCTCGACGATCGCCGTCATCCTCGGCGCCGTCATCTACCGCCTGGTGATCTTCTTCGCGCTGAGCGTCGGCCTGAACCCGAACGACATGAAGCTCATCTCGGCTGTGCTCGTCATCGCCGCGCTGCTGCTGCCGCGCTGGGGATTCCTGAAGAAGATACCGAGCCTGCGCCAACTGCGAACGACCGCAGCCGTGCGGGCGAGTTAGGGAACGTCATGCTGAAGATCGAACACATCACCAAGACCTTCTTCCCCGGCACCGTCAACGAGCGCATCGCGCTGAACGACGTCTCCCTGCACCTGGCCCCCGGCGACTTCGTCACGGTGATCGGCAGCAACGGAGCCGGCAAGTCGACGCTGCTGAACGCCATCGCCGGCAAGCTCACCCCCGAGACCGGCGACATCTCGATTGACGGCAAGAACGTCAACAAGCTGCGTGACTACGCTCGGGCCGCCTACATCGGGCGCGTCTTCCAAGACCCGATGGCCGGCACCTCGCCCGATCTCACGATCGAGCAGAATCTGGCCATCGCCTGGCTTCGTGGCCGCACCCGCGGCCTCGCCCAGGCCGTGACAAAGAAGAAGCGCCAGCACTTTGCGACCGAGCTGCTCGCGCTGGAGCTTGGCCTCGAGCAACGTCTGAAGGCGAAGGTCGGACTGCTCTCCGGCGGCCAGCGCCAGGCGCTCTCGCTGCTTATGGCGACGTTCACGCAGCCGCGCATCCTGCTGCTCGACGAGCACACCGCGGCACTCGACCCGCAGCGGGCCGAGCTCGTGACGCGGCTCACGCAGAGCATCGTGGAGAAGGACCGGCTGACCACCCTGATGGTCACGCACAACATGGAGCAGGCGCTGCGTGTGGGAAACCGCCTGATCATGATGCACGACGGCCACATCATCTTCGACGCCGACGAGGCGCTGAAGCGCACCTTGACGGTGAAGGACTTGCTCGCCGAGTTCGAGAAGATCAAGGGCGCGACGCTCGACGACCGCACGCTGCTGGTGTAGCGGACGGGATTTCGACAAGCTCAATCACCGAAAACGGATGCCGACCTGCTGATCGCAGGTCGGCATCCGTTTTTGGTGGAGCTAGCGGTTACGCGCCGCGCAGCCGCTCGGCCAGGAAGGCGTAGAGGTCGGCGAGCGGCACGCGCTCCTGCTTCATGGTGTCGCGGTCACGCACGGTGACGGCCTGGTCTTCGAGCGAGTCGAAGTCGACGGTGACACAGAACGGGGTGCCGATCTCGTCTTGGCGGCGGTAACGGCGACCGATCGCGCCGGCGTCGTCGAAGTCGACGTTCCACGACTCGCGCAGGCTGGCCGCGAGTTCGCGGGCCATCGGCGAGAGGGCCTCGTTGCGGGACAGCGGCAGGATGGCGACCTTGACCGGAGCCAGGCGCGGGTCGAGGCGCAGCACGGTGCGCTTGTCGACGCCGCCCTTCGCGTTCGGCACTTCCTCTTCGTCGTAGGCGTCGACCAGGAAGGCCATCAGCGAGCGGGTGAGGCCGGCTGCGGGCTCGATCACGTACGGAATCCAGCGCTCGTTCTTCGTCTGGTCGAAGTAGGAGAGATCCTTGCCGGATGCCTCGGAGTGCGTCTTGAGGTCGAAGTCGGTGCGGTTCGCCACGCCTTCGAGCTCGCCGAACTCGCTGCCCGGGAAGCCGAAGCGGTATTCGATGTCGACGGTGCGCTTGGAGTAGTGCGAGAGCTTCTCGGCCGGGTGGTCGTAGAAGCGCAGGTTCTCGGGGTTGATGCCGAGGCTGGTGTACCAGCCCATGCGCTGCTCGAGCCAGTACTCGTGCCAGGTCTCGTCGGTGCCGGGCTCGACAAAGAATTCCATCTCCATCTGCTCGAACTCGCGGGTGCGGAAGATGAAGTTTCCGGGGGTGATCTCGTTGCGGAAGCTCTTGCCGATCTGACCGATTCCGAACGGCGGCTTCTGGCGCGAGGCCTGCAGCACGTTGGCGAAGTTCACGAAGATGCCCTGGGCGGTTTCGGGGCGCAGGTAGTGCATGCCGGCTTCGTCATCGACCGGGCCGAGGAAGGTCTTGAGCAGGCCGGAGAAGGCGCGCGGCTCGGTCCAGATGTGACGGTTTCCGCAGTTCGGGCAGGGCAGGTCGTCGAGGCCGTTCTCGGGCGTGCGGCCCTTCTTCTCTTCGAACTCTTCGATCAGGTGGTCTGCACGAAAACGCTTGTGGCAGCTGGTGCACTCGACGAGCGGGTCGCTGAAGACCTCGACGTGGCCGGATGCTTCCCAGACCTTGCGCGGCAGAATGACCGAGGAGTCCAGGCCGACGACGTCGTCGCGCGAGGTGACCATGAATCGCCACCACTGCTTCTTGATGTTCTCTTTGAGCTCGACGCCGAGGGGTCCGTAGTCCCACGCTGAACGCGAGCCCCCGTAGATTTCACCAGCCTGGAAGACGAACCCGCGGTGGCGGGCGAGGGCAATGACGGAATCGAGACGGGAGGGTGCGGCCACGGTGGCTCCAATGGTCGAGAGGTGGCTAAAGCCAGAAACAGGGATCAGACCAGTTTAGCGATCCGCCTGACCGTGCGCTGATCGGCTCCGTCTGGCTGGCGCGGGCTTGCGCCAGCGAATCGGCTTGAATGGTGGAATGACTTCAACGCCCAGCCCCGCCGCCGCACTGCCCGACATCCTGGTCGCGGCGATCGCGCTCATCCGTGACCGCCGAGTGCTGATGGTGACCGCACGCGGACGCGACGTGATCTACATGCCGGGCGGCAAGATCGACGCCGGCGAGAGCGCGGCGGAGGGGGCGGCGCGCGAGGCGTGGGAGGAGGTCGAACTCCAGCTCGATCCCGCTGCCTTGACCGAGATGTTCACCGTGGTGATTCAGGCGCACGGCGAACCCGACGGGCGTTTGGTGCGCATGCAGGTCTTTGCCGCAGAGACGGATGCCGAGCCGCGGCCGTCGGCGGAGGTCAGCGCCCTGCACTGGGCGAGTACGGCCGACCTGTTCCGCTGCCCACCGGCCGGTGGCGAGGTCTTGCGCTTGCTCGCGGAGCAGAACCTGATCGACTAATCCGTTGGTCGAGCCTGTCGAGACCCGGTGACCGGCTTGAGAGACCAGGTCACGTGATTTCGACAGGCTCAATCACCGATCGGTCAGTGCACGTACTCCAGCAGATCGAGCCCGACCTGCCGCATCCCGTCGAGCACGGCCAGCCGGGAGATCACGCCGGTGTCGGCGTACGTCAGTGAGACCGCATAGGTCACGCCCGCCCGCGGCCCGCGCAGGATGCCGATCTCGCTGCGCACCCCGGCATCCGCGCCGGTCTTGTTGACCAGCAGAAGCCCGTGGTCGCCGGTGCGGTGAGCGTGCGGGTCGAGGCCGAACGCACTCGCCACCATCGACAGGTCGGAGTTCAGCGAGAGCCAGCCGAGCACCCGTTCGCTCGCCTCGGCGTCAACGACTTCGCCGCGCGCGAGGGCGGTGAGCAACCAGGTGAGCTCTCTCGCGCAGCCGACCGAGAGGTGCGGGGCGTCATCGGGTCCGCGTTTGTCGCGCACGAGATCGAGCAGGGCCGAGCGGGTCAGACCGAGCGACTCGGCGCGATCGCGCACGGCTTCAAGGCCGACCGCTCGAATCAGAACATTGGTCGCCAGGTTGTCATTGGATGCCCCGACCAGGGCGGCGAGGTCGGCGACCGGCAGCGACGGTGCCTGCAGGTGCTGCCAGACCCCCGAGCCACCCACCGAGTCGGCCGCGGTGCGGTCGAGCAGGGTGTACATGCCGAAGTCGGCGTCGCGCAGCTTCGCGGCGACCTCGACGAGCAGCAGAATGGTGCCGATTCCGGCGCTCGGCATGACGACATGGTCGTCGATCGAGAACAGTTCGCGCCCCGACACCAGGTCGGTCGCCCGCGCAGACACCTGCACGCCGTTCAGAGCCAGCTCGCCGAGCGCCTGGAATCCGCGCGCAAAATTATCGTGGGCATCGGCGCCCTGGTGCTTGCCCCGGCGCTCGTCCGCGTGCCGAGAGCGGCGTGCAGATTCTTGGGCTGGCGTGGCCATGTCGGCGGTCCTTTTGTCGTTCGGGCGGCAAGTCCCCCGCGAACACACTAACTCACGCCCCCGACACACGGAATGGGTGGGCGGGCGGGGGCGTGAGTGCGCGAGCTACCAGATGGTGACGCGCTCGGCCGGATCGAGCCAGAGCTCGTCCTGCTCGACGACTCCGAACGCCGCGTAGAAGTCGTCGATGTTGCGCACGATCTGGTTGCAACGGAACTCGTTCGGCGAGTGCGGGTCGATGGCGAGCAGGCGCACGGCCTCTTCGTCGCGCATCTTCATCTGCCAGGCCTGCGCCCAGGAGAGGAAGAAGCGCTCGGCGCCGGTGAAGCCGTCGATCACCGGAGGCTCCTCGCCTCCGAGCGAGAGCAGGTAGGCCTTCCACGCGATCGAGAGACCGCCGAGGTCGCCGATGTTCTCGCCGATGGTGAGGGCGCCGTTGACGTGGTTGCCCGGAACCTGCTTCGGCTCGAGCGCGTCGAACTGCGCGATCAGCGAGGCGGTGCGTTCCTCGAATGCGGCCCGGTCGGCTTCGGTCCACCAGTCGGTGAGGCGTCCGTCGCCGTCATACTTCGAGCCCTGGTCGTCGAAGCCGTGCCCGATCTCGTGCCCGATCACCGCGCCGATCGCGCCGTAGTTGGCCGCGGCATCACGCGCCTCGTCGAAGAACGGCGCCTGCAGGATCGCGGCGGGAAAGACGATCTCGTTGAAGCCGGGGTTGTAATAGGCGTTGATCGTCTGCGGGGTCATGAACCACTCGTCGCGGTCGAGCGGCTTGCCGATCTTGCCGAGCTCGCGCTGGAACTCGAACTCGCTCGCCGCCCGCACATTCGCGATGAGATTGTCGGCGTCGATCGACAGCGTCGAGTAGTCCCGCCACTTCACCGGGAAACCGATCTTCGGCGTGAACTTGTCGAGCTTGTCGAGGGCGCGCTCGCGCGTTTCGGCGGTCATCCAATCGAGCGTGGTGATGCTCTCGCGGTAGGCCTCGACGAGGTAGTCGACCAGCACATCCATGCTGGCCTTGGCGCTGGACTTGAAGTGCCGGTCGACGTAGATGCGGCCGACGGCCTCGCCGAGTGCGCCCTCGACGAGCGAGACGCCGCGCTTCCAGCGGTCACGGATCTGCGGGGTGCCGGTGAGGGTGCGACCGTAGAAGTCGAAGTTCGTCTCGACGAAGTCGCTCGACAGGTAGGCGGCCGACGAGCGGATGACCTGCCAGCGCAGCCAGTCCTGCCACGATTCCAGACGGGGCTCGGTCAGCAACTCGGCCAATCCGGCGACGAAGCTCGGCTCGCGCACGACGACCTCGGTGAAGGACCCGGTGGGGGCGTCGAGGCCCGTGAGCCAGAGGTCGAGGTCGGCGCCGGCGGCGAGTGCCGACATCTGGTCCCAGTCGCGCAGGTTGTAGGTCTTCTCACTGTCGCGGGTGGTCACGTTGTCCCAGTGGTGCCCGGCAAGCGCGGTCTCGAGATCGAAAACGCGCTGGGCGCGTTCCGCGGCGTCGGTGACCCCCGCGAGGGTGAACATCCGCTCGATGAAGGTGAGGTAGGCCGTGCGTACCTCGGCGAATTTCTCGTCGCGGAAGTAGGACTCATCGGGTAGGCCGAGGCCGCCCTGCTCGACGAAGACGAGGTAGCGCTCGGGGTTTCCCGGGTCGTTGTCGACGTAGAGCTGGAAGGCACCGGGCACGCCGGCCCGTTCGAGCTGGCCGAGAGTGCTGACGAAGCTGGGGATCGACGTGATCGTGTCGACGGTGGCGAGGTCGGCCGCGAGCGGCGTGGCACCGAGCGCTTCGATGCGGGCTTCGTCGATGAAGCTGGCGTAGAGGTCGCCGAATTTGCGCTCTTCGGTGCCCGGTTCGGCGTTCTGTGCCTCGAGGATGATCTCCTGCACCGCCTTCTCGGCGCCCTCGGCCAGCAGGTAGAACGACCCCCACCTCGCCTTGTCGGACGGGATCTCGGTGCGGGCGATCCATTTGCCGTTGACGTGCCTGAAGAGGTCGTCTTGCGGGCGAACCGCCGGGTCGAGTTCTGCTCTGTCGATACCGGATGCGAGGGGAGCGTCAGTCATGCCTCCACCCTATTCGGCGCGCGACCATTTTCGGTGGTTGAGGAGCGAGCGCCAGCGAGCGTCTCGAAACCTGGCGAGCCAATCTTTGAACGGGGTTGCGTCTGGAGGCCGGCTCGCGCGGTTTCGAAACGCGGCCGACTCCGTCGGGCGCTCCTCAACCACCGGCTCAGCGCAGTTGCGCGAATTCCTCGGCCCGGGCCGTCGGGCCCGCCACCAGGATGGTGTCGCCGAGGTGCAGCACCGTGTCGGTGTCGGCGTTCACCCATTCGGCGTCGCCGCGTTTGAACGCGGTGATCGTCACGCCGTACTGCGCCCGTACTCCGGTGTCGCCCAGGCGCTTGCCGAGCACCGCCGAGTTCGGCTCCATTTTGACCATGGCGTAATTCGCATCGATTTCGACGTAGTCCTGGGCGGCGCCGCGCACGAGGTGAGCCACCCGCCGACCCATATCTTTCTCGGGATAGATCACGTGCTTCACACCGAGCTGCTCAAGAATCTGACCGTGCGGATCGCTCACCGCCTTGGCCCAGATCACCGGGATGCCGAACCGGATGAGCAGCGAGGTGGTCAGGATGCTGGCCTGAATGTCGCTGCCGATCGAGACGACCACGCGGTCGAATTCGTGCACGGCCAGCTGGCGCAACACCTCCTCGCGCGTCGAATCGGCCCGCACCACCTGGGTGAGCTTGCCGTTCAGGCCTTGCACGATCTCTTCGTCGGCATCGATGCCGAGCACCTCGGTGCCCGAGGCCATGAGTTCGAGGGCGAGCGAGGTTCCGAATCGGCCGAGTCCGATCACGGCGACCGAGTCGGCCTCGGCGATGCGGCTGGAGCGAGCGTCTGAGAAGAAACCGAACTTAGCCAATGACTGGCCTTTCCTTGGGGTATTCGTAGAGCAGCGGGCGCTGTTTGAGAGCGATGGCAGTGCCGAGCGTGAGCGGACCGAGGCGTCCGATGAACATCAGCAGCACGAGCACGACCTGCGCGGCCGCCGGCAGGGTGGGAGTAATCCCGGTCGACAGCCCGACAGTGCCGAAGGCGCTGACCACCTCGAACAGGATCTTGTCGAGATCGAGATCGGTCATCAACATCAACACGACGGTGGCCGCCATGACGACGCCGACGGCCAGAAGTACGATCGTGATGGCCTGCCGGTGCACGGCGCGCGACAGCCGCTTGCCGAAGATGTTCACCGCCGACTGTCCGCGCAGCTCGGTGACCATGATGAAGAACAGCACGGCGAACGTCGTCACCTTGATACCGCCGGCGGTTCCGGCCGGCCCGCCACCGATGAACATGAGCACGTCCATGCCGAGCCAGCTGGCCGAGTGCATCTGGCCGATGTCAATGCTGTTGAAGCCCGCTGTACGGGTCTGCACCGATTGGAAGAAGGCGGCCAGCACCTTGCCCCCGGCATCCATCGGTCCGAGCGTTCCCGGGTTGGCCCACTCGATCACGAGGATGTACACGGTGCCGCCGGCGAGCAGCAGCCCGGTGCCGACGAGCATGATCTTGGTGTTCATCGACCAGTGCAGCGGCTTCGTGAATTCCTTCCGCAGCTGCATGATCACCGGAAAACCGATGCCGCCGAGGATGATCGCCCCGGCAATCGGCAAGGAGATGAACGGGTCGGTGGCGAATCCCATCAGGTTGTCGCTGAACAGGGCGAAGCCGGCGTTGTTGAACGCCGACACCGAGTGGAAGAGCCCGAGCCAGACCGCGTAGCCGAAGTCCTCGCCGTACCCGAGCCAGAACCGCGGGGTGAGCAGCAGAAAGACCACGAGCTCGATCGTGAAGGTGATGCGCAGGATGCCGCGCACGAGTCCGCGCACGTCGTCGAGTCCCACGCTCTTGGCTTCGGCCGCCGCGGTGATCCGACCGCGGATCGAGAGTTTGCGCGCGAGCACGAGGCCGATCAACGACGCGAAGATCATGATGCCGAGGCCGCCGACCTGGATGAGCAACAGGATGACGACATGACCGAACGGCGTCCAGTAGGTGAGCGTGTCGACCACGGCGAGTCCGGTCACGCACACGGCCGAGGTCGCGGTGAACAGCGCTTCGATGAAGCTCGCGCCGCCCGGGCCGGTCTGAGAGATGGGGAGCAACAGCAACACCGTGCCGACCAGGATCGCGGAAGCGAACCCGCCGACGACGGCCTGAGCCGGGTGCGGCCGCCAGCCGGTCAGCGAGGCCATCAGCCAGCCGGTGATGCCCGGGCGCCGGGCGTCGCGGCCCAGGCTGCGGCGGCGGGTGCCGCGGGGCGCTCCGGGTGTTGTCACGCCGATTACTCTAGAGCCCTCCGGGTCGTTCAGAGCGCGCTGTGCTTGGATGGAAACACAATGAACACCGTTTTGAACGTCATCTGGTTGGTGCTGTCGGGCTTCTGGCTCTTTCTCAGCTATATGCTCGCGGGAATCATCTGCTGCATCCTCATCGTCACGATTCCGTTCGGCATCGCGTCGTTCCGCATCGGCTTCTATGCCCTCTGGCCGTTCGGGCGTCGTGTGGTCAGCCGCCCCGATGCCGGGGTCTTCTCGTTTCTCGGCAACGTGATCTGGGTGATCGTGGCCGGAATTTGGATCGCGATCGAGCACATCCTGAGCGGCATCGCGCTCTGCATCACCATCATCGGGATTCCGCTCGGCATCGCCAACTTCAAGATGGTGCCGATCGCGCTGATGCCGCTCGGCAAGGAGATCGTCGACGTCAACGACCCGCGCGCGGTGATGGTCTAACCCCGACTTCCGGGGCTGCGGCGGCGTTGGCGCCTCCCACCTGCTCATAGGATCGAAGCATCAAACTTCTCCGCCGCGCCCCGATGGATCGTGAGATCCTGCGCCTTGCCGTCCCCGCGCTCGGCGCCTTGATCGCCGAGCCCCTCTTCTTGCTCGCCGACTCGGCGATGGTCGGCCACCTGGGCGAGACGCCGCTCGCCGGCCTCGGCCTGGCCAGCGCGGTGTTGCAGACGATCATCGGACTGATGGTCTTCCTCGCGTACACGACGACTCCGGCCGTGGCCCGCTGGCTCGGCGCCGGCAATCGGCGCCGAGCCGTCTCGGTCGGCATCGACGGGCTCTGGCTCGCCCTCGGCCTCGGCGTGGTGCTCGGCGTCGTCGGCTGGTTCACGACTCCCCTGCTGGTCGGGGTATTCGGCGCGAATGAGGCTGTCACCGCGGATGCCGCCAGCTATCTGTCGATCTCGATGTTCGGCATCCCGGCCATGTTGCTGGTGTTCGCGGCGACCGGTCTGCTGCGCGGCCTGCAAGACACGCGCACGCCTCTTTACGTGGCCGGTTTCGGTTTCGCGGCGAACATCGTGCTCAACTTTCTGTTCATCTACGTCCTCGGGCTCGGCATCGCCGGCTCGGCGCTCGGCACCGTTGTCGCGCAGTGGGCGATGGTGCTCGTCTATCTCGCCGTCGTCGTGAAGCATGCCCGGCGCGATGGCGCGAGCCTGCGTCCGCATCGCGCCGGAATGCTGCTCGGCGCCGCGTCGGGCGGCTGGCTGTTCCTGCGCACGGTGAGCCTCCGCGCGGCGATGCTGCTCGCCGTGTTCACGGCGACCGGTCTCGGCTCGGCCGATCTGGCCGCCTTTCAGATCGCGATGACGCTGTTCGCCACCCTCGCGTTCGCCCTCGACGCACTGGCAATCGCGGCCCAGGCACTCGTCGGGCGCGACCTCGGCGCCGGCGATGTGCACAGCGTGCGCGCGGTGCTGCGCCGCTGCCTCGAATGGGGAATCGCGGGCGGCGCGGTGCTCGGCCTGGTGGTGATCGCCGTGAGCGGCATCCTCGGCTCTCTGTTCACGAGTTCGGCGGAGGTTGCCGCGCTACTCCCGCCGACCCTGATCGTGTTGGGACTCTCGGTGCCCCTCTGCGGGATCGTGTTCGTGCTCGATGGCGTGCTGATCGGGGCCGGCGACGCCCGGTATCTCGCGCTCACCGGCATCCTGAACTTCGCCGCCTTCGTGCCCCTTGCGCTACTGGTGCGAGCCTGGGCACCGCCCGGGGCGCTCGGCCTCGCGCTGCTGATGGCAGCGTTCGTGTTCGGCTACCTCGGCGCCCGCGCACTCACACTCGGTCTGCGGGCTCACGGGTCGCGCTGGATGGTCGTCGGCGCGCGACGCTGACTCCGCGCGCGCATCACTGCTCGAATCCCGACGGACTCAATGATGATAGACATGAATGCAGACGGGCACGTCCGGGCACTGATCATCAACCGATTTTCATCCGCGTGTGTCCGACGGAGGTGAGTCGTTCGCCCCCGGAGAGGACATCTTGGGATTCGGAACAGCTATCGCGCTCCGTTCAATCGGAGCGACCGCGGCCTTCGCAGCGACGGTCTGAATGTCGTGACGATCTCTGGAATGGCGCCTGAGAACTCGCCGACGACCGGCGATCTCCTCGATGGCCGCTACCTCCTCGACTCCCGCATCGGAGAAGGGGGGATGGGCGTCGTCTACCGTGCCCGCGACGAGACCCTGGGCCGTACGGTCGCGGTGAAGATCTTCCGCGAATCCGCCATGGATGCCGCACGGACCACGTCGGAGACCCGACTTCTTGCTGCACTGAACCATCCGTCGTTGGTGACCCTCTTCGAAGCGCAGACGGGGGCGGGGCGGGTGAACTATCTCGTGATGGAGTATGTCGAAGGTCCCACGCTCCGCGAGCGGATCTCGGACGGGCCGCTGGCACCCGAGGACGTCGCGGCGATGGCACGAGATCTCGCGGAGGCGCTGCATGTCGTGCACGATGCCGGCGTCGTGCACCGCGACATCAAACCCTCCAACGTGCTGCTTCGCCGCTCACCCGTTCCCGGAGAGGTATACCGGGCGAAGCTCGCTGACTTCGGGATCGCCTACCTGATCGACTCCACGCGCCTGACAACCCCGGGAACCCTTGTCGGGACCGCGGCGTACCTGAGCCCGGAGCAGGTGCAGGGTGAGGAGCCGGCGCCCGCCTCAGATATCTACGCCCTCGGGCTGATTCTGGTCGAAGCGCTCACCGGCACACGCGCGTTTCCGCAGACGGGCATCCACGAGGCCGCTCTCGCCCGGCTGAGCCGCGACCCGGACATCCCCGGCACCCTCGGGTATGCGTGGAAAACACTGTTGACCGCGACAACCTCCAGGGACCCCGCACAACGACCCACCGCTCTTGAGGTCGTCGTCGCCGCCACGCGTCTGAACGACCCGACGCCACATGACGCTCCCGAGATGACCAGCACGCCGCCCGCCACGGCGGGCATCACGGTTCCCATTTCAGCCGAGGCGGCGCCCACCCGCACGTTAAAGATGCCAGAGAGCGACCTGACCCAGCCGACGATCCGGTTCGAGAAACCAGCCGACGACTCGGCCCCCGCTGCTCCCGATGGCTCCAGACCGCGCTCACGGATACGCCGGTGGCAGGTGATCGCCGCGGTCGTCGCTCTCGTCGTGGTCGCCGTCGTCGTCGGGCTGCTGATCTCGTCGTTCGGAGAGCCAACACCCGCTGGCGCTCCCGCCTTGCCAACGCTGGAAGGCCCCGTCTACACCCACATGCAGGACCTGATGGAAGAAGTCACCCCCTGACGCGCGCACGATTCGCCGCGACGGCGACGGCGCTTGCGCTCGGTCTCGGTCTCGGTCTCGGTCTCGGAGGATGCACCGGGAGCCCGCCGGAGATCACTTCCGGCACCAGCGTACTCATGCAGTCGACCGTCCTGGCCGCAGCGAACCAGGCGGCAGCCAGCGACCCCACCGGCGCACTCGCCACCCTCGACTCCCTGCAGAGCCAACTGGATCAAGCAACCGCCACGGGCGACATCTCCACCGAACGAGCCGCCGCCATCCAGCAGGCGGTCGACCAGGTGCGCGCCGACCTGAACGAACTCACCACGCCCGAGACCGCCGTGCCAGCGACCACTGCGCCCGAACCGGAACCCGCGACTCGCGAAGACAAGGGAAACAAAGGGAACAAAGGCGACAAGGGCAGCAAAGGCAACGGCAAGAACAAATAGCGTCCACCCTCTGGTGGCGGTGCCGGTCTGGAGAGTCCACGCTTACCGCAGATGCACCGTGTAACGCAGCTGCGTCGTTCTCGGTGAGGCTCTGCGCGAACCAAGTCAAGAGACTGTCTCAATCCCCCGCGGGCGGCGGCGCCGTGGTGTTACCGGCATGGAAGACACTGCTGAAGCAGGTGTCCTGCGGATGCCCGCCGGCCAACATCTGCACGAGGGCCTCACCGGCGGCACGCCCCTTGGCCGCTGAGGGCTGCACGAGCGTCGTCAGATCGTAGGGCGCGAGGCCATCGACCCGCACGCCGTCGAAGCCGAGCACGCTGACATCCTGAGGAACACGCAGGCCGAGCTCTTCGGCCGCCCGGATCACACCGGCGGCCAGCAGATCGCTCTGCGCGATTACGGCGGTCGGGCGGGTGTGCCGGTCGCCGAGCAGCGCCAGCCCGGCGAGCCGGCCTTCTTCGACATCGCTCGCCGCGGCGGTCACTCCGCCGATTTCTGGGAACACGGCCCGGGCGCCTGCGATACGTTCGCTCGTCGTTGCCGACGTGCTCGCGGCCTCGCGCTCCGGTGTCAAAGGACCGCGGCTGCGATCGGGGTCGAGTGGCAGGGTCACCAGCGAGACAGCGCGGTGTCCGAGTGCGTAGAGATGTTCGGCCCCGCGGCGGGTGGCATCCTCGTTGTCGATTGAGATCAGGATCACATCGTCACCGGCATCGCCCTCAATGGCCACCATCGGGATTCCGCGTTGGCGCAACACGTCGACGGTGTGTGCGAGCCGCGGGCTGCAGCCGATCAGCGCCACGGCGTCGACCGGCGCACTTCCGACGCTGACGGCGCCGTCGCCCGTGTCGGTCAGTAGGAGGAGGCCGGCGCCGAGCGGAGCGATTCCCTCGGAGAGGCCATCGAGCATCTGAATCTTCACCGGATCGAGAAAGGCGGCGCGCACCCGTTCCTCGAGCACGACCCCGACGATTCCGGAGCGGCCGCGGCGCAGCGACTGGGCACGCGGGTCAGGACCGGCATAGTCCAGCTCGGCGGCGGCGGCCAGCACGCGGGCCTTGGTCGCGTCGGAAACCGGGCCGGAGCCGCTGAACGCGAGCGATGCCGTCGACGACGACACACCGGCCAGCCGGGCGACGGCGGCCAGAGTCGGCCGGGCGGATGAGTCAGAGGGCATAGGAGTCCTTGCGAGTGGTACGCGTTTCGCGATAGCTTAGTCGAATCGATTCGATCGAATCGATTCGACAATTTATTCTGTCACGTGCCGGCCACGTGCCGTGAATGGATGTCCACCCCGCGGCCAGACGTCGATCGTCTCGCTTCGGTTCGATCACTCGCACGACGCCCCGCTCGCTCCACAGCTCAGGAATCTCATCATGTCGCAGTCCACCCCCGCCCCCGGCAACGCCGCCTCGTCGAGGTCGACCAACGACGGTGCTCCCCGCGATCCGAGCGCAAGCGCCCTCGCCTCGACCGACTCCCCGGCCGCCGCCCTGTCCCGGCGCCCCCTGCTCCGGTGGCGCAACGCCGTCTTTGTGGTCTTCCTGCTCAGCGGGCTCTGTGTGGCGAGTTGGGTGTCGCGGGTTCCGGCCGTACGTGACGGCCTCGGCCTCAACACCGCCGAAGTCGGCATCCTGATTTTCGGTCTGTCCGCCGGCTCGGTCATCGGTCTGATCTGCGCCACCTGGATGCTCGCCCGCCTCGGCGCCCGCCGCGCCATGATCACGAGCTTCGCGATCACTGCGGTCGGGCTCGTCGCCGTCGGATTGGGAGCAGGCCTGGTCGCCTCCTTCCCGATCGCCTTCGTCGGGCTCGCCCTGGTCGGCTTCGGCATGGGCTCGGTCGACGTGATGATGAACGTCGAGGCCGCCTCCGTCGAACGTGAGATCGGCAAGACCCTGATGCCTCTGATGCACGCCTGCTTCAGCCTCGGCACCGTGGTCGGCGCGCTGATCGGCGCCGGCGCATCCGCTCTCGGCGTTGACGTCGCCGGGCACCTGATCGGCATGGCCGTTCTCGTCATGGTGGGGGCGATCGTCTCGGTGCGCTTCATTCCGATGCGGCCAGAACTCGGTGATGTGCCCACGACGACCGGCGCGACGGATGCGACGGACACGACCGCCGTCTCGAAGGCTCCGGCCTGGCGCGAGAGGCTCCGCGAGGGCCTGGCGGTCTGGGCCGACATGCGCCTCATCTTGATCGGTGTCGTCATGCTCGGCATGTCCTTTGCCGAGGGGTCGGCCAACGACTGGATCGCCCTGGCCGCCGTCGATGGCCACGATCTGAGTAAGACGAGCGGCGCCCTGGTCTTCGGGGTGTTCGCTGTTGCAATGACGACCGGTCGCGTGATCGGCGGCCCCGTGATCGATCGCTTCGGGCGCGTGCTCGTGCTGCGCGTCTGCGCCGTGATGGGCGTCGTCGGACTGCTGCTCTTCATCCTCGCCCCGACCGACTGGATGCTCTACGTCGGCACTGTGCTCTGGGGAATCGGCGCCTCGCTCGGCTTCCCGGTCGGCATGTCGGCGGCGGCCGATGACCAGAAGCACGCCGCGGCCCGTGTGAGCGCCGTCGCCATCATCGGCTACACCGCGTTTCTCGTCGGGCCGCCGGTGATCGGACTGCTCGGCGAAGCCGTTGGCATCCTGAACGCCCTCTACCTGATCCTGGTGCTCATGGTGCTCGCCGGCCTGGCCGCGCCGGCCGTGCGCGAGCGGGTGGGTGCGCGCGCCAAGAAGTAACGAGGTCGGTGAGTCCGTGCGGGGCCCGCCCGCGCACGCGATTCCCATCCGAAGCGGTTAAGCTCTTCGGGTGCGTCTCGTAATAGCCCAGTGTTCCGTCGACTACGCCGGGCGCCTCAACGCGCACCTGCCGTTGGCCACCCGCCTGCTCATGCTCAAAGCCGATGGCAGCCTGCTCATCCACTCCGATGGCGGCTCCTACAAGCCCCTCAACTGGATGAGCCCGCCCTGCTCCCTGGCCGAGGTTCAGCCCGAAGATGATCAGACGGATGCCGGCATCACCGCCATCTGGAAGGTCACCCACGCCAAGACCGCCGACGAACTCACGGTGAACCTCTACGAGGTGCTCCACGATTCGGCGCACGAACTCGGCATCGACCCAGGCCTGATCAAGGACGGCGTCGAATCGCAGCTGCAGAAGCTCCTGGCCGAGCACATCCACCTGCTCGGCGAGGGCCACACCCTGGTGCGCCGCGAGTACATGACGGCGATCGGCCCGGTCGACATCCTGGCTCAGGATGCCTCGGGCAAGTCCGTCGCCGTCGAACTCAAGCGGCGCGGCGACATCGACGGCGTCGAGCAGCTCACCCGCTACCTCGAGCTGATGAACCGCGACCCGCACATCGCGCCGGTCACCGGTGTTTTCGCCGCCCAGGAGATCAAGCCGCAGGCCAGGAAGCTGGCCGAGGATCGCGGCATCCGCTGCCTGTTGCTCGACTATGACGCCATGCGCGGCCTGGACGACACGCAAACCCGCCTCTTCTAACGACCCCGGGCGATCGAGCGCCCTCGGTGATCGAGCGCCTTCGGTGATCGAGCCTGTCGAGATCCGGTGACCGAGTCTCGAGATCGACTCGCGAGGTCTCGACAAGCTCGACCACCGGCGCTCCGGCCCCAGTAGTCTGGCTGCCAACCGCGTGAGTGGCGTGGGCGCGAGGGGGACGCATGATCGAACGCACCGAGGGCTTTCTGAGCGTCGCCGACGGCGAGCAGATCTGGTGCGAATCAGCCGGCACCGGCCCTGACCTCATCTTCTCCCACGGCCTGGGCGGAAATGCTGCGGTCTGGTACCAGCAGTTGCCCTCTTTCGCGCAGCACTACCGGGTGATCACCTGGGATCACCGCGGCTTCGGCCGCTCGACCAACTCGGCGGGCACGCACGGCCCCGAGTCGTCGATCTCGGACCTGTTGGCGATCATGGATCACTTCGAGGTCGAGAAAGCCCACCTCGTCGGTCAGTCGATGGGTGGCTGGGTGACGCTCGGCACCGCTCTGGCCGCGCCCGATCGCGTTGCCTCGATCGTTCTGGCCTGCACGACCGGCGGCATCCCCGTGGGCTTCGGCCCGCAGGCCGACGCGCCGGTGACGGCGGCGCCGTCGGTGACCCGCTCAGCGACCACGGACCGCGCCGCCCGCCCGCTCGGCGAGCACCCGGCCATCGGCGGCCGGCTGCAGGGCCTCGACATGGCCCGCGCCTATCTCTATCAAGCACTCGGCTCGTTCGGTCACCGGCCGGCCGACTCGGAGTTCTTCCGCATCCTGTCGGGCCACACCTTCGACCCGGACGCCCTCGCCGGTCTCGAGATTCCCGCCCTTCTGATTGCCGGGGAGCTCGACGACCTGATGACGCCGGAACGCATCCGCGAGGCCGCCGCGTTCCTTCCGCGGTCAGAGGTCATCGAGATGGCCGATCGTGGCCACTCCCCCTACTTCGAAGATCCCGACACGTGGAATAAGATCGTCGGCGCGTTTCTCAAGCGTTCGAGCGAGCGGGTTGCAGCATGAGCGAGTCGGCGGGCATCGAGTTCTTCCCGTCCGGCTCGGGGCGGCCGTTCTCCCAGGCCGTGCGCGTCGGTGACGTGCTCTATCTCTCCGGCGAACTCGGTATCCGCGCCGACGGAATGCTCGCCGACGGCTTTGAAGCCCAGGCGCACCAGACCATGCAGAACATCGCCGCGACACTCCGCTCGCTCGGGGCCGATATGACGGATGTCTTCAAAGCGACGATCATGCTGGCCGACATGTCGAGGTGGGAAGCCTTCAACGCGATCTACCTTGAGTATTTCGACGTCGAGCGGCTGCCCTCGCGCAGCGCGTTCGGCACCGCGGGACTCGCCCTCGGCGCGCACCTCGAAGTGGAGTGCTGGGCCTACGTGCCCCGCCTCGCGCATTAATCACCCGTCACCTGGCCGCGAGACTGCCGTTGTCGAAGCCTCACGCGTGCTGAGCCTCCGACAACTGCAGACTCGCGAGGTGTAGGTGGGAAGGAGAGCGCCGGAATCACGCGGTTTCCCAGACTGGCCACCTAGGATGATGCGAGTGAATCCGACTTTAACGCGCACCTGGAGCGCAATCCTCTTCGACCTCGACGGAACCATCACCGATTCCGCTCCGGCCATCACCAGCTCCCTCGCACACACTTTTGAACTTCTGGGACGCCCAGTCCCGCCC
Organism: Leifsonia sp. 10L418; assembly: GCF_056395445.1. Taxonomy (NCBI): domain Bacteria; kingdom Bacillati; phylum Actinomycetota; class Actinomycetes; order Micrococcales; family Microbacteriaceae; genus Leifsonia; species Leifsonia sp. 10L418. The sequence continues at coordinate 400,739 of NZ_JBFTJN010000002.1, read as the reverse complement.
GTCTCCGAGCTGCTTGCCTATGTGGGTCCGCCCCTGCTCGCCGCGTTCCGCGAATACGCCGGGATGACCGCGACCGAGGCCGACGAGGCGCTTGTCGTCTACCGCGAGCACTACTCGGGCGAGGCGTCGCTCGACACCGCCATCTACCCGGGCATCGCCGGCCTGCTGGAGCGCATCCACGCCGCGGGAATCCCGCTCGCACTGGCCACCAGCAAGCCAGAGTTGAACGCCGTCAAGATTCTGAACCACTTCGACCTGGCGAAGTACTTCACCGTCATCGTCGGCGCCTCCGAAGATGAGGTGCGCAGCGCCAAGGCCGACATCGTCAAGGAAGCGCTCGTGCGTTTGGCGGATGCCGGCGCCGATTTGAGCGCACCGGTCATGGTCGGCGATCGCAGCTATGACGCCGAGGGCGCCGCCGCGAACAACGTGCCGGCGATCCTGGTGGAGTGGGGCTACGGCTCACCGGCCGAGGCCGCTGCGGCGACCGCTGTCGTGCATTCCACCGACCAGCTCGCCAAGCTGCTGCTCGGCTAGCGCCGGCGGGGCTGGCCCCGCCCTGGCTTGCCCCGGCCAGGCTGGGCCTACCAGCCGCGCGTCAGCACCTCGTCGAGCATGTCCACGAAGTAGTCAGCGCTCTCAATTGTGAGGCACAGCGGCGGCTTCACCTTGAGCACATTCTGGCGCTCCGACGTCGGCTGCACGATGACACCGAGCTCACGCATCCGTTCGCAGATCGCCGCGGTCTCGGCGGCGGCCGGCTCGAGTGTGACCCGGTCCCGCACGAGCTCCACCCCGAGATAGAGCCCCAGCCCGTGCACCGCACCGATGATCGGGTGTTTGTCGCCGAGCGCCGTCAGCCGACTCACCACGTGTTCGCCGACCACCCGGGCGTTCTCCTGCAGCCCCTCGTCGCGCATCACGTCGAGCACGGCGAGACCGGCGACCGAACTGACCGGGCTGCCGCCCGCCGAGGAGAAGAAGTTGCCTTCGCGGGCGAGCGACTCCGCGATCTCCCGCCTGGTGATCACCGCGCCGAGCGGATAACCGTTGCCCATGGCCTTCGCGACCGAGATGATGTCGGGCACGACTCCCTGCTGCTGGACTCCCCAGAAGTGGTCGCCGAGGCGTCCGTAGCCGACCTGCACCTCGTCGGCGATGCAGAGGCCGCCGCGCGCCCGAATGTCGGCGTAGACGCCGGCCAGATAGCCCTCCGGCAGCACCACTCCCCCGGCATTGCCGAGAATCGGCTCGCAGATGAACGCCGCGATCCCCGGCCCGTCACCGGCCAGCCCATCGCCGGCCAGCGCATCCATCTGCTCGGTGAAGTCGGCGAGATACGCCGCCCCGGCCTGAGCGCCACGGTGCCGGCCCCGATAGGGGTTCGGCGCGTCGACCACCTCGACCCAGTCGGGCCGGTTCGCCAACGCGAACGGGTTGTCGTAGGCCGACGTCGTGACACCATCCGACGCCATCGTCCACCCGTGATATGCCTCGCGCAGCGCGACGACCGAGCGGCGACCCGTGTGGATCTGGGCCAGACGCAGCGCGAGGTCTACCGCTTCGCTGCCGCTGTTGACCAGGAGCACCGTGTCGAGTGACTGGTCGGGCGCCAACTCGACCAGCCTCTCGCTCAGATCGGCCAAGGCCCGGTAGAGAAAACGCGAGTTGGTGTTGAGCAGCTGCATCTGGTCGAAGACGGCTGCGCTGAGCCGCGGATGGCTGTGGCCGATTGCCGAGACATTGTTGACCATATCGAGATGGCAGCGCCCGTCGGTCGCCACCAGAAACTCCTGCCAGCCGCGCTCGATCTGCGGCGGATGCTCGTAATAGCGCTCCTGCGCGGCGGCGAAGACTCGCTCGCGACGGGCCGTCTCCTGCGTCGGGGCGTCCATCACCGGCAGCGGCGGGAGCCCCAGCAGCGGTGCGGGATCGGGGGCCAGCACGCGCCACGCCTCGCTCCAGCTGGGCGTCGCAAACCGGGGTGGCGTCACCCCGCGGCGGCGGCGTTGCACGATGAGGCGCCCGATCGAGCGTGCCTCATCCAGCTCCTGGTCGTCGAGGTGGTTCACCGTTCCGATGAGCTGCCCGGCCGTGACCACGGTGCCGGCCGGGACCGCCGCCGTGAGGCCCGTGAGCACCAGTTCCTCGTCGTCGATGCGCAGCACGAGATCGTCTTCGGTCGCCCGTATCACCACCGCCGACAGGGGTGCATGGATGCGCGTCGATCCCCCCAGATAAAGCTCGGTGACGGCGGAAAAGCTGTCGGGCTCCATGGCCCGATGCGGGCGACTCCGAGTCAACCGGTGCTGGCCATAGGGAGCGACGGCGACGGCGGTCTCGCGCAGCGCTTCGGCCGCCAACTCCCACTCGACGCCCGGCTGCAGCCATCGGCCATCGTTCAGCTGCCGACTCGTCACCGAGAAGTCGAGCATGACGAAGTCGCCGGCCCCAATCGCCGCGATCATGGATGCTTCGGCCACAAGCTCGGCGCCGGGCACTCCGGAGTCCCGTCCAAGCAGCTGACGGATCGCCACCTCCGCTTCGTCGAATCCGATGCGCTGTGCGATGTCGAAGACCTGCCATTCGGCGTGCATGCGCTCTTCGGCATAGGTATTGCCGGCTTCAAGCCGGGTCTGATCCTCGCCACTGACGACGAGCACCGCGCCGCGCAGAACCACCAGCGGCCAGATCGCCGAGATCTCGTCGTCGCGAAGCGGAACCACCTCGTTGAAACGACGCACTGCTTCGAAGACCGCGGCGGGATTGCCCGGAACATGAGGGAGAACGGACGACATCGTCACTGCGAGCTCGGCAACCAACCAGCCGGATCCGAGATCACCGAAGTCGATCACGCCGTCGGGGAACAGCCGGCCGTTGTCCAGACGCCGGCAGACCACGTTGTCGTCGGTCACATCGCCGTGGATCGGTTGCACCCGTAGCCCCTGAGCCACCGTGTTCAGCCGGTCTGCCGCGCGCTCGGACACCTGACGCACGAGGTCCCGACGCGCCGGGTCTGACATCCGGTCGCTCAGGTGGTCGATGACGGCCGCGGCGTTCCGCAGATCCCATTGCAGCCCTCGATCGAGGCCGTCACCGCTGAAATCTGCCAGGCCGTCGGCCACCACGGCGGCAATCCGGCCCAACTCGCCGATCACGCTCGCGTCGAAGTGTCCCTCATCGACCAGCGATCCACCCGGCAAGAACGAGAACATCCGCACCGGAAGCAGCCCTTCTTCAGCCGGCCACCATTGCCGGGTCTGCCCGTTCTTCCCCGGCACCGGAATCGGAACGCGGAATCCCCGATCGGACAGGTGCTGCATGGCCGCCCCCTGGGAGGCCAGCTCGCTTTCGTAGAAGGCAGGGTTGTCGACTTTGAGCAGGTAGCTGCTCGGGCGGCCCGATTCGTCGACCCCGTCGATTCGAAAATTGCGATCCTGTTGGCTCCCGAGCTCGTCGGCTGTGCCGCTGATCCCAAACAGCTCCGCGGCCATTCGCACGGCGTCGGCCGGAGTGGCGGCGGGGCGAACGAGCGGCGGACCGTCGAAGAAATTGAACACGGCAACTCGTTTCGTAGAAGACTCGCCGACAGCTTCGGTGCCGCCGGCTGCAATGAATCTATCTTCCGGGCGGCATCCGCTGCCAGCACGCCCGACCGCGCCACACGCCCCTCACGGGGGGCAGCCTCCCGGCCGAGTACCCCCTCCCCGCATAGGGTAAAGGGATGTCCTCCGTGCCCGAACACGAAATCATTGCACCCGTCGACCTCACCGTGCCGGGGGGCCGGCTGAACAAACACGCCATCGGTTGGTCGCGCCACCTGTGGCACAACACCGACCGAATCGGCCGGGGCTTTTACGGCTGGGGGCGCAACAAGCGCTGGGAATACTGGGGAATCGTCACCCCGACGCACATCATCGGCGTCACGGTCTCCGCTCTCGACTACGCCTCGGTGAACGAGCTCTGGGTTCTCGATCGCAACACGCTGACGCCCATCCAGGAGTCCGTGATCACTCCGCTCTCTCGGGCCGTGACGCTTCCCGGCACGCTCCGCGGTGGGCCGGCGACGGCACGCACCAAGACCCTCACGATCGACATCGATGAGGTCGACGGCGGCACCAGCATCCGTGCGGTCAGTCCCCGGGTGAGCGTCGACCTCGTCGCCCTGCGCCCCGCACAGCATGAGGCGCTCGGCGTTGTCGTGCCCTGGTCGTACCGCCTGTTTCAATACACGGTGAAGGATGTCGCTCTGCAGGTGCGCGGCAGCATCACCGTCGACGGCGTCACCCACGATATTTCCGACGCGAACTCCTGGGGGGTTCTCGATCATGGGCGCGGCCGCTGGCCCTACCGGATGACCTGGAACTGGGGCGCCGGCTCCGGGGTCGTCAACGGCCACGTGATCGGTCTGCAGCTGGGTGGAAAGTGGACCGACGGCACGGGCTCCACCGAGAACGCAATCGTTCTCGACGGGCGCCTGCACAAAATCAGTGAAGATCTCGAGTGGGACTACGACCCCACCGATTTTCTCGCCCCCTGGGCTATTCGGGGCAATGGCGTCAACGTGATCTTCACTCCGTTCTACGAGCGCGTCGCGTCGAGCAATGCCTACGTCATTTCTTCGAACACCCATCAGTGCTTCGGGCACTATTCCGGCACCGTCACCGTGACCGACACCGGCGCCGACACACACACCGAGGACGGCGTCGACGTTGAACCAATTGTCGTGAGTGTCGACGGGCTCGTCGGCTGGGCTGAGCACGTGCAGAACCGCTGGTAAATTCCGCACTGCCGGCCCGCGCATTCCTGTTCGAATGCCGCTCCCAGCCGCTGTCTGTGCTGGTCGAGTGCGATTTTCAGCGTTCGGCGACGCTGAAACCGCCTTCGGGAGTTTCCCAGCTTTCGTGCGGCCGAGCCGTCACGTTTCCACAGGGCGACACGCCCGGCGCGCCGGGACGCCGCGCCCACTGCGAGTTGTGCACCGAGTTACCCACAACCTTTCCACCTGTGGATAACTCTGTGGAGAACGCTGTGTGAAACGACGAAAACCCCCGTTAACCAGTGGATAACCCGCCGGATGGGTGTGGATAACTACACCCGTGTAGTTCGAATGTTTTCGCCGAGATCCCAGATTTTCACTCGAAATCTGCGGCAATTCACAGGGCTCAGAGTTCTCCACAGATCATCCACCACTGTGGATAACTCCAGCCGCGGCGTGTTCTGCGGCGAGTCGTTGCCCGGCCTCGTGTCGTCCGACGCTCTCGAGGGCCAAAATTGCGGCCCCGACGATCGGCGGCGCCGTCACCAGGCGAACGCGCGCCAGTGGCGCCCGCTCGGCCAGACCGGTTTCGACGCCGTCCATCAGGCGCCGATCGGCTGCCGCAAGCACGCCGCCACCGAGTACGACCGGAATATCCCGATCAGATAGATCGAGCCGAGTCAGGGCCGCCGAGACCATCAGAACGATCTCCTCGGCCAGCCGATCAACCAGGGCACCGGCAATCTCATCCCCGGCGAGAGCCGCACTGAAGACGTTGGGGCAGAGCCGCGCGAGATCGCTCGATGGGATGGCGCCGAGATGCAACGCCTCCACGACCTCGAGCAGGGATTCGCGGCCGAGCGTCGCCGGAATCAGAGAGCTCAACACCGTTGCCGGCCCCCGCCCGTCCAGAGCCCGTGCCGCGTGCCAGAGGGCGCTCTCACCGAGATGCCAGCCGCCGCCCCAATCACCGGAGATCATGCCGAGCGCCAAAAAGCGCGCGACCTCGCCGTCGGAGCGCACACCGATGCAGTTGATCCCCGTCCCGCAGATGAGGGCAACGGCATCGGACTCCAAGGTTCCGGCCCGTAGCAGCGCGAGCAAGTCGTTGTCGATGACGACCGGCTCGCCCGTCACGCCGCGCGCCCACGCGCGGCGCTGCACCACCTCTCGAAACTGCTCGATCTCGACCGGAAGGTCGAGCCCCGACAAGTAGATGTTCGTGCGCAGAAGAGGGAGCGCTGCGGGGCCAGCGGTCACTTCCTGCACGAGCTCGTCGATCAGTTCCACCACGCGCTCAACCCCGAGGAGTTGGGGGTTCGAACCCGGACCGGTTGCTCGCGCGAGCACGGTACCGTCGAGCCGGATCGCCCAGACGTCGGTCTTCGATCCGCCCCCGTCGACGGCGATCACCATTCCATCGCCGGGCTCGCCGCTTCGGGCAGTGGTGCCGACCGGCACAGCCATCACCGTGCCCACGCCAGAAACTGGCCGTTGCCGGCGAGCAGCAGGTCGGTCAACTTCTCGGCCTTGTCGAATTGCCCCACGAGCGGATGCGCGAGCATCGCCCGCAGCGTTCGGTCACGGCCCCCGTGAATTGCGGCGTCCAGGGCCAGCCGTTCGTAACCGGCCACCGCCGAGATCAACCCACGGATGTCCTCCGGCACCGGCGCGATCGGCAGGGCCGTGACCCCGTTGGTGCCGACCGTGGCCGGAACTTCGATCACATGGTCGTCGGGCAGGAACGGCAGTGCCCCGCCGTTTCGCAGATTGACCACCTGAACATCACCCTGATTCGAGGTGAGCGACGCCAGCAGATCGACTGCGGCCTCGGAGTAGAAGGCTCCCCCGCGCTGCGCCAAGAGCGCTGGCTTGGTGTTCATGCTCAAATCGGCATAGATCTCAAGGAGCGCATTTTCCACCTGATGAACCGCCTCCGCACGGCTCGGACCGGCCAGCTGCTCCTGCAGCACTTCGTCGTGCGCGTAGTAGTAGCGCAGGTAGTACGACGGCACATTCCCCAAAAGGGATATTACGGATCGTGGCAGCTCGATCTCTTCGGCAAGCTCGCCGAGGTGCGTGCCCAGCAGCTCGGGCAGGGCGTCGCGACGCCCTCTCGCCCGGTCATCCACCCACACCTCCCGCTCCCAGGTGAGATGGTTCAAGCCGACATGCCCGAGGCTGACGGAGCGGTGATCCACGCCGAGCAGCGCTGCGAAGCGGCGTTGAAAGCCAATGGCCACATTGCAGAGCCCGACCGCGCGGTGGCCCTCGTTCAACAGCGCCCGTGTCACGATGCCGACCGGGTTCGTGAAGTCGATGATCCAGGCATCCGGCTTGGCATGCTTCCGCACCGTCTCGGCGACGCCCAGAACCACCGGAACCGTGCGCAATGCTTTGGCCAAGCCACCGGGGCCGGTGGTCTCCTGCCCGATGCAGCATTCGGCGTGCGGAAAAGTCTCATCGCCGTGACGCGCGGTTTGACCACCGACCCGCAACTGAATCAGCACGGCGTCGGCATCCGAGACACCGGCAACCAGGTCGGTCGTCGCCATGATGCGACCGGGGTGACCGGCCGCCTGAATCATGCGCTGAGACATCCCAGCCACGAGGGCGAGCCGATCGGGGTTGGTGTCGATCAGCCACAACTCTTCAACGGCGAGCGTTTCCGACAATCTTGCGAAGCCGTCGATCAGTTCGGGTGTGTAGGTGGATCCGCCACCGACAACAGCGAGTTTCATGGTTATCCCTTCACGCCGGTCATTGTGATTCCCTCGACGAAGACGCGCTGAGCGAAGAAGAAGATGATGACCACCGGCACCATCACGAGCACCGTCATCGCCATGGTCAGACCCCAGTCGGTGCCGTGGATGCCTCGGAACGATGCGAGCCCATAGGCGACCGGCCACCAGTCCGAATTTTCAGAGGTGTAGAGCAGCGGCCCGAAGTAGTCGTTCCAGGAGTGGAAGAACATGAAGATGGCCGTCGCAGCGATTCCCGGCTTGGCCATCGGGATGACCACGCGGGTGAGCACCTGAATCTCTGAGCATCCGTCGACCCGTGCGGCATCCGCGTACTCCTTCGGAATCGTCAGGAAGAACTGACGCAGCAGGAAGATCGAAAAGGCGTCTCCGAGCAGGTTCGGCAGGATCAGCGGCCACAGGGTTCCGGTCAGGCCGGCGCCTGACCACATCACGTACACCGGAATCGCCGTCACCTGCGGCGGGAGCAGCATGGCCACGATGATCGCGGTGAAGAGCAGGTTTGAGCCCCGGAATTTGATCTTCGCCAGCGCATACGCGGCCGGAACGCTCGCGACGAGCATGAATGCCGTCGCCAACGTTGCGTAAAGCGCCGAGTTCGCGAACCAGCGCATCAACGGCACCTGGGTGAAGACGTTCAAGTAGTTGCTCCACTGCACCGGGTTCGGCCAGAGCGAAGCGGTCAGGGTTTGCTCACTCGACATCAGCGAGGTGAGCACGACAAAGACGATCGGGGCGATAAAGAGCACAGCAAGGGTGATGAGCAGAGCATGCTCACTGACCCAGTAGAGGCCGCGTCGAGTCTTCATCAGGCAGCTCCCTCCGGGGTGAAAGCCTTGAATCGGCGCAGCAACAGCACCAGAATCACGGCCGATACGACAAACAGCAGCACGGCCAGGGCCGACGCGTAGCCGAGTTGATATTGACTGAACCCGCGCACGTAGAGCCACTCGGTGTACGTCAGCAAGGAGTTACCCGGATAGCCGAGGTTGTTGCCGGTTCCCTCACCGACCACGGCCTTGCCCGAGGCCACCCCCGACGCGACCGCTGCCTCAGTGAAATATTGCAGCGCGGCGATGATTCCGGTGACCAGGGCGAACAAGAGCACCGGGGTGATGTTCGGAAATGTCACGTAGCGCAACTGCTGGAGACCGTTGGCCCCATCGAGCGAGGCCGCCTCATACTGCTCGCGCGGGACATCCAGCAGCGCAGCGAGAAAGATGATCATGATGTCGCCCATCACCCAGATGGCCAGCAACAGAAGCGATGGCTTCGACCATGCCGGGTCGTTGAACCAGAGCGGCCCCTGAATGCCGAAGAAGCGCAGTATCTGATTCACCGGCCCTGTGCCCGGGTTGAACAGAAAGACGAACGCGACGACCGATGCGACCGGGGGAACCAGCGCCGGCAGGTAGAACAGGGTGCGCCAGACCCCTGTTGCCTTTCGTGCCCTGGCCAGCAATCCGGCAATCATCAGGGCGAAGATGATTTTCACCGGCACCATGATCGTCACGAACCAGAGTGTGTTGATCGCCGAGATGACGACCTTCGGGTCTTTGGTGAAGAGGTACTCGTAGTTGCGCAGACCGATCCATTCCGGCGGCGAGACGAGATCGTAGCGAGTGAATGAGTAGTAAACGGATGCGACCAGCGGGTAGACGAAGAAGATCAGCAGCCCGAGCAACGCGGGAGTGAGCAGCGCGAGGGTGACCAGCTTGCGACGCAGGCGGTACCTCGGGGTGCGGACGACGGTCACCGTCTGCACCCCGAGAACGCCCGGCACGGTCTCGGTGGTCGCGGTCATGTTACGGACCGCTCACAAGCGCGATTGAGTCGTTGATCTGCTTGTCAATTTCTTGCAGCGATGCGGTCAGATCGGCTGACGGGTCGGTCTGATAGATGTTCCACCAGTCCTGGAAGGACTGCTGGTAGCCGGCCCCCACTGGGCTCGGCGGAGTGGTCGTCGTGTGCTGATTCTCTGAGATATCGAGGAATGTCTGGAATTGCGGCGACACTTCGAGGTCACTCGAGGTGAGCGCCGCGTGGGTGGTCGGCACGTTCTTCAGCCCGTTCGACAGCTTGACCACCGCTGCGGTGTCGGTGGTGAGGTATTTCATGAGCGCCCAGGCGAGTTCCGGGTTCTTCGACCCCTTCGAGATTCCGGCGATATTTCCGGTGATGTAGCCGCCTCCATAGAGGTCGGTGTGGGCATCGGCGGTCGGGAACGGGGCCGTGCCGTAGTTGAGCTCTGGCGCCTGATCGTCGATAAACGCGGTGCGGTACTCGCCGTCCATGTTCATCGCGACCTGACCAGTCTGGAACGCGTTGTCGGCCGAGAACTCCTGGCCGAGACCCGACGTGAACGTGTTGAGCTTGTCCCAGCCGATCTTCTGCACATACGCCGTCTGCCAATTGATCAGGTCTGGCCAGCCGGGATCAGTTCCGATGGCCGAGCTGCCGTCGGCGTTCAACCATTCGGCACCTGCCGCCGGGCCGTAGTGCGCCGGAGCGTTCTCGTACCAGCCCATTGTCGGGTTGAAGCCGAGGGTCTTGATCGACCCGTCTGCGTTGTAGGTGGTGAGCGCGTCGGCCATCGTCTCGAGCTCGCTCAGGGTCTTCGGCGGTTCGGTGAAGCCGGCCGCACTCAGCAGATCCTTGTTGTAGTAGAGGCCGTAGACATCCGCCAGCACGGGCATGCTGCAACGGGTTCCGTCGAACTCGGTATAGCTCTTCACGGTGTCGGTGAACTGGCTCATGTCCACGTTGTCGCGCTTGATCACGTCGGTGAGGTCGCGGAAAGCACCGGTCGAACAGAAGTTTCCGACGATGTCGGTGGAGTAGGAAAGGCCGAGGTCGACGGTGCTGCCCGTGGAAATCGCCTTGCGCATTTTCTCGTCGTCTTGGCCCGGGTGAACCGTCACTTTCACCTGGGGGTTGGCTTTCTCGAAATCATCGACGACCGACTGGATGACGTCGGCCTCACGGTCTGAAAAGAAATGCCAGAACGACACGGTGCCGGAGAGGTCCGTCGGGGTCTCTGTCGCAAAATCGCTTCCTGAGCCTCCGGAGGTGCATCCACTCAAGATGAGGGCAGATGCGGCGGCGAGGGCAATGACTGGAAGGTGGAGCCGGGCTGATCGCTTGTTCATTTCTTCCTGCCTCTATTTCTCTGCGTCATGACCAAGAAAGAAAATCCGCTACATCGCGGGGTTCGCGGCATGACCGGGGTGGTTGTGGATGGAGTTAGGGGGTTGCGATGCGTTCGACGTCACGCAGCAAGCGTTCCCGCACCTCGGCGACCAACACCGCACGGGCACCGGTGAGCACGGGATAAGCGGCGACGGTGGACGCGACGACGACGGGCGCCCAGCGCGAGGTGCGTCGCAGATGCGCCTGCACGCGCTCGGCAAGCTGGTCGCCGCCGGCGATGCCGGTGGGGCCGCCGAGAACGACGACTTCGGGGTCGAGCACGGCGAGAACAGGGATCACGCCGAGGGCGATACGGGGTGCCAGCTCCGCGATCAGGTGTTCGCGCGGGCCCGGCGCGGCGCCCTTGCCCACCTGTTCGACGCCGAACTGTTTGATCAGCGAGGAGAAGCCACGACCACGAAGGCCGTGGTCCCGGGCGAGACGCACGACCGCGGGGCCGCCGATCAGATCTTGGAGGTCGTCGGCATCCGGATCGAACTGGGCCGCCGCTTTCGGAACAGGAAGGTAGCCAATCTCGCCGGCGCCCCCGCCGGCGCCGCGGTGCAGGGTGCCTCCGAGATCGACGGCCAAACCGAGGCCGGGTCCCATCCAGAGCAGCGCGAACCCGCTCGCGTCGGCCACCGCACCGCCTCGGCGCTCGGCCAGGGCGGCGAGATTGACGTCGTTCTCGATGGTCACCGCGATGCCGAGGGAGTCCTCAAGAAGCTTGCGCACTCCGATTCGCGGCCAGCCAGGAAGCGTGTCGGTGAAGCTGAGCTCGTCAGTGCGGGGGTCGATCGCGGCCTGAACGCCCACGCACACGAACTGCACGGCCGCACGGTCTGCACCGTTCGCGGCACAGGCCGCGTCGATCGCGGTGCGCACATCCGAGACTGCCGACCGCCCCTTGGCTTGGCGCTGTACCGGGATTTCGACGATCGGGTGCACGGCTCCGCTGGCATCGACGAGTGTTGCCGCGATCACCGTGGCACTGATATCGACGGCGATGCCAAGCACCCGGTCGACCCGCACGCCGTAGCTCGCCGCGTTGGGTCCGCGCCCCGCCGAGACCTCGCCGACCGCGTGAATGAGGCCGGCCTCATTCAATCGCTGCACCATCTGCGAGGCGGTGGGCTTCGAGAGTCCGGAGAGCTCACCGATTCGGTTGCGGGTCAAAGGCCCGTGTGTGAGTAGCAGCGACAGCGCGGTGCGATCGTTCGTCGCACGCAGCCATGCCGGGGTTCCTTGAATTGTCTTCGTTGACATCAATCGCATCCTCGCGTTGTCGTTGCCGAGAATGTATCAGGAAAGTTTCTTAACAGAAAGACCCCCCGTCAGGAAAGTGTTCATGATTGCGCAATCGTCACTCGCGCGAAGGCCCACCGACTGACGACCATTTGCTCAGCCACTTGCCAGTCTGACAAAAATACCGTCTGGTATCTTTTGACGACGGGGACACAAGTGGGGCGGACTAGCGCGATCGTGGGCGGTGGAACTTCACTGGCCGTACCGGCCGGACCGGCCACGATCGCGCAGCGTGACCATCGACACAGCATCGGCGATTAAGCTGAACGTGAGTCTGAAGTCGAGGAGCGTGATGGCGCAACAAAAGCGTGCCACCGACACCCGAGAATCCATCGTCACGGGTGCGGCAACGGTGTTCCAGTCGCAGGGCTACGGCCTGGCGTCGCTGGCCGACATTGCCGCGGCATCCGGTGTCACCAAGGGCGCCCTCTACTTTCATTTCGACTCGAAAGCGGCGATCGCTCGCGCCGTGATCGACGCGCAACACGCGCTGGCCCACACCATCGGCGTCGCCCTCCGCGAGTCGGGCACGACCGGCATCGCCGCTGCCGTGGCTGCCTCGTTTTTGGTCGCCCGGCAGCTTCGGGAGAACCCGATCGTGCGAGCCGGAATCCGGTTGACCCTCGAAGGATCAAGCTTTCAGACCCCAGTGGTTGGGCCGTATCTCGATTGGATTGGCTGGATCGAGGGGTATCTTGCCGAGGCCGCCGCCCTGGGCGACCTCACGGCTGACGTCAGCCCGGCGATGATGGCGCATTTCATCATCCCCGCCTTCACCGGCGTGCAGATGGTCTCCGAGGTTCTCACCCACCGCGAGGATATCTATCAGCGGGTGGAGGAGCTGTGGTTGCTGCTGCTTCCCGGCGCCGTTCCCCCTGACCGGTGGGAGCAGATTCGCGCTCTGCTCGCTCGCACCCGTCGTGAGGTCAGCGAGCAACAATGAACCTCCCGCACCCCTGGTCTGCTGCATCAGCCCTCGCGCTGATCGGAACAGACCCGGGGGTGCGACGGGTCTACCTTGCGAGCTATCGCGGGGATGGCGACGCGCTTGCCGCATTGACCGAAGTCGTCGCCACAGAAGCACGAGTCGATACGGCAGTGGCCTCCGACGCCAACACCGAGTCCAACTCTGACGCAGCATCCGACATCGCCGGAGCAGAGGCGGCGGAGCTTCGGCACCTTCGAGACCTCGCCTACGGACGCCCCACAGCGTTGACCGCGGGCACAGAGCGCGAACTCGCCACCGAACGCCTCGCTGCCATCAGCGCAGCAGAGCACCGTCGCAGTGCCGACGTCTATGCAGCCCTCAACCGGATGAAAGACGTGCTCACCGAAGGCGGGCCGCCGGAACCCACCCGTTCAGAGCCAATCGATGTCGAGACGCCTGACGCATCGGAAATGTCAGGCGCGGAGGCGTCCAATCAGGCATCCTCTGCATCTTCTCCCCCGGCTTCACGCGTGTCGTTTCCCCCACGAGTTCTGCTCATCGCAACCCTGGCGGCGGGCATCGTCATCGGAATCGGCGTCGGGCTGGCTTCAGCCGTCGGCTTCGAGAACCCGGTCAGCACCTCGGCGCCCACGGATGCCGCGATCCTGAGCGCACCATCCGACCTGCTGACGCTCACCCGATTTCCGGGCAACGTGACCGCTGCCGACACCTGGTTCGCCCGCGCCCAAACCGAGGTCGACGTGTTCAACGGTTTCATCATCTTCGAGGACGAGCGAGTGGACTCGGCATCCAGTCGGTTCGCCGGAACGACGGCGAGCGACTGGCGAATCTGGGTCGCGAGAACTCCGTCGAAGGGATTCTGTTTGATCGGCCGTCACGCTGCGGAAACAGTCCACGCCTCATCCACTCAGAAGGCCTGCGTGTCGCGTGCCACGTTCGAGCGATCAAGCGTGCGCCTCGAACTCGATTCCACGACCGTGGTCTGGAACGGAAAGACGATTCTCACATCAGTCCGATGGTGAGCCCGTATTGGAAGCGACGGGAGTCGCTCAGGCCTGTGCCGCGGCGGCCCGTTCGCGAGCGCTGGCGCCAGCCCGCTCGGCGGCATCCATCAGCTGCTTGACGCCCAGAAAATAGATTTCTCGGTCTGTGAGCGCGGTGATTTCCTCGCGCAGAGCCGAGATGTGCGGATGCGACACGGCGCTCACCGGGAGCGTGCGTCGCCACCAGGGCGATGTCTGATGTGGTTCCATCGTGCTGGAGAGGCTATGCGCGCGCGCTACTCCCGCGGCGAAGGAGAGCACGTACGTCGCAAGCGCTGCATAATGCTGCACGAGTTCGTCGCCCTCGAGTCCCGTCCGGGAATAGGCGTCGAGCATGAGTTCAATGGTGTCGAGCTCTCCGGGGCCTTCGGTACTGAAAGCCATTGCTTCCAAACCGACGGCGGGATAGGCGACAAAGACGTCGAGGGTTGCCGTGCACAATTCGACGAGCCGCTGCCTCCATTCCTCGGGCGGGGCCGTCACGCGCTCGAGGCACATCACGATCAGCCGGTCGAGCAGCGCCTGCATCAGGCCCTCTTTGCTCCGAAAATGACGGTAGATCGCAGTCGGTGCGGCATCGAGCATTGCGCCGAGGTCTCGCACTGACACGGTGGCCATTCCCGGTTGGGCCGCGATTCGAAGCCCCGCTTCGATGATCGATTCCGCGTCGAGGCGCGCCCGCTCCTTTGTCGTTGTCCGACCATTGTCCTCGACAGTTTTCATCGACCCCTCGGCTTTCTTCCTGTGAATCAGTCAATCGATCCTGGCGGAGACCATCGACTCGTGCGTTGCAGCAGTCCCCGATTTACAGCTTGTCACGCAGTGTCCCACAAGATCACCACTGTGAACAGTGTTGTAAACGCTGTTCACACTGAATTCCACGCCGAGAAGAACCCGCGACCTCACCGGAACGCTCCGAATCAATAACCAAAAGATCACGATTGTGAACAGTGTTGTAAACACCGTTGACACCCAAGTTACGCTCCCGCTAGTCTCCTGAAATCTGGTCGGCAACGGTGCCGCATTGAGCGCGAGGAGTGTGTCGTGGCAGTACCTGCAGATCTGATTTACACGGGCGGCTGGATCTTCACAGCCCGTTCGAACGCACCAGAGCGGATGGCCGTGGCCGTCACCGACGGCGCAATCACTGCCGTCGTGCCCGAGAGTGAGACCACAGCGCTCACCGGAGAGACCACCCAGGTCGTCAACCTGAACGGTGGACTTCTCGTTCCCGGGTTTCAAGATGCCCACATCCACCCGGTCTTCGGTGGCGTCGAGCTACTGCAGTGTGATCTGTCCGGCACCGAAAACGCCGAAGAAGCGGTCGCGCGAATCGCCGCGTACGCCCAGGCGAACCCCGACGTCGAATGGATTCTGGGCGGCGGCTGGTCGATGGACCACTTCCCGGGCGGAAACCCGACCCGAGACTTGCTCGACGCTGTCGTTCCCGATCGCCCGGTGCTGGTGGCCAGCCGCGATCACCACAGCTCCTGGGCCAACACAAAGGCCTTCGAGATTGCAGGTATCACCGCCGCGACCCCCGACCCCGCCGACGGTCGGATCGAGCGGGAGGCCGATGGAACTCCAGCCGGCGCCCTGCAAGAGGGCGCCTCCGCGCTCTTTGACGCAGTACGACCGGAGATCAACTCAGAACAGGGCTACCAAGGGCTCCTTCGGACCCAGACCGAGCTGTTCGCGCTCGGAGTCACCGGCTGGCAAGATGCCGCGGTCGGCACTGCGTTCGGGATGCCCGATTCGATGCCCATCTACGAACGCGCCATCAACGACGGCACCCTGCTCGCTCACGTCGTCGGTGCACAGTGGTGGGATCGCAGTGCCGGCATCGAGCAGGTACAAGAAAAGATCCGGCGCCGCGACGCCGTCGCCGCACGTTACCCGGGAAAAGAACTCGACTTCAGCACCGTCAAGATCATGGTTGACGGCGTCGCCGAGAACCAGACCGCGGCCATGAATGCTCCCTACCGAGACTCGCACGGCCACGACACCGACAACGCCGGCCTGTCGTTCATCGACCCCGAGTTGCTCAAGCAGTACGTCACGGCCCTCGATGCCGCCGGCTTCCAGGTGCACTTCCACGCGCTCGGTGACCGTGCGGTGCGTGAAGCACTCGACGCCGTCGAGGCCGCCCGCGCGGCCAATGGCCCGAGTGACAACCGTCACCACTTGGCTCATCTGCAGGTTGTCGCTGCCGCAGAGACAGCCCGCTTCGCCCCGCTCGACGCCGTGGCAAACATCCAGTCGCTCTGGGCTGTTCACGAGGCGCAGATGGACGAGCTCACCCTGCCGTTCCTTCCCGACGATTCAGAAGAGCACCACTACCCGTTCGGTGAACTTCGTTCCCACGGCGCCCGCCTGGCCGCAGGCAGCGACTGGCCGGTCTCGAGCGCGAACCCGATCGACGCCATCCACATCGCGGTCAACCGGGCCACACCTGGTTCGACCCATGAACCGCTCGGGCCGCCGACTCAGAAACTCGACCTACCGACATCCCTCACTGCGTACACGGCGGGAACCGCCTTCGTGAACCACCGCGACCACGACACCGGGGCCATCGTTCCCGGCTACGTGGCCAATCTGGTTGTGCTCGAACCCAACCCGTTCGAGCTCGATCCGAGCGAAATCTACACAGCACGCGTCACCTCGACCTGGGTGCGCGGCACCCAGGTTTATGCCCGCAGCAATTAGTGCCCCACCGAACCCCGGAGAGATCATTATGCTCAACTTGGCACCGCCGTCCCGCAGATCCACGTCCCGCCGAATCCTTGCAACGTCGGCACTCGTTGTCACTGCTGCGCTTGCGCTCAGTGCGTGCACCGCACCGAAGGCCGACTCGGCAGACAATGGCAAACCGAACTTCGAACTGAGCGCGACCACCCCGGCGCCGTCCGGCGAGATCGACTCGTTCACCTGGTCGACCTATGCCGAGCCCTACTCGCTCGACTACGCCTACGCATTCGACTACGCCGACAACCAGATCCTGGCGAACATCTGTGACTCGCTCACCCGGTGGAACCCCGATCTCACCACGTCGCCCGGTCTCGCCGAATCGGTCGAGAACCCGACGCCGACGACCTGGGTCTACAACCTCCGCCCGAACGTGAAGTTCCACGACGGCACCACGATGACCGCCGACGACGCGGTCGCGTCGATGCGCCGCCACCTCGACCCCGCAGTCGGTTCGTTCTGGGCCACCTCGTACCAGAACGTCGCCTCGATCGACAAGACCGGCGACCTGCAGGTCACCGTCACCACCACCATTCCCGACAGCCAGTTCAATCAGTCGTTGTCCGGAGCGCCGGGCGTGATCGAGTCGGCGGCCACCCTGGCCAAGGATGGCGCTGACTACGGCAACTCCACCGGTGGCGTCAACTGCACCGGCCCCTTCTCCTTCGACGGCTGGAAGTCGGGTGAAGGCATCACGCTCAAGCGCTTCGACGACTACTGGGACAAAGACCTCGTCGCCAAGTCGAAAAAGGTCGAGTTCGTCTTCATGAACGACCCGAACGCCCGCATCAACGCGTGGAAGGCCGGCGAGATTGACGGTGGCTGGATGGTTCCCTCCAACGCCGTCGAACAGTTGAACTCCTCCGGATCGGGCAAGGTCTATTTCGGCACGAACAGTGCGGTGTACAGCATGATCGTGAGCAACCTCACCGGTGCGCTCAAAGACGCGAAAGTACGCCAGGCGCTCACCATGGCCATCGACCGTCAGGGACTCGTGAAGGCAGCCGAGCAAGGCTACGCCACGGTGACCAATGCGATCACCACCGAGTCGGTCTGGCAAGGCGCCGATCAGGCCACCGTCGACTCGGCCTTTGGCGATCTCAAGTCGTACCCCTACGACGTGGCAGCGGCCAAGAAGCTTGTCGACGAAGCCGGGGCTACCGGTCAAGAGGTTGTCATCGCAACGTCACCGATCACGGCCAATTTCGACGTGATCGCCCAGGCCACCGCCGCCGCTGCAACCTCGATCGGCCTGAAGCCGAAGATCGAGACGATCTCGCCGAACAAGTACACGACGTTGTTCTCCGACCCGACGGCACGCGAGGGAATCGACCTGTTCCTTACGAACTGGTACCTGTCGTCGTCTGACCCGCTCGAGATGTTCGGCATCCTGCGCACCGGCGAGTTCAGCAACTACGGCAACTGGTCCGACCCGGAGTTCGACAAGGTCGTCAACGAGGCCGTGGGAATCATGGACGCGAACGAGCGAGCAAAGAAGAGCGCGAAGGCGCAGGCCATCGTCAACGAGCAGCTGCCCTGGCTGCCGCTCTACGAACAGCCGACCATGCTCTGGCTCGGCAAGAACATCAGCGGTGTCGCTCCGTCGATCAACTTCATGTACTACCCCTGGGCGGCCACCATCGGCGCCAGCTAACCGCATCGCACTTGCTCACCGGTCGGCTGCCTGTCGGGCCGACCGGTGAACTGTGTTTCAGACAAGTTTCAGGTTGTGAACAGTGTTGTGAACAGTGTTGACACGGCGGCTTTGCGCCAGCTAGTCTCCTGAAACCGGTCGACAACGACGCCGTTCGAACACGAGGAGTTTCCGTGGCTGTACCCGCAGACCTGATTTACACCGGCGGGTGGATCTTTACCGCCCGTGCCGACGCGCCAGAGCAGCTCGCCGTGGCGGTCACAGACGGTGTGATCAGCGCCGTCATTTCCGAGGCAGAGGCTGCGGCACTCACCGACGAATCCACTCAGGTCATCGACCTGAACGGCGGACTTCTCGTTCCCGGTTTTCAAGATGCCCACATCCACCCCGTCTCCGGCGGCGTCGAGCTGCTGCAGTGCGACCTGACCGGCACCGAAAACGCCGAAGAAGCTGTCGCCCGCATCGCCGACTATGCCGCTGCGAACCCCGACATTGAGTGGATTCAGGGCGCCGGTTGGTCAATGGACCACTTCCCGGGCGGAAACCCCACGCGGGGACTGATCGACGCTGTCGTCTCCGACCGGCCCGTTCTGCTCTCCAGCCGTGACCACCACAGCTCGTGGGCCAACACCAAGGCCTTCGAAATCGCCGGTATCACCGCCGCCACTGCCGACCCCGCCGACGGCCGGATCGAGCGCGAGAGCGATGGCACCCCCGCCGGCGCCCTGCAGGAAGGCGCCTCAGAGCTCTTCAACCACGTGCGCCCCGAAACCACCGACGACCTGGCCTACAAAGGCCTCCTCCGCGCCCAGGAAGAACTCTTCGCCCTCGGAGTCACCGGCTGGCAGGACGCCCTCGTCGGCACCGGTCTCGGAATGGCTGATTCGCTGGCCATCTACGAACGTGCCCTTGACGAGGGAACGCTGCTGGCGCACGTTGTCGGCGCCCAGTGGTGGGAACGCAGCACCGGCCTCGAACAGCTTCCGCGGATGATCGCGCGTCGCGACGCAATTGCCGCCCGTTACCCCGACAAGCACCTCGACCTCAGCACGGTCAAGATGATGGTCGACGGCGTCGCTGAGAACCAGACGGCCGCCATGAACGTGCCCTACCGCGACGCACACGGACATGACACCGACAACTCGGGACTCTCGTTCATCGACCCCGAGCTCTTGAAGGAATACGTCACCGCTTTGGATGCCGCCGGCTTCCAGGTTCACTTCCACGCCCTGGGCGACCGCGCAGTGCGCGAAGCGCTCGATGCCGTCGAGGTGGCGCGCGAGGCCAACGGCCCGAGCAACAACCGACACCATTTGGCTCACCTGCAGGTTGTCGACTCCGCCGACACCGCCCGCTTCGCGCCGCTCGACGCGATCGCAAACATCCAGTCGCTCTGGGGTTGCCACGAGGATCAGCTCGACGAGTTGACGCTGCCGTTCCTTCCCGACGATTCGGAGGAGCACCACTACCCCTTCGGCGAGCTCCACTCCAATGGTGCGCGCCTGGCCGCGGGCAGTGACTGGCCGGTCTCGAGCGCGAGCCCGATCGACGCCATCCACATCGCTGTCACTCGGGTCGCGCCTGACTCCACGGACAAGCCGCTGGGTGAGCCGATTCAGAAGCTTGACCTCGCCACCTCACTCACCGCCTACACGGCGGGATCCGCCTACGTGAACCACCGCGACCACGACACCGGGGCCATCATTCCCGGGTACCTGGCCAACCTCGTCGTACTCGAACCGAACCCGTTCGAGCTCGACCCCAGTGAGATCTACACCTCCACCGTCACGTCAACCTGGGTGCGCGGCGCCCAGGTTTATCCCCGCAGCAACTAATACTCACCGATCCCCGGAGACATTTATGTTTACCCCTGCACCATCTCCCCGCGCGCGTCGCGCCTCGCGCCGCTTGCTTGCGGCGTCGGCAGTTGTCGCCGTTGCGGCGCTGTCGCTCAGCGCGTGTTCCGCGCCGAAAGCCGATTCAGGCGCTGGTTCACCCAGTTTCGAACTGACGGCACTCACCCCGGCGCCCACCGGCGAACTCGACTCCTTCACCTGGTCGACCCACGCGGAGCCGAACTCGCTCGACTATGCCTACGCGTTCGACTACCCCGACAACCAGGTTCTCGCCAACGTCTGCGAATCATTGCTGCGCTGGAACGCAGACCTCACCATCTCTCCCGGTCTTGCTGAGTCCTACGAGAACCCGACGCCGACGACCTGGGTCTACAATCTGCGCCCCGGCGTCACCTTCCACGATGGCACCGTTCTGACCGCCGACGACGCCGTCGCCTCGATGAGCCGCCACCTCGACCCCGCGGTCGGTTCGTCGTGGTACACCGTGTACCAGAACGTTGCCTCCATCGAAAAGACCGGCGATCTGCAGGTCACCGTCACCACGACGGTTCCCGACTCCCAGTTCAACCAGGGAATGTCCGGCGCTCCCGGAGTCATCGAATCGGCGGCAACGCTCGCCGAGACCGGCGCCGATTATGGCAACTCGACCGGCGGCGTCAACTGCACCGGACCCTTCTCGTTCGGAAGCTGGAAGAGCGGCGAGAGCATCACACTCGAGCGCTACGACGGCTACTGGGACAAAGATCTCATGGCCAAGTCGAAGGAAGTCAAGTTCGTCTTCCAGAACGACCCGAACGCCCGCATCAACGCGTTCAAGGCCGGCGAGGTCGATGGTGGCTGGATGGTTCCGTCCAACGGAATCGACCAGCTGAAGGCATCGTCCGCAGGCAAGATCTACTTCGGCACCAACACCGCAGTGGCCAGCATGATCGTGAGTAACCTCAAGGGCACGCTCGGCGATGTGCGAGTTCGCCAGGCGCTGACCATGGCGATCGACCGTGACGGTCTGCTGAAGGCCGCCGAGCAGGGGTACGGCACCGTCACCAATGCGATCACCACGGAGTCAGTCTGGAACGATGCCGACGAGGCCAGCCTTCAGACCGCATTCGGCGATCTGAAGAAGTACCCGTATGACCTGGATGCCGCAAAGAAGCTGGTTGAAGAAGCAGGAGCGACCGGCAAGGAGATCGTCATTGCGACCTCGCCGATCACTGCTGCGTTCGATGTGATTGCCCAGGCCACCGCCGCCGCCGCGACGGCGATCGGACTGAAGCCCACCATCCAGACGATCACTCCGAACAAGTGGACGACAATGTTCTCCGACCCGTCAGCGCGTGAAGGTGTCGACCTGTTCTACACGCTCTGGTACCAGTCGACCGCCGACCCGCTCGAGAGCCTGTCAATTCTGCGCACTGACGAGTTCAGTAACTACGGCAACTGGTCTGACCCCGAGTTCGATCAGATCATCAACAACGCTGTCACCATTTCTGACCCCGCTGCCCGTGCCGCTGAGGCTGCCAAGGCCCAGGTCATCGTCAACGAGCAGCTGCCCTGGTTGCCGCTCTACGACGCACCGACCGTGCTCTGGCTCGGCAAGAACATCACCGGTGTTGCTCCTTCGATCAACTACCTCTACTACCCTTGGGCGGCAACAATTGGCGCAAGCTAACTGCGGCACACGCGTTCACCGGTCAACCGAAAGTGAGGTCGGCCGGTGAACGTCGTGAAGCTTGTCGCGAAGAAGCTCGGAACTCTGTTGTTGACGGTGTTTGCCGCGTCGCTGCTGGTGTTCTTCTCCCGTGCCCTCGTTCCGGGGGATCCAGTGGCGTTCCTGCTGCGTGGCCGCAAACCCAGCCCGGAGGCGGTGGCCGAGGTCACGGCTCAGTTCGGACTGGATCTGCCGATGTGGCAGCAGTACGTGAACTGGGTCGCCAACCTGTTCCAGGGTGACCTGGGCCGGTCCTTGCAGTTCCGTCAGGACGTATCCGTGGTGCTCGCCGACCGCCTGCCCGTCACCCTGGGCCTGGTGGTGATGGCCGGCACGATGATCGCGATCTTCGGTCTCGCGGCCGGGATCATCGCCGCGTTGAATCGCGGCAAGACGACCGACCGGGCGATCCTGATCTCAATGACCGGCCTCGGTGCGATTCCGTCGTTCGTCGGCGCGATCGTGTTGATCGCCGTGTTCGCGGTGCAGCTGGGCTGGTTCCCGTCGTTCGGCAGCGGGGAAGGGTTCCTCGACGGGATCTATCACCTGTTCCTGCCGTCGCTGGCCCTGGCGATCGCCTTCGTCGCCCTGGTGGCCCGCGTCACCCGGTCGTCCATGCTTGACCAGCTCGAAAGGGAGCATGTGGAAGTTGCAACAAGCCGAGGACTGACCCGTTCGCGCGTGGTCCTCCGCCACGTTTTGCGGAATGCGATCGGACCGATCTTGACCGTCAGCGGTGTGCTGGTGGCCGGTCTGCTCGTCGCCAGCTCGATCGTGGAGCAGGCGTTCGGCCTGGCCGGAATCGGGTCGCTGCTGGTGCAGTCCGTCGACCGGCTCGACTTCCCGGTCGTGCAGGCGATCGTGCTGCTGATCGTGATCATCTTCGTGCTCGTGAACACCGTCGTCGACTTGCTCGCGCCGCTGATCGACCCGCGCGTTGCAGCAGGGGCGGCAGCCCGATGAGCGCGCCGGCACTGGCGAAGTCGGTGCGGAAGTCGCTCTGGCTTCCCCGCACCAATGCCCTGTTCCTGGCCAGCCTGATCGTTGTGGCGGTGATGGTGATCTCCGCCGTCTTCGCACCGCTCCTCGCCCCGTACGACCCGGACTTCGTCGACCTCGCCAACGTGTTGTCGGGTCCGACCAGCGCGCACTGGCTCGGCACCGACGCTCTCGGTCGGGACACCCTCAGCCGGATGATGTTCGGCGCCCGGTCCTCCCTGCTCGGCCCGCTGCTCGTGGTCGTGCTGTCGACGATCATCGGCATCCTGCTCGGCCTGATCGCCGCGTGGCGCGGCGGCTGGCTCGACGCGGTGCTCGCACGCGTGTTCGACCTGCTGTTCGCGTTCCCGGCACTGCTGCTGGCGATCCTCGCCGTGGCGTTGTTCGGTAAGGGTCTCGTCGCCCCGGTGATCGCGATGAGCATCGCCTACGCGCCGTTCGTGGCCCGTCTGGTGCGGTCGTTGATCATCACCGAACGCACCCGCCCCTACGTGGCCGCGTACCGGGTGCAAGGCTTCTCCGGCGGCTGGATCGCGACCCGGAGGGTGCTGCCGAACGTGATGCCGACCGTCGGCGCCCAGTCCACGTTGAACTTCGGTTACGTTTTGGCCGACCTGGCCGCCCTGTCATTCATCGGCCTGGGTGTGCAAGCACCGACCGCCGACTGGGGTGCCATGATCAACGAGAGCCGCGGCGCTTTGATGAGCGGGCAGGTTCTTCCCGCTCTCGTTCCCGCGATCGCCGTCGTTCTGGTGGTCATCGCCGTCAACATCATCGGAGAAGAATTCTCCGACCGAATCGGAGGGCAGATCCCATCATGAGCCTCTTGAATATCTCCGATTTCACCCTCGACCTCACCACTGGGTCGAAGGCGCGACTGCTGGACGCGATCTCGTTGTCGGTCGAGGAAGGCGAAACCGTCGGCCTGGTCGGCGAATCCGGGTCCGGCAAATCCCTGACCGCCCGGGCCGTGCTCGGCCTGTTGCCGGGACGGGCCGAGACCAGCGGGTCCGTCGTCCTCGACGGCACCGACGTGCTCACTGCCACCTCATCACAGGTGCTGGCGCTCCGCCGCGGGACCGCATCGATGGTCTTCCAGGACCCGCGCTCGGGCATCAACCCGTTGCGGCGCATCGGCGACTACCTCACCGAGTCGCTGATCCTCTGCAACGGCTGGTCCAAGGCCGATGCCTACCAGCGGGCGCTGGAACTGCTGCGCTCGGTCGGGCTCCCCCGGCCCGAGGCACACCTGAACCAGTTTCCGCACGAACTCTCCGGTGGCATGCTGCAGCGCGTGATGATCGCCGGCGCCCTGTCGACCTCACCGCGCCTGTTGATCTGCGATGAGCCGACGACGGCGCTGGATGTGACGACGCAGGCCGAGATCATCGGCGTGCTGTCCGAACAGCAGGCCGAGCGCGGAATGGGGATGCTGTTCATCACGCACGACCTCAACCTCGCCTCCGCGCTCTGCGACCGGATCTACGTGCTCAACGGTGGCGTCGTCGTCGAAAAGGGCGGCGTGAAAGAGGTCTTCACCAACCCGCAGGCCGCGTACACGCAGCAGCTCGTCGCGGCCACCCCGAGCGTGTTCACCCGCGCCGTTTCGGTGATCAGCGCGGCCCAGTCGGCCGCATCCGTGCGGAGCGCGGAAGCTCACGCGGAAGCTGCCGCTGCGGCCGCCGCAACCTCGGTCGGTTCTCCGGCGCAGCCGGCGATCATGCTGGAAGGCAAGTCGCTGTCGAAGACCTACTACGTCAAGGGCAACGAACCGCTGATCGCTGTCAATAACGTGTCGCTCTCGGTTCCGCGCGGCGATGCTCTTGCTGTGGTCGGCGAGTCCGGCTCTGGCAAGTCGACGCTGGCCCGGATGATTGTCGGGCTCGAGCAGGCTGACGAAGGTGACATCCTCGTCGCCGGCGTCTCCCGAGCGGCGCCGGCTCGCACGAAGGCCGAACGTTTGGAACGCGCTCGCACCGTGCAGATCGTGTTCCAGGACCCGTACCTCTCACTCGACCCGCGCATCCTCGCCGGTGCCGCGGTCGAGGACGCGCTGCGTTTGCACACCAAACTCAGCCATGCGGAGTCCCGTGCCAAAGTGCTCTCCCTGTTCGATCAGGTCGGCCTCGGTGAAAAGCACGCGAACGCACGCCCGCGCACGTTGTCCGGCGGACAGCGGCAGCGGGTCGCCATCGCGCGCGCCCTCGCCGTCGGTCCCGACGTGCTCGTGCTCGACGAGGCGACGAGTGCTCTCGACGTGTCGGTGCAGGCGCAGGTGCTCGAGGTCGTCGATGAGATCCGTCGCGAACGCGGCCTCACGCTGCTGTTCGTGAGCCACGACCTCGCCGTCGTGCGCAAGGTCTGTGAGACGACCATGGTCATGCGCCGCGGCGAGATCGTCGAGCATGGTCAGACGATCGACCTGCTCGAGAACCCGCAGCACGCATACACGCAGCTGCTGCTCGACTCCATTCCGCGCCCGGAATGGGAAGCCGACACCCCGCGTTTCGCTGACGCGGCGACACCGGCCTAGCCCAGCCCAGCCTCATCCGGCGCCGAGCTTGACACCTGCGGTCGAGTTTCCCCGATACACCAGGGAAACTCGACCGCAATGGTCAAGCTCGGCGCTTTTTCATGCTCTTACTTCGCCTGCTGACGACTCACCATCTCGGTGATCCAGATGGGCGCGAAGGGCGAGGTGCAGTTCGGCGGTGTCGGGTAATCCTTCAAAACTTCGAGGCGCTCACCGATGTCGAGAGCGCGGGCGCGATACTCGGGGAACTCGATCCCGATCTGGGCCAGACAGTGGTTCATCGCCCATTGCAGGCGCTCGGGCGCATCCTTCATCTCGGCCTCGATAATGTCGAGAAGAGCCGGGAGGTCGAGGCCTTCCGGATTCTTCACCACGCGTTCCGAGGTCAGCGCCCAACCGGCGCTGGCGACCACGGGGTCTGCATCCGCGAACCAGGCCAGGCGCAGCTCTTCGGCGTGCGGACTCTTCTTGACCACGTAGTTCACGAGCCAGTCCTGCACCTTGGGAGTGCGTGCCTCGCGAAGCATCGCGTCGAGTTCGTCACGGTCAAACTCCTTCGGACGGCAGATCAGAAGGGCCAGCAGGCGGGCGGCGGTGTCTCCGGTGTCCCACAGTTCGAGAGCCAGGTCCTGCTGCGTCTTCAGTCGTTTGGCGATCGCGCGCATTTTGCCGAGGTTGACCCCGTGGTCGTCGCCGTGCCTAGCGTTGACCTCACGGGCCCGTGGATCATCGAGTGCGGCAAGCTCGGCCATCAGCTCTGCGACCGTCGTTCCGGCCAGCACTGTCTCGGTCATTTCAGCCTCCTGATCATGGCGCGTCAGATTCAGCCTACGACGAGGGACCGGCGGCGAGGCTCACCAGCAGCGTGCCACCGAGCGCGACAGCCGCGACAACGAGTGTCGACACCGCGGCGAGCACGAACGGCTTCGGGCCGACCTTACTGAAGGTGGCGAATCGCACCCCGGTTCCTAACGCGAACATCGCAGCCGTCAGCAGCGCCGTTTGCACCATTTTGGCCCCGGCAATGACCTGATCCGGCAGGATTCCGCTCGACCGCAACAGAACCATCAGCATGAATCCCACGACGAAGAGCGGAATGATGGGCGGGAGCTTTCCGGTGTCGGACCGGCTCTTCAGCGCCCGACGGCGCTGCAGGCTGATCACCGCCATCACCGGGGCGAGCATCAGCACGCGGGCCAGCTTGACGACGACCGCGACGCCGAGGGCCGCACCACCCAGCGTTCCGCCGACCGCGACGACCTGGGCGACCTCGTGGATCGAGCCTCCCGCCCACAGTCCGCTCTGTTCCGCGGTCAATCCGAGAAACTCACTAGCCAGCGGAATGAGTGGGATCATCAGCGTGCCGAAGATCACCACGAGAGCAACAGCCGTGACCACTTCTTGTTCATCCTCGGTCTCGATCACGCCATCGACGGCGGCCACCGCTGCGGCGCCGCAGATGGAGAAACCGCAGGCGATCAGAAGTCGCTGGGTGGCACTGATGCCCAGCCATTTGCCGACGAGCAGGGTGGTCAGGATGCCGATGGTGACGATGGCGATCACCACCACGATCAGTGTCGGGCCGAGACTCAGGATGTCGCCGAGCACCAGATCCAACCCCAGCAGGACGATCCCGGCGCGCAGCAGTTTCTTGGCGGCGAATGCCAGACCTGGCTCAACTGCCTGTGGCATTCGCACCGTGTTGCGCAGCACGACCCCGAGCACGATCGCGATCAACAACGGGCTGACCGTGGGCATCGCGTTGTTGATCGCGAGGGCGGCACCGACCGCAACGGCCGAGATCGCGAGACCCGGCAGCATCCGTCTCGCCGTGGTGAATCGACCCGCGCCTTCGTCCGACGAAATCAGAGAAGCGCTTGAGGCATTGCGTGTCATACACGAATGCTTTCAGTCGGCGTCGTGGGTCAGTAGACGGCAAAAACGCATGGAGGCATATCATTTGGATATGTCTCGATGGCCTGATCTCGCCGTGCTGGAGTTGCTCGTCGCCGTGTCGGAACACGGCAGTCTGGGTGCGGCGGCGCGCGCCGTCGAGATCGCCCAACCGAACGCCAGCCGCTCGATCGCCCGCTTCGAACACTCGCTGGGGCTGAGCCTGCTGGAGCGTCGCCCGCGTGGGTCGCGACTCACCGCCGAGGGCGAGATCGTCGTCGATTGGGCCAGGGGGGTGCTCGACTCGGCGCGAGAACTCGCGGCGGCGACCGATGCACTGCGGGCCGGGCAGAGCGCACAGCTCGACATTGCCGCGAGCATGACCGTCGCCGAGTACCTGGTTCCCGCTTGGCTGGCGGAGCTCCGGCGCAATCGGCCGGAACTGGATGTCGCGCTGCGGGTGCAGAACTCGACCGAGGTTTTCGATCTGGTCGCGGCCGGCTCCTGCGACCTCGGTTTCGTCGAGTCTCCGCGTGTGCGGCCCGGTCTCGGCAGGGTGACCGTTGCGTGTGACCGGCTTGTCGTGGTCGTAGCCCCTGATCACCCGTGGGCGACCCGCGAGCGAGCGGTCACCGTGGGCGATCTCGCCGCAACGGCGCTGGTGGTGAGGGAGCCGGGTTCGGGAACACGCACCACGCTCGACGAGGCGCTCCGCGAGTTCACGCCGGTGCCGCCGACGCTGGAGCTGAGCAGCAACGCCGCTGTGAGGGTGAGTGTGACGGCGGGTGCCGGGCCGGCGGTGCTCAGCGAGCTTGCGGTACGCCCCTGGCTCGACGCGGGCGATCTCGTCGAGATCTTGGTCGAGGGGCTCGACCTGAGTCGCACGATGCACGCCGTCTGGAATGCCTCAGCCCCGCCAACCGGGGCCGCCGCCGAGCTTATTGAGATCGCCCGGCGGGTGGGTGCGTCTGCGTCGGCACGTGCTCGGCCCTAGCGGTCAGGCCGCAGCGACTGCGCGCTCGACAGCGGCCAACGATTGTTCGACGTCCGCCGCATCCGTCGACCAGTTGCTCACCGAGATCCGCAAGACATCGCGGTCGCGCCAGCGGCTACCCGACATCCAGGTCGTGCCGTCGGCCAGCAGCAGTTCGGTCACGCGCCGGGTGCGCTCGTCGCTGCCGAAGCTCACACTGACCTGGGTGAAAACCACGTCATTCAGCACTTCGGCGCCGGGAATCCGGGCGAGGCCGTCGGCCAGGGCACGCGCGTGGCCCGCCAACCCGTCGACCAGGTCGATGGTTCCCGAGCGGCCGAGCGACCGGAGCGCCGCCCACACCGGCACACCGCGGGCGCGACGGGAGAGCTCGGGCGTCTTCTCAAAGGGGTCGCCGACACCGAGGTGATCTGTCATGAGGTAGTGGGTGTGCACGCCGAATGTGGTGCGCATCGGCTCGGGCCGCGCCACGATCGCCAGGCCGCAGTCATAGGGAACGTTGAGCGTCTTGTGGGCGTCGGTCGCCCAGGAATCAGCCAGGTCGACGCCCTTGATCAGCTCGCGGTAGCGCGGGCTGGCTGCAGCCCAGAGCCCGAATGCGCCGTCGACGTGAGCCCAGGCGCCGCGATCGTGAGCCACGGTGACCGCGTCACGCATCGGGTCGAAGGCACCGGAGTGCAGGTTTCCCGCCTGCAGGCAGACGATCGCGGGGCTTCCCGGCTCCCCCGTCGCATCCATCGCTGCCGCCAAAGCGTCGGTGCGCATCCGACCCTGCTCATCGACATCGACGACGATGGGGGCACCAAGGCCGAGATAGCGCAGGGTCAGATCGATCACCTCGTGCCGCTCGGCGCCGACGAACACACGGATGCGCGGTGCCCCGAAGAGCCCGTTCTCCGCCAGATCCCAGCCGGCACGGTTCAACACGTCGTACCGCGCCGCGGCGAGGCCGACGAAGTTCGCCATCGTCGCTCCGGTTGTGAATCCGACGTCGGCGCCCGGCGGGAGACCGAGCAGGTCGAGCAACCAGCCACCGGCGGCCTCTTCGGCTGCAGCGGTCGCCGGGGTCGAAAATCGCATGGCCGCATTCTGGTCCCAGGCACTGACCAACCAATCGGCGGCGAGGGCGGCGGGCAGCGTGCCGCCGATCACCCAGCCGAAGAAGCGGCCGGACTGCATGGCCATCAGCCCCGGTTCGGCGAGTCGGGCCAGCTCGTCGATGACCACAACCGGGTCAGTCGGCGCGTCGGGAAGCGGTGCGGCGAACCCGTCCCGCAGGTCGTCCGCGCGCAGTCGTGGGCCCACGTGACGTGTGCCGACCGATTCGAGCCAGGTCAGCGCGTGTGCGCGTGCGCGGGTGAGAACGTCGGTGTAATCCTGAGCCTGAGTCGACATTTCCTCATGCTAAACCCACTCTTCACGCCTGCCGAGGGGCGCAGCTCCACTTACTTTCGGGGCTACTCCGGGGCTACTCTGAGGCGGATCGACGAGCCCGGTAGGCCGCCACATTCGCCCGGTTTCCGCAATTTCCGACATCGCAATAGCGCTTCGAGCGATTGCGAGAGAAGTCGACGAGAACAGCCTGGCAGTCGTCGGCCGCGCAGATGCGCATCCGTTCGCGCTCGTCATTGCGAATCACGTCAACCCACCCCATCGCCGCCTCGACGAGAATGCGATCGGCCAGTGGGCTTTCGCTGCTGGTGGCATGCAGGTGCCAGCCCAGGTCGTCATGCCGCACGATCTGAGGGAGGGCGCGAGCCGTAGTCAGCATTCCGTTCACCCGGTCGACGACCCTCTCTTCGTCGACGATCGTCCAGAGCTCGCGCAGGGGTTCGCGAATGGCCCGCACTCCGGCCAACTCGGCCTCGTCATGGGTTCGCGAACCGGTGTATTGATTGGCCCGAATGAAATCGTCAAGCTCCGCCGGTGTCGACAATTCATCACGCCCAGAGTCCGAGAGCTCGGGCAGTGTGTTCACGAGCGCGGCCGTCGAAATCAAGGTTGATTCGACGTCATATGCAAACAACACATTGACTCCTGACATCGTTTGAATTAGTGTCATGAGTATAACGCATTTGACTCATGACGGGCTGAATTTTCCCGTGCCTTCCATCAGCCGTGATCCCGAGTCGCTCGGCCAAATACCTCCCGATACCCACCCGAACTCTCTCCGAACGCCCTCCCGAAAGGAGCCAGCCATGACCATCCCACTGACGAACAAGCGGCTCGGCTCGGGCCTGGCCATCGCATTCTTGGCCGCGGCATCCTTCGGCATGAGCGGACCCTTCGTCGCCCCGCTCCTCGACGCCGGCTGGTCGCCCACCGCTGCCGTTCTCTGGCGCACGGCGGGCGCGGCCGTTGTGCTCGCCATCCCGGCGATTCTCACCCTGCGCGGCCGCTGGGGAATCCTGCGCCAGAACGCCGGCCTCATCCTCGCCTATGGAATCTTCGCTGTGCTCGGCTCTCAGCTGGCGTTCTACAACGCCATCGAGCACATGTCGGTCGGCGTCGCGATTCTCATCGAGTATCTGGCACCGGTGTTTCTGGTCTTGTTCTTCTGGGCCCGCACCCGCCGCCACCCGGGCTGGTTCACCATCGCCGGCTCGGCCGTCGCCCTCACCGGCCTCGTGCTGGTTTTGAACTTGGCCGGCGCCGCCCCCAGCGCCGTCGGCGTCGCCTGGGCCCTCCTCGCCTCGCTCGGCGCCTGCATCTACTTCGTGATTTCAGCGCGAGCGGATGCCGACCTTCCGCCGATCGTGTTGGCCGCCAGCTCGATGGTGGTCGCCTCGGTCGGACTCGGCCTTCTCGCCATTACCGGAGTCGCTCCCTTCCACTTCACGTTTGGCGACGTCGACCTGCTGGGTTCCTCCGTGTCGTGGCTCGTGCCGGCCGCCGTGATCCTCGGGATGTCCACCGTCGCCGGTTACCTGCTCGGCATCGCCGGAAGCGCGCGGTTGGGCAGCCGCCTCGCCTCATTCGTCGGGCTAACCGAGGTACTCTTTGCTGCCGTGATCGCGTGGGTGTTGCTCGGCCAGCTTCCGGCCCCCATCCAGTTCCTCGGGGGCGCGCTCATCCTGACCGGAGTTGTGCTGGTGCGCATTCAAACCGAGCGGGAACCCGCTGCCCTGCCAACGCATGAATCGGTGGTCGAACCGGTTGAGTCCCGAGACCCGGTGCCGATCTAGACCGTCGCGTGCTCCCGCATCCCCGCCGAGCCCATCACCTTCGCCACCTCGATGGCGATAACCACGCGCTCCGGGTTCGGGCGCGGGGTGCGGTAGCGCACACCATAGAGCTGCTCGCCCTGCGCGACAGACTCCGGATCTTCAAGAACCCGGGCCGGCCCCTCGAACGAAATCCAGCGGCCGCCGTCGATCTGACCGATCGAAGCCCGCCCGCTCCGCGCGACATTCCGCACCTTGGCGGTTCCCCGCGAAGTGATGATGCGGATCGTGCCGTCGAGGTAGGTGAAACCGACCGGCACAACATGGATGGTTCCGTCGGCGGCGAGGGTCGAGAGGGTGGCCAGGTGCCGATCGGTCACGAATTCGAGGGCATCGTCCGTCAGGTGGGTCTTCATTATCCTCAAGCTATCAGCGTGCCGGTGCCCGAATGATGAGAGGTCTCAGTTGATGCAGGAACCGGCGGCAAAGTTGTGTGCCGGCGAGTCCTGAGCGGATGCCGGCGGCTCGGCCGCAGAAGACGAATCGCTCCCCGATGACCCACCCTCATCGGTGCCCGTACTGGGCGGCGTCACGGTCAGACCGTCGGTTCCGAGAATGAGCGTGACCCCACTGACCGTTGTGGAGAGGTCAACAATCGCCCCGGGCACGAATGCCGCGAGTGCTTTCGCCTGAGCCTCCATCCCCTTCGGGTACTCAATCGTCGTGCTCACACGGTTGTCGGCCGACCCAGCGGTCCCGGTGCCGAAGCCGAGCCCGCTCAGCGTGGATGTCGCCGCAGCGGCAGCACCATCGGTTTCGCCGCCGTTCAGCACGGTCACGGTCACACTGCCAACTGGCGCAGCTTTCGCATTGGCGTAGGCGGATGGCGGACCAATCACGCGGGCGATGAAGCCGGGCATCGCGGCCGTATCGACCTCGACGATATCCACCTCGTCGCCGTCGACGTCAATGGTCGGCGTTCCAGTGATTGGGATCGTCGCCGTGGTGATGTTGTTGGCATTCAACCCGCGCAGCTGAACGGCGAGGCCGAGGATGTCGAGCCCGGGGTCGGTTTCGATTGACGAGCTGACGGCATCAAGCACGTTCTGAAGCTTGACCGGATTCAGCAAAGTTCCGGCCGAGAGCATCTGGCGTGCTTCGGTGGTCAGGAAGTATTGCTGCCGCACCTGCCGGTCGAGGTCACCATTCGGCAATTCGTGGCGCTGGCGAACGAAGGCAAGGGCCTGCTGTGCGTTCAGAGTAGAAACGCCGGCAGGCAGATTCAAGGTGGAGTAGGGGTCATTCACTGCCTCGTTGAGGCAGACCTGCACCGGGCCAAGTGCTTCAACGATGTTGTAGAAACCAAGCATCGAGACCCGAACGAAATGGTCGATGGTCAGCCCCGACATGTTTTGAATGGTCTGGATGAGTAACTGCGCCCCGGCAGCGTCTCCCCCGTCTTGACTACCAAAGTTGAAAGCAGCGTTGAGTTTGTTCATTCCGTAGCCCGGAATGTCGACCCACGAGTCTCGCGGAAACGAGATCAGGGTCGCCGTGCTTCCGTCGGCCGGAATGTGCAGAACCATCATGGTGTCGGTGTTCGTTGCGCCGCCATCGTCTTGGGTACCGAGTTGAGCCAGTTGTTCGGCCGTCGCGTTGGCCGGGCGGTGATCGTCGCCGACCAGCAGGATGTTCTGGTCTGTTCCATCGGCATCCTTCGCCGGAGCGTTCGAATGCGTGATCGCATCGATGTGGCTGATGCCCGAGGTGAACCGTTGATAGTTGTAGAAAACGTAGCCGCCCGTCACGAGGACGGCGATCACGACGATGATCGCACTCCAGCGCAGCGCAAGACGTGCGCGCGACGGTCGCCGACGACGCGGGGGTTCGATCTGCTGCTCAATCACACTTCAGAGTACGAGGCAGACCACTCAGAAAGCGGCAAGATTCGATGCTTCCCAGCTGACGGCCAGCATCCTCTCAAGAGATCAGGCTGGCTATAGCTAGGGAACTCCAGTTCCCATCTCGGGGATCGTAAATTTCTTGTAGTTCGAATTACAGAAGTGTAGTTATTAACAGCAGTTTGCACAGTGTGGATAACTTTTGGCGCCGCCTCGGTCTCGGTGGTCGAGGAGCAGCCGACGGAGTCGGCCGTGTCTCGAGGCCTCGTGAGCCGCTCTCGGGAACGCGGTCATCGCGGTGGTCGAGCCTGTCGAGACCCGGTGGGCCAGTCTCGGGACCGCTACCGGCCGAGGGCGGTGTGGGCGCGGTGTTGGTTGGCGGGGAGCCAGTCTCCGCCGAGTCCCATCCAGGGTGGTGCCTTGACGTGCACGGCGCCGTCGACGAGTTGGATGAGCCAGCCGGAGGTGTCGATCGTGTGATGGTGGTACCAGCACAGGGCGACGCCGTTGTTGATGTTGGTTGGGCCGCCGCGATACCAGGGAAGGACGTGGTGCATTTCCGCCCAGTTGGGTGGGGAGAGGCAGCCGGGGATGACGCAGCCGCCGTCGCGGGCGAGGATCGCCCGGCGTTGCACCCGGGTGAAGAACCGCGTGGTCATGTCGAGCTGGAGGACTTCGCCGTTGGCGGCGAAGACGATCTTCTGCATCCCGCCGGCGCAGACGAGGCGTTGCACGGTGCTGATCGACAGGGGCGCCTCGACGCCGTCGGCCCAACCGACCCCGGTGCCGTCGAGGAGGTCTTTCGCGTTCACGTGCACCATCACGGTCGGCGCCGCCCCGCCCATCGTCGGGGTGTTCTTGTCGCGGGCGGCGGCGTCGAAGACGCCGCGGAGGATGTCGGCGCGTTTCTCGCCGCCCGTGCGGGTATCAAGCGCCTCCAGCTGGTCGGCGCCGGGAATGACCTCGCCGGCGTCGATCCGGGCCTGCTCCTCGGCCTGTGCCTGGGCTTGTTCGTCGGCGGTCGGGAACCGGCCCGGCTCCGCCGGAACCGGCTGCGAATGAGCGCTCAAGTAGGTGTCGAAGATCCCGTTCATCACCCCGCGGAGCTCCGGGGTGACCCCACCGCGCAAGGGGTAGAGCCCGTCACGGAAAGCCCCGAAGCCGACGGTGCTATGCACCTCCATTGCGGTCCCGTCGGCCGGGGCGGTGCCGTCCGGGTCGAGGAGTGCCTTCCACTGCAGCACTTGCCCGCGGATCAGGTCGGCCGGGAACGCGAACCCCGCATTCGGCAGGCCCGCGTTCTCGGCCGTGACCGTGCCGGTCGCCGAGGCGACCAAACCGCGTTCGGCGGCATCGACGGCGTCCGGGGCGAGAAAGCTGGGTAGGTCGGTCAGCCCGGTGACGATCTGTTCGGCGGCATCGATGCCGATCGTCCCGGCGGTCAGGGCGTCGGCGACGGCCGGGTAGCGGGGTGGCAGGGTCGCGCCGACCACCTGGGTGATCCGGGTCTTCGCGCCGAGCCTGACCCGGCGTTTCGCCTCCCGGGCGGACACCCGGGTGACCATCGTGATCAGGTCGGTGCCGGTCGCACAGCCCCGCGTGCGCGCCAGAGACTCGTTCTGAGTTCTCGTGTCGGAGCGCGCGTCGACATCCGCGGCCAGGGCGACCCGGCCGGCATCAACCAGGCGGCCGATGCCCTCCATTGCACCCAAACTGCCAAGAACGTCATCGTCGGAGAGTAAATGGGTCTGAAGTTCGGCCATCACGTCGACCAGAATCGCCTGAACCTGCGCCATGACCGCGGCCACCGGAGTGTCGGTGGTCGGGGTGATGATGAGGGAAACAGGCTCTGATTCCATGCTTCAATTCTCTCAAATTGAGAACTGGAATACGAGCATTTCTCAGAATCGGTGGATAACTTTTCTAACATACGTTCTATGGAGGAGCGCGCCGTGAGTTCAGGGGCCGGCTCGCGAGATCTCGACAGGCTCGATCACCGAGGGTCGCGTTCAGAGGCTGGCTCGCTGGATCTCGACAAGCTCGATCACCGAGGGGCCGAGGGTCGCGTTCAGAGGCCGGCTCGCGGGATCTCGACAGGCTCGATCACCGAGGGTCGCGTTCAGAGGCAACCGCGGGTTCTCGAGACGCGGCCACCGGGGTCAGCAACCCAGAGGTCTGCAGTCACCTCGACCGGGCGCAGCCGCCTCGACGCCTAAACGACGCCCGTCGTTCCCAGCAACATGCCGACGAGGAAGGTCGCCACCAGGGCGATCGCTCCACCGAGCACGACACGCACCACGGCCCGGATGCGCGAACTTCCGCCAATCTGCGCGGCCACGGCGCCGGTCAAGGCGAGGGCGAGCAAGACAACGACGAAGGTGAAGGTTATCCGCCAGGCCTCAGGGGTGAGCAGAATCGCCAGAAGTGGCAAGATTCCGCCGATGGTGAACGAGAGCGCCGACGCGAACGCCGCATGCCACGGACTCACGACATCGGTGGCGTCCAGGTGCAACTCAGCCGACAGGTGAGCCGCCAGCGCATCGTGAGCGGTGAGTTCCACGGCCACTTGCTGAGCAGTCTCCGGCGAAAGCCCTTTCGCTTGGTAGATCCCGGCGAGTTCCTTCAGCTCCTGCTCCGGCATCTCTTCGAGCTCGCGCCGTTCCTTGGCGATGAGCGCCTTCTCGCTGTCGCTCTGACTGCTCACCGAGACATATTCCCCGAGTGCCATCGAGATCGCGCCACCGACCAGCGCGGCTGCACCCGCAGTGAGAATCGCACCGGAGGCCGGCGTTGCCCCTGCCACACCGACGACAACCGCCGCTACCGAGACGATGCCGTCATTGGCGCCAAGCACGCCGGCCCGCAGCCAGTTCAGCCGTTGAGCCAGCCCCTGCCGATGCGGCTCGTCCGGATGCGACGCCTCGTGATTCACTGCGTCACTATTCGCTGCGTTGGAAATCGGCTCAGAGTTGGAATCGTGTCTCATTTCGGAAGCCATAGCGATACTCAACCACGAAGGATAGGCCGATTCCACCGACCTCCGCTTTCAGATCGGACTGCGTGGTGCGTCAGCGAGTTACGTCGGATCGGCAACGATAGAACCATGCACGCGAGGCCACACCATCCACTGCGCGGAGTTCAACAGTGACGGCTGAACATCCCCGTCTGGCCCGACGCCTGGGGGTCGCCGACGCCACATTCATTGGGCTCGGCTCGATGATCGGTGCCGGGGTATTCGCTGCCTTCACCCCCGCCGCACAGGCCGCAGGCTCCGGGATGCTGGTGGGTCTCGTCGTCGCGGCGCTCGTCGCGTTCTGCAACGCCACCGCATCCGCTCAGCTGGCCGCCGTCTATCCCTCGTCCGGCGGCACCTATCTCTACGGGCGCGAGCGCCTCGGCCCGTGGTGGGGATTTCTGGCCGGCTGGAGTTTCGTGATCGGCAAGACAGCGAGTTGCGCGGCGATGGCCCTCACCTTCGCGGCGTACGCGGCGCCCGCCGGCTGGGAACGCCCGGTCGCAGTCGCAGCCGTCGTGGGCCTGGCCGCAGTCAACTACCGCGGAGTCACGCGCACCGCATTACTGACCCGGGTGATCGTGGCGATCGTTCTTCTGAGTCTGGCCGTCGTCGTCGCGGCGGGATCCAGCACCGGACTGCCGGAGACCGGTTCGCTGGAGCCGTCCTCATGGCTCGCGCACGGCTGGTACGGCATCCTGCAATCGGCGGGGCTGCTGTTCTTCGCCTTCGCCGGATACGCCCGCATCGCGACAATGGGCGAGGAGGTCAGGGACCCGGCACGCACCATCCCGCGCGCGATTCTGCTCGCGTTGACGCTGGCGGTCGTTGTCTACGGCGTCATCGCCGTGGTCATCCTCGGCACGCTCGGCGCCTCGGGCGTCGCCGGTTCCGCGACCCCGCTGTTCGACACCGTCGCAGCGGCCGGCTGGGACTGGGCCGCGCCCCTCGTGCGATTCGGCGCGGCGGCCGCGTCGCTCGGAGCCCTGCTCGCACTGATCGCGGGCATCGGGCGAACGACCCTTGCCATGGCCAGAGAGGGCGACGTGCCCCGCTGGCTGGCGGCGGTGCATCCGCGGTTCGCAGTTCCGTACCGGGCAGAGGTCGTGCTCGCCGGCGTCGTCGTGATTCTCGTGTTGACCGTCGACTTACGCGGCGCGATCGGGTTCTCCTCGTTCGGCGTGCTGCTCTACTATTTCGTCGCGAACCTCGCTGCCTTCAGCCAGCCCACAGAGCAACGCCGCTACCCCCGGGCGCTGCAGGTGCTCGGCGCGGTCGCCTGCGGAATTCTCGTGATCACACTGCCACTGGCGAGCTCTGCCGTCGGACTGGCTGTGCTCCTGGTCGGCGTGATTTATCGGATGCTGCGGCTCCGGCTTCGTCCAGAAAACTCTGGCGGTCCAGAAGGCTAGTCACCCCTTCATTCCTCTGCAGCAGAACGCCTCAGAGGGCAGCAGAACGAAGCCGAAGCTAGTACGACACCCCACTGCCCTGGATCAGCACGGTCACCGCATCGCCCACCCGGTAGCCCGATTCAGCAGCGGCAACCGTGACGACGACCCGCTCGGCCGACCCGATCGCCTCTATTTCAACCTGCAGACGGGTTCCGCGCGGCGAGAGAGCACTGATCTGTCCGTTCGCCGGAGCCGCCGCGTCCTGTCCGATCGTCAGTTGTTCCGCCCGCAGCAACACTCTGATCGAGCTGCCGGGGCCGACACCCTGGGCCGTATTCTGATGGCGCAACGCGACCTGACCGAAGGCCGTCTCGGCCGAGTTTCCCTGCAGATGACCCGTCACGAACACGGCGTCCCCCAGAAAACTGGCGACCTCGGCCGAGCTCGGGTTGTCGAACACCGACAGTGGAGAACCATGCTGCTCCAGCCGCCCGCCGGCAAGAATGCCGATCTGCTGGCCGAACATCAACGCTTCGTCCTGATCGTGAGTGACCAACACCGCCGTCGCGTCGCTGGCCTCGAGCGCCGCAATCACTGCCACCCGCGATTGCTCACGCAGCCCCGTGTCCAGCGCACTGAACGGCTCGTCGAGCACGATCATCTTGGGCGCAGGGGCCAGCGCTCGCGCGACAGAAACCCGCTGCTGCTGCCCACCCGAGATCTCATGCGGATAGCGGCGCAGCAGATCCGCGGGCAACGCCACGAGTTCGGCGACCTCTCTGATCCGGGCCATCGACTCCGCCGCCCGCGGACCACGCGAACCACGTTCCCGGCGCGGCAGACCGAAGCGGATGTTCTGTTCCACGGTGAGATGTGGAAACAGCGCGCCATCCTGTGCCACGTAGCCGACCCCGCGGCGGTGTGCCGGCAGAAAAGTGTGGGGTCCAGACACCACGGTGTCGTCGAGCGCGATGGTTCCGCTGTCCGGGCGGGCGAACCCGGCGATGAGTCGCAGCAGAGTCGTCTTGCCGCTTCCAGAGGCGCCGACCAGCGCGGTTCGAGTCCCCGTCGGAATGGTCAGGGAGACGCCGGAGAGAACCGGGCTTCCCC
The DNA here is from genome assembly GCF_056395445.1 of Leifsonia sp. 10L418. Taxonomy (NCBI): domain Bacteria; kingdom Bacillati; phylum Actinomycetota; class Actinomycetes; order Micrococcales; family Microbacteriaceae; genus Leifsonia; species Leifsonia sp. 10L418. Next base: position 361,768 of record NZ_JBFTJN010000002.1, on the reverse strand, counting down.
CAAGCGCGATCGAGACATCCTGCACGCGGAGTGTGGTCATTGAGTGGTTCGATTCCGTGACTGGAGTGACATGAGAGCGACGGTCGGGATCGAGATGATCACGAGCAGTAGAGCATACGGGGCAGCGTCGGAGTAGTTGACCGAAGAGCTTGCCGACCAGAATTGCATAGCCAGCGTGCGGGTGCCGTTCGGCGCAAGCAGCAGGGTGGCGGTGAGTTCGTTGGCCACACCGAGAGCGACGAGTGCCGCTCCGCCCAGGATCGACGGCACAAGAAGCGGCAGAGTGACTCGAGCGCGGGCACGCAGTGGCGAGTTGCCGAGCGACTGCGCTGCCTCTTCGAGCAGGATCGGCGCCTGTCCGAGTCCGGCGCGAAGCGACACCAGGGCACGGGGCAGAAACATGATCAGATAGGCCACGAGCACGGTGAACGCCGTCTGGTAAAGCGCCGGCACCAGCCGGATCGTGACGGTCACGAGGGCCAGGGCAATGATGATGCCCGGCAGACTGCTCGCCAGATAGGTCGAGCCCTCAACGACCTTGCTGATGCGGCTCGGATGTCTGATGCTCAGCCAGGCCAGCGGCATCGCCACGACGATGGTCAGCAGCGCACCGCCGATAGCGAGCAGCACGGTCTGCGTGATCGCTTGCAGAATCTCGGGCTGTGCCCAGGGGTCGCCGACGCTCAGCCAGCGCGCGATGCTGCCGAGTGGAACACCGACTGCGAGAAGAGTGACGACGGAAGCCGCCGCGAACGCCGGAATCGACGCGCGACCGAGACGCTGACGTTCGGCCGGGCTCGAGGCGCCGGAACCGATACGCGCGTAGCGGGCCCGTCCCCGGGTGGTGGATTCGACGGTGAGCACGAGCAGGCAGAGCAGAGTGAGCACGATGCCGAGGGCGCTGGCCGCCGGGCCGGCGAAAGTCGACTGGTACTGCACGATGATGGCCGTTGTGAAGGTGTCGAAACGGATCAGAGCGAACGCCCCGTACTCGGCGAGCAGGTGCAGGGCGACGACGAGTCCGCCGCCCCAGATCGCCAGGCGCAGCTGCGGCAGCACGACTCGAGTGAACACTCTCGGTGCGGTCATCCCGAGCGACTGGGCCGAGTCTTCCAGCGCCGGGTCGAGCCGGCGCAGCGTCGCAACGGCCGGCAGAAAGACCAACGGCGAGTACGACAAGACAGCGATCAGCAGACCCCCGCTGAGCCCGCCGATCGAAGGAATGAGACTCACCCAGGCATAGCTGCTGACGAAGGCCGGAATGGCCAGGGGCGCGGCAAACAGGATCGCCCAGACGCGACGGCCCGGCAGACTGGTGCGTTCCACCAGCCACGCCTCGCCGACGCCGAGGGCGACACACAGCGGAACACCGATCACGACAAGCAGAACAGTGTTGACGAGCAGCTCGCCGACCTTCGGCCGGAAGATCAACGGGCCGAGTACATCCCACCCGGTGTTCAGCATCGTGACGATGACAAAACCGACCGGAACCAGTGTGATCACCGCAATTGCGACGGTGACGACGACGAGAAGTGCGGAGGGGCGTGGGCCGGTGGCCCTGCCCCTCCGCGTGCCCGGAACGGTCACCGAAGCGACCGGTTCTGGGCCGAGAGAGCGATCATTGCGTGGGGTCCATCGAGAAGTGGTTCGGTGAGGTGAAACCTATTTAGATGAGACCGGCCGCCGTCATCAGGGTGGTGACCTCGGTGCTGTTCAGGGTCGACGGGTCGATCACCGGTGCTTCGAGGGTATCGAGAGCCGGCAGAGCCGGGTTGGCTGCGACGCCGCTGCCGACGGGGTACTCGAAGCTGGTGCCGGTCTGCAGGATGCCCTGGCCGGCCTTGCCGGTGATGAATTTCAGGAAGGCCTGCGCTGCGGCTTCGTTCTTGCTCGTCTTMAGCACGCCACCGCCCGAGACGCTGACGAATGCACCCGGGTCCTCGTTCTTGAAGTAGTGAAGCTTCGTGTTGTTGCTGTTTTCGCCGGTTCCCGCCTGATCACCGAACCAGTAGTAGTGGTAGATGACGCCGGCCGGCACTTCACCGGCATTGACCGCCTTCATCACTGTGCTGTTGCCCTTGTACTCGGAGAAGTTCTCCTTCATCCCGGCGAGCCACGTCTCGGTGGCGGCGGTGCCCTTCTCCTCAAGAAGCGCGGAGACGATGGCCTGGAAGTCGGCGCCACTCGGCGAGGCGGCCCACTTGCCCTTCCACTCCGGCTCCTGCAGGTCGAGCAGCGAGGTCGGCAGCTCAGTTTCCGGCAGCAGGCTCGGGTTGTAGACCAAGACGGTGGAACGCGCGGCGATCCCGGTCCAGGTTCCGGTCGAGGGCTTGTAAGCGTCCGGCACCTGAGCGAGCGTGTCTTCGTCAACCGGGGCGAACAGCTTGGCGTTGTCGACGAGCGACATGGCCGGGGAGTTCTCGGTCAAGAACACGTCGGCGGGCGATGCGGCGCCTTCCTGGATGATCTGGTTGCCGAGCTCGGAATCTGAGCCGTTGCGGAGAACGACCTTGACGCCGCTCTCCTTGGTGAAGGCATCCGCCCAGGCCTGGGTGAGCTCTTCGTGCTGAGCGTTGTAGACGGTGATCGAGCTACCGGCAAGTGATTCCGGTGCACCGGATGCCGCGGTGGACGGCGCCGGCGAGGGTGCGGAGCAACCCGTCAGAGCGAGTGATGCGACAGCGAGCGTGACAAGCGTGGGGCGAAGGCGTTTCATTGGATCCCTTGATGAGGTGCGTGAAGGCAAGCCTAACCTTACTCACTCACCACCGGTCGCCGCACCAGAGAAAACTCTCAGAAAGATCGACCGCGCCCCCGGACGCACCGGGCTTCTACGGCGTGGTGGCCGGAGGAACCGGAGGAGCCGGCGGCGCGACAGGTACTGGTCCGAGGCTCACAAAGATCTCGATTGAAGCCCCGTGCGGCGCCGATCCCGACGGGTTGGAGCCCGCGATCAGACCTGCCTGAACGTCGGAGTTCTGCGGAGCCCCGTCGACAACAGTGAAGCTGGCCTTTTCCAGGATGCTGCGCGCTTCGGTCGGTGATTTGCCTCGCACATCCGGAACATCGGCTTGAATGACGCGGAATGCCGACGAGTCGGGTTCTTGAAAAGCGTCACCGCCCCAGGCGTTATCGGCCACGGTCATGATCCGCGGCCAAATCCGGTGCCGCGCGGTCGCGGCTTCACCGCTCTCGAATCTCAGGTCCCGCAGGTTGGCCTCACCGACGACGTTGCCCACCCATACTGCCGTCGCCGCCTTCGTGCTGGCGCCGATCATCCAGGTGTCCTTCGCGCCATCCGTCGTTCCGGTCTTGCCAATGTGCGGCACGCCGGTTCCGGTGTTCGATGCGACGGCGGTGCCGCCGCCACTGAACGTCTGCTTCATGGCGTAGGCCATCGCGGCCGCCACGTTGGCGGGAACCGACTGCTTGCAATCGGACTTGGGTGGAGCGATTTCTGCACCGTTCCGATCGACGATGCGGTCGATGGCGATCGGCGAGCAGGTGATCCCATTGTTCGCGATACCGCCGAAGGCGCTGGCCATCGTCAGCGGCGCGAGCTCCTGGGTGCCCAACACATCGGAGGGAAACATCTGAAGCGGGTCGCCGTTCGCTCGGTGCACACCGAACGATTCAGCGAGCTGCTTGATCTTGCACAGGTCGAGCTGCTGGGCCATCGCCACGAAGCTGGAGTTCACCGACCACTTCGTCGCGTCGACGGCGTTGTTGGCGATGCGGCCGTCGTCATTGCGTGGCGGAAACGACCCATTCCAGTTGCCGTCACAGCTGTTAGTGAACCGGGTGAAGGTGCGCTTGCGGCCATCGAACGTCTCCCGCAACGAGTGTCCGGCATTCACCCACTCCCCCAGCGTGAAGACCTTGTAGGTGGAGCCGGGCTGAAAACCGCTCGATCCGCCGTAGTCAATGTCGGTGTTGTAGTTGATGGATGTCCAGCCCGGACCGTTGGCCTCGAGAACCTCTGGGTCGTTGCTGAAGGTCTTGTTCTGCGCCATGGCCAGAATGCGACCGGTCGCCGGCTGCACGGTGACAGCGGTCGACCCCACATCGAATCGAGGGTCCACGCTCGGGACGTTCTCGTTCACCGCCGCCTCCGAGGCGACCTGCAGCCCGAGATCCAAGGTGGTGTAGATGTCGAGTCCGCCGCGGCGGAGCCGCTCGACGCGCTCTTCGACCGTCGCCCCCAGCGCGTCTCCGTTGCGGATCGTCCAATAGACGTAGTCGCAGAAGTAGCCAGATCCGCCGGCGGTTTTGCAACCGGATGTCGGGGGCGTGATCACCGGGGTGACCGGAACGGCCACCGCCGCGTCGTACTGCTCCTGCGTGATCTTCTTGTGGACCAACATCTGCTTCAGGATGTAGTCGCGTCGGTCTTTGTTTCTCGCGTAGCCGCCGGCGGCGCCGTTTTTTTCACTGTCCGGGCGATCCAGCCGAAAGTCCTCTGGATAGTTCACGATGGCGATCAGGCTCGCCGCCTGCTCCAGCGAGAGATCCTTCGCGCTGATCCCGCCGAAATAGTACTTACTGGCCGCTTCGATGCCGTATACGGTCCCACCGAAGAAGGCGATATTGAGGTAGCCGGTGAGGATCTCGTTCTTCGAGAATTTCTTCTCGAGTCCGATGGCCAGGCGCATCTCCTTGAGCTTGCGGTCCGGCTCCTGCCGAATGGCGGATTCGATGGCTTCGGTGCGTTCTTCCTCTGTCTTCGCGCTCATCACGGCGTTTTGCACAAGCACGTTCTTCACGTACTGCTGTGTCAGTGACGATCCGCCGCCACCGCCGGCCTGTTTGAGGAGGAGCTTGACGGTTGCCCGGGCTGTTCCCTGCACATCGATACCGCCATGGGAATAGAAGCGGGGATCCTCGCCGGCCACCGCTGCATCCTTGGCGAATTGAGAGATGCTCTCCCAAGGCACTTCTTCGCGATTCTGCTCATAGAAGGTGGCCAGTTTGACGGTTGATCCATCGGCGGCCGTCGCGTAGATGTTCGAGCCTTCGGCGAGCTCACCGATGTTGAGGTAGCTCGGCAGATTCTTGAAAAGACTGATGGAGCTACTCGCCGCCAAGCCCGACACCGTCAGAGCCGGAGTGACCGCAACGGTCACCAAGAGGCCGGCGACGGCGCTCATCCCGATCAAACCCAGAAACGCTCCGAACCCACCCGCGAAGCTTCGTTTTCCATTCCCCATCGTGCGAGGCTACGGGACGCATGTCGGATTCACACCCTCCGTAGGGCTGATCTTCCCGATTGGGGGGGCATCCGGTCCACGGCATCCTTGCAGGCTTCGGTATACCCCCCGGGGTATGGTGAATTCGCCCAACACCCCTGAAGGAGAACCTCAATGTGCCGTGCTGTGACCTGCAAGACCTGCCAGAAGACGAGTTGGGCGGGCTGCGGTCAGCACGTTGACGAGGTGATGCGCGGCGTGAAGAAATCCGACCGCTGTGCGGGCCACGCCGATGAGACCCCCGCCCGTGGCGGATTTCTCGCTCGTCTCTTCGCCGGTTCGAAATGACGGCGCGCGCTATGAAGGTCGTCATTGTCGGCGGCGTCGCCGGAGGCATGTCGGCGGCAACGCGGTTGCGGCGTCTCGACGAGTCGGCCGAGATCGTCGTCTTTGAGCGCGGCGAGCATGTCTCATTCGCCAATTGCGGGCTGCCCTATTACGTCGGCGGTGCGATCGAAAACCGTGACAGCCTCCTGCTGCAGACGCCGAAATCCCTGTTCGACCGCTTCCGGCTCGACGTGAAGACCAATCACGACGTGCGCTCCATCGACCGGGAAAACCGCCGTGTCGTGGTTCGCGATCTCACGACCGGGCTCGAGCGCACCGAGGAATACGACTCGCTCATCCTGGCCGGCGGCGCGCAGACGCGCGACGACATCTCCGGCACCGGAATCCCGGTGCGCACCCTCCGCACAATCGATGACGTTGACTTCATCACGGCCAAGCTGTCTGTCGCCGGTCCCGGGGCCCGAGTCGTGGTCATCGGCGGCGGCTTCATCGGTCTGGAGGCGGTCGAAAACCTCGTGCGGCGTGGACTGAACGTCACCCTCGTGCACCGGGGTGCGCATCCGCTCTCGCCCCTCGACCCCGAAATGGCAGCTCCGGTTCTCGACACCCTCACCACGCAGGGCGTCGACGTGCGCACCCGAACCACGGTGACCGGGCTGACTCCCCACGGGGTGCGTCTCGACGACGGCAGCGAGATCGCGGCAACCCTGGTGGTCGACGCGAGCGGGGTGTGCCCTGACACGCGACTTGCCGCGGCTGCGGGTCTCACCATCGGTACGACCGGCGGGATCGCCGTCGATGCCTTTCAGCGCACCAACGATCCCTCTATCTATGCGGTCGGCGACGCGGCGGAGAAAGTCGACGCCATCGGCGGCGCAGCCACCCTCGTCACCCTGGCCGGCCTGGCGAATCGTCACGGGCGAAGCGCTGCGGATGCGATCTGCGGCGTTTCAGAGCTGCCGAGCACACCGGCCTTCGGCACGGCCATCGTCGGGGTCTTCGACCTCACAGTCGCCCTGACCGGGTGGAGTGAACGGCGCCTGCTGGATGCCGGCCGACCTCACCGCGTCGTGCACACGCATCCGCTCTCTCACGCCGGCTACTACCCCGGCGCCGAGCAGATGGCGGTGAAGCTGCTGATCGACGCCGAAACCGACCTGATTCTCGGCGCGCAGATCGTCGGACTCGGCGGCGTCGACAAGCGCATCGACGTGATCGCCACGGCCATGGCCGGCGGACTGACGGCGTCTGCCCTCTCTCGGCTCGAACTCGCCTATGCGCCTCAGTACGGCTCGGCGAAAGATGCGGTGAACCTGGCCGGCTACGTGGCCGACAACCTGGCGACCGGCGCGACCCGCAACATCCAGTGGCATGAGCTTGCCGAGGCTCGGTCTGCAGGAGCGATCCTCGTCGATGTGCGCTCGGCCGGCGAGTTCGATCGTGGCGGCATCCCTGGCGCGATCAACCTGCCGTTGGACGAGATCCGCGACCGGGTGGGAGAGCTGCCGGATGCGCCGCTCATCGTGCACTGCCAGGTCGGGCAGCGTGGGCACACCGCGGCCCGGCTACTCACGCAGCTCGGCAAAGACGTGCAGAACCTCGACGGCGGATTCAAGACCTGGGAGGCGGGAGCCTTCTCGACCCAACCCGCAGACAACACGGCGGCCGCCCCGATCGTGGCCGTGACCGACGAGAAGGAACCTGACTATGCAGCCCAGTGAGACCACAGCCGAGTCGCGATCACGTGCCGGCGACATGGATGCCGAGCAGCAGCGCAAGGTGTTGAACCGGCTCAAGCGAGCTCAGGGCCAGTTGGCCGGGGTCATTGCCGCCGTCGAGTCCGGCTCAGAGTGCCGCGATGTGGTGCTGCAGCTGGCCGCCGTCTCGAAGGCACTGGACCGGGCTGGTTTCACGATCGTCTCCTCGGCGATGCGGCACTGCCTGGCACCCGACGACCCGGGCGCCAACGCTGCCGACACCAGCACCGCGCTGACCGTCGACGAACTGGAGAAGCTCTTTCTCGCGCTCGCCTAGGATCCTCGCCTCGCGAATGTCCACGTCGTGGGTGCACCACTGACCCTGGTCGACTCTCGGCCGTTCGGTCATGATGAAGGCAACGAGAGTCGCAGGTGCCCCCATGACTGAATCGCCACCCACCCCCGCTAGCCAGCCGAGCCCCGAGCCGGTGCGCCGTGCACGCACAGGGGCGGTGGTGCTGCTGATTGTCGGCAGTCTCATCGCATTGCTCGGGCTGGGGTGATGATCGGAGCGGGTCTCTTCGGCTCCGTTGGGTTACAGCAGAGAAACAGTGGATACCTCAATTCGCCCTCAGTGACATTCTCGGCAGATTCCTACGCGCTCACCTCGCTGCCTGTCGACATCGCGGGCGACCATGCCACGGCCGACCGCCTGCCCTTCGACCTCGGCAGCATCAGGATCGCGGCGACCGCCGCCGACCCGACGCACGAGATTTTCGTCGGCATCGCCAACGTGGACGATGTCAACCGCTACTTCGCAAATGTTCATCGCACGCTCGTGACGAGTGTCTCGCTCTCGCCCTCCCGCGTTCACTACCGCGACATACCCGGCACCTTCACCCCGGCGCTTCCTGGCGACCAGGACTTCTGGGTGGCGTCTGCAGAAGGCGCGGGAACCCAGCAGATTGTGACCGAGCTGCGGAGCGGAAATTGGACGCTTGTCGTGATGAACGCCGACGCGACACCGAATGTGTCTGTCGACATGCGGGTCGGATTCCACTCCGATCTCTTTGGATTCATTGCGATCGCCCTACTGGTGGGCGGGCTGGTGGTGTTCCTCCTCGGCGTGGCATTGGTCGTGGCGGGGCGATCGCGGCGGGTTCGAACGGTCAGCGGCCCGAACCGGTGCCCGGAAGGGCGGTCTATCCCGCCCGGTTGACCGCTCGCCTCGACGATCCTTCGCGCTGGATCTGGCTGTTCAAATGGCTTCTGGCCATCCCGCACTTCATCGTGCTGTTCTTCCTCTGGTTCGCGTTCTTCGTCTGTACGGTCATCGCCGGGTTCGCCATCCTCTTTACCGGTCGATACCCGTCGGCTTTGTTCAACTTCAACGTCGGTGTTCTGCGGTGGAGTTGGCGGGTGGCGTTCTACACCTACTCGGCACTCGGAACCGATCGGTACCCGCCGTTCAGCCTGGCCAGCACCGACTATCCGGCCGACTTCGACGTGGCGTATCCCGAGCGGCTGTCGCACGGATTGGTGCTCGTCAAGTGGTGGCTGCTGGTGATCCCGCAGCTGCTGGTCCTCTCGATCTTCACGGGCGGCACCTGGTTGTGGTTCCAGGCCTCCGAGTGGGACTCATCTGTGGGCAAAACTGTCGGCTTCTCGTTGCTGGGGTTGCTTGTGTTTGTTGCCGCGGTCATCCTGCTCTTCACTGGGTTCTACCCCCGGCCACTGTTCGATCTGGTGATTGGAATCAACCGCTGGGTTTATCGGGTCATCGTCTATACCTCGCTGATGACCGATCAGTATCCGCCCTTCCGGCTGGACCAGGGGCCCACGGAGCCGGAGTTGGTGCCAACAGCCGGGCCGCCACCGGCGGTCGCGGGCACCGCGGATCAACCCGGCGCGAGTTAACGCAAAAGGCCCCCGATTTCTCGGGGGCCTTTCGTGTGAGTCTGGTTGGCTCCAGCTCATTTTTCATTCGCGTGCGCGAGGGGGGACTTGAACCCCCACGTCCTTTCGAACACTGGCACCTGAAGCCAGCGCGTCTGCCAATTCCGCCACTCGCGCGAACTTGGAAATGCTAACACTTTCGGCTACCCCTTCGCCATTCGAGCGATCGCCCTGGAGTGTCGCGGGTGCGCCGGGCACGAATTCGCGGGTCGTTCACGCTCCCCCGGATGCCGCGGCGCGGGTCGAACGCCAGCGCGCGGGTTGAACTCAACCCGCGTCGCGGCATCCGACCCGCGCGGCGCGAGAGGCCCACTCTCAGCGCCCACATACCCCTCGGTCAGCGCCGCGATGCCATACCCCCGTAGGATGACATTTCGTGTGCTCGCCGCCCTACCGGCGAGTTAACACCCGAGACAAGTAACATGCTCATAGCCAAACGGACCGGATCGGGAGACCTGTGGGCATACTGGATAACTTTGAAAAAGGCTTGGAACGCGCCGTCAACGGCGCTTTCGCCAAGACCTTTAAGTCGGGCTTGCAGCCGGTGGAGATCACCTCAGCGCTGCGACGCGAGCTCGACACCAAAGCTGCGGTCGTTTCACGCGACCGCATCCTCGCACCCAACCGCTTCACCGTGCGCATGGCGCCGGCCGACTTTCAACGGATGACTGGGCTCGGCCCGGCATTGGTCGACGAACTCATGCAGTTGGTGCAGCAGCACGCCGCATCCCAGCGCTATCAATTCGCCGGCGGCCTCTCCATCTCTCTGGCCGAAGACCGCGGTCTCACCGAGGGAATGGTGCAGGTCGATTCCAGCACCGTGCAGGGCGGCGTCTCGTGGACCCCGGTGCTCGACATCAACGGCAAGCGCTACCCGCTCGTCAAGTCACGCACCGTGATCGGGCGCGGCAGCGACGCCGACATCACCGTCGACGATTCGGGCACGTCCCGTCGTCACGTCGAGATCCTCTGGGACGGCAGCCGCGCCCAGGTGCGCGACCTCGGTTCCACCAACGGCTCACAGCTGAATGGATCCCCGGTCAAGCAGGCAATTCTCGAACCGGAGTCGATCGTCACGATCGGCCGCACCAGCATCGTCTTCCGCGTTCTCGCGCAGGCCTCCTCCGTTGACCAGTTTGCTGACCGCCGGGTCGAAGACCCCACCGAACGCCACGACATGGGCGGATTCTGGGGGCCCGCCACATGAGCGTGAGCGAACTAACGCTTCTTGTCTTGCAACTGGGTTTCTTGCTGGTGCTGTGGCTGTTCATCTTCGGCATCGTCTATGCCCTGCGCAGCGACCTCTTCGGGCGCCGAGTGCGCAAGATGACTCCGGATGCTGTTGCGGCCCCGGCCGCCGCACAGCCCGTCGAACCGCTCTTTTCGCCCGCCCCGGTCGCGGCATCCGCCCCACTGCCGCCGCTGCTGGCCCCGACGCCCTCCGGCGCCGCGCTCACCGAACCGGTGTACGCACCGACCCCGTCGTCGTCAGGCCATTCGGTCAAGGCCACGACCCAGAACGCGAGCCGCCTGGTCATCACCTCCGGCCCGAAGGTCGGCACCGAGTTTCCGCTCACCGCTGAGTCGATCACGATTGGTCGCTCCACCGATTCCAGCCTGGTGATTCGCGACGACTACACCTCGACCCACCATGCGCGCCTGATGCTGTGGAACGGGGAATGGATGATCCAAGATCTCGATTCCACCAACGGCACCTTCCTCTCCGGCGCCCGGGTCGTCGTTCCGACGCCCGTTCCACTGAACGCTCCCGTCAAGATCGGCGCGACAACGTTCGAGCTTCGGCGGTAAGTGCATGGCGACAGTGAGTCACAGCGCCGCCGTCTCCCATGTTGGCAAGGTTCGATCCAACAACCAGGACTCGGGTTACGCTGGCCGGTCCCTCTTTGTAGTGGCCGACGGCATGGGGGGTCACGCTGGCGGTGATGTCGCCTCGGCGATCGCCACGAAGCGTGTCATGCAGGCCGACATCGACTACGCGACGGCTCAGGATGCCGAGTTCGCGCTGCAGGCCGCGCTCATCGCCGCCAATTCACAACTGGCCGAGACCGTCTTCGAGCATGCCGAACTCACCGGCATGGGCACCACCGTCAGCGCCATGGTCGTGTTGGACGACCAGGTCGCCATCGCGCATATCGGAGACTCACGCATCTACCTGCTGCGTGACGGTGAACTCAGCCAGATCACCATCGACCACACCTTCGTACAGCGACTCGTCGACAGCGGCCGCATCACCGAACAAGAAGCGATGGTGCACCCGCGCCGATCGGTGCTCATGCGCGTGCTCGGCGACGTCGAGTCGTCGCCGGAAATCGACACGTCAATTCTCACGACCTTGCCCGGCGACCGTTGGTTGATCTGTTCCGACGGCTTGAGCGGCGTGGTCTCCCCCGCCGCCATCGCCAACGCCCTGCTCAGCGGTGCGAGCCCCCTGTCGGTTGCGACCCGCCTGGTCAAAGAGAGCTTGGATGCCGGCGCTCCCGACAACGTCACAATTGTCGTTGTCGACATCGGTGAGGGCACGCTGCGCGCCGCAGAGCCCGTCGTCGTCGGTTCGGCCGCCGCCCCACTCGCCTTCGGCGAAGAGCCCACCCGTAACCGCCCGCTCCGTCTGCCCGGCCTACGCCTGCACCCGGTGCGCGAGTCTCACTTCGAGCCTGACTCCCAGGACTACCTCTCCGAGCTCATCGAAGAAGATGCCCGCCGTGCCCGCCGACGCCGCTACACCTGGCTGACCGGCGTCATCCTGCTCGTACTGGCGATTAGCGGAGCAGCGGTGCTCGGCTACCAGTGGACGCAAACCCGGTTCTTCATCGGTGTGGAGGGCAGCAACGTCGCGATCTTCCAGGGCGTGCAGCAAGACCTCGGCCCGATCAAGCTCTCGCACGTCTACGAAGAAACCGACCTTCCCGTATCCAGCCTGCGCATGTACGACAGGCAGCAGGTCGAGCAGACCATCAGCGCCCCCTCGTTGGAGGACGCGCAACTCATCGTCGAACGGCTTCACAATGCCAACACCCCCTAAGCAACCGATCGTCATGGATTCGTCGCCGCGGGCGACGGGTCCGAAAACCGGTGCCATCAAACGCCTGCACCTGCCCCAGAAACTGCGCAATCTTGAGCTGTTTCTGCTGCTGATCGCCTGCGCGATCAACGCCATCGCCATCGTGCTGGTTCAGCTCGGCGCCCTCGGCCACATTGACACGCAGCTGGTGCTGCTCGGCGCCGGCCTGTCGGTGCTGGTGCTGACCCTGCATGTCGTCATGCGATTCACGGCCAGGGATGCCGACCCCTTCATCTTGCCGATCGTCACGGTTCTGAACGGCCTCGGCATTGCGATGATCTACCGCATCGACATCGCAAACAATGAAGAGGGCTGGGCGAGCGCCTCCGTACGCCAGATTGTCTGGAGCGCCCTCGCCATCCTCTGCGCGATCGCCGTGATGCTCGTGATCCGCAACCACCGGGTTTTGTTCCGATACACCTACATTGCCGGTCTTGTGGCCGTGGTTCTGCTTCTTCTGCCATTGGTTCCCGGTCTCGGGCACGAGGTGAACGGAGCCAAAGTCTGGATCGGGATCGGCGACTTCGCCACCTTCCAGCCCGGTGAAATCGCCAAGATTGCCTTGGCCGTCTTCTTCGCGGGCTACCTCGTGCAAAACCGCGACAGTCTCGCCATGGTCGGCAAACGATTCCTCGGGATGCAGTTCCCGCGCCTGCGCGACCTCGGTCCGATCCTCGTCGTCTGGGCGCTCTCGATGTCGGTCATCGTCTTTCAGCGCGACCTTGGAACCGCACTGTTGTACTTCGGTATGTTCCTGGTCATGCTCTACGTGGCCACCGGGCGTTTGAGCTGGGTGGTGCTCGGCATGAGCCTGTTCCTCGGCGGCGCCCTGATCGCCAGCCAGACCCTCGACTACGTCAACGGCCGGTTCACCAACTGGCTCGACGCGTTCAACCCCGGGGTCTACTCGGCAGACGGCGGCAGCTACCAGTTGGTGCAGGGCATCTTCGGGCTCGCCAACGGCGGCCTGATCGGAACCGGCCTCGGCCAGGGGCGCCCCGACATCACCCCGGTGCCGCAGAGCGACTACATCATCGCCAGCCTCGGCGAGGAGCTCGGCCTCGCCGGACTTTTCGCGATCCTCGCGCTCTACATGCTCTTCGTCGCCCGCGGATTCCGCATCGGCTTTGCCGGCCAGGATGACTTCGGCAAACTGCTCAGCGTCGGTCTCGCCTTCACCATCGCGCTGCAGTGCTTCATCGTGATCGGCGGCGTCACGCGCGTCATCCCGCTGACCGGACTCACCACACCCTTTCTCGCGGCCGGCGGATCCTCGCTGGTCGCCAACTGGATCATCGCCGCGCTGCTGCTGCGTCTCTCCGACACGGTACGCAATCAACCCAGGCTGGTGGTCTAAATGAATCGCGAATTGAAGCGAGTCAGCATCGTCGTGCTGCTGATGTTTCTCACACTGCTCACGTCGACGACGATCATTCAGGCCGTTCAGGCGGAGAACCTGGCCGCGGATTCCCGCAACACCCGCACCCTGCTGAACAGCTACGGCGTCGAACGAGGTCCGATCCTCGTCGACGGCGAGCCCATCGCGCAGTCCGTGCCGGTCGACGACGATTTCAAATTCCAGCGCACCTACAGCAACGGTCCGCTCTATGCGCCGGTCACCGGATTCTTCCCGGTGAACGGTGCGCCGACCGGTCTGGAAGCCGCCCTCAATCGTGAGCTCAGCGGCACGTCGAACTCGCAATTCTTCGACCAGCTCAGCGCGATCGTGACCGGAGCGACGCCAAAGGGCGCCGCGGTCGAAACCACGATCGACCCGGTCGTGCAACAGGCGGCCTGGGACGCGTTCGGGGATTACACGGGCTCAGTCGTCGTCACCGAGCCGAAGACCGGCCGCGTGCTGGCCATGGTCTCCAAGCCGAGCTTTGACCCAAACGAATTGGCCGTTCACGACACCGACCTTGTCAACGAGCGCTATGCGGCGCTGATCGACGATCCCGCCGCGCCGTTGATCAACCGTGCCATCAACGAACTGAACCCGCCCGGATCGGTGTTCAAGCTTGTCGTCGTTGCCGCGGCGCTCGAGTCCGGCAAGTACACCCCGGAGAGCACCTTCCCCAACCCGGGAACCTTCACACTTCCCGGATCCACCTCGGTAGTGATCAACTCCGGCGGCGGCACCTGTGGCCCGGGCGAAACCACGACCATCGCCACGGCCCTGCGACTCTCCTGCAACATCCCGATGGCCGAGCTCGGACTCGAACTCGGCGAGACCGCCATCCGGGAGCAGGCCGAGAAATTCGGCTTCAACACCGACTACGAGATCCCGCTGACCGTCTCCCAGAGCGTGTACCCGCGCGGACTCGACGATGCGCAGCTCGCTTTGTCCGCATTCGGACAGGGCGACGTGCAGTCGACGGCGCTCCAGATGGCGATGGTCTCGTCGGCGATCGCCAACAATGGGATGCTCCTGAAGCCCAATCTTGTCGATGAGATCCTCTCCCCCGACCTCAGCCCGCGTGAGACGTTCAACCCCGAATCCATGGGGCAAGCGATCACCCCGGAGACCGCCGCCACCATGACTCAAATGATGATCAATGGCGTCAATGACGGAGCGGCGAGCAATGCAAGAATAGACGGGGTTGAAGTGGCGGGAAAGACCGGAACGGCGGAGAACGGTGAGACTGATCCGTACACGTTGTGGTTCACCGGTTTTGCCCCCGCAAACGATCCAAAGTACGCGATCACCGTTCTCGTCGAGGACGGCGGCGGGCTCGGCCAAACGGGGTACGGCAATCTTGTTGCCGCGCCAATTGCACAGAAGGTACTAGAGGCGGTGCTGAATAAATGAGACCGACAACAGGGCTCACCTTCGGGGGGCGTTACGAGCTGGCGTCACGGATTGCCATCGGCGGCATGGGCGAGGTATGGAAGGCCACTGACCTCGTCATCGGCCGTTCCGTCGCCATCAAGATCCTGAAGGACGAGTATCTCGGCGACCCCGGGTTCCTTGAGCGTTTCCGCGCCGAGGCTCGCCATGCGGCATTGGTCAACCACGAAGGCATCGCCAACGTCTTCGACTACGGAGAAGAAGACGGCAGCGCCTTCTTGGTGATGGAGCTCGTGCCCGGTGAGGCACTCTCCACTGTGCTCGAGCGCGAACACGTGTTGCCCACCGACAAGGTTCTCGACATCGTCGCCCAGACGGCTGCCGCGCTTCACGCTGCCCACGCCGCAGGTCTCGTGCACCGCGACATCAAGCCAGGCAACCTGCTGATCACGCCAGACGGCCGCGTCAAGATCACCGACTTCGGCATTGCTCGTATCGCCGACCAGGTGCCGCTGACGGCAACCGGTCAGGTAATGGGTACTGTGCAGTACCTCTCGCCAGAGCAGGCCAGCGGGCGACCCGCTTCACCGACCACCGACATCTACTCACTCGGAATCGTCGCCTACGAATGCCTGGCCGGGCGACGCCCGTTCACCGGCGAATCACAGGTCGCGATCGCGATGGCGCAGATCAACGAGACTGCACCCGAACTCCCGGTGACCGTTTCGGAGCCCGTGCGCAACCTGGTCTTCGCCTGCCTCGCGAAAGACCCTGCCGAACGTCCGGCCTCCGCCGCGCACCTGGCGCGCGCTGCCACGGCTCTTCGGCGCGGCGACGTCGCTGCGGCGGCCGCATCCGTACCGGCCGTGCTCGGCGGCAACGCCCCGACCGACGCTGCCACCATGCTGATGCCGGGTGTCGGAAACGACGACGCAACCACGGTTCTTCCGCTCGCCATCCCCGGCACCCCTGCGGCTGCTGCCGCGGCGGCAGCCGAGGAAGAAGAGAAGAAGAAGAAGAAGCGCAGCCCCTGGACCTGGCCGCTGATCGTGCTGATCGCCCTGCTCGTGCTCGTGCTCGGTGGAATCGTCATCTCGTTGGTCAGCCAGAACACCCCCACTGCGCCGCCCTCGAGCTCGGCGCCGGTCACGACGCCGAAGCAGACCACGAAGCCGTCGCCAACGGCGACAACGCCGCCGGCACCGACCACGGTCAACGTGACGCAGTCGGAATTCGTCGGTCTGACGAGCGCCGAAGCAAGTGCCAAGCTCGTGGCCATGGATCTCGGTGCGAATGTGGTCACCGGCGACGCCGCACCCAGCAGCGACAAGGTTGACACTGTCTACAAGGTGAACCCGACCGGTCCGATCCCGTTCAAGCAGACGATCACCGTCACGGTCTACGGCCCGGTCGCCACGCCGGATAATCCCACGTCCGGCCCCAGCGCGACACCCAGCACAGTCGCAGGCGGTGCAAGCGTGTCCGTGACCTGGAGCGCAGCATCCTGCCCGTCGGGTCAGACGCTCTCCGGCTATGAGGCCCGGGTTGACGGCGGAGCGACAATCACGTCGACGAACCCGACCCAGGACACCAATGTGAGCGTCACCGCCGGAACCGAGAACTTCAACGTCAGCTACCGCTACTTCTGTGGCCCGGTTGCAACAGAGTGGTCACCGGCTACGACGGTTACCGTCATTCCATCCGTTCCCACGACAACACCCAATGGGTAGAGCAGACATGATCACAGTTGGGATCGAGCCGGGAGTGGCGTATTGATTGAGGAAGGCCGTCTTCTGGCGGGTCGATACCGGGTCGGTGCGCTCATCGGTCGTGGCGGGATGTCTGATGTGCACATTGGCACAGACTCACGCCTCGGCCGCGCTGTCGCAATCAAACTGCTCAAGCCCTCACTCGCAGTCGACCCCGCTTTTCGCACCCGGTTTCGGCAAGAGGCTCAGGCTGCTGCCCGAATGGCTCACCCCACGATTGTGCGGGTGTTCGACGCCGGCGAAGAGACGGTGACAGAGGCAAACGGTCACGAGACCCAGCTGCCGTTCATCATCATGGAGTTCGTCGACGGCCGACTTCTCAAAGACATTATCAGCGAGGGTGCGCTCGACAGCGCTGAGGCAGTGCGCATCATCGACGGTGTTCTGACTGCCCTCGAGTATTCGCACCGCGCGGGCGTCGTTCACCGCGACATCAAGCCCGGCAACATCATGATCACCCGCACCGGTCAGGTGAAGGTGATGGATTTCGGGATCGCCCGGGCCATCTCCGATTCCTCGACGACCGTCGCGCAGACCACTGCAATTCTCGGTACCGCCTCCTATTTCTCACCGGAGCAGGCAAAAGGCGAGTCAGTCGACGCACGTACCGACCTCTACTCCACCGGTGTTGTGCTCTTCGAGATGCTTGCCGGACGACCGCCGTTTCGCGGCGAGACCCCGGTCGCCGTGGCCTACCAGCACGTCAGCGAAGCCCCGGTCAAACCCAGTTCGATCAACCCGAAGGTGTCGCCGGCTCTCGACGCAGTGGTGCTTCATGCCCTCGCCAAGGATCGATTCTCCCGGTACCAAAGCGCGGTTGAGTTTCGCAACGACGTCGAGGTGGCCGGTTCCGGCCAGATTCCGGTTCACCGTCCGATCGACGACTCGGCAGCCGGTTTGTTCGGCACCCCGACCGGTGCGGTGTCCAGCTCTGAACTGGCCCTGAAGCAGCTATCCGAGGATCAGACGATGGTGCGCACGCAGCGCCGTCCGCCGGTGATCTGGATCTGGGCCGGAATCGTCAGCGTCGTCGTCATCGTCGTCGCGGTCATGTTCTGGGTGTTCAGCTTGTCGCCGTCGACCGAGATTCCCGACAACTCCCGCAAGGTTCCGAGCCTGGCGGGTCAGACCTACGAACAGGCACAAAGCGCTCTGCTCGACTTGGATCTGACCTCTCTGAAGGCTGAGGAATCGAGTGCGACGGTCCCTGTCGATCAGGTCATTCGCACCGACCCGCCGTCCGGCACCATCGTCGTGCCCAAAGAAGTCATCACCGTTTATGTTTCAACCGGTGCGGAGATGGCCGCTGTGCCGGATGTTCTCAATCAACCGATTGAGGCCGCGCAGGCCGCAATCACCGCCGCCGAGTTCACGCCCGGCACCGTGACATCGCAGGATTCCCCGACCGTCGCGGCGGATCTGGTGCTGAGCACCGATCCGGCCGGGGCGAGCGAGCAACCCCTCGGCACGACCGTGAACTTCTTCGTTTCCAACGGCATGGTCACCCTAGATGATTTGCGGGGCCAGTCCCTGAGCGCTGCGACAGACCTGCTGCGCGGCGCTACCCTGCTCCTGGTTCCGGTTCCCGAACCCGATTATGACTGCTCGGAGAAGCCGGGCTCCCCAGTCACCCAGCAGTCGCTGGCACCCGGACAGGTTCCCCAGAAGTCAGAGGTCACGCTCACCTACTGCGCCGGCTAGCTTTTCCGTTGGTCGAGCCTGTCGAACCCAATGGGCCGTTCTCGAGACCGGGCGGTGTGATCTCGACAGGCCCGATCATTGGCTAGCCGAGCCGCAGTAGCGGGTTCAGGCCCTTCGCGGTCTCGCGTGCCTCGGGCAGTCCGGCCAGTGCCAGCCAGTTGCCGAGCATCAGGTAGCCGCCCTCGGTCAACACAGACTCAGGGTGGAACTGCACGCCGAGAATCGGTGCGGTCGCATGACGCAAGCCCATGATCACTCCGCCCTGCGTGCGGGAGGTGACGATGAGTTCGTCGGGAACCGTCGAATCAACGACGGCGAGCGAGTGATAGCGCGTGGCAGTGAACGGCTGCGGCACCCCGTCATAGAACGGGCTGTCGTCGTGGGTGATCACTGAGGTCTTGCCGTGCATGAGTTCTTCGGCGTTGGTGACGGTGGCCCCGAATGCTTCGGCGATCGCCTGGTGGCCCAGGCACACGCCGAACAGCGGCAGGCCGGAGGCGTAGGCCGCTTTCACGGCGGCGATGGACATCCCGGCGTCGGCAGGCTTTCCCGGGCCGGGAGAAACCAGAACACCGTCGTACTCTGCGATGCGTGCGGGCACGTCGGCGTCAGCGAAGTCGTCGTTGCGCACGACATCGGTTTCGGCTCCGAGCTCCATCAGGTAACCGTTGAGGGTGTACACAAAGCTGTCGTAGTTGTCGATGACAAGGATGCGTGTCATGGGGCTCCGACCGTCACTTCCTGATTCGTGGTGATCATTTCCACCCAGGGGAATACCCAAGTGGCGAGGGCAAAGAGTGCGGCACCGATCAAGATCAGGACGAAGAGGATGCGCAGCCACACGGGACCGGGCAGAACCCGCCAGATTGTTGCGTACATGTCGGCCTCCTAGCCCTGTGCCTGTGCGTCGATGAGGGGAGCAAGTTCGGCCGGCGGTCCGGCGGTCAAGGGCTGCCACGACTCAAAGACGCCGTACGCAATGATGCGCTCAGCCGTTGACAGCAGCGGGTTGCAACTCGTCAACGTGATGATCCGGTCGACTGGGGCCAGCTCGGGCCGGCCCGGAACGCTGGCAATGACGGTTGCCGCCGTCGGGGGAACATACTGAAGGTCGCGGAATCGGTAGGTGTAGTAACCGTCGGCGGTCTGCACGTAGATGGCGTCGCCGAGCTGGAACTCATTGATCAAATGCATTCCGCCGCCATTTGCGCTGCGGTGCGCTGCAATCGCGAAATTTCCTACCTCGCCCGGCATCTGCGTACCCGGGTAGTGTCCGATCCCCGTTCGCGGGCTGTTCAGCACATTGGTCTTGATGCCTTCGGCAATCGTGCGGTGGTAGTCGGCGCCAAAGCGCGGCACGTAGAGTACCCCGAGCGCTTCGGTTTCTGCCGGGGCTTTCGCAACGATCGGGTCGCCGTAGTCGGCGGGAACCGGCGGGATCGCCGCCGGGTCTTTCGTGGCTTTCTCGATCCACTCTCGGCTGATGTCGGTGGATGCCTGTGACTGTGAGTTCGACATCATCATGTCGTTCCACCACAGCTGCCAACCGAGAAAGATAAGAACGATGGCACCGGCGGTGATCAGCAGTTCGCCGAGAACGCCGACGACCGTCACAGGACGGCGCGTTTGCTTCTTTCTTCCCCGGTGCCGGGCGTCGGGCACGCGAATTTCTCCGCGGAACTCGGCGTCGTCGGTCATGCTGACAATCCTAATCGGGGCAGGCCCGGGCTTTCGCCGGGCGGGAGCACCGGGTCATCAGGTCGATGACGGTAGAATCTCTCGCATGGCCCGTACGAATCCCCGCACCAAGCCCGCGCGCGACGAAACTACCCGCTCCGGCGAACAAGCACCCAACCCGGTGTGGTTCAAGCCAGTGATGTTCGGGTTCATGCTTCTTGGCCTGGTCTGGATCATCGTCTTCTACGTCAGCCAGGGCCAGTTGCCGATTCCTGCCCTCGCCTCCTGGAACATCCTGGTCGGCTTCGGGATCGCCTTCATCGGCTTCCTGATGACAACGCGCTGGCGTTAATTGCCCGGTCACAGGCCATCTACCGGTTAGTTACAACGGTGTAATTATCCCCATGTGGAAAGTCCTGTGGATAACTTGCTTGGCCGGTTAGACCGCTGAGCAGGGCTCACGGGGGCCCAACGTACGTGCACGGGCTCAGACGAACAGGCTCAGACGAACAGGCTCAGGCTGTGATGAACTTGCTCAGGCTGAGCAGAATCATGACCAGGGTCAGGGCGACCAACAGCACGATCTGAAGAGTCTGCTGGTTTCGCTTGCGGGTCTGCACAAAGATCAGGCCGACCAGGGCGCCGCCGATCAGTCCGCCGAGGTGCGCCTGCCACGCGATGCTGAATCCGGGGAAGAACCCGATCACCAGGTTGAGTCCGATGAGCACGACCAGCTGCGTCATGTTCGCGCCCAGGCGCTGGTGAATGACGAGGAATGCGCCCATCACGCCGAAGATGGCTCCGGATGCGCCGACCACCGCGATCGTCGGATCCGCGAGAAACAGCACACCGAGCGAACCGGCCAGCCCGCTGAGCAGGTAGACGACGAGAAAACGCCAGCGTCCGAGCATCCGCTCGAGCAGCGACCCGAAGATCCACAGCGTGTACATGTTGAGCAGAATGTGGAACGGGAACCCGCCCGTCGCGTGCACGAACACGCTGGTGAGCATGCGCCACGGTTCAAAGAACTGGGGGTACGAATACAGGCCGGCATACTGCAGGGCGCTGGTAACCCCCAAAGCGGGTATCAACTGCAGCAGATAGACGAAGACCGTCACGCCGATGATCGAATAGGTGACCACCGGGGTGCCGTCACCGGTCATCCGGTTCAGCCGGGTCAACAACGCCGGCTTGGTGCGCGGGGCGTTGGCGCGCTGCTCACGCATACATTCAGGGCAGATCACGCCGACGGCGCCCTGCGTCTGACATTCACCGCAGATGGTGCGCCCACAGCGCTGGCAGAGCACGAAGCTCTGCCTGTCGGGGTGCCGATAGCAGTAATTTGCAGCCACTCGCGGCATCCCCGACATGAAAGAGAGTCCTTAGACCTGCTCGACGGTGATGCTCTCGATGACAACGTCTTCGAGCGGGCGGTCACGTCCGTCGGTCGGCACAGTGGCCAGCTTGTCGACGATTGCGCGGGAGGCCTCGTCTTCGACGGCCCCGAAGATCGAGTGCTTGCCCTGCAGCCAGGTCGTCGGAACGACGGTGATGAAGAACTGCGAGCCATTGGTGCCACGGCCACCCTGGATGCCGGCGTTCGCCATGGCGAGCACGTACGGCTGGGTGAAGTCGAGGTCGGGGCTGATCTCGTCGTCGAACTGGTAGCCGGGGCCACCGATGCCCTGGCCCAGCGGGTCGCCGGCCTGGATCATGAAGTCTTTGATGATGCGGTGGAAGATCGTGCCGTCGTAGAGCGGCGTCTTCGAGGTTTCACCCGTACCGGGGTGCTTCCACTCGATCTCGCCGGTGGCGAGCCCTACGAAGTTCTTCACAGTCTTCGGAGCGTGGTTTCCGTAAAGATTGACCTTGATCGGTCCGAGTGACGTGTTGAGAGTGGCGACAGCAGTGTGCTTAGACATAGCAACAATTCTTGCACAGCAGCTCTCAGCGACGGCGATCCCAGAATGCGCCCGCCGAGATGCACTGCAGATACTCAGAGCGCATTCAGGCGATTCAGTGGCAAGATGGTGTCTGTTCGCCAGATGACACCGATGGAGGGTCCAGATGAGCCTGTCACGCAAGCGCCGCAAGGAACTCACTCGCCTGCGCAAGAGCGCCGACGAACTGTGGAGCCACCAGCAAGAGGTGATGGACCACGCCAATGCCGTGGCCAGGGAAGCCGGGCGCCAGGCCGGTGTGCTCACCCGTGAAGAAGTCGTTCCTCGCGTTCGCGAAGGATACGAGCAGTACGTACAGCCCCGCGTGCAGGCCACGCAGCACCTCGCCGGAGACGTGCGTCGTCGCGTGACCGACGAAGTGATCCCCGGTCTCGGCAACGCGATCGGCAACACCATCGGCAGCGTCATGTCGGTCGGCGACATCGCCCGGGATGCCCGCGTGCGCGCCGCCCTCAACCGTCTGAGCTTTCAGAAGCCCGTCGTTGTGGAGAAGAAGGGCCCGGGCGCTGGAACCTACATTGCTCTCGGAATTGGTATTGCCGCCGCTGTCGGCGTCGCCTACGCCGTCTGGCAGACCTTCCGGGCTGATGACGAGCTCTGGGTCGCGGATGACGAGTTTGAGGCACTGAAGGGGAACGCCGAGGCGTAGAGCGCCTGTTCTCGTGCTGAATGAAAGGCCCACATCGAAAGATGTGGGCCTTTTTGGTTTGTGTGGGTGGCTCTGGTCTGGGAGACGGCGGCGAACTCGCTTCGCTCACGACCTCGGTATGGCGTTGGTCGAGCTTGTCGAGCGATGTACTGAGCCTGTCGAAGTGACCCCGTGAGCCGATTTGCGGGGCTGAAGGAGGGATCGGGGTGCGGAAGAGAGGAAAGCGGCTTAGAAAGCGACTGAGAGGCTCGTGCTCGCTTCGCTCGCACGGAGCCACGGGGAGCCCCTCGGCGGGGCTCCTGCGTCGCACCGCCTCGCGTTCGATTCGCAGCGCACGATTAAATGAAGAAGACCCCCACCCCAAAAGCGGGGGTGGGGGTCTTCTTCATTTGTGGAGCCACGGGGAATCGAACCCCGGACCTCCTGCTTGCAAAGCAGGCGCTCTACCAATTGAGCTATGGCCCCGAATGATCACCCGGAAGTGACCATTTGTGGGGATACCAGGACTTGAACCTGGGACCTCTTCGTTATCAGCGAAGCGCTCTAACCGCCTGAGCTATATCCCCCAATCGGGCAGATTCGAGACTATCGGAATCTGCGCGATTATCCCAATCGAGCTAATTGTTGGTGAATCCCACGAGCAATCCACCGGTGATTTTGACGCTCAGATTGTACAAAACAGCGAAGATCGCACCGAGTGCGGTAATCACGACAGTGTTCAGAACCGCAACGACGACGGCAAAACCCATCACGTTGCCGATCGACAAGAAGTCCTTCAGATCCGCCGAGCTGCCGGCGATGTCCGTGTACAGGGCGTTTGCCTTGTCGAACAGACCTGTCTGGTTCAGCACGGTGAAGATCAAGAACGTAGCGACAATTGTCACCACAGCCAGGCAGATAGCTACCAGGAACGACAACTTGACGCTCGACCAAAAGTCGATGTAGACCAACTTCAGGCGAACCTGCTTAGTCGGTTTCGAACGAGTTGACTTCTTGGCAAGTTTCTCTGCGACGCTACTCATCTACGGTCTCAACTTTCTCCGAATCACCCTCTGCAGCGCCGTCGACTTCTTCGGGCACCAGATTGCGTTCGGTGTTTTTTGCGATGGCGATGATCCTGTCAGTATCCGCAAACTTTGCGAAGACCACGCCCATTGTGTCGCGGCCCTTTGCGGGCACTTCGGCGACGTCAGAGCGTACCACCTTGCCGCTGGCAAGGACCACCAGGACTTCGTCCTCTTCGTCGACGATCAGTGAGCCGACCAGGTCGCCCCGATCCTCGTTCAGCTTGGCGACCTTGATGCCCAAACCGCCACGATTTTGCAGGCGGTACTGGTCGGCCGAGGTGCGCTTGGCGTAGCCACCCTCAGTCACCACGAAAACGAATCCGTCTTCGGAGACGACGGAGGCGTCGAGCAAGTTGTCTTCGCCACGGAAGTGCATGCCGATCACACCAGACGTCGACCGTCCCATCGGCCGCAGCGCCTCATCCGACGCGGTGAACCGAATCGACATGCCCTTGCGGGAGACGAGCAGCAAGTCGGAATCCTGTTCGACGAGCAGCGCCGAAACGAGCTCGTCGCCCTCGCGCAGCTTGATCGCGATGATGCCGCCGGACCGGTTCGTGTCGTATTCGCTCAGCGATGTCTTCTTGATCAGGCCCTCACGGGTCGCCAGGGTGAGGTACTGGGCGACTTCGTAGTCACGGATGTCGAGAATCTGTGCGATCTCTTCACCCGGCTGCAGCGCGAGCAGGTTGGCGACGTGCTGGCCCTTGGCATCGCGGCCGGCCTCCTGCACTTCGTATGCCTTGGCGCGGTAGACACGGCCGGTGTTCGTGAAGAACAGCAGCCAGTGGTGGGTGGTGGTGACGAAGAAGTGCTCGACCACGTCATCGGCGCGCAACTGCGCACCCTTGACGCCCTTGCCGCCACGGTGCTGGTTGCGGTAGTTGTCGCTGCGCGTGCGCTTGATGTAGCCGCCGCGCGTGACGGTGACAACCATTTCCTCTTCAGGAATGAGGTCTTCGATCGACATATCGCCGTCGAAACCGAACATGATCTCGGTACGGCGGTCATCACCGTACTTGTCGGTGATCTCGGTGAGTTCTTCCCTGACGATCGTGCGCTGACGCTCGGGGCTCGCGAGGATCGCCTTGAACTCGGCGATCTGACGCTCGAGCTCGGCCGCCTGGTCGATGATCTTCTGACGCTCGAGAGCGGCCAGACGACGCAGCTGCATGGCGAGGATGGCATCCGCCTGAAGTTTGTCGACATCCAGCAGGGCCATCAGGCCTTCGCGGGCATCGTCAACCGTCGGCGAGCGACGAATCAATGCGATGACCTCGTCGAGGGCGTCGAGAGCCTTGAGGTAACCGCGCAGGATGTGGGCATCCGCTTCAGCCTTGTTCAGACGGAACTGGGTGCGCCGAACGATGACCTCGATCTGGTGCGTCACCCAGTGGCTGATGAAACCGTCCAGCGGCAACGTGCGCGGGATGCCATCGACGATGGCCAGCATGTTGGCGCCGAAGTTGTCCTGAAGCTGCGTGTGCTTGTAGAGGTTGTTCAGCACGACCTTGGCGACGGCATCGCGCTTGAGCACGATGACGAGGCGCTGACCGGTACGACCAGAGGTCTCGTCACGGATGTCGGCAATGCCGGCGACCTTGCCGTCCTTGACCAGATCGGCGATCTTGATCGCCAGGTTGTCGGGGTTGACCTGGTACGGCAGCTCGGTGATGACGAGGCAGGTGCGACCCTGCAGCTCTTCGATGCTGACGACGGCGCGCATCGTGATCGAGCCACGACCCGTGCGGTAGGCATCGTGGATACCCTTGGTGCCGAGAATCTGGGCGCCGGTCGGGAAGTCGGGTCCCTTGATGCGCAGCATCAGGGCCTCGAGAAGCTCCTCACGGTTCGCTTCGGGGTTCTCCAAGAACCACAGCGCACCGGCGGCCACCTCGCGCAGGTTGTGCGGCGGGATGTTCGTGGCCATACCGACGGCGATACCGACCGAGCCGTTGACCAGCAGGTTCGGGAAGCGGGCCGGGAGCACGGTCGGCTCGAGAGTACGGCCGTCGTAGTTGTCCTGAAAGTCGACGGTGTCTTCGTCGATGTCGCGCACCATCTCGAGGGCCAGGGGGGCCATCTTCGTTTCGGTGTATCGCGGGGCTGCGGCGCCGTCATTGCCGGGGGAACCGAAGTTTCCCTGACCGAGAGCGAGCGGGTAGCGCAGGCTCCACGGCTGCACCAAACGCACGAGGGCGTCGTAGATCGAGGAGTCACCGTGCGGGTGGAACTGACCCATCACGTCGCCGACGACGCGGGCGCACTTGGAGAACGCCTTGTCGGGGCGGTAGCCGCCGTCGAACATGGCGTAGATCACGCGGCGGTGCACCGGCTTGAGACCGTCACGTACGTCGGGCAGGGCTCGCCCGACGATGACGCTCATGGCGTAGTCGAGGTAGGAGCGCTGCATTTCGAGCTGCAGGTCGACCTGGTCGATCTTGCCGTGCTGCACGAGGTGAGCCGCTGCTGCGGCGTCGCTGGCCGCGGTATCGATGGTGTCGCCCGAGTTTTCGGGCGTCTCGTTAGATGTCAAGGAAGCGCACGTCCTTCGCGTTCTTTTGGATGAAGTTTCGGCGAGACTCTACGTCTTCGCCCATCAGGGTCGAGAAGATCTCATCTGCCGCGGCAGCGTCGTCAAGCGTGACCTGCAGCAGGGTGCGGCTTTCGGGAGCCATCGTGGTTTCCCACAGCTCCTTGTAGTCCATCTCACCGAGACCCTTGTAGCGCTGGATTCCGTTGTCCTTCGGGATGCGCTTGCCGGCGACAGCGCCATCGGCGAGCATCGCGTCGCGCTCCTTGTCGGAGTAAACGTACTGGTGCGGGGCATTCGACCACTTCAACCGGTACAGCGGCGGCTGTGCCAGGTAGACGTAGCCGAGGTCGATCAGCGGGCGCATGTAGCGGAACAGCAACGTGAGCAACAGGGTGGTGATGTGCTGACCGTCGACGTCGGCATCCGCCATCAGCACGATCTTGTGGTACCGCACCTTTTCAGGGTTGAAGTCCTCGCCGATACCGGCACCGAACGCGGTGATCATCGCCTGCACCTCGGCATTGCCGAGTGCGCGGTCGAGACGGGCCTTCTCGACGTTCAGGATCTTGCCGCGCAGCGGCAGGATGGCCTGGGTCTCTGGATTACGACCCTGCACGGCGGAACCGCCGGCCGAGTCACCCTCGACGATGAAAATTTCGGAGACCGACGGGTCTTTGCTCTGGCAGTCCTTGAGCTTGCCGGGCATACCGCCGCCCTCGAGCAGCCCCTTGCGACGCGCGGTTTCACGCGCCTTGCGGGCAGCCATGCGAGCCGTGGCAGCCTGGAGTGCCTTGCGGATGATCTCCTTGGCGGCCACCGGGTTGCGACCGAACCAGTCGGCGAGCTGGTCGCCGGCGACGCGCTGAACGAACGCCTTCGCCTCGGTGTTGCCGAGCTTGGTCTTCGTCTGACCCTCGAACTGCGGTTCGGCGAGCTTGATCGACACGACGGCGGTCAGGCCTTCGCGCACGTCATCGCCCGAGAGGTTGTCATCCTTTTCTTTCAGGATGCCCTTCTCCCTGGCGTACTTGTTCACCAGCGTGGTGAGCGCAGCACGGAAACCCTCTTCGTGGGTTCCACCCTCGTGGGTGTTGATGGTGTTCGCGTAGGTGTGAACGCTCTCGGTGTAGGCGGTCGTCCACTGCATGGCGACCTCGAGGGCGATTTTGCGCTCGGTGTCTTCCATCTCGAACGAGATGATCTCTTCGTTGACGAGGTCTGACTTGCGAGCGCGGTTCAGGTACTCGACGTAGTCGACGAGGCCCTGCTCGTACATGAACGAGTTGGTGAGCGGCTTGCCCTCGACGTCGAGCTGCTCGGGGCGCTCGTCGGTCAGGGTGAGGCGCAATCCCTTGTTCAAGAACGCCATCTGCTGAAAACGGGCGCGCAGCGTCTCGTAGTCGAAATCGATGGTTTCGAACGTCTCGGCGCTCGGCCAGAACGTGATGGTCGTGCCGGTCTCGCTCGATTCTTCGCCCTTTTCGAGCGGCGCGTTCGGCACACCGTGGGTGAAGCTCTGGCGCCAGACGTGTCCTTGACGGCGCACCTCGACCTCGAGGCGACTGGACAGGGCGTTGACCACCGAGCTGCCGACGCCGTGCAGGCCACCGGAGACGGCATAACCGCCGCCGCCGAATTTTCCGCCGGCGTGAAGCACGGTCAGAACAACTTCGACCGTCGAACGGCCTTCTGATTTGTGAATGTCGACGGGGATACCGCGACCGTTGTCGGCGACGCGCACGGCGCCATCCGCCAAGATCCGGATGTCGATGGTGTCGCAATACCCGGCCAACGCCTCGTCGACAGAGTTGTCGACGATCTCATACACCAAGTGATGGAGCCCGCGGGGACCGGTAGAACCGATGTACATTCCGGGTCGTTTGCGTACGGCTTCAAGTCCTTCGAGAACCTGGATTTCGTCTGCGCCGTATTCGTGTGCCGGCTCGGTCTGAGGTTCTACTGTCATCTGAAGATGGACTCCGCTCTGTCGCTCTGGCGACTCTTCAGTCTACCAAACCGGGCGAGTCCGCCGGGCCGAATCGCTGATCTGACGCGTTTTGTTGGCGAGGTTGACCGAATTTGTTTAGCTACCCGTAGGTATCGCGCGGACCCCGCCCTGGAATTGATCTGGGGCCCTTTTTCCAGGAAGGGGCGTTGGGTCCCTGAAAGCGGATTGACTGGATGCCGGCATCCGGGTAGCGGGTGGCGATATGAGTCATGATTTCGACACGCATCAAGCGCAGCTGAGTCGCCCAGGCCGTCGACTCACAATGCACGGTGAGGATTCCCTCGTCGATGCCAGCCGGACGCGAATGTTTGGCCGTCTCTTCTCCGGCGAGCTCCGCCCAAGACTCCAACAGTTCTGATTGGGCAAGTGACGAGTTCCACCCCAATTGCACAGTCAGCGAGTTGATCGTGTCGCCGAGGCCCCGCGGGTCGCGGCCGACGCCGAAGGGAACACTCGACCCTGCCGTGTCCTTCGTGCGTTTTCTGCCCGACGAACGCCGCGCGTAAGGGTCGCCGAACACGTCTTTGAACCGCGAATAGACACGGGATGCCTCGCTTGGCTCAGCCATTGACGACCTCCCCCGCTTCGATATGCACCGTATGCGCGGCCAAGGATTCCGGCACGTCTTCCAGCACGGCTGCGGTGATCAGCACCTGTTCGAACCCCACAACGGCGTCGGCCAACCGGCGTCGACGGGACTGATCGAGCTCGGCGAACACGTCGTCGAGAATGAGTACCGGGTCGCCACTGGCCGAATCCCGGCGCAGCAGCTCGGCCGAGGCAAGTTTCAAGGCCAGCGCGAACGACCAGGATTCGCCGTGGCTCGCATACCCTTTCGCCGGCAAAGCATTCAGCATGAAGACCAGGTCGTCCCGGTGTGGGCCGGCCAACGTCAATCCACGCTCGAGTTCTTTGCGGCGCAGTTCGACCAGTGCGGTGCGAAAGACATCGGCGGTGCTTGAGCCGGCGACGGGCGCTGCGATGGTGATCCCGGCGCTCGAGGTTGTCGAGGCCCCCGCTGCACCGGACTCGACATCGTCATCCGTCCCACCCAAAATGCTCAGTGACGAGACCAATGCCGGACCGTGATCTTCGCCGGCCACCGCGTGATAGGCCGTCTTCAACGGATCGCCGAGCAGCCGCACCAGCTCGGCCCGCTCATCGATGATCTCGCTGCCGAGCGCAACGAGCCGTTCGTCCCACAAGTCGAGGGTGTTCAGCTGAGTGCCGCGCGCACCCGATGCGCGCGCCGACTTCAACAGGGTGTTTCGTTGCTTCAGAACCCGGTCGTAGTCAGCCAAAACACCGGCCAGGCGCGGGGTGCGCAGGATCAAGAGCTGGTCGAGAAAACGACGGCGCACCGACGGGTCGCCGCGCACGAGAGCAAGATCTTCGGGTGCGAAAAGCACGCTGGAAAAGTAGCGCGGGAGGTCACGCATCCGAATGACCGACCGGTTCACCTGGCCGCGATTCGCTCCGGTGCGGTTCAGCTGCACTTCAGCCAGAATCTCGCGACCGTTGTACTCCAGCGTCGCGCGGATGATCGCCGCATCCAGGCCGGCCCTGATCATCGCTTTGTCATTGGAGACCCGGTGCGAACCGAGCGTGCTCAGATAGCCGAGGGCCTCAACGAGATTGGTTTTTCCCTGGCCGTTGCGCCCGACGATGAGGTTCGAGCCCGGAGCGAACGGCACATCGGCTTGGCGGTAATTACGAAAGTCGGTCAGAGACAGGTGGGTGACACGCACTCCTGGTCAGTCTGCCTTTTTCACAGTGTGGCCACCGAACTGATTGCGCAAGGCTGCCACGGCCTTCATCGCCGGCGAGTCGTCCTGGCGTGAAACAAAGCGCGCAAAGATCGAGGCGCTGATCGTCGGTACCGGAACGGCGTTGGCGAGAGCTTCCTCGATTGTCCACCGGCCTTCGCCGGAATCTTCGACAAAACCTTCGATGTCTTCGAACTCGGGATCTTGTTCAAGCGCACGCACGAGCAGTTCGAGCAACCAGGAGCGCACCACAGTGCCGCGCTGCCACGCCTTGAAGATTCCGGGGACATCGGTGACGAGGTCGCTGCGCTTATCGAGGAGCTCGTAGCCCTCCGCATAGGCCTGCATCAACGCATATTCGATGCCGTTGTGCACCATCTTCGCGTAGTGGCCTGCGCCAACTTCGCCGGCGTGCACGAAACCCTCTTCGCGCGGGCCTTCGGGCCGCAGCGCGTCGAAAACCGGCATTGCCCGCTCGACCTGATCGGCTTTTCCGCCCACCATCAGGCCATATCCGTTGGCCAGTCCCCAGATCCCGCCCGAAACGCCGGCATCGACGAAGTTGATGCCCTTCGTTTCCAGCAGCGCTGCGTGCTTGAAATCCTCGGTGAACCGGGAGTTGCCGCCGTCGATGACGAGGTCTCCGGTTTCGAGCTTCTCGGCGAGATCTTCGATCACTGAATCGGTGATCGCTCCCGAGGGAACCATGACCCAGACCAGGCGCGGCGCCGGCAGCACTGCCACCAGCTCGGCAGTCGATGCGACGTCGGTCAGGTCGGGGTTCTGGTCGAAACCGGTGACCTCGATTCCTGCGTTACGCAGGCGATCCCGCATGTTCGCACCCATTTTTCCGAGACCAATGATGCCGATATGCATGTGGTGATCCTTTCGGGAGAAATGAGGTGTGAAACGAGGTGAAACGGTTAGCGCAGCAGCAGGTTGGGCTGCAAGAGGTACTTGTAGCTGTCTGCTCCTGGCTCTTCGCGCGAGGTCTGGCTGGTGATGAGAACCGGCCCCGGCTTGTTCGGGTTCTCGGTCTTGGTGAACGAGATGCGCACGTATTCGGAATGCACCGCACCCAAACCGTCGAGCAGGAACTGCGGCTTGAGCGAGACAACCGTGTCAGTTCCGGTCAGGATGGCGTCGATTGCTTCAGAAGCCTGGGCTTGTTCCGAACCGATCGCCTCAAGTGTCAGGCCTTCAGACGTGAAGGTGAACCGGAGTGCAGCCTCACGTTCGAGCACGAGCTGCACGCGACGGGTGGCCTCGATGAGGTCAGCGGTGTTCATCACCGCGTAGTTGTCGACCGTCTCGGGGAACAACCGACGTACAGGCGGAAAATTGCCCTTGATCAGCAAAGACGTCACTGTCTTTTTGTCAGCGGTGAAGGCGATGAGCTCGCGATCGTCAGTGTTTGTGATCGCGACCGAGATCGTTCCGCTGTGGCCGAAGGTCTTGCCGACTTCTTGCAATGTGCGGGCAGGAACGAGCGCGGTGATGGTCTCGGCGTTGCTGTTGCTGCCCGAATCCCAATTGATTTCGCGCACGGCGACACGGTAACGGTCGGTGGCGACAAGCCCGAGGCTGTTTTCAGAGACCTCGAGCTGCACGCCGGTGATCACAGGCGTGACGTCATCACGGGAAGCCGCGACGGCAACTTGCGCGATGGCCGCAGCAAATTCCTCGGCGGGAACCAAACCGGATTCCGTGTTGACCTGCGGGATGCTCGGGTATTCCTCGACAGGCATTGACAGC
The DNA here is from genome assembly GCF_056395445.1 of Leifsonia sp. 10L418. Classification (NCBI taxonomy): domain Bacteria; kingdom Bacillati; phylum Actinomycetota; class Actinomycetes; order Micrococcales; family Microbacteriaceae; genus Leifsonia; species Leifsonia sp. 10L418. Next base: position 329,822 of record NZ_JBFTJN010000002.1, on the reverse strand, counting down.
AGGGTGAAGCTCGCTGAACCACATTTGACAGTGATTCGGGTGTCGTCTGTCGAGAAACGCACGGGTGCGTTCGGCATTCGGCTGGCGATTTCCGCCAAAAGCCGGCCGGAGACGAGCACCTTTCCGGTTTCTTCAACATCCGCTGCGATCTCAGTCTGAGCTGAAACTTCGTAGTCGAATGACGACAAGATCAAGCCGTTTTCGGTCGCCTCAATCAGCACACCGCTCAGGATGGGCAGGGTCGTGCGTTGAGGGAGGAGCTTGACAGCGAAAGACACAGCTTCGCTGAAGACATCCCGATTGGCTTGAAATCTCACGAATTCACTCCTGTCGATGGGAGGCGGTTGATGCTGGCCTCAATGCTAGTCGTCTTCGAGTTCTGCCCGGCGACCCGGCCCTTCGGCCGGTCAAGGTTGTCGAATGACAGAAATCTTAAATTAATTGTTAATGGTCTTAACCGGTGTGGAAACTGTGGATAACTTGTCATTCGTCAATCAGTCATTGGGAACTACAACCTTGTGAGTTGTGGGGAGCCTGTGGGATTTTGTGTAACTCACTATCGAGACCGAATGACAAGAATTGTGAGTTTTCACATGCGCCCGTCGAGTTTCAACAGTTGCAGCCCAGTTGTTCATTAACTTTCCACAGAGTTATCCACAGGTGTGTAAAGAAAAAAATTTTCTTAACCCGAAGGGTTAGATCACTTGTAGCGGTGGTTCTGCTTGATTCGGTTGGTCAACTCGGTCACCTGGTTGTAGATCGAGCGACGCTCTTTCATCAATTCGCTGATCTTCTTGTTCGCGTACATCACGGTGGTGTGATCCCGGTTGCCGAAGAGCTGCCCAATTTTCGGGAGAGAGAGGTTCGTCAGTTCCCGGCAGAGGTACATGGCGATCTGACGGGCTGTCGCGACCGCCTGGGAGCGGGATGAGCCGTAGAGATCGTCGACAGTGAGCTTGAAGTAGTCGGCGGTGTTGGTGATGATGTCGACCGGCGCAATGACGTTGTCTTCGTCGAGCGTGATGAGGTCCTTCAGCACGGTCTGAACCAGATCCATGTCGACCACGGTGCGGTTGAGGCTGGCGAAGGCGGTCACCCGGATCAGGGTTCCCTCAAGCTCACGAATGTTCGAGGAGACCTTGGTCGCCATGAATTCGAGGATGTCGTGGGGAACCTGCAGCTTCTCGCTCTGCGCCTTCTTGCGCAGAATCGCGATGCGGGTCTCGAGGTCGGGTGCCTGGACATCCGTGATGAGACCCCACTCGAACCGCGAACGCATCCGGTCTTCGAACCCGGTCAGTGCCTTCGGCGGCAGGTCGCTGGTGATGACCACCTGCTTGTTGTGGTCGTGCAGGGTGTTGAAGGTGTGGAAGAACGCCTCCTGCGTCTCCGCCTTGCCCTGCAAGAACTGGATGTCGTCGATCATCAAGATGTCGATGTTGCGGTAGCGCGACTGGAACAGCGAACCCCGGTTGTTGGCGATCGAGTTGATGAAGTCGTTGGTGAACTCTTCAGAACTGACGTACCGAACCCGGATTCCGGGGTACAGGCTCATCGCGTAGTGCCCGATGGCGTGCAGAAGGTGAGTCTTGCCGAGACCAGACGACCCATAGATGAACAGCGGGTTGTAGGCCTTGGCCGGAGCTTCGGCCACGGCGACGGCCGCGGCATGGGCGAATCGGTTGGACTGCCCGATGACGAAGTTGTCGAAACTGTACTTGGCGTTCAGTCGGGTGTCGTGGGGGCGTTCCTGCGGAGCGCTTTCGAACACGGACTGCGGAGTCGCCGGCGTTTCAACGTCCGGAATCGGAATTTCCTCGTGAACCGGGCGCAGTGATTCCTGCTCGAGTTCCGGGTTCACGACCACATAGAACGTCGAAACGGCGGTGGTTTCGTCGAGCTGCCCCATTGCAGCAAGAAGCGGAACACGCATCCGTTGGTTGAGCATGCTTGCCGTGAATTCGTTGGGAACCTCCAGATAGAAGGTTCCGGCGGCGATTCCCTTGGGTTCGACCAGGTTCAAGAATCCGTACAACATCGGGGTGATGGTGTCGTCGGACTCCAAAGTGGTCAGGACTGCCTGCCACGTATCCGCGATCGGTTGTTCCCCGTCTGCCATGGTTCTCCACAATCTGTATTTTTTCTGCCGCCCGTGAGCGCGGGTCGAGCCCGTTGTGCCGAAATTGGCCGCTCTGCTGAGGCTCAGTCAAAGTATTCACAAAGTTATCCACTGCCTGTGGGTAAATCCGGTACAACTCACAGGTTCCGTACAAAAACCTGTGGATAACTCGTGATCACGGTAGTCAATTCCGTGGTTCTGGATCAAGCTCACCCTAGTTTTCTCGGCGTGTCACTGCGAGGGTTGCAGCGATTATTGTGGAGAATTCCGCGTTTGAACCTCCCGGGTTTGACCATTACTACGCCAGGCCGTAGTTTTAATCAGTTGACCTCAGCCCGTGGGCTGCCCAATTTTCTTTCCCGGCCGGTGTTTGGCATGCGGAAATTCAAGACGTGGAGAACGAATTATGAGCAAGAGAACCTTCCAGCCGAACAACCGCCGCCGCGCCAAGGTGCACGGCTTCCGTCTGCGCATGCGTACCCGCGCCGGCCGTGCAATCCTCGGTGCTCGCCGTCGCAAGGGTCGCACCGAACTCTCCGCCTAAGTACTCCGGTGCTCGCGCAGACCAATCGGATCACGAGTGGGAGCGACTACAAAGCAGTCGTTCGCCGGGGTTCACGCGTTGTTGGTCCCCATTTGGTGACCTACATTCGTGCGAATCCTGACGCCACTCCTCCGCGGTTTGGCTTCATCGTCGCGAAGAATGTGGGTAATGCAGTGAATCGCAACCTCATTCGCCGGCGTTTGAAAGCTGCGAGCTACGAATTGTTGTCGGCGGTGCGCCCGGGAACGGATGTCGTCATCCGGGCGCTGCCGTCGGCGAACGCGGCGACGTGGTCCGCTTTGCACACCGAACTTTCGGCTGCATTGCACAAGGGCAATTCTCGGTAAGTGGTGACGCACGAGAGATGAACAGAATCCTGTCGACGCTCTGGCTCCTCCCCCGCAATGCGGGAGTGGTGCTTCTTCGCGTCTACCGAGCTGTGATCTCTCCGCTTTACGGCGATGTCTGCCGGTACTATCCGTCGTGTTCGGCCTACGCTTTAGGCGCAGTGCAGGAACACGGGTTGGTGGTCGGTTCGGCGTTGGCTGCTCGTCGGCTGGCCCGGTGTCATCCGTGGGCGGAAGGCGGAATCGATGACGTTCCGTTGAAACGCACGCGTCGCTATGAAGTGACGCGATTTGGTTTTGTCGTCGCACCAAGCCATGGAAAGGGCTGACCCGAAGTATGGACATCATTGGAACGATTCTCTGGCCGCTGAAGTGGGCGGTTGAGGCTCTTCTCGTTGCCTTCCACTGGCTGTTCACGGCCATTGGAATGGACTACAACGCCGGTATCACCTGGGTGCTGTCCATCGTCGGTCTGGTCCTGGTGGTTCGTGCCGCCCTGATCCCGATCTTCGTTCGGCAGATCAAGAGCCAGCGCAAGATGCTTGAGGTTGCCCCGCAACTCAAGAAGATCCAAGACAAGTACAAGGGCAAGAAAGACCAGTTCTCGCGCGAGGCAATGTCCCGCGAGACCATGGAACTCTACAAGCGCACGGGAACCAACCCGCTGAGCTCGTGCCTCCCCCTGCTTTTGCAGATGCCGATCTTCTTCGCCCTGTTCTCGGTGTTGAACGACGCCCAGCACGGCAAGGGCGGCGTCGGCCCGTTGAACGTGGAACTGTCGAACAGCTTCGCGAACGCGGAGCTCTTCGGCGCCCCGTTGAAGGATTCCTTCGCCTCGCAGTGGACGTTGATGACCGCAGGGATGCCGTTCAACGCCGAGGTCATGTGGATCGCGGCCACGATGGTCATCCTGATGACCGCCTCGCAGTTCATCACCCAGCTGCAGATCGTCTCCAAGAACATGTCGCCGGAGACCAAGGCGAGCCCCATGTTCAAGCAGCAGCGCATCATGCTCTACTTGCTCCCCCTCGTCTTCGCCTTCTCCGGTGTCGCATTCCCGCTCGGCGTCATGTTCTACTGGCTCACCTCGAACATCTGGACCATGGCCCAGCAGTTCCTCGTCATCCGTAACATGCCCACTCCCGGCAGCGAAGCAGCAAAGGCCCGCGAAGAACGTCTCGCTCGCAAGGGCAAGCTCATCGCCAAAGACGGCGATGTGATCGTGGTCGAGGAGCCCAAGAAGCCGGCGCAGCGTCAGCAGCCGGTGGGCAAGACTCGTGCGAAGAAACAAACCGGGCCAAAGAAGTAGAAGGCGAAGATCCCCGTGACTGAGAACCTTGACCTGATTGACACGGATGCCGCCGCTGTAGAGACGGCGCCGGCTCACGATGATGCCGCCGTTGCGACCAGCAGCGAAGCACCCACCCTCGACCAGCTTGAGCGTGAGGGCGACATCGCCGCCGACTACATCGAGGAGTTCCTCGACATCTGCGACCTCGATGGCGACATCGACATCGACGCCCGCAACGGCCGTGCCTACCTGTCCGTGAATGCGACGGAGGCCGCGAACCTGCGTCTGCTCTCCAAGCCGGAGACCGTGACTGCCTTGCAGGAGCTGACCCGTCTCGCCGTGCAGAACCAGACCGGCTCGTTCTCCCGCCTCATCCTCGACATCGGCGGATCACGCGATGCGCGCGAAGCCGAACTGCAGAGCCTCGTCGCTCACGCGATCGAGCGCATTGAGGCCGGAGCCTCCGCGGCCGACCTGCCGGCCATGTCGTCCTACGAGCGCAAGCTGGTTCACGACATCGTCTCCGCGCGTGGCTATGTGTCCGAGTCGCAGGGCGAAGGCCGCGACCGTCACACCGTCATCACCGCGTCCTAGTTTCACGTGAAACGATGACCGATCTTCTTGAGGCTGAACCCGCCGCTGCGGCCGTACTTTTCGGTGAGCAGTTGCCGGTCGCCCGCGCCTTCACTCAGAATCTCGCCGACCAGGGCGAGGAACTCGGGCTGATCGGACCACTGGAACTCCCCCGACTCTGGAGCCGGCACATCCTGAACTGCGCGATTGTCGCGCCGCTGCTTCGTCCGGGTCTTGTCGGTGACGTCGGTTCGGGCGCCGGTTTGCCCGGGCTCGTTCTGGCGATTGCGCGCCCCGACGTCTCGTTCGTGCTCATCGAGCCGATGGAGCGCCGGGTCGCCTGGCTCAACGATCAGGTCGCCGCTCTTGCCCTCCCCAACGTGAAAGTCAATCGGGCCCGGGCCGAAGATGTGCGTTTGACGCAGCCGTTCGACCAGGTGACCGCGCGTGCGGTGAGCGCATTCCGCACCCTCATCCCGCTGACCGCTCCCCTGCTTCGTCCGGGCGGAGAGCTCGTGCTGATGAAGGGCGCCGGTGCGCAGGCTGAGGTTGAAGCCGCGGCCAAGGCGATTCGCAAGTATCGGTTGACCGATGTCGAGGTAATTACGCTCGGTGAGGGCGTGCTGCAGGATGTCACGCGAGTCATTAGGGCTACAGTAGATTAGTCCCCGGATTCCTCCGCCTGCCCCGGCTGGAGTGCCATCCGAATGCTTTTTCGGGTGGCCAATCGACCGTCACAACGCAAAGGTTTCACGTGAAACATCCTGGTGAAGACCAGCACAGCAGTAGCAGCGCTTCGGTATTCGATGGGGCCACTCCCCTGGCCCGCGAGATTGCCGATCTGACGCGTCGCCGGCAGGCCATCGCATCCGAACGCCTGCCGAAGCCTGAAAAGACGCGGGTTCTGACGATCTCCAACCAGAAGGGCGGCGTCGGTAAGACCACGACGGCCGTGAACATCGCTGCGGCTCTCGCCCGTCAGGGCGCCCGCGTACTGGTGATCGACCTGGACCCGCAGGGCAACGCCTCCACCGCGTTGGGTGTCGACCACCGCGCCGACACGGCCAGCGTCTACGACGTCATCGTCAATGATCTTCCCCTCGGTGATGCCGTGCAGAAGAGCCCCGAATTCGGCGCCCTCTACTGTGTGCCGGCCACGATTCACCTGGCCGGAGCCGAGATTGAGCTTGTCTCTCTCGTCGCCCGCGAGCAGCGCCTCCGCCGCGCTCTTGACCTCTACATGCAGGGTCTTGAGGAGCCGTTCGACTACGTCTTCATCGATTGCCCGCCGTCACTCGGTCTGCTCACGATCAACGCTTTCGTCGCTGCTCGTGAAGTACTGATCCCGATTCAATGCGAGTACTACGCGCTCGAGGGGCTGAGCCAGCTGCTCAAGAACATCGAGCTGATCGAGAAGCACCTGAACCCCGACCTCTCGGTCTCGACGATTCTGCTCACGATGTACGACAGCCGCACCAACTTGGCGAACCAAGTGGCGCAGGATGTGCGTGATCACTTCCCCAAGCAGGTTCTGAAGACCCTGATTCCGCGTTCTGTGCGCGTTTCTGAGGCGCCGAGCTACGGACAGAGCGTCATCAGCTACGATTTGAACTCAGCAGGATCGCTCTCCTACCTCGAAGCAGCGGCAGAGATCGCCCGTCGGGGCGCACCACAGACAGGATCACAGCGCTAATGGCGAAACGGACTGGCCTCGGCCGTGGAATAGGCGCACTGATTCCGATGCAGGACGACGCAAAGCCTGCGCGTCCGGTCGACGTATTCTTTCCACAGTCCGGCCCGGCTGATGCCCCGCGCGTGAATAAGCGGGAGGTTGACTACCCCGACGAGTTGTTGGCCGTACCGGGGGCCCGCCTGGCGCACCTGAACCCCGCCGACATCATTCCGAACGCGCAGCAGCCCCGCACCGTGTTCAACGAGGCCGACCTCGCTGAGCTGGTGCACAGCATCCGCGAGATCGGCGTGCTTCAGCCGATCGTCGTGCGTCCGCACCCCGATCGTGTCGGTAAGTACGAACTGGTTATGGGTGAGCGTCGTCTGCGCGCTACCCGTGAGGTCGGGCTGGACAGCATTCCAGCGGTTGTGCGCGACACCGCCGACGTCGACATGCTGCGCGACGCTCTGCTCGAGAACCTGCACCGCGCCCAGCTCAACCCGCTCGAAGAAGCGTCGGCGTACCAGCAGTTGCTGTCTGACTTTGGGATCACTCAAGACCAGCTCGCGTCGAAAATTGGCCGGTCACGGCCACAAATTACCAATACTTTGCGTCTGCTCAAGCTTCCGGAATCGGTTCAACTGCGCGTTGCCGCCGGTGTCTTGAGCGCCGGTCACGCCCGGGCGATCCTCTCGGTTTCTGACCGCGAAGGCATGCTCAAGCTGGCCGACAAGATCGTGAACGAAGACCTGTCTGTGCGTGCGGCTGAGGCTGCAGCTGCGATGTCGACACCGCAGGAACCGGTCGCTCCGAAGCCGGCACCGGGTGGACGCCAAGGCCAGCTCAACGAGATCGCTGAGCGCCTGGGCGACCGTCTCGACACCCGGGTCAAAATCAAATTGAGTGCACGTAAGGGGCAGGTCACTGTCGATTTCGCCACAATCGGTGACCTGAATCGCATCCTCGGGATTCTGGGCGAGCCTGGTTTCGGCTCAAACTAAACCACTCCCCCACTCCTTCGGGCGCATGTTTCACGTGAAACATGCGCCCTTTGCGTTGGTCCGTTGATCGGGCGTGTCGAGATCAGAGTTGTTCACACTGATCTCCTGCTCTCTCGCCACCTGCTCCCCCACTTTGCCCGATCCCTGTTCACATACTCTCTTCGTCGCATTTCGCTCCCGTAAGGATCGACTATCGATGATTCGTTGATCGAGCTTGTCGAGATCCAGTCTCTTGCGAGGCATCACTTCGACCTCGCCACCGTGGGGGTGCCCCACCTCAGCGATCACCGTCGCCATGCCGCGCGGTTCTCGCGAGTGAATTCTCCATTTTCGAGTCGTCAGGATTCAACAGGAGCAAATTCTCCGACGATCTCGGCCGCACTGATCGGGATTTTGCGCGGAGACCGCTTCGCGCTAGAAAGGCCTGATGAGAGCTGGTTTCTGTTGCAACTAACGAAACTCTCACGAGAAGGCGTCTTTTCGTCGGATTCGGCCCACGTGATGAGTTCGGAACGCGAATGGAGCAGGCCGGCGCGAGTTGCTCGAAGGCACCTCCGGCGGCAGGCGAGTTTGAATGGGACCTTTAGTTCGATCGAACGATCGGCCTGAGGCGCGTTCGAGGCGTGCTCGAGGCGTGCTCGAAGAGCGATGTGAGCTCAAGTTGGGCATGTGTGGGTTGCCGAAGAGTTTCGAATTTGGGTGGCGTACTGGCTCTATGCACCACGCTTGCATCGAGTTGAATGCAGAGTTCGGCGTCGAATTTCATGCTCTCGCCGTTGGGACGCCGGTTGAAATTCACGCGCATCTGCATGCTTTCAGTCGGCGCCGGATCTGTTCGGGATCGGGGTGTGTGGACCGTTTGGTGTGCTTTTTGGGCGGTGTTGCAAGCGCTGGAATTCCAAGTCTCTTGATAATCCCCGACAGCAGCGATGACGCGCTGTGGCAACAATCGGGATCAGTGCACCGAATGAGCTGCCGATTTCTGCTGCTGTTTGGGAGCCTTGACGAGCCTTCTTTGGCGCCAGATTTACTCCGCTACCGAGGTTGTTGACCGAAAGATTTCGCTCCTCGATTCTGCTCGAGACTGCCCCCGGTCGGACCAGCGCAGCCGCCCAACGCCCCCGATTTCGGTGGTCAACGCACTCCGATTGGGTGGTCAATGCACACCCGTTGGATGGTGAATCCGCCTCCGATTGATTTGCCAATCTTTCTCAATGGACTGAGAAATGATTCCTGCCCTCTCAAGAACCGACGTGTTTCACGTGAAACATTGACCTTGTGAAGAGATCAATCGATCGACCGACTGGCTCCCGATGCTCACCTTATGCAGCCCCTCTCGCTCAATTCAGGCTGCTTGTTTCAGCTATCCAGGTCGCCCTCCCGGCTCGGTTCGCACTCGGGACTGGCCCTCGGTCGAATCCACAGGCGGCGCGCGTGCCAGCATCCAAGATGGCTTTTCAGGGTTTCCAACACACCTCCGCTCTCGAACCTCGGCCGGCTGTTCGTCGCGATTCGGAGGAATGGGAGCAGTTGGACGAGGTGCTGATGTGGTCGCCAATCGGGTCTATCCGGTGATCGAATCAGTCGAGAATCGGACGCACTTGTTGAGCTGGAATGCCCGTGGCCGTCCTCCCCGGCCCCCACGGATATCCGCGATCGACCCGTAGGCGATCGACCGCGCGCGGCACCGCCGATATCGAGACTCAGTATTTCCCGCACCGTTGGTCGAGCTCGTCGAGACCCATAAAGCGCCGATCGCACCCCTCCCTAATCGACGCGCTTGCCACCACCTCCCGCTCGCCACCGCCACCTGTCTAGCGATAGCACCCCGCCGTAGTCGTAGCCGTAGCCGTAGCCGCCCTGGCGGGTCGACTGGCTTCGTGGCCGGATGTCTAGAACGGGTGTGGGGAGGAGTGTTGCGGCGTTCGCGTCCGAGTGAAGTACCGTGCCGTCGTTGATCCGCTGCCAGCGCTGTGGGATCGGCCAGGCGGACCTAGGCGAGAGGGAACTCTCACTTCGATATCTCTCAATCGCCCGACGCATCGGGGGCCCCTGCGGCCGGTATTGCGGCACGTCCTTGTGTTCAGGGCGCTCGATTGTCGACGTGCCACGATCGCACGCACGTGTCATGAGGACGCCCTTGATGGGGCGCGAGGTGCCTTGCCGCAGGCCTCACTTGGCGGAACTACGAGGGAATGGGAGAGCGTTTGACGTTCGGGCTCGTTACCGCCCGAGGGACTGCCGGGGGTGCTCGTCTCCTCGGCGGGGAGCATGGACATGCCAGCCCTCGAGTCTCGACGGGCTCGGGTCTCGCAAGCTCGACCAACGGATCTCGAGGGGCTCGGGTCTCGACAAGCTCCACCAACGGGTCTCGAGGGGCTCGGGTCTCGACAAGCTCGACCAACGGGTCTCGACGGGCTCGGGTCTCGACAAGCTCGACCAACGGGATCCGAAAACAACGAAGGCACATGTTTCACGTGAAACATGTGCCTTCGTTGAAAAGTGCGGGTGAGTCAGTTGCCCGCGATCGCCGCCCGCGCCAGTGCCAGATAGACCTCGCCGAGCGAGTGGCCCGACGCCTCGATCGACTGCGGAGCCAATGAAGTCTCAGTCAATCCGGGAAGCACGTTTGCCTCGAGGAACCACGCGGTTCCGTCAGCGTCGATGATCAGGTCCACCCGCGAAATGTGACGCAAGCCGAGCAGCGTGTGAATCGCCACCGCCGTCTCACTGACGAGAGCGGCAGTCTCCTCACTGATCCGCGCCGGCGTGTAGAAGAGGGTCTCCCCCGCGTTGTATCGAGCCTCGAAGCTGTAGACGCCACTGACTGGAACGATCTCGACGGCAGGCAACGCCACCGGTTCGTCGCCGCGGTCGATGACCGTCACGGCCACCTCAACGCCACTGATCTTTGCTTCGACGATCGCGGCATCTGCATACGTGTACGCGTTGACCATCGCCCGTGGCAGCGCGGATGCGTCGTCGACGATCGTGACGCCCTGGGCTGAACCGCCGACGGCCGGCTTGACGACGAGCGGCATGCCCAGCGCGCGAACGAGGTGATCGAGAACACTGCCGGCGCCCAAGTCGCGGAACGTCTCGGTTGAGAGTGCGATGCCGTGCGGGGTGGAGAATCCGGCCCGGCGCACGAGTTCCTTCGCCGTCGGCTTCGACCAGGCGAGTCCGGCTGACGGACCGCGTGAGCCGACCGTGGGAATGCCTGTGGTTTCCAGCAGCGACAGCAACGCGCCGTCCTCCCCCGTTGCACCGTGCAGCGCTGGCCAGATGACATCGGGGCGGTGGGCTTCGAGCCCGGCAAGCAGTCCGGCATCGGGGTCGAGCACGTGCACCGTGTGGCCGAGGCCGCTCAACGCGTCGGCGACGCGGCGACCCGACCGCAGCGAGACATCTCGCTCGTGCGAGATGCCGCCGGCGAGCACGACGATGTTGAGAACGGCGCTCTCAGCTGCGGCACGCTCTGCTGCGGCGCTGTCGAGAGGAGTGGAGTCAGTCATGATCAGGTTTCCCTTGCTCTGTTCTGGGCAGGTTCGCGAATGTTAGGAGATGTTGGGCGGCGGCGCACTGAACCGGCGGTTGTCCCGCACTGCATTCAGTGAGCCGGTGCCGGCGAAGGTGTCGAGCAAGTCGAGCTCGCCACGGATGACCGTGGCCAGGCGTCGGATGCCGACCCGGATGTTCTCGGGCGTGGGATAGCAGAACGACAGGCGCATGTTCTGGTGACCGTCGCCATCCGCGAAGAAGGCGGTGCCGGGCGTGTACGCGACCAGCTCCTTGACTGCTCGCGGCAGCATAGCCTTCGAGTCGAGGCGCTCGGGAAGAGTCACCCAGACGTAGAACCCGCCATTGGGGTTTGTCCAGCTGAGCTCGGGCAGGTACTCCTCGAGGGAGGAGATCATGGCATTCTTGCGCTCGTGGTACACGCCGCGGAAGGTGTTGATCTGACCCTTCCAATCGGCGCTCTTGAGGTACTCCGAGATAACCAGCTGACTGAACGAACTCGGCGAGAGAACGGCCGCCTCGTTGGCAAGCACGAGCTTCTCCCGGATGGCGTGGGGTGCAAGCGCCCAGCCGACCCGAAAACCGGGGGCGAGGGTCTTGGAGAACGTGCCGAGATAAACGACGCCGTCCTCGTCGAGCGAACGGATCGCATCCGGAGCGGCGCGATCGAAGTAGAGCAGACCATAGGGGTTGTCCTCGAGCACCAGGATGTCGTTCTCCTTGGCGATCTGCAGGATCTCGACGCGACGCTCCCAGCTCAGCGTCACGCCGGCCGGGTTGTGGAAGCTCGGGATCGTGTAGAGGAACTTGATGGTCTTGCCGGCCGCCCGAACGCGCGTGATGTGCTCGCGCAGGGCTTCGGGGATGAGGCCGTGCTCGTCCATCGGAACGTGCTGGACCTCAGCCTGGTACGACTTGAAGATCACCATCGCTGTGACGTAGCTGGGGCCCTCAGAGAGCACGACGTCACCCGGGTCCAGGAAAAGCTTGCTGACGAGCTCCAGGGCGTGCTGAGAGCCTGTGGTGACCACCACATCGTCGGCGTTGGCCTTGATTCCCTCGAGCGCCATCACCTCGAGGATCTGCTCGCGCAGTTCAGGAACACCTTGACCGGAGCCGTACTGCAGGGCGACGGCGCCCTGCTCACGCATGACGCGATCCATCGCGCCGATGACGAGATCCTGCGGGAGGGCGGCGACGAACGGCATTCCACCGGCGAGCGAGACGACCTCAGGCCGGGATGCCACGGCGAAGAGGGCGCGCACCTCGGAGGCACGCAGGCCCCCGGCTCGCTCGGCGTAGTGGGAGTACCACGGGTCGAGGTTATTACCGGCCTGGAGGGAGCCTTGTTCTGTCACGTCACTTCCGTTCTGGTGAGGGTTCAATCGTACGGTCTGATGCATGGCGGGCCGTCACTCCCCCGCTTCGCGGTACTCGCGCGTTAAGCACGAAAAACCCCGCCCGGCGTGAGCCGGACGGGGTCAGTGGCGTCAGTGAAAAGACGGCGACGGTCGGCTACGCGAGGTAGGCGGCCAGGTCGGCTTCGAGGGCAGGCTTCGGCTTGGCGCCGATGACGGTCTTGACGACCTCGCCCTTCTGGAACACCTTCATCGCCGGGATGGAGGTGATCTGGTACTTCGCAGCCAAAGCAGGGTTGTCATCGACGTTGAGCTTGACGATGTCGATCTTGTCGGAGTGCTCCAGAGCAATCTGGTCAAGGATCGGGCTGACAGCGCGGCAGGGGCCACACCATTCGGCCCAGAAGTAGACAAGAACTGTCTTCTCGTTGTTGATGACTTCCTGTTCGAAAGTCGCGTCGGTAACGGCGCGTGCGCTCATGTGGGGCTCCTTAGTTGGTAACGGTTGCGAGTTCGGATTCACTGGCCGCAGCCAGCAGGTCTTCGGGGAGTGACGCGAGGTAGTGCTCCGCGTCGAGTGCGGCGACAGTTCCGGATGCCGCGGCGGTGACGGCCTGACGGTAAGTCGGGTCGATCACATCACCGGCTGCGAACACACCGGTCTGGCTGGTCTTGGACGACCGTCCGGCCACGGCGATCGTGCCCTCGGAGGTGAGGTCCAGCTGGCCGTGAACGAGGTGCGTGCGCGGGTCGTTGCCGATCGCGACGAAGAGTCCACCGACCGGGAGTGCGCTCTCGGCGCCGGTCACGGTGTCGCGCAGAACCAAGCCGTCGACGGCATCCGCACCGGTGATGCCGGCAACTTCGGAGTTCCAGATGAACTCGATCTTCTCGTTGGCGAACGCACGCTCCTGCATGATCTTGGAGGCGCGCAGGGTGTCCTTGCGGTGGATGACGTACACCTTGCTGGCGAAACGGGTGAGGAACGTTGCCTCTTCCATCGCCGAGTCTCCGCCGCCGACAACCGCGATGACCTTCTCCTTGAAGAAGAATCCGTCGCAGGTGGCGCACCAGGAGACACCGTGACCCGACAGACGTTCTTCGTCGGGCAGGCCGAGCTTGCGGTAGGCCGAACCGGTCGCGAAGATCACGGCGAGGGCTTCGTGCTTTTCGCCGGAGCCGAGCGTGATGCTCTTGATCGGGCCGGTGAGGTCGAGCTCGATGACGTCGTCGTAGACGACCTCGGTGCCGAAACGCTCAGCCTGCTCCTGCATCTTCGTCATGAGCTCTGGACCCTGGATGCCCTCGGCAAAGCCGGGGAAGTTCTCGACGTCTGTCGTGTTCATCAGTTCGCCGCCGGCCTCAACCGAGCTGGCGATGAGAAGCGGTTTCAAGTTGGCACGAGCAGCATAGATCGCGGCGGTGTATCCGGCCGGGCCGGAGCCGATGATGATGATCTGGCGCACGCGCACACTCCTTGAGATTTGGGGACGAGGCCAGCGGAATCTGCCTCGTTGACCGGTACAACACATCCTAATCGGATGCTATTCCGAGCCTTCTGTTCCTCCCCCTCGGTACACAGGAGGTTCGGAGGCACGGCGCTGCCGGTTTGGTCGCCACCGCGATGTGTCAGTGCGTGGTTAGCGCTTCAGGCGGGCGAGAACCGGCTCGAGGAAGCCCTGCAGCTCCTTTGTGCGCATGAGCAGCAGAATGCCGAAGTAAGCCGCGGACATGACGAGCCCGATCACGATCATCGAGACGATCGCCGAAGCGATCCCCGAAACCGCGAATCCGCCGGCCTGGGTACCGCCGAGCGCGACCAGGAGCAGCACGCCCAGGATGACCGGGATGATCGCTGCGACGAGGTACTTGGTCAGGCTGCGCACGATGCGGCGACCGTCAATGCCGCCGATCTTGCGGCGCAGCAGGTAGGCGGCGAGGAACGTCTGCAGGATTCCCGAGATGGTCACCACCAGAGCGATTCCCGCGGCCATCCACTCCTTGGGCAGGAACGAGCAGCCGACCACACCGATGATCACCAGCGCCACCTGGAACAGGGTGAAGTAGAACGGGGTGCGCGTGTCACTGAGCGCGTAGAACGTGCGCTGAAGCACGAACAGAACGCAGAACGCGATCAGGCCCAGGATGTACGCGATGATCACGTTTCCGATGCTCTGCGCCTGCTCGAAGCTCCCCGACACGAAGATTGCACCGAACGGGTAGGCGCACACCGCGAGCACCGCAGTGGCCAGCACGATGATCAGAGACGTGCCGCGGATAGCGGATGACGCGTCCTCTTTCACGAGGGCGACCTTGCCGAGTGAGGCGTGTTCGCTCATGCGCGTGAAATACGCCGTCGCGACAGAAACCGTGATGACCGAGTGCGGCAGCATGAAAATGAGCCAGGCCGTGGCCAGCACGGCGGCCGACGCGTCGCTACCGGAAGCATCCGACACCACGCGTGTCTCGATGACTCCCGCGATCGTGGTCAGCAGGATCATGCCGAATGTCCACGAGGCCATCTTGCCCGAAGCGGCGAGGCCCACTCCCCGCCAACGGAAGTCGGGGCGGTAGCGCAGGCCGATCCGGTTCCAGAAGTAGAACAGGGAAACGGCCTGCACGACGACGCCGAGGGTGGCACTTCCCGCCAGCACCGCGATCATCAGCGGGGTGATCGAGGAGGCGTCGCGCGCGCCGAGGGGGTCGGTGCCGAACATCAGCATGAAGGCGATGATGCCGGCGATGGCAATGACGTTGTTCAACACCGGAACCCAGGTGATCGGGCCGAACGATTTACGGGCGTTCAGCACCTCCCCGAGCACGGTGTACAGCCCATAGAAGAACATCTGGGGAATGCACCAATAGGCGAAGGCAACGGCCAGCGCGAGTTGCTGCTCGTTGAATCTCGGGGCAACCAGTTCGGTGAGGAACGGGGCGAGGATCGTCGCCAGAATGGTCGCAGCGCCGATGATGACGAGGGCCACGGTCACGAGCTTGTTGATGTAGCGAGTGCCGCCGTCATCGTGCAGGGCCGACCTGACGATCTGGGGCACGAGAACCGCGGTCAAGACGCCACCGGCCACAATCACATAGACGGTGTTCGGGAGCTGGTTCGCGACGGTGAAAGCGTCGGCGACGCTGAGCACACCAATCGCCCTGGCCAGCACGATGACCTTCACGAAACCGAGCACACGGGAGACGATCGTGCCGGAGGCGAGCAGCGCACTCGCCCGGCCGATACCTGCGTTACTCACGTACGTCATCTCCAGAATCCGTAACCGTCTTGGACGGTTCCTTTGTTGTTAGGGGGTCGGACGTCAGGGAATCGGAGGCTGATTCCGCCGATTCGAGGTCCGTGCCGCCGTCTTCAACGACGTTGCCTTCAGCTTCACTATCCACGGCCTCGCCGTCCGCAGCCTCGCTGGTGTCAGCATCCGTCTCTGGCGGCGTGGCGCGGCTCTTGCGACGGCGCGCGATGTTGCGCCAGACCCCGAACCCGAAGAACAGCACAACGAGCAGGGCGAAAATTGCGGTCCCGAGACTCTCCCAGTCGGCACGCACATTGATCGCGATCATGCCGGGCTGACCGATGGGGACTCCGGTCGGAGAGAAGAGTGAGACTCGCAGGGTCACTTCGCCATTGCCCACCGCGGCGGTGACCGGAACCTTCACTGCTCGAGCCGAGTTTGCATCAATCGTTGCGACTGTGTCGCTGCCGACGATGAGGCGACCGTTCGACGGGACGACATCAATCCGCACGGTGACCGCTTGGTCGAGCGCATTGGTGAGAGTGACGGGGATGTCGACCTTGCTGCCGACGACATTGATCGGACCCTTCGTTGTCACAACGACCGAGTTCAGAACCTCCAGTGACGCGGCAAGACTCGCATCGGCAGCAGTGTGCCAGGCCGCAGACTGCGATTCCCATACGACCGAGAGCAGCGACAGCACCTCGAGGCGCGCGGTTCCGGTCACTTCAAGGGGGGCAGCCAACGCTGTCGAGAATGCGCTGAGCTCGGTTTCGCGCGTCAGAAGGTGCGTCGATGTGTCCACTCGAGCGTCGGGCTCGGACTGCGACGCGAACGTGACGTCGGCCGTCGGGGTGGCGGAGCGAGCCGCCTGAAGTGTTCCGGGCTTCTGCCAGGGAGTCGCCTCCAGCGCGTCAAGAGTCTGTGCGAGAAATGGCTGGGATGCGGTGCTGGCGCGGTCGAACGTCGTCAGGAGGGTTCGGGTCGCGTTCGGCTGTTCGGCCGCGACAACCGCGAGCAGTGCGGAGGCCTCGGCCATTGCCCCGCGCCAAGCGTCAAGGCTGGAGGCGCCGGCTGCGGCCCGCAGTGAGCTCTGAAGGGCGTCATCGGTGGTCAAGCCGACCGTGTGATCGAGCTCGAGTGCGGAATTAGGAACGACGCTCGAATCAGGGTTGTCCACGTTCGCACCAGAAAGGATCGTGGAGCCGAGACCACTCGCCGCAAAGACGGCCAGATCGGCCGAACTGACCACTCCCGCGCTCGGCCAGCCGACATCCGTCGTGGTGTAGTTGAAGTCGAGCAGTTCAGCGGTCGTCGGCGGAACGACGGGTCCCGATGTCGGTGTCGGAGTCGGCGAGGGCGAGGGCGGCGTCGACTCACCCGAGGCGGGAGGAACCAGCGGGACGACGGGCTCACCCTCGGTGGCCGGTGGAGTGGTGAAGAGCGACGGATCGATGTCCTGCTCGAACGAAATCGGTGCGAGCAGTGTCGGGGCGCCCGCCTGTGCCTGCAGGGCGATGTCGGAGTCCGCATAACTGAGCGGGAATGACTCGTTCGTGGCCTGGGTCAGGCGGTCAAGCCAATCCACGGCGTCGACGGGGGCCGAATTGCCAAGGATTCGGATCGAGGCGAGGATCATCGGGTCGATCGCGAGCGTGACCGGGCGGTTGGCGACCGCGGCGAGTTCACGGCTGAGTTGCCCGCTCGGGCTCGTCAGACTCGCCAAGGTGTCGGCGGGAATCAGGCCGGAGGAGTCGGCAGAGCCGGCGGGAACGGTGAGCGGAAAGACTGTGGCCAGCGTGATCGGGGTGATCGGCTCGCCCGACACCCAAACGAAGGTGCTGCGTGCGTCGGCCAACTCCACTTCATCCGTCGTGAGAGTGGCCGCGATTCCGCGAGCTCCCCAGACGTTGTTGGTCGTGAGACCGATGTTCGCGGCCGGCACGACAATGTCGACAGTGGTGCTGTGCCCCGGCTGAATCTCAGTCGGCAACGGCTGGCTCAGCAACAGGTCGCCGGGCGTTTCACCGGTGGAGTCGGGATTCAGCCACTCATCGATTGCGGTGCGGCTGGTCAAGGCGTTTTCGGCGAGATACACGTCGATGGTGCTGGGGGGAAGTGCGTCAGGCGTGTGGTTGGCGACGGTGGCGGTGACGCGCAGATCTTCGCCTGGCCGCAGCACGACAGACGCCGTGGGAGAAAGCTGAACGCTCACACCGTCTTCGGGGGTTACCGACTTCACCGACGTGCTCGGCGATCCGAGTGCGGCGGTCTGCGCTGCCGACGACGGTGCGGCGGCCTGTGCGGCCGACGGAATCAGAACAGCGGATGCGGCGGTCACGATGCCGACCAGCACAGCGGCGAACACGGTGCGCGTTCGCGCAAATCGCGTGACTGAAGAAGTGGGGAGCACAGGCCGACGCTCGGGAATTGACTCGGCCACCATGTAGGGGATTCTACGGCGTTGAGGCCGGGAGAAACCTGCGCTGGGGAGTCGGAGTCTGCAGCAGCAACTACTATTGGGGTCATGCAGAGCGTCGCGGCAGCCCTCGCGCGACTGGGCGACCTGGCTGCCTCCCCCACGGTGTCCCGACTGGCGAACGCATTTGCGAAGGCCGGTCACGAGCTCGCTCTCGTGGGAGGACCGGTTCGCGACGCCTTCCTCGGGCGTGAGATCAACGATCTTGATTTCACCACCGACGCGACTCCCGACCAGATCCTGGCGATCGTCAAGCCCATCGCCGAGGGGCACTGGGACATCGGGCGAGCCTTCGGCACGATCGGCGCCAAGATCGCCGGCGAAACCGTTGAAATCACCACGTACCGCGCCGACAGCTACGACGGCGCGACCCGTAAGCCCGATGTGGTCTTCGGCTCGAGCCTCGACGACGATCTGATGCGCCGCGACTTCACGGTCAACGCCATGGCCCTGCGCCTCCCCCAGCTGACTCTTGTCGACCCGGCGGGAGGCATCGACGACCTGCTGGCGAAGAGGTTGCGCACCCCGGCCGCTCCGGAGATCTCGTTCGGTGACGACCCGCTGCGGATGATGCGGGCCGTGCGCTTCTCCGCCGTGCTCGGTTTCACGCTGGACATCGACACCGCTGCCGCTCTCGAGGAGATGTCGGATCGCATCCAGAACATCTCGGCGGAGCGTGTCTGCGAGGAGCTGACAAAGCTGCTGCGTTCACCGACGCCTCGGGCGGGTCTCGAGCTGCTCGTCGACTCCGGCTTGGCCGGGTTCGTGCTGCCCGAGCTGCCGGCGCTCCGACTCGAAATCGACGAGCACCACCACCACAAAGACGTCTACCAGCACACACTTACCGTGCTCGACCAGGCCATCGAGTATGAAGTGGCGCGAGGAAATCTCGACAGCCCCGACCTGATCGTGCGCTTGGCCGCGCTGTTCCACGACATCGGAAAGCCGGCGACCCGACGGCTGGAGCCGGGCGGAGTGGTGAGTTTCTACCACCATGACGTCGTCGGTTCGAAGCTGGCGAAGAAGCGTCTACGCGCGCTGCGTTTCGACAACGACACCATCAATGCGGTGGCCCTGCTGATCGAATTGCACCTCCGGTTCTTCGGTTACACCGAGGGAGCCTGGACGGATTCCGCCGTGCGTCGCTACGTGCGGGATGCCGGTGACCAGCTTGAGCGGTTACACATTCTGACGCGCGCCGATGTGACGACGCGTAACCGCCGCAAGGCCGATCGCTTGGGCTTCGCCTATGACGACCTGGAGCACCGCATCTCGGTTCTCGCCGAGCAGGAGGAGATGGCCGCGGTGCGGCCGGATCTCGACGGCGAGGCCATCATGCGCATCCTCAACATCCGGCCAGGGCGCGAGGTGGGTGAGGCCTACCGCTACCTGCTCGAGCAGCGCCTCGACGACGGCCCACTCGGCGACGAAGAGGCGACCCGCCGATTGCAGGCGTGGTGGGCTGAGCGCGAGGTCTAGCGCGTCGCCTCGTGCGCGACACCATCTGACCAGGTTACGGTTCGTCGGTGCTGGGCAATGTCGTCGATGGCGTAGTTGATCCCCGGGCTCATTTCGCCGAGTTTGACACTTGCGGTCGACTTTCCCCGGCGCAACAGGGTGTCTCGACCGCAACGGTCAAACTCGGCGAGGGGTCCCCCTTCCTCTGGTCCCTCCCTCAGTCCCTCACAGGATGGTGGTGCGGAAGTTATGCACGCCGGTCGCCGTGAGCCGGTGTGGGTCAGAGCGGCTGCCGCAGTATCGGGTGATGAACAACCTTCAGTCGACAGGCTCCACCCTCGTGCTCGCCCGCGACCTCAAGCTCGTGGGCAACGATGCGCGTGCGCTGCGTCGAGGGCTGGTGGCCGGCCACCAGGCCCGGTTGCTGCGCGGGGTTTACGTTCTGCAGAAGTGTGGAACGCCGCGGATGACGACGCCCGCTATCTCCTGCGCATCACCGCCGCGGTGCTCACCCGAAAATCCTCTGCAGTGGTGTCGCATCTTTCGGCGGCCAGAATTTGGGGTCTTCCGATCTTCGGTCGGTGGCCCAGCGACGTGCACCTGACTGCGCTGGGCGGGCGAACCCGGGAATCGAAGAACGGCATCCGCTGGCACCATGAGGTGCTGAGCGAGGGTGACGTCGTCGCGATTGACGGAATGCTCGTGACGAGTCGCTTGCGCACCATGGTCGTTCTCAGCGGGATGCCCCCTTCTTCTGTTTCCCCATCGGCATCCCCGCCGAGTTTGACACTTGCGGTCGACATTCCCCGGCACAGCAGGGTGCCTCGACCGGAGGTGTCAAACTCGACGGAAGGAGCGCGCGGACAGCGCCGGCGCCAAACGGTGGTTTCCCAGGCTGAGATCGGGTACGCTTGGCAGGTTGTCTGTGTGCCGGATTCCCGGCCTCCACGTTCAACACATGCACAACCCTCCTGTTGCAGAAAGTCTGCAGCCGTTTTAGTCCGAAGGAGGTGGGTTAGTCATGCATCAGTACGAGTTGATGGTTATCCTCGATCCCGAGATCGATGAGCGCACCGTAGCTCCCAGCCTTGACAAGTTCCTGAACGTTGTTCGCAACGCCGGTGGAACCATTGACAAGGTTGACGTTTGGGGTCGCCGCCGTCTCGCATACGAGATCAACAAGAAGACCGAGGGCATCTACGCCGTCGTTGACTTCACCGCTAGCTCTGAAGCGACGGTCGAACTTGACCGCCAGCTGAGCCTTTCCGAAGCCGTCATGCGCACCAAGGTTCTCCGCGCAGAAGAAGGCATCGCACAGGTAGTCGAGGCCAAGAAGCTTGCTGACGAGAAGGCCGCCCGCAAGGCTGCCAACCCGAAGGCTGCTCCGGTCAAGACCGACGCTAAGCCCGACGCCAAGGTTGCCGCACCGGCCGCCAAGGTTGCCGCTGCTGCGAAGCCTGTTGCTGCTGCTGCCGCCGAAGCACCGGTCGAGGCCGTTGCTGAAGTTGCCGCCGACAAGGCAAGCGACAAGTAGCTCATGGCCGGCGAGACCGTAATCACCGTGGTGGGCAACCTCACCAGCGATCCGGAGCTGCGTTACACGCAGAACGGGCTGGCGGTTGCCAACTTCACCATCGCATCCACTCCGCGCAATTTCGATCGCGCAGCTAACGAGTGGAAAGATGGCGACGCATTGTTCCTGCGCGCAAGCGTTTGGCGTGAATTCGCCGAACACGTCGCAGGTTCATTGACCAAGGGTTCCCGTGTCATCGCTACCGGGCGTCTCAAGCAGCGCTCGTATGAGACGAAGGAAGGTGAGAAGCGCACCAGCATGGAGCTCGAGATCGATGAGATCGGCCCCAGCCTGCGCTACGCCACCGCTTCGCTCACGCGCGCGCAGTCATCCGGCCGAGGCGGCGCACCCGCCGGCGGCGGAAACGAAGAACCTTGGGCACCCAGTGCTCCGGCCGCAGCGCCTGTCGCTTCGGGCGGAGACGTCTGGAACAGCCCGGGCAACTTCAGCGACGAGACCCCCTTCTAGGCCGAGCCTCACGGCTACTGCCTGAAACGCACACTTAAGAAAGCAAAGGAAATCATGGCTGGAAAGAGCAGCGGCGACCGCCGCAAGCCACTCCGCGGAGCCAAGGGCGGCAAGAACGCCGCCCCCGCGAAGTCCATTCGCGTTGGTGTTATCGACTACAAGGATGTCGCGACCCTCCGCAAGTTCATCTCAGAGCGTGGAAAGATCCGCGCCCGCCGTATCACCGGCGTCTCCGTCCAGGAGCAGCGCCTCATCGCGCGTGCCGTCAAGAATGCCCGCGAAATGGCCTTGCTGCCCTACGCCGGCTCAGGCCGGTAAGGAGCCCTCACATGTCGAAACTCATTCTGACGCACGAGGTCTCCGGCCTCGGTGCACCTGGCGACGTCGTTGACGTCAAGAACGGCTACGCCCGCAACTACCTGGTTCCCCAGGGCTTTGCTGTGACGTGGACCCGTGGTGGCGAAAAGCAGATCGAACAGATCAAGGCCGCTCGCGCGGCTCGCGAACACGCCACTCTCGAAGAGGCGCAGGCTCTCAAGGCTGCCCTCGAAGCCAACAAGGTCAAGCTGGTCGTCAAGACCGGCACCGGCGGACGCCTCTTCGGCTCCGTCAAGACCTCCGACGTTGCTGACGCTGTGGCCGCTGCCGGCCTGGGCGCCATCGACAAGCGCAAGATCGAGCTCAGCCCGATCAAGCTGACCGGCGAGCACACGGCGACTGTCCGTCTGCGCGACGAGCTCAGCGCCACGATCACCCTTCTGGTGGTCGCTGCCAAGTAAGGCAGAGCTTTTCTGTAGCGGCGGATCCCTCACGGGGTTCGCCGCTACACCCCGTTAAGGGCGCAAATTCGCCACTTTTCCACAGCTTTGTCCACCGCTTTGTGCACAGGGGTGGCCGATTATCGGCAACCTTCAAGGTGTACTTGAAGCAGCTTTCTCCACACAGGTGTGGATAGTTTAAATACCTGGTCAGATACTAATTTTCGTCAAAAGAAATTAAGTTATCCACATGCCAGTACACAGGTAGTGCACATGCCAGGCGGCGTTTCGCCCAGATTCTCCACAGAGTTATCCACAAGGGTGTTTGGAGCGGTGGAGAGTCGTCCTTAGGGTGGGCATGCGCCGGTATTCGAGGCGTGCGCGCGCGTCAGACCGTATCTGTCAGTGGGTGCGGCTAGACAAGAAACACAAGAGAAAGTTGAGGCGCGACGTGTCACTCGCTCACCTAGGTTTATCCGAGCAGGCAAGCGACCGACGCGCGACCGAGACGCGGCACGAGCGCGTTCCCCCGCACGACTTGCTCGCCGAGCAGAGCGCTCTCGGCGGCATGATGCTCAGCAAGGATGCCGTCGCCGACGTCGTCGAGACCGTGCGCGGAACCGATTTCTACATTCCCAAGCACGAGATCATCTTCGACGCGATCCTCTCGCTTTACTCGCACGGTGAACCGACCGATGTCATCGCGGTCACCGACGAGCTCACCAAGATCGGCGAGCTCTCGCGGGCCGGCGGCGCCGAGTACCTGCACACCCTGACCAGCCTGGTGCCGACGGCCGCCAACGCCGGCTTCTACTCCTCGATCGTCGCCGAACGTGCCCTGCTGCGCCGCCTCGTCGAAGCCGGCACGCGCGTTGTGCAGATGGCATACGCCGGCGAAGGCGAAGTGCTCGACATCGTCAATACCGCGCAGGCCGAGATCTATTCGGTGACCGCGAACAGTGAGACCGAAGACTACGTTCCACTGTCCGAAGCCGTGGGCGTGGCCATCGATGAGATCGAGGCGGCGAAGCTCAAAGACGGTGGAATGTCGGGTGTCCCGACCGGATTCGCCGAACTCGACGAGCTCACCAACGGGTTCCACCCCGGTCAGCTCATCATCGTCGCCGCCCGGCCCGCCCTCGGAAAGTCGACCCTGGCCCTCGACTTCTGTCGCGCAGCATCCATCAAGAGCGACAAGCCCAGCGTCTTCTTCTCGCTCGAAATGGGTCGCAGCGAGATCGCCATGCGTCTGCTCGCCGCCGAGGCGTCAGTGCCGCTGCAGAGTATGCGCAAGGGAACCGTCGAGGCGCGCGACTGGACGACGATCGCCCAGACCCGCGGCCGCATCAACGACGCCCCGTTCTACATCGACGACAGCCCGAACATGACCCTGGTCGAGATCCGCGCGAAGTGCCGACGCCTCAAGCAGCGCGTCGGCCTGGAGCTCGTCGTGATCGACTACCTGCAGCTGATGACCTCTGGCAAGCGCGTCGAATCGCGCCAGCAAGAAGTCAGCGAGTTCTCGCGTGCGCTGAAACTTTTGGCGAAGGAACTGCAGGTGCCGGTCATCGCCCTGTCGCAGCTGAACCGTGGACCGGAACAGCGTGCCGACAAGATGCCCGCGATTTCCGACCTTCGTGAATCAGGTTCGCTCGAGCAGGACGCCGATATGGTCATCCTGCTGCACCGCGAGAGCGCCTACGAGAAAGACAATCCGCGTGCCGGCGAGGCTGACCTCATCGTCGCCAAGCACCGTAACGGCCCGACCCGCACGGTGACTGTCGCATTCCACGGCCATTACTCGCGGTTCGCCGACATGGTGGCTGGGGCGTAACAGTACTGTAAATTCCGCGGCTAGATCGGATATTCCGGGCCGGGACATCGCGATTGTGGCAGTGGAGCGCTGATCCAGTCGCTAAGGGAGCGCAAACTCCTCGACGAGTACTCTCTCCTCATTCATCTACTGGTACTTAGTGCGGGACGAGGACTGTTCCCGAACGGCGGCCCACCGGCAGCGTGACGGCGGCCACGGGCGTGATGATCGCTGCCCTACTGATCCTGGCTACGACTCGGGGCGCGCCGAAATTTTTGCCGAGCGTTGCGCTGCAGTTGTCGCGCCCAGAGCCGGGTGACGGCGAGGTCGGAGAAGTGCTGAGCTGTGCGCCGTGCGCTTTTTCGCATCCTGGTCGCTTGCGCGGGGCTCAGGTGTTGGAGGGTCAGGATCGCTTCGGTGAGGGCTGCCTCGTCGCCCTCCGGCACCAGGAATCCGTTGCGGCCGTGGCTGATGATGTCAGCCGGCCCGTAGGGTACGTCGTAGGCGATGGGGATGCAGCCCGCGGCCATGCTCTCAAGTACAACTAGCGCAAAAGCTTCGGATCGTGAGGTCAGCAGGAGGAACGATGCTGACGCGAGTTCCGCACGGGCATTTGTTCTATATCCGTGCAGTCGAATCATGCTTGTCACGTCGTGCTCCTGAATGAGCTGTTCGAGTGCGACGAGCTGGTTGCCGTCCCCGTAGATGTCAAGCGATACGGGATGCGTGCTGGCGCCGACCGCGGCAATGGTGGCACGCACAGCATGGTCGACCTGTTTCAATTCGCTGAGCCGGGAGATGACGACACCACGTCCCGCCGGGCGAACGGCGGAAACAGCAGTTTCGACAGTCAGATCGGTACTGTTTGGTATCACAGTCAGGTTGGGCACCGGCCCAAGCAACCGTTCAATGTCGGATTTTTGACGCCGGGTCAGCACGACGACGGCATCGAATTCAGGGAGCCTGCCGAAGACTGCGGTACGTGATGCCCGGATGATGCCGGGGTCCGAATCGGAGAGATGAGTACCGTGGATAACGTGGATGGTGACAGCGTCGTCGCGTCGGTATCCAAGCATGAATCTCGCTGACGTCTTGCTGTCGACAATCATGATCGAGGGGGTGCCTCCACGCAGTCGATCGAGCCAGAACCGGTAGAGCCCCCAGATCGACCCCCAGGACCGCACTGGTCGACCAGCCCTATCGCAGAGTACTACCGAGCGGCCGCCCAGGGTGCCGGGCTCCAGGATGTCGCGACGATCACTGGCCAGAAGAGACCCATCCAGTCGGTAGTAGTCGACCTGAAGCGTCGTGCCCCCGTCGATAGCGACCCGAGTCCGGGTGAGTTCGCGACCGTCGCGTGACGCAGTGGAGTACTCGGGGCTGAAATCGAGCGGGGCGAACGAGTGCTTGTCGAGCCTGAGCGTACCCGGCGCGTTCGGCGGAGTTTCGTTGTCACGCAGCCAGTCCCAGAGATTCGTCAGTTTCATGGTCGGCACCAGCTCTCCCCGCTCACGCAAGTCGCGTTCCACCGTCGGGTAGTCGGGGCGTCCATCGAAGGTGAGCACCTCGACGGCCTGGCCGCCGAGTTGCTGAAATGCACGGGATCGATGCAGGAGCACGCTGGTCATCCCACCGTAGGTATCGGGGATGCCCCAGGTCACCGCGAAATAGCGGGCATCGGGCAGCGAAACGGGCCACTTCTCAGACCTCTTGACCGGCGTCATGGAAGAAGGTTAGTGACTGTCGGAGGGGGGCGTCGATGTCGGGGGCGTGACCGCTTGGTAGACCAGCTCGGCGTAGGCATCCAAATTGGGCACGCAGGTTTGCAGGCGTGCTTCGGCCGCGTCAGCTTCGGGAAGCACGAGTACGTCGCGCTTCTTCAGGTCCCGGTACCCCCTCGAGTTCGCCAAAGGTGAACTTCCGGTTCTCGATCTCACGGACAATCTCGTCGTCGAACTTGCCGCAATCGGCTAAAAACTCCGCCCATTCATCGATTCGGGCTTCCGCAAAATCATCGTGGATCGTCGCGGCCGCTGCCTTGTCACGTGGAGCCTCGTCGATGACCGCGAAGGTGCCGCCGCCGTTCCGGCTCAACTCCCCGGCTCGATCAAGCGACACCGGCTCCTTTACCGACCCCGACGGTTTCATGGGGGCTCCGGCCGCGAACTGAGGCGCGGATCGGCGTGATCCTCCCGGTTTTCGGCGCGAGACCGCTACGCTACGAACACCAGTGCGCGACGCCGCGCCGGCCTTGCGGTTCTGCGAGGCGCCACCGGCGCCGTGTAGAGCGGGAGGTGCGTATGAAGGTCGGCATTGCACGAGAGAGACGCGCGGGCGAACGCCGCGTCGCGGCCACCGCCGAGACGGTGGCCCAACTTGTGGCCCTCGGCCTCGAGGTCGAGATCGAAGCAGGGGCCGGCGCCGAGTCGGGCATCGCCGATGCCGCTTATGCGGATGCCGGTGCACACGTTGTTCCCGAGCTGCAGCCGGGCGCCCTCGACGTGTTCCTCCATGTGCGCCCGCTCACCCCGGGACAGGCCGGCTCGCTGGCCGCTGGCTCGATCAGCATCGGTCTCGGCTCCCCCGCCACCGAGCTGCCCACCATCGCCGCACTGGCGAAAGCCCAGGTCACCTCGTTTGCACTTGAGCTGGTTCCGCGCATTTCCCGCGCCCAGTCGATGGATGCGCTCAGTTCGCAGGCGCTCGTCGCCGGCTACCGCACGGTGATCGAGGCAGCCTCCCGCTATCCCCGCTTCTTCCCTCTCTACATGACCGCCGCCGGCACGATCCCGCCTGCGCGCGTGCTCGTGCTCGGCGCCGGTGTCGCCGGCCTGCAAGCGATCGGCACGGCGAAACGCCTCGGCGCCCGCGTCTTTGCCAACGACGTGCGCCCCGCCTCCGCCGACGAGGTGCGCTCGCTCGGCGGAACCTTCATCGACCTCGACCTCGACGCCGCCGCAGCCGAGGGCACCGGCGGCTACGCCCGCGCCCTCAGTGAAGACCGGGCGGTGCGCCAACGCGAGCTGCTGGCCCCGCATGTGGCGACATCCGATGTGCTGATCACCACGGCGGCCATCCCCGGCCGCGCCGCCCCGCTGCTCGTGACCAGCGAGATGGTCGCGGGGATGCGCGCCGGCTCGGTGGTGATCGACCTGGCCGCGGAATCGGGCGGCAACGTCGAAGGCGTTGTGGCTGGGCAGGATGTGCTGGTGCCGACCGCGGCCGGCGACGGCCACGTGACCCTCGTCGGGTTGGCGGATGCGGCGTCCACGATGCCGAGCGATGCCTCGCGTCTCTACGCGAAGAACGTCGCGAATCTGCTGGCGCTGATGACGTCCGAGGGGCAGGTGGCTCCCGACTTCGATGACGAGGTGATCGCGGGGGCCTGCGTGACCCGCGGCGGCGAGGTGCGCCATGAGCCGACCGCCGCCTTGCTGCGGGAACACACTGAACGAGCAGATTCCCCGGAAGGAGACCGCTGATGGACCCGATCACCCTGCTCACCGTCGTCGTGTTGTCCGTCTTCGTCGGCTTCGAAGTCGTCTCGAAGGTGACGAGCATCCTGCACACCCCACTGATGTCCGGCGCTAACGCGATTCACGGCATCATCCTGATCGGCGCGATCATCGTCGCCGGCCAAGCCGAAGACCCGTGGGTGCTGGGCATCGGCTTGCTGGCCGTGGTGCTCGCCACCGCCAACCTGGTCGGCGGGTTCGTGGTGACCGACCGGATGCTGCAGATGTTCCGTGGTCGGGGCAGCGCGGTCGGCACAGCGAAGGCCAGCGGACCGAAGGGCGGTACCAAGTGAGTCTCCTCTCCCCCGAATGGACCGCACTGCTCTATCTGGTGTCTGCGGTCTGCTTCATCCTCGCCCTCAAAGGCCTCAGCTCGCCGAAATCGGCTCGCCGCGGCAATCTGATCGGCGCCGGCGGCGCGCTGCTCGCCGTCGTGACGGTGTTCCTCTCGACGAAACTCGACAACATTCCCTACATCCTTCTCGCAATTGCCGTGGGGTCCGCGATCGCTGCGCCGATCGCCCGCCGCGTGCAGATGACCCAGATGCCGCAACTGGTTGCCCTGTTCAACGGGGTCGGCGGCGGGGCGGCTGCACTCGTCGCGGTACTGGAACTCAGTCACAACACCGACCCGTGGGTGCGTCTCGCGATCGTGTTCACGATGCTCGTCGGAGCCGTCTCGTTCGGCGGCTCCGCGGTGACGGTGGCCAAGCTGCAGGAGCTGATCAGCACCCGCCCGCTGGTGTTCCCCGGGATGCGCTGGGTCAGCATCCTGGTGGTCGTCGCCGCGCTCACCGCCGGTGGATTCGTGATCGCCACCGGGTCGATCGGCTGGGCTTCAGTGCTTCTCGCGCTGGGGCTGGTGGCCGGGCTGATGCTCGTGCTGCCGGTCGGCGGGGCCGACGTGCCCATCGTGATCTCCCTGCTCAACGCCTTCACCGGCCTCGCGGTCGCCGCGTCGGGAGTCGTGCTGGGCAATGTGCTGCTCGTGGTGGCGGGCACCCTCGTCGGCGCCAGTGGAACCATCCTGACCCGGGCGATGGCATCCGCCATGGGCCGCGGCGTCAGCGGAATCATGTTCGGCGCGTTCCGCGGCGGCTCGACGGCGGGGTCGACGGTGCAGAGCGAGCGACCGGTGCGGTCGATGGGGCCAGACGACGTCGCGGTGCTGCTCGGCTACGCGCAGCGCGTGGTGATCGTGCCGGGCTATGGCCTTGCGGTCGCCCAGGGTCAGCATGCGGTCGCCGAGCTGGCCACGGCCCTCGAAGCCCGCGGTACAGAGGTGGTTTTCGCCATCCACCCGGTCGCCGGCCGGATGCCGGGTCACATGAACGTGCTGCTGGCCGAGGCGAACGTTCCCTACGAATCGCTCAAGGAGATGGCCGAGGTCAATCCGGAGTTCAAGAACACAGATGTCGCCCTCGTCGTCGGCGCCAACGACGTCGTCAACCCGGCGGCCAAGTCCTCCCCCGGCTCCCCCATCTTCGGAATGCCGATCCTCGAGGTGGGCGATGCCAGCCAGGTCATTTTTCTCAAGCGGTCGATGCGCCCCGGATTCGCTGGAATCGAAAACGAGCTGCTTTATGACCCGAAAACGTCGCTACTCTTCGGCGATGCGAAGGACTCGCTGACCCAGGTACTGAGCGCGGTCAAAGCGCTCTGAGTCGTCAGAGGACGGCGCGCTGGGCCGGGCCGTGCGCGGGGAACCGCGGTCCTGACGCGCGCGTAGACTAATGGGGATAGAACCCGCCAGTGAAAGAGGTCCCCGCGTGGTGAACGCCCCGGCTGCAACCGCTGCTGAACGACGATACTGGACTGTTCCGATCGGCCGCGCAGTTCTCGCGCTGATCCCCGCCGCGGTGATCACGTTCAACGCCGACCACTCGCCCGAACTGGGTCTTGTCGCTTTCGGCGCCTTTGCCGTGCTGAGCGGAATTCTCGTCGCGGTCGGGAGCTGGCTCACCCTGGGCGACGCCCGGGCGCGCACCCTGTTTCTCGTGCAGGGCATTGCCGGCGTGGTGCTCGGTGCACTCGCCCTGGCCTTCCACAGCGGCGGCCTCGGCTTCTTCCTCTACTTGGTCAGCGTCTGGGGCGCAGTGACCGGATTCCTTGAGCTGTACAGCGGCACCCGGGCCCGCGGCAAGTCGGCATCCGCCAGAGACTGGATGTCGATGGGTGCGTTGACCGCGATCCTCGCGCTGGTCTTTCTCATTCTTCCGCCGCATGCCGTCGTGTCGGTCGGCCTGCTGGGGGCCTACTTCGTGGTCCTCGGCGTTTACCTTGTGATCGGCGGGCTCTCCCTGAAATGGGCGTCGACCCCCGCAGCAGCCACATCAGCAGCCAAAGATTCGGACATCTCGTGACCTCAAACACTCCCCAGAAGCCCAGCCGGTCAGACCGGTTGAAGCCCGTCGAACTCGTCGGCCTGTCCGGCGTGATGGCGCTGTTCGTGGGGCTCACCATCTTGCTGACCACGCGCGAGATCATGCTCTCGGTGATCGCGCTCGGCATCACCTTCATCGTCGTGCTCGTTGTCATCGCCATGTTCGCGCTCAATGTGAAGCCCGACGAGGCCGAGCGGAACGACCTCGACGAGCAGGACCACGGGCACTAAGCCGACCCGCGGTCAGAGATCGGCTCGCGCGATCTCGAGACGCGGCCGACGGCGTCGGGCGCTCCTCGATCAACGAGATTGGCCCCGGCCATACAACAACAGGCCCGGCACCGATTCGGTGGCCGGGCCTGTTGTGGTTGAACTATTAGTTCAGGCGGTCGACCAGCGAGTCGGCCAGGCCGACGTAGCCGGCCGGCGTCAGCGTGAGCAGACGGGCCTTCGCCTCGTCGCCGATCTCCAGAGCGGTGACGAAGGCGACCAGATCGGCCTGACCGATGCGCTTGCCGCGGGTGAGTTCCTTGAGCAGGGCGTAGGGGTCTTCGATGCTCGAGCGCCCGGCGGTGACCTCGGCGCGAATCACCGTCTGGATCGCCTCGCCGAGAATCTCCCAGTTGGAGTCGAGATCCGCCGCGAGCAGGGTGCGGTCGATATCGATCTCGCCGAGTCCGCGCAGGATGTTGTCGAGCGCGAGCAGCGAGTGCCCGAATCCGACGCCGATGTTGCGCTGGGTGGTCGAGTCGGTCAGGTCGCGCTGCAGGCGTGAGGTGACCAGGGTCGCCGCGAGCGAGTCGAGGATGGCGGACGACAACTCGAGGTTGGCTTCGGCGTTCTCGAACCGGATCGGGTTGATCTTGTGCGGCATCGTCGAGGAACCGGTGGCGCCGGCCTGCGGGATCTGACGGAAGTAGCCCATCGAGATGTAGGTCCAGATGTCGGTGGCCAGGTTGTGCAGCACGCGGTTGGCGTGTGAGACCCGGGTGTAGAGCTCGGCCTGCCAGTCGTGAGACTCGATCTGGGTGGTGAGCGGGTTCCAGTCCAGACCCAGGCTTTCGACAAATTCACGCGAGATCGTGGGCCAGTCGGCCGACGGCTCGGCGGCCACGTGAGCGGCGAAGGTACCGGTCGCTCCACTGAACTTGCCGAGGTAGTCGTTGCGTTCGATCTGCTTCTGGATGCGCTCCAGGCGGTAGACGAAGACGGCGAGCTCTTTGCCCAGGGTCGTCGGCGTCGCGGGCTGACCGTGCGTGCGCGCGAGCATCGCATCCGCCCGGAACTCCAGGGCGCGGGCGCGGAGTTTGTCGATCACAAGCTGAAGCTTCGGCAGCCAGACCTCGCGCACGGCGGCGCTGACGGTGAGCGCGTACGACAGGTTGTTGATGTCTTCGCTCGTAGCGGCGAAGTGGGTCAGCTCGGCGATGTGGTCGAGACCGAGCGTGCTGAGGCGGCGGCGCACGAGGTATTCG
Organism: Leifsonia sp. 10L418; assembly: GCF_056395445.1. NCBI lineage: Bacteria > Bacillati > Actinomycetota > Actinomycetes > Micrococcales > Microbacteriaceae > Leifsonia > Leifsonia sp. 10L418. The sequence goes on along the minus strand of NZ_JBFTJN010000002.1, from coordinate 298,228 downwards.
ACGGCCTTGACGTCGTGGCGGGTGGTCGCCTCGAGCTCGGCGAGTTCGTCGATCTCGGCCTGGCCGAAATCGGTGACCAGCTGGCGCAGGGCGGCCTTCTGGGCATCCGTCAGCGCCGCGGAGCCGAACAGGCCGCGGTCGGTGAGCGCGATCAGCCATTCGACCTCAACCTGCACGCGAGCCCGGTTGAGACCCGCCTCGGAGAGGTACTCGCCCAGGTCGGTGACGGCGGCGCGGTAGCGGCCATCGAGTGGGCTGAGGACCTGTGGGGGTAGTGGACTCATCGGACTCCCTGTCTGATTGCGGGTGCGAGCTGTGTGAAGAGCGCGTGGTTTGCTCTCTCAATCATGCCTAATACCGCGTCAAACAACGCATCGTCGGAATAGTACGGGTCGGGCACATCACGCAGGCCCGCCTGATCTTTGTCGAAACTGAGCAGCAGACGCACCTTGGTGCGGTCGTATTCGGTCGGCGCCCAGTTGCGCATCACGCGCTCCTGCGCGTGGTCGAGCACGACGACGAGGTCGAGATCGGCGAACCACGACGCATCGAATTGGCGGGCGCGATGATGACTGCCGTCGTAGCCGCGTTTGGCCAACGCCGAGATTGTGCGTTTGTCGGCTTGCTCCCCCACGTGCCAATCCTCGGTGCCGGCCGAACTGGTGGCGATCAGCCGGCCAAGCCCCGACCGCGTCGCCAAGTCCCGCAGCATCACCTCGGCCATCGGGGAGCGGCAGATGTTGCCGGTACAGACGAAAATGATTCGAAAGGGCGTCGCTTCGTCAGGACTGAGCGCCGCAGAATTCATGCCTTCATTCTGGTGCACTGGCGTGTCATCCACATCTGAAGTTGTGAAGCAGTCTTCACCGATTGAAAAGGTGGGGGCTCCAGGAGCGACCCGCGTGCCACGCTCGCCACATCTGAATCGGGGAGGCGCCATGGACGCAGAGGAGCTTGCGCTTTTCACCGGCGTCGCAAACGCCGAGCGGCTCGTCGCGCTTCGTGAACAGCTGTGGCTGCTGAACATCGTGCGCGAGGAGGTGCAGGGGCAGGCTCAAATCGTCCATAGGCTTGTAACCGGCACACCCGGTTATCAGTGGCACTCAGCTGCAGAGCGCGGCTACGCCGAGCGGGCCCGAGAACTCGGTGTAGCACTCGAGCGCGCCGCACGGGCGATTGATGACGCCTGTGAGGCCGTGAGTGCGGGACTTGCGCGGCTGCGAGGGGTCGAGTAGTTGGCCCGGGAGGTGGCGCAGGAGGAGGTCCGGGAGGCGGCAGGGGCGGAGGGGCGCGACACGCGCGACGAACGGCCGGAGCCGGAGTCGACCGGACGCCTCATCGTCTCGGGCGGGGGCTCGACCCTCGTCGGCACCGACACACTCCTCGCCCAAGAGACGATGATGCGGATGCTTCACTCGGCGGCACTGAACTGGCAGGCCAGGCTGACACGCATCCGCGGGTTGACCGTCGCACCGGCCCCAGCATGGTCACCGCGCGACCCGGGCGTCGATGTTCTGAGCGCGACAATTGCGATCGATGTGGTGGAAGCCGAGAGCCACCGGCTGGCCGACGCATTGAACGCCGCCGCTGAGGGCTACGCGCGTGCCGAGCGGCAGACTGAGGATGCCGCGCGGCTCACCGGTTCGACACTCGGCTGGATGATCGGCCGGTTTCCGCAGCTCGCCGCCCTGGTGGCCCTGTCGGCGATGCCGGCGCTGACCACGGGCGTTGTGATCTGGTTGCTCAGGCAGGCAGTGACCGCACCAGGCCGGCCGGCCCCGGCGACGGATTCAAGCGGGGGTTTCGGCGTGGACCCGCGCCTTCTCACCAGCCCACTGGCCGCTGCGCTCGTGCGGGTCGCCGTGTCGTCGCTCGACGACGTCGCGACCGGTGCACTCGGCCTGCCGTTGCCGGTTGCGCGTGCGATCGGCGAAGACGGCATCGGCCTGCTCGGTGTCACGACATCGGCGGCGGGAGTGCTGGCGGTGGCCCGCCCCCATGGTTTATTGCGCGAGACACCGGTGTCTGTGCTTCCGGGAGGCCCCGGAGGCCCGAGTGGTGCGCCTCGTCAGGGCCTGCCGGTTTCCGAAGGTCGCGCGGGGCATCCGGTGCCGGGCCGAACGCCCGACGTGGTGCGGGCGTCGCCGCCGGCCGGCCTCGCGGAACTCGCCGCACGCATCCCCGACCTCTCGACGGAGGGCGGCCAAGTGCGTGTCGAACGCTACGGAGACGATGGCTCTGCGGCCTGGGTGGTCTACATCGGCGGCACGGTGGACTGGAGTCCGGTTGCGGCTGCCGAGCCGTGGGACCTCACCTCAAATCTCGCGGCGGTGGCCGAGGAGGAGTCCGGTTCGTATCGGGCGGTGGTGCAGGCCATGCGTGAAGCGGGAATCCAGCCGGGCGAGCCGGTGATCGAGGTCGGACACTCACAGGGCGGGCTGATTGCGGCGCAGGTCGCGGCATCCGGTGAGTTCACCAGTGTCGCCACCGTCACCTTCGGTGCCCCGAGTGGGAGTGTGCCGGTTCCCGCCGGCGTCGACACCGTCGCCGTGGAGCACACCGACGACATTGTGCCGGGGATGGGTGGAACGTCTGACGCAGCGACCGGGCGGCTTCTCGTGCGCCGCGAGGTCTTCGCGTCAGATCCGCTTCCCGACGGGGTTCTGCTCCCGGCGCACAGCATGGCCACCTATCAGGAGACGGCTCGCCTGATCGATTCGTCGCCGGAGCCGAGGCTGCACGCTTTTCGGGAGCAGCTTGTGCGGGTGGTGGGAACAACAGATGGACGTGCCGGAATCTGGCGCGGAACCCGTTCGCCGGTCAATTAGTGCGGCCGGCTGCGATCGACGCGAGTCTGATCGGCCGGCGCGAGTCAGTACTTCCGGCGCGAGCTAATAGTCCCGACGTGTCACAGGACGAATGAGGAGGCCGAGCAGCCAACTGATGATGCCGAGCACCAGCGCGCCGAGCACACCCCACCAGAAGCTTTCGATGACCAGGCCGAATCCGAACAAACTCGAGATCCAGGCGACAAGGAGCAGCAGCAGGCCGTTGATGATGAACGAGATCAGGCCGAGGGTGAGGATGTAGAGCGGAATCGCGACGATTTTCACCACTGTGCCGACGATGGTGTTCACGAATCCGAAAATCACCGCGACGAGCAGGTAGGTCAGGATGGTGGCGACGGTGTCGGGCGCGTAGGGCACCATGTGAACTCCGGCCACGATGATGGTGGTGAGCCACAGAGCGACCGCGTTGAGTGTCAGCTTGAGCAGAAATCGGGCCATGGGTTAACTATGGCACCGCCGGAACGGGCTCGCTCGGCCGAACCGACGGATGCTGCCCGGCACGAGCCTCCCGACCGCCGTGCAAACACATGCAATTACTCGAATATGTCGCGGCGTAGACTCGCGGAGTGAGCCCTTCTGACCAGCAAACTGTTCGACTGCGCCCTGAAATCGTCGCCCTCCCCGCCTACCGGCAGGGCCGAGCCGCCGACGCTGCCGCATTCAAGCTCTCGTCAAACGAAAACCCGTTCGACCCGCTTCCCGGCGTGATCGAGGCGGTTCAGGCTGAGACCGCCTTCAATCGCTACCCCGATGCCACGGCGTCTGCTCTGCGTGACAAGCTTGCCGCGCGCTTCGGACTCGAATCAGACGAGGTACACGTCGGATCCGGATCGGTCGCCCTCTTGGCCCAACTGATCCTCGCGGCAGCCGGCCCCGGCGACGAAGTCATCTATTCCTGGCGTTCATTCGAGGCGTACCCGTCACTGGTCACGGTGGCCGGCGCAACAAGCATCCAGGTGCCGAACCGCGCCGATCATGGGCACGACCTGCCCGAGATGGCCGCGGCCATTACGAGTCGCACCCGCGTCGTCATCGTCTGCACACCGAACAATCCGACGGGCAGCATCGTCACCGGCGACGAATTCGACGCATTCATGGCCGTCGTTCCCCGTGATCTCCTGGTCATTCTCGATGAGGCATATATCGAGTTCGTGACGGAACCCGGCGCTGTCAACGGTCCGGCGCTGCTGGCCCGCTACCCCAACCTGGTCGTGCTGCGCACCTTCTCGAAGGCCTACGGTCTGGCCGGCCTCCGCGTCGGTTATGCCCTCGGACCCGTTGCCATCCTCGACGCGGCGCGTGCTACCGCGATCCCGCTCTCGGTCACGGCGCAGGCGGCAACCGCCGCCATCGCCTCGCTCGAGCACAGCCGTGAGTTGATGGACCGCGTGCACACGATCAGTGCACGGCGCGACGCGCTCTGGCAGGACCTCGTCGGGCAGGGCTGGGACATCCCGAAGCCTCACGGCAATTTCATCTGGCTGCCAACCGGAGAGGTGACCACCGAGGTCGCCGAACGGTTGAACGCGGCAGGACTTATCGTGCGGCCCTTCCATCCGGAAGGCATCCGCATTTCAATTGGCGAGGAGCAAGCAATGCAGGATCTCCGACGTATCTCCCGGGAGATTGTCGAGGCCGTACCCGCGGCCACGGCGGCCCGGCGACTAAGTTAGTACGGTGGCAGCCCTCATGAATAACGCCTCCGTGCCCGCACACACTCTGCCCACGGTGCAGCTTCTCACCCCGGAAGGGGTGTTCGCTCCCACCGAATCCGCCGAGGAATACCTGCCGTATCTCGAGCGTCTCGGTGAAGACGACTACCGACGCTTCTACCGCGACATGGCCGTGGTGCGCCGCTTCGACACCGAGGCGGCCAACCTGCAGCGCCAGGGTCAGCTCGCGCTCTGGGTGCCGAGCCACGGTCAGGAAGCCGCCCAGGTCGGCTCCGCCTACGCGACCCGCGCTCAGGACCACATCTTCCCGTCATACCGCGAACACGTCGTCGGAATGATCCGCGGCCTCGACCCGGTCGACATCCTGCGCATGCTGCGCGGTGTCACCCTCGGCGGCTGGACCCCGGAAGAGCACGGCAACTTCCACTTGTACACACTCGTGCTCGCCTCGCAGACCTTGCACGCCACCGGCTATGCCATGGGCATGCAGCTCGACGGTTCGACGGCCACCGGCAACCCGGAAACCGACGCGGCCGTCATCGTCTATTACGGCGACGGGGCTTCCTCGCAGGGCGACGCCAACGAGGCGCTCGTCTTCGCAGCCAGCTACCAGACCCCGCAGGTCTTCTTCGTGCAGAACAACCACTGGGCCATCTCGGTGCCGGTCGAGCGCCAGTCGCGTTCGCCGTTGTACCTGCGCGGCACGGGCTTCGGTATTCCGAGCGTTCAGGTCGACGGCAATGACGTGCTCGCCAGTTTCGCGGTCACGGCGAAGGCCATGGATGACGCGCGCGCCGGCCAGGGCCCGGCCCTGATCGAAGCGCTCACCTATCGCATCGGTGCCCACACCACCGCCGACGACCCCACCAAGTACCGCACCACCGACGAGCTCGCCAGCTGGGTGGCTCGCGACCCGATCGCCCGCTTCCGCACCTATCTCGAGGGCCGCGGCGCCGGAAGTGACTTCTTCGCCGCCATCGACGAGGAAGCAGCGGACTATGCAGCGGATGTGCGCCGTCGCGCGCTCGAGATCCGTAGCCCGGACCGCTCGGTGATCTTCGACAACGTCTATGCCGAACCGCACCCGCTGATCGATGAACAGAAGGCCTGGCTCGACCGCTACGAGTCATCCTTCGAAGGAGGCGACGCGTGAGCGACACGACCACTGCAACCGTTGGCGCCGTGACGGCCAACGCCGCGACGGCTTCCGTTGGCACGACCACGACCCTCACCATGACGAAGGCCCTGAACACCGGCCTGCGCCAGGCGCTGCTCGACGACCCCAAGGTGTTGCTGATGGGCGAGGACATCGGCCCACTCGGCGGCGTCTTCCGGGTGACGGAAGGCCTGCACGCCGAATTCGGCGACAAGCGCGTTCTCGACACCCCGCTGGCCGAATCCGGCATCATCGGCACCGCGATCGGCCTGGCCATGCGTGGCTTCCGTCCGGTCTGCGAGATTCAGTTCGACGGTTTCGTCTTTCCCGGCTTCGACCAGATCACCAGCCAGCTGGCCCGCATGCGCAACCGCCATGAGGGCGAACTGACCATGCCCATCGTCATCCGCATTCCCTACGGCGGACACATTGGCTCGATCGAACACCACCAGGAGAGCCCGGAAGCGTATTTCGCACATACCCCCGGCCTGCGCGTGGTCAGCCCGTCGAACCCGCATGATGCCTACTGGATGATGCGTGAGGCGATCGCCTCGAACGACCCCGTCATCTTCTTTGAACCGAAGAGCCGCTACTGGCCGAAGGGCGAGGTCAGCTTCGCCGAGGCCGGTGCGCCACTGCACGCCAGTCGCGTCGTGCGCGCCGGAACCGACGTCACCGTCATCGGGCACGGCGCCATGGTCAGCGTGCTGTTGCAGGCCGCCGACATCGCCGCCGCCGAGGGAATCAGCCTCGAAGTAGTCGACCTGCGCAGCCTTTCCCCGATCGACTACGGGCCGATCCTGGCCTCGGTCGAGAAGACCGGCCGCGTCGTCGTTGCGCAGGAGGCCGCCGGCTTCGTCAGCTTGGGCTCCGAGATCGCCGCCACCATTGCCGAGCGGGCCTATTACCGGCTCGAGGCGCCGGTGCTGCGTGTCTCCGGCTTCGATACCCCGTTCCCGCCGGCTGCCGTGGAGACCCACTTCCTGCCGAGCCCCGACCGCATCCTCGAGGCCGTCGATCGCGCCCTCGCCTACTGAGCGTGAGGCTTCTCATCATTCCGATTCAGAACCTCAAGAAAGGCACACTATGAGCGTGTCGAAATTCACTCTGCCGGATGTCGGCGAAGGGCTGACCGAGGCCGAGATCGTGGAATGGAAGGTCGCCCCCGGCGACACCATCACCATCAACCAGGTGCTCGTTGAGATTGAGACTGCGAAGTCGCTCGTCGAACTGCCGTCGCCCTACGTCGGCGTGGTCGGCGAGATTCTGGTGCCGGCCGGCACCACTGTCGATGTCGGAACCCTGATCATCACGATCCTCTCCGACGCTGACTCCGACGCCGCAGCGGATGCTGCGGCACCCGCTGCCACTCCCCCGGTTGCCGCGCCGGCCGCCTCCGCCGAGCAGCGGGAACTCGCGCAAGCCGCTGTCGACACTTCGGACACGATCTCCGGTGAGTTGGAGTCGAAGGCACCCCAGGTGCTCGTCGGACGCGGTTCCTCGGCTACCATGCCGACCCGGCGCATCCGTCACAACGCCGCAGCGGTCGCTCACGAATCGATGTCACCGCCCGCCGTTGCTGCGGCACCCGCCGCCGCTGCCGCCCCGTTGACACCGGCGCCGCCGGTCCGCCCGGCGATGTCGGCCGCCGGTGTGCTGGCCAAGCCGCCGATCCGCAAGCTGGCCAAAGACCTCGGCGTCGACCTCAGCATCGTCACCCCCACCGGTCCGATCGGTGACGTGACGCGCGAGGATGTGCTGCGTGAGGCGACCCAGGTCAGCGTGTTCCGCAACATCCAGACGCCCGAGTGGCCGACCGACCGTGAAGAGCGCATCCCGGTGAAGGGTGTGCGCAAGGCGATCGCCCAGGCCATGGTGGCGAGTGCCTTCACCGCGCCGCACGTCAGCCTCTTCGTCGACGTGGACGCCACCCGCACAATGGAGTTCGTCAAGCGTCTGAAGGCCTCGACCGACTTCGCCGGAGTCAAGGTGTCGCCGCTGCTGATCATGGCCAAGGCGATGATCTGGGCGGTACGCCGCAACCCCACGGTGAACGCGACGTTCACTGACGAAGAGATCATTGTGCGCCACTACGTCAACCTCGGGATCGCTGCGGCGACCCCCCGCGGGCTGATCGTTCCGAACATCAAGGAAGCACAGGACATGAGCCTGTTGCAGCTGGCCGGCGCGCTCGAGCAGCTCACCATCACCGCGCGCGACGGCAAGACCTCGCCCGCGCAGATGGCCAACGGAACCATCACCATCACGAACATCGGCGTCTTCGGCATGGACACGGGAACCCCGATCCTCAACTCGGGCGAGGCCGGAATCGTGGCCCTCGGCACGATCAAGCAGAAGCCGTGGGTTGTCGACGGCGAGGTGCGCGCGCGTTTCGTGACCACCATCGGAGCGAGTTTCGACCACCGGGTCGTTGACGGGGATGTCGCGTCACGCTTCCTCGCCGACGTCGCGAGCATCATCGAGGAGCCGGCGCTGCTGCTCGACTAGCCCGTCAGGGGGCACGCAGCGTTCTCGCCGCCCCGCGCTTGAGCCTGTATTTCTCTCGCCGAGCTTGCGCGTTGCGGTCGAGTTTGCCCGGCACACTGGGGTAACTCGACCGGAACGCGCAAACTCGGCGAGGTGAACCCAGCGGGTTGAGGCATGGCCCGGGCGCTTATTGCTTTTGACAATCATTATCAATAGCCGTAGTTTTGCAGAGTGCCCTTCAAGAAACTCGCCGTCCCCGCCCTCGTGGCGGCCGCCCTGCTGACCCTGGCCGGCTGCGCCGGAACCACTGGAGCCAGCACCGCCGCGGGCACCAGCGACTCGGCCGATGGCACGCTCAACGTGGTCGCCACAACGACCCAGGTCGGCGACTTCACCCGCAACATCGTCGGCGACACGGCCGGTGTGACACTGACCCAGCTGGTCAAGCCGAACCAGAGCGCGCACAGTTTCGACCCCTCGGTCGCTGATCTGGCTGCCTTGGGCAAGGCCGACGTGCTCGTCATCAACGGCGTCGGCCTCGAAGAATGGCTCGATGACGCCATCGCCGCCTCCGGTTTCGACGGCGTCACCATCGATTCCGATGAGGGAATCGACATCGGTTCGGATGCCGCGGCGAACGACACCGCGCACGATGCCACCCACGACGAGGCCGACCAGCACGACGCCGCCGAGCACGACGCGGCTCATGACCACGCCGGCGGCAATCCGCACATCTGGACCGCCGTCGCCAACGCCGAGAAAATGGTCGGCACCATCGCCCACGGCCTTGCGCAGGCGGACTCTTCCCACGCCGCCGAGTTTGAGGCCAACGCCACGGCGTACACCGCCAAGCTCGCGACACTCGACGGCTGGATCCACTCGAACATCGACCAGGTTCCCGCCGGCGAACGTCTGCTCGTGAGCAATCACGACGCTTTCGGCTATTTCACCGCCGCCTACGGCGTGACCTATGTCGGGTCGGTGATGCCGAGCTTTGACGACAATGCCGAGCCGAGCGCCGCAGCCATCGACACGCTCGTCGCCCTGATCAAGAAGACCGGCGTGAAAGCAGTGTTCTCCGAGGCCTCGATCAACCCGAAGGCGGCAGACACCATCGCGAAAGAAGCTCAGGTGGCGGTCTACTCGGGCGAGAACGCCCTCTACGGCGACTCGCTCGGCCCGGCCGACAGCGACGGCGCCACCTATGTCGCCAGCCAGCTGCACAATGTGCGCCTGATCCTCGAATCCTGGGGCGTCACGCCGAGTGCCGTTCCTGCCGAACTGAGATAGTGGACCCCGTGAACGAGACCACCCCGCGCAGCACGTCCGCGAAAGACGACCGCGGGCCGGCCGCCGCACATTCCGTCGTTCTCGCGGTGTCCGACGCCTCTTTCGCCTACGACCAGGCGCCGGCGCTGGAGGGAATCAGCTTCGACATCCGTGCCGGCGAGGCCGTGGCTCTGATCGGACCCAACGGCTCCGGCAAGTCGACCCTGCTCAAGGGCATCCTCGGCCTCATCGCACGCACCGCCGGCACGGTTGCCGTACTCGGCTCCTCCCCCGCTCCGGTCGGGTCGATCGGCTACGTGCCGCAGGCCGGCGAACTCGACCCCGAATTTCCGATCACCCTCGCCCAGGTCGTGATGATGGGCCGCTATCGCTCGCTCGGCTGGCTGCGCCTGCCCGGCAAGCGTGACCGGGCGGCAGTGACCGAGGCGCTGGATGCGGTGGGTCTGGCTCACCGCGCTCACACCCGTTTCGGTGAACTCTCCGGCGGACAGCAGCAGCGCGGACTGCTCGCGCGGGCCATCGCATCCGCCCCCGGCCTGCTGCTTCTCGACGAGCCGTTCAATGGCCTCGACCAGAAGAACCGCGACGCGCTGATCGCGACGGTTGAACGGTTGAAAGCCCGCGGCGTCGCGGTACTCGTCTCTACCCACGACCTCGACCTGGCCCGGGCGGTCTGTGAGTCGGTGCTTCTGCTGAACGGCACGCAGGTGGCCTTCGGCCCGCGCGACGATGTGCTCACCCTGGCCAATGTGCAGCAGGCGTTCAAAGAGGTCGGCGTCGAGCTCGACGAGCACACTATCGTCGTGCCCGATCACGAGGGCTGCTAGGTGTTTCACGTCGCTGCCCCGCTCGCGATCCCCCTCATCGACGCGTTCAGCTACCCGTTCATGATGCGTGCGCTCATCGTGTTGCTGGTGCTCAGCGTCGTCGCCGGCGTTGTCGGCGTGCTCGTCACCCTGCGCGGCCTCGAATTCATCAGCGACGGTCTCACCCATGCGGTCTTCCCTGGCATCGCCATCGGTTTTGTCTGGGGTGGGCGGGAGGGCCTCTTCGTCGGGGCGATGATCGCCGCCATTCTCGCGGCCGTCATCCTCACTCTGCTGGTGCGAAAGGCCGTCTCCTCGGATGCCGCCATCGCGATCGTGCTCACCGCCATGTTCAGCGTCGGTGTCATCGTCGTCTCCCAAAACGATGACTACGCCGGTCAACTCGAGTCCCTCCTCTTCGGACGACTGCTCACGGTGACGCCGACCGAGGTCGTGCAGACCATCGTGATCGCGGTCATCGCCTTGATCCTGATCGGGCTGACGCTCAAGGAACAGGTCTTCCGCGCTTTTGACCCGGCCGGCAGCCGGGCCGGCGGGTACCGCCCGCTCGTGCTCGACCTCGTGCTGAACGTGGCGATCGCACTCGTCGTGGTCGCCGCATCCAGCGCGGTCGGAAACCTGCTCGTGCTCGCCGTGCTCATCGTCCCCGGGGCCGTCGCCCGGCTGATCACTGTGCGCCTCTGGTGGTTGTTCCCGATCGCCGCCGTCTTCGCGGCCCTCGCCAGTTGGGTCGGCCTGACGCTCGGCTTCGAAGCCTCGGTCAATGCGGGGATCGACCTGCCGAGCGGGGCCACCGTCGTGCTCGTGCTCGTCGCCGGCTACGCGGTTGCCCTGGTTGCCCGGCTCGGCATCGACCGGATGCGGCGCCGCACGACACGCACGCACGCCAGGAACGATCTCACCGTCAGCGACTCCATCGAGGTCATTGCCGGCGCCGGCAGCCGAGCCGCCCATGACGGGAAGACCATCTGATGGGCTATTTCGAGATGGCCCTGGTCGCCGCAGTCCTGATCGGCGCGCTCAGCGGACTGGTCGGCTCCCTCGTCGTGCTGCGCCAGCGCACGTTCTTCGCCCAGGCGCTCACCCACGCCACCTTTCCCGGAGCGGTTGCCGCGGCCATGCTCGGCGTCAGCATCCCGCTCGGCGCCGCAGTGGCCAGTGTGATCATCGTCGGCATCATGACTCTGATCGGCCGCACCAACCGGCAGGGCTCCCAGGTCGCCTCCGGCATCGTGCTCACGGCCGGATTCGCCCTCGGCGTGCTGCTGCAGACCCTGAATCCCTCGCTGCCCGTGCACGTCGACTCGTTTCTGATCGGGTCCATCCTCACCGTCACGACCGGCGACATACTGCTCGTCGGTGGAGTGCTCGTGGCGGCTGTGGCGGTGCTCGTGCTCTTCGGCAAGGAGATTCTCTTCTCGACCTTCGACCGCAGCGGCTTTCGCGCCGCCGGCTACAAGGAATGGCCGATCGAACTGCTCTGCCTGGCCCTGATCACCGCGACGGTGGTCACGGCGATGCCGGCCGTCGGTGCGATCCTGGCGATCGCGCTGATCGCGGCGCCTGCGGCGGCGGCCCGGCTGCTCGTGCGTGGCCCGGTTCGCATCTTCCTGCTCGCTCCCCTGCTCGGTGCCGCATCCGGCGTGATCGGGGTACTGCTCTCCCGCACGCTCGACGTGGCGGCGGGGCCCGCGATCTCACTGGTGGCCGCCGGGTTCTTCCTGGTGGCGGTGGGGGTTCACTCCCTCGGACGCTTACGGTTACGGTTGAGAGCATGAAGCGAAACACCTGGCAACGTGAGGCCGTGCGCGAAGCACTCGACCACACCGAGGGGTTCGTCAGTGCTCAGGGCCTGCATTCGACGCTTCACGCCACCGGCTCCCCGATCGGCCTGGCGACGGTCTACCGCGCCCTCGCCGACCTCGCGGCCGAAGGCGACGCCGACTCCCTGCAGTCGCCAGAGGGCGAGAGCCTGTACCGGGCCTGCAGCACCAACGATCACCACCACCACCTGATCTGCCGTAACTGCGGGCTTACCGTCGAGATCGAGGCGGATGCGGTCGAAACCTGGGCGAAGAACGTCGCGGCCCAGAACGGCTTCACCCAGGCCGCGCATGTCGTGGATGTGTTCGGCCTCTGTGCGGCGTGCACCACGGCTGCTGCAGCCCCGGATTCCGCGCCGCCCGCCGCTTCCTGACCCGCGCTGCTCCCTGACCATCCCGGTGATCGAGCTTGTCGAGATCCGGCGAGCCATTCTTCAGACCCGACCCGGCTTCAAGGGTCAGCTCGCGAGGTCTCGACGAGCTCGACCAACGGTCCCGTGATCGTGTTGAATGCGATGATCGACGACTCGGCGGCGGGCTCTGTCGCTGGCTACCCGTTGAAGGTCGCGGGATGCGGGCCGGTGCGGCCGTCGCGCTCGAGACCGTCGACGGCCGCGAGGTCGACATCCGTCAGCTCGAAGGAAAACAGGTCGAGGTTCTCCCGGATGCGCGTAGCGGTGACCGATTTCGGGATCACCACGCGCCCCTGCTGCAGGTGCCAGCGCAGCACCACCTGTGCCGGAGTGCGGTGCACGCGCTCGGCGATCGCCACGACAACGGGGTCGGCGAGCACCGCACCCTGAGCCAGCGGGCTCCACGCTTCGGTCATGATGCCGTGCGCCGCGTTGAACTCCTGCACGTCACGCTGCTGCAGGGCCGGGTGTAGTTCGACCTGATTGACGGCGGGCACGGTGCCACCGAGGTCGAGGATGCGCTGCAGTTGGTCTGGCAGGAAGTTGGAGACGCCGATGGCTCGCACCCGCCCCTCGGCGTAGAGCGTTTCGAGCGCCCGCCACGTGTCGAGGTAGCGATCGCTTGCCGGTGCCGGCCAGTGGATCAGAAACAGGTCAACCGAGTCGAGGCCGAGCTTTGCCAGGCTCGCGTCGAAGCCGGCCAGGGCGCTGTCGTAACCCTGGTCGCTGTTCCACAGCTTGGTGGTCACGAAGAGCTCCGAGCGGGCGATTCCGGATGAGGCAATCGCGCGCCCGACGCCCGCCTCATTGCCGTAGATGGCCGCGGTGTCGATGCTGCGGTAGCCGGCGGCGAGGGCCTGGCCGACGGCGGTGGTCGTCTCGGCGTCCGGCACCTGGAAGACGCCGAATCCGAGCTGTGGAATCTCGACGCCGTTGTTCAGGGTGAGTGTGGGGACAGACATGATGCTCCTTGCGGGTTGTGAGGGTAAATGGGCGAAACGTGGCGAGGCGAAGGTGGAAGCAGAAGCGCGAGCTACTCGGCGAACTCCGGCACCGCCACCGGCGCCGGCGCGGACAGCGGCGACACCGAACGCCGAGACGCCGCGTTCGCCCGCAGCATCGCCCCGCCCAGCAGTACAACGGCCGCGGCGGTGACCGCCGCGCCGGCCCAGATCGGCGAGGTGTAGCCGAGTCCGGCGGCGATCGTCAGCCCGCCGAGCCAGGCGCCGAGGGCGTTGCCGAGGTTGAACGCGGCGATGTTGGCCCCTGAGGCGAGCGTCGGCGCATCCTGAGCCTGGCGCATCACCCGCATCTGCAGACCGGGCACGGTACCGAAGCCGAATGACCCCATCAGCGCGAGCGCGATGACAGTCATCACCGGGTTCTGGGCGGTGAGTGCGAAGACGACCAGGATGACGACGAGGCCGCCGAGCAGTACGATCAGCGTCGTGTCAAGGGAGCGGTCGGCCGCCTTGCCTCCGACGATGTTGCCGATCACGAGGCCGATGCCGAAGAGGATCAGCAGCCACGGCACGGCGCCCGCGGAGAAGCCCGTCACCTCGGTGAGTGTGAAGGCGATGTAGGTGAAGGCACCGAACATTCCGCCGTAGCCGAGCACCGTCACGCCGAGCGACAGCCAGACCTGGGGCGATCTGAAGACACGCAACTCGTTGCCGAGGCTGCGTGTGCCGGCCGCAGCTGCAGCGGTGCGCGGGATGAAGACGAGCAGTCCGATCAGCGCAATCACGCCGATGAGCGTGATTGCGAAGAACGTGGACCGCCAGCCGGCGGCCTGACCGAGCAGCGTGCCGAACGGAACGCCCAGCACATTGGCCGCGGTGAGTCCGGTGAACATGATGGCGATGGCGCCGGCTTTCTTGTTCTCCGGGACGAGGCTGGCGGCCACGACCGAGCCGATTCCGAAGAACGAGCCGTGGCAGAGTGCCGCGATGATGCGGCCGAGCAACATGATCTCGTAGGTCGGCGCGAGTGCCGAGACGAGGTTGCCGAGGATGAAGAGCACCATCAGCCAGGCCAGCACGCGTTTGCGGTTGAACCGGTTGACGGCGGCCGTCAGAAGTAGGGCGCCGACAACGACGCTGAGCGCATAGCCGGTGATCAGCCAGCCGGCGGCCGTCGGATCGACGGCAAAATCGGCGGCGACCTCGGGCAGCAACCCCATGATGATGAATTCGGTGAGTCCGATTCCGAACCCGCCGATGGCGAGTGCAATGAGACCTAATGGCATTGAGAAAACCTCGTGAGTTCTGTTCAGAAACGCAAAGAACGCGTACGCTGTTAGTTGCAGGCGCGTGGTTAATAGTTGCACGCGCGTTCTAAATGCGCAAGCAACGATATTTTGCGATCTCTGGAGGGTGAACATGGGCATCGAAGACACCGCCGTCGAAGTGCGGGCCCAGGGCTGGCGCACGCTGGCCGCATTGCATGCGGCCATCGAGGCCGATCTGGAGCGCGCACTGCAGCGCGAGGCCGACCTCTCGGTGGTCGAGTACACGGTGCTCGATGCCCTCGGCCGCCAAGACGGCTGGCACATGCGGATGCAGCAACTCGCGCGGGCGAGCGCCCTGTCGAGCAGCGCGACGACGCGCCTGGTCAACCGGCTCGAAGACCGGGGACTGCTCACGCGCATCCTCTGCCTCGACGACCGCCGAGGGATCTATACCGAGCTGACGGCACTCGGTCATGAGCTGGTCGAGAAGGTGCGACCGATCCACGACGCCGCCCTCGCACAATCACTCGACGCAGCTCAGCAGATTCCCGAGCTGGCTCCCCTCGTCGAGGCTTTGCATCGCACCACGGAGCCTCAGCCGGCCTAACCCGCGCCGTTCAGGGCGCGGTATCGCCCAGATCGGGCGAGCGCGAGCGGTAGCCCTCGCTTTCGCGGGCGGTCGGTGGCAGGGTCGAATTAAACGGCCTGTGCACGACGCACCTGAGCGAGTAGGCGCGACTCGGCACGACCCCTGCCTCGAAGGGATCCGCGCATGACACCTCCAGACTCGACGGGATCGACCGCTCCGACAGGAACGGCAGCTCCCACGGGCTCGGCCCCGGCGTTCCGCCGCCCGCCCAGTGCTACCGCATCCCATCGGCACAGCATCTCGGACACCGGGATGGAGGCGGAGGCGGCGTACCACCTCGTGCACGACGAGACGATGCTCGACGGCAATGCGCGCCTCAACCTGGCGACCTTCGTGAGCACCTGGATGGACGACTACGCCGACAAAATCTACGCCGAGTCGTATGACAAGAACATGATCGACAAAGACGAGTACCCGCAGACGGCGGCCATCGAAGACAACTGCTGGAGAATGATCGCCGGTCTCTGGAATTGTCCCGACGTCGCGAACACGATCGGAACCTCGACGATCGGCTCGTCAGAAGCCTGCATGCTTGGCGGGCTCGCCCTCAAGCGGCGATGGCAGCTCGCCCGGCATGCAGTCGGCAAACCGACCGGTCTGCCGAACCTGATCATGAGCAGCGCCGTGCAGGTGGTCTGGGAGAAATTCTGCAACTACTGGGATGTCGAGGCGCGCTACGTGCCGATCAGCGCGGAGCATCCGGTGCTCGACGGCCACGACCTCGACCGGTACGTCGACGAGAACACGATCGGCGTCGTCGCCATCATGGGCCAGACCTACACCGGAGCCTACGAGCCGGTGCAGCAGATCGCCGCCGCCCTCGACGCGATCCAGGCGAAGACCGGCTACGACGTGCCGATCCACGTCGACGGGGCATCCGGTGCCATGATCGCGCCGTTCTTGCAGCCCGACCTGGTCTGGGACTTCCGGATTGAACGGGTGCATTCGATCAGCACCTCCGGCCACAAATACGGTCTGGTCTACCCGGGTCTCGGTTGGGTGGTCTGGCGCACCGCCGACTGCCTTCCCGCCGACCTCATCTTCAACGTCAGCTATCTCGGCGGCAGCATGCCGACCCTGGCCCTCAACTTCTCCCGGCCCGGCGCCCAAGTACTGCTGCAGTACTACCTCTTCTTGCACCTCGGACGCGAGGGGTACCGGGCGATTCAGCAGGCGTCACAGGATGTCGCGCTCTATTTATCGGGGGGAATCGGCGAAATCGACGCGTTCGAGCTGGTCAGCGACGGCTCAGACCTCCCGGTCTTCGCCTGGAAGCAGAAAGAGGGGCACACCGACAAGTGGAATCTCTACCATCTGTCTGACCGGCTGAGGATGAAGGGCTGGCAGGTTCCCGCCTATCCAATGCCGGCCGACCTCGAGGAGCTGACCGTGCAGCGGATTGTGGTTCGGAACGGGCTGAGCATGGATATCGCCCAGGATCTGCTGGCCGACATCGTCGAAGAGACCGCCTACCTCGAGGCGCTCGAGTCGCCGATGCCGGTCGAAGGGCCGACAGCCGGGTTCCACCACTAGCCGCTCCCCCGGTCGCAGCTAGAGCCAGCGATTGCGCTTGAAAATGAGCCACAGGCCGCCGCCCATGACGGCCATCGCCGCAACGGCGAGTGGGTAACCGAACTGCCAGTGCAGCTCGGGCATGTCGTCGAAGTTCATTCCATAGACGGTGCCGATGAGGGTCGGTGCGAAGAGAATTGCCGCCCACGATGAGATCCGCTTCACTTCTTCGCCTTGCACCAGGCTCGTTTCCGAGAGCCTCCTCGTCTCCTCGTTCTGTTCGAGGCTGGCCTCCGAAAGACGACGCATCTCGTCGTTCTGGCGCTGCGTTGTCAGCGTGGAGTGAACCGTCAGCGCATTCTGCAGGAGGATCCGAAAGTTGTCGGCCTGCTCTGAGATGCGCAGCACGTGATCGAGAACATCCCGGAGCGAGCGCTGGAGTTCCTCGTTGACGTTGTACTTGTCAGAGCCGCGCCGGAGCGCCTCAAGCATGCCAACGAGCGGGCGGGTGGCGCGCTGGAACGCGGTCACCTCGCCGAGCAGCCCGTAAATGCGCCGCGAGACCTCGGTATCGCCCCCGAAAAGCTGGTCTTCGATCTCGTCGATGTCATTCTCGATGCCGGCGATGACCGGTGCGTACTGGTCGACGACTTCGTCCATGATCGCGTAGAGCACGGCTTCGGGACCGAGTCCCAGCAGCTCGGGATGCGCCTCCATCCTGCGGCGCACGGCAACGAGGTCGGGCGACTCGGCATGCCGGATCGTCACGACGAACCCCGGGCCGACGAAGACATGAAGCTCGCCGAACTCGACTTCTTCCCGCGCATCCACGTAGCGGGCGGGCCGCAGCACGACGAACAAGGTCTCGCCGTACCGCTCGAGCTTCGCACGCTGGTGACCCTTGAGTGCGTCTTCGACGGCGAGCGGATGCAGCCCGAACTCCTCGGCAACCGAGTAAAGCTCCTGGGGACTCGGGCGATAGAGCCCGATCCAGGCCATTCCACTCCGGGTCCGGGTGGCGTTGTAGGTGGCTTCGAGGGTGTCGAGATTTTCGGTGCGTCGTCCGTTGACGTACACGCCGTTGTCGATCAGAGTCATGGCGGTTCCTGTTGTCAGCTCCGCCCGCAAGGGGGTGAGGAGCGTGCCAGGGCGCGGAGTTCTGCCCCGCGCCAACGAGTAGTGAGCTGTGCACACTGACCGCCGGGCACCGGCAACCGAAAACCTCAGGCCGAGGCTGGCTCCGTGACCGCGCGTACAGGTGCACAGAATCTATGACTGTCCATCAGCTGGTCACCTCTTCTCGCTTGCCCACGGCATCCGTTGTGCCCGCGGCATGCGGGGCAACAGGAAGGCGACCATCGCGATCGCCTCTACAAGTATGACCCCGTGAGCGAGCGCCTGACGCCGGGAGTGATCGGGATGACCGCTCCCCCGCCGGACCGGCCGCCCCCGTCGCCGGTTTGCGCGACACGCCCGGAGCGCGTAATGTTGACCCCTGCTGCGCATATCTGTGCGTGCATTGCGGACAACGCATCCCCTCCTTTTCAGGTTCTGCTTGACAGAAGTGAGTGGGCGCCTGTTCGCCGACAAGAGATCTTGGGAAGGGCATTCGCCCTTCGGTATTGGAGGAGAACCATGGCAGCAACTTGCCAGGTGACCGGAGCCGTTCCCGGCTTTGGACACAACATTTCGCACTCGCACCGACGCACCAAGCGTCGTTTCGACCCGAACATCCAGAAGAAGACGTACTTTGTTCCGTCGCTTCGCCGCAGCGTCACGCTGCAGCTTTCGGCTAAGGGAATCAAGGTTATTGATGCTCGTGGCATTGAGTCGGTCGTCAAGGACCTGCTCGCACGTGGGGAGAAAATCTAATGGCTAAAGCTCAGGACGTACGTCCGATCATCAAGCTGCGTTCGACGGCCGGCACCGGTTACACCTACGTGACCAAGAAGAACCGTCGCAACAACCCCGACCGCCTCGTGCTCAAGAAGTACGACCCCGTAGTGCGCAAGCACGTTGACTTCCGTGAGGAGCGCTAAACATGGCGAAGAAGAGCAAAATTGCCAAGAACGAACAGCGCAAGGTGATCGTCGCACGTTGGGCCACCAAGCGTCTTGAGCTGAAGAAGGCTCTCGTCGACCCGAACGGAACCGACGAGTCCCGCGAAGCTGCACGCCTCGGCCTGCAGAAGCTCCCCCGCGACGCTTCGCCGGTACGCCTGCGCAACCGCGACGCGGTTGACGGTCGTCCCCGTGGTCACCTCAGCAAGTTCGGCATCTCGCGCGTTCGTTTCCGCGACATGGCGCACAAGGGTGAACTGCCGGGCATCACGAAGTCCAGCTGGTAACTTGCGCTGACGTTCGCCTCGCGAACTGTGGCATTGGGTAACCAGATGCATTCCGAAAAGGGATGCCGACACTGTCGGCATCCCTTTTCGTTTTAAGGGTTCTCATGCATCGGATTGACGGCGCTCTGACGGTGCTTTGTCAGCCCGGAGCGTAATTGTCGCGAAACGCCGGGCCAAATGACCAAAAAACGCCGGAAATACGCGGAACTTGGTCGAAATCTGCTAGATTCAACGCGGTCGAACCGACCAACGGAGTCGCTCCTTCGGAGCGTCGACCGCCTCACGAAATAGCTGTTTATACAGACGAAGGTCCGAGGAGGACACTCAATGGCTGACAAGTCGCTGAACAAGACCGAGCTCGTTGCCAAGGTTGCCGCTGACTCCGGACAGAGCCAGACTGCAGTTGACAGCGTTCTGAACGCATTCTTCGCAGCCCTCGCCGAAACCGTTGCAAACGACGGCAAGGTCACCATCCCGGGCTGGCTCGGAGTTGAGCGCACGGCTACCGCCGCTCGCACCGGCCGCAACCCGCAGACCGGTGAAGAGATCGCGATCGCCGCTGGCCACCGCGTCAAGCTCACCGCCGGCAGCAAGCTCAAGGCTGCAGCAAAGTAGTCTTCAACTACTCAGTCAGAGGGCGTCGACTTCGGTCGGCGCCTTCTGCCGTTTAACCGGATGTTTCGCCTCGTGTTCGCCGGAGCATCCGCCTTCTCTGCCCTGTGTTCGACCGGGCTTTCGCCCAGTGCGGGACGGTTAGGCTTGAGAGGTGCTCCGTCTCGTTCGCATCATCGGTCCAGCCGTTCTCGTGTTGGCTGCTGTGCTGTCAACCCTTGCGGGATTGTCGTTCGGGGGTGGTGCCGCCGCCCAGCTGCTGGCCGACCCGGGTCCCGTCGTGCGCTGGGGTCTCCCGATCGCCCGGCTCCTGGTAAACATCGGGGCGGCCGGCATGATCGGTGCACTCGTGCTGACCTGTTTCGCGCTGAGCCCGAAGGAGCGCGAGTTCAACACGGCGCTTGACTTCGCTGCGGCCTCCGCGGCGTTCTTCACCGTCGCGGCCGCCGTCACCGGTTTCTTCACCATGCTCCAGGTCACGAACGTTCCGCTCAGTTTCGATGACCGGTTCAGTGCGACGGCCGGGCAGTTCTTCACCCAGATCGCGCTCGGACAAGCCTGGCTGATCACCACCCTGATCGGGGCGGCAATCACCGTTCTCTGCTTCGCTGTGCGCAACCAGACGGCGCTGGTGTTCGTCACCATCTTCTCGGCTGTCGCGCTGCTCCCGATGGCACAGCAGGGTCACTCCGCTGAGGCGTCCGGTCACAACGCCGCGGTCACCGCGCTCTCCCTGCACCTTCTCTTCGCCGCGATCTGGTTGGGCGGACTGCTCACGATCGTCATGCTGCGCAAGCAGTTGGGCGACAAACGCCTCATCGTCGTGCTGGGCCGCTATTCGAGCGTCGCCCTGGTCTGCTTCATCGTTGTGGCGGCATCGGGCTACATCAGCGCCGAACTGCGCCTCGGAACCTTCGACAAGCTGCTCACCCCTTACGGCATTCTCGTGCTGACCAAGGTTGCGGTTCTGCTCATTCTCGGCTGCTTCGGCGTGGTGCAGCGTCGGTTCTTCATCGACCGGATGCAGCGCGCCCAGCAGGCGGTCGCTCCCTGGTTCTGGTGGCTGGTTGTGGCTGAGCTCGGCTTCATGGGCATCGCCTCGGGCGTGGCTGCGGCACTGGCCCGGACGGCGACGCCGGTCGTGCAGGTCGCCACGACCGAGATCCCCACCTCGACGCCTGCTCAGCTACTGACCGGCAGCCTGCTGCCGCCACCGCTCACCTTCGAGCGTTACTTCACCGAATGGAACATCGACCTGCTCTGGGTGTTGTTCTGCGCATTCGGCATCTTCTTCTATCTCGCCGGCGTTCGGCGATTGCGGAAGCGCGGCGACAAGTGGTCGGTTCTCCGCACCATCTCCTGGGTGCTCGGCATGATCACGCTGTTCTACATCACCAACGGCGGCGTCAACGTCTACCAGCAGTACCTTTTCTCGACCCATATGCTCTCGCACATGGCGTTGACGATGATGGTGCCGGTGCTGCTCGTTCCCGGCGCCCCCGTCACGCTGGCGGCCCGTGCCATCGCCAAGCGTAAAGACGGAAGTCGCGGTCCCCGCGAGTGGATTCTGCTCACCGTGCACTCGAAGGTGGCCGGCATCCTGGCCAACCCCTTCGTCGCAGCGCTGCTCTTCGTCGGGTCGCTCTGGGTGTTCTACTACACGCCGATTTTCAGCTGGGCGACCACGGATCACCTCGGGCACGAGTGGATGGTGGTGCACTTTCTGATCACCGGCTACCTGTTCGTGCAGTCGCTGATCGGCATCGACCCGGTTCCCTACCGGTTGCCGTACGCGTTCCGGTTGCTGCTTCTGCTCGGCACGATGGCCTTCCACGCCTTCTTCGGCCTGGCCATCATGACCGGAACCGGCCTGATGCTGGCCGATTGGTATGGCGCAATGGGCTGGGGGAACGACGCCCTCGCCGACCAGCAAATGGGCGGCGGCATCGCCTGGAGCGTGGGCGAGATCCCGACCATCGCGCTGGCGATCGCCGTGGCGATCCAGTGGAGCCGGAGCGACGAGAAAGAAACCAAGCGACTCGACCGCAACGCCGACCGCACCGGTGATGCCGAGTTGAACGAATACAACGCGCAGCTCGCCCGCCTGGCCGCTCACGACCGCTAGAGAGCCGCTGACCGCCATGCTCACCGCCGACGCGGCGTCGATTCGCCCGTATGAGTCGACGGATGCCCGCGCAACGCGAGACGTGTTCCTGCGGGCTGTGCGCGTGACGGCGAGCACGGACTATACGCCGGCACAACTCGCCGCGTGGGCACCGTCCGACGTCGACCTGGACGCCTGGGCCGTGAAGCGGGGGAGTGCCGGCACCGTGGTTGCGACGGTGAACGATCGGGTCGTCGGTTTCACCGATTGTGATGACGACGGCTACATCGACATGATGTTCGTCGACCCCGACGTCGCCCGTCGCGGGGTCGCATCCGCCCTTCTGGAGCACCTCAGGGCCAGAGCGATCTCTCGCGGCGTTCTTGCCCTGACGACGCACGCGAGCGTGACCGCGCGCGCCTTTTTCGAAGCGCACGGCTTCACCGTGACCGCGACGCGTCGACCGGTCGTGCGCGGTGTGCAGCTGACCAACTTTGCGATGCGCTGCCCGCTTGCGGGGTCAGCCCCGGTCAGCGTGCTTGATCGGTAGTTCGTCGGGCGGCACAGGCGCGGATCGCCGGAAGGAGAACCACCGAGAAGCCGGTTTGACCGTCAACGGGGCATCCGGGTAGATGCTGCGGGTGGCGGCGCGACGGCTGGAACCTGAAAACCAGTCGGCAACGTAGATCTTGGGGAGGATTTTCGCGAGCGACAGGGCGCAATAGATCACCGTGTTGATCGCGACGAATGCCGCAAAATGGGCGAACAGCGGTGTGCTGAGGAATGACGTCGGCAGCAAGATGCCTGCCGGGACCAGGAGATTCATCGGCGGGCCTCACTCTCGGGCGTTGTCAGTCGAATGGAGTCAGGCACCGGGGTTCTCCTGCGGGGAGAGCTGGTGCGCGACGTGATCCCAGGATGCCTGCCGACCGAGCGTGATATCGACGATTCCCTTGACATAGACGAGGTTGAGGAACATGTCGAAGAGCAATTCAGGCAGGATCAGCACCGCGAGCAGTCGCGCCCGCCAACCGCCCTTCCAGACCGTCACAACGCGCTCCACCAGGAACACGGCGCCGAGGCCCAGCCAGAACGGGAACCACACCCAGTCGTCGACGGCCAGCGCGGTGATCGCCATCAGCAGCAGAAACGCGGTCAGCGCGATCACGCTGTACCCGATGCCGAGCTGCTGCGCCCAATACCGCAGGGTCGCCAGAGTCATCCCGTACGCCCCGATGTTTTCGAGCGCCCCACGCTGCCAGCGCAGTCGTTGCTTCCAGAGGGCTCCGGGGGTGGGCATGAGCTCGGTCACGACCGTGCAATCGGCCGGTGAGGTCATCAAGGCGCCCAGCGACTTCAACGCGATGGTGAGTTCATTGTCTTCGGTGAGCGCGGCGGTGTCGTAAACGTCTCCGGGCCGGCCCGGAATTGTCACCCCGCGTCGCTCTGCGATCGTGCGGAGCGCGGTCGGACGAAACATCGACGCGGTGCCGGTGAGCACGAAAACACGCCCACGGCGCCGCGCGATTTCGCGCGAGTAGCGCAGATACTCGTTGCGTTGGAGCTGGCCGAGAAGGCCGAATCCCTCTTCGCCGTAGAAGAGTCCGCCGACCGCCATCAGGGCACGGTCGTACGTGAACCGAGCCACGGCGGCTTCCAGAAATCCGTCATCGAGCGTGGTGTCGGCATCCATCACCATGACAACGTCATTGTCGCCCTGGCCGGGAAGAATCTGGGCGAGAGCCTGATTGAGCGCGCCCGCCTTCTTGTCGGTGTTCCCCACCGACTCGATGACCTCGACCCCGTGCTGGCGGGCAAGGACGACGGTCGCGTCG
Source organism: Leifsonia sp. 10L418 (assembly GCF_056395445.1). Taxonomy (NCBI): domain Bacteria; kingdom Bacillati; phylum Actinomycetota; class Actinomycetes; order Micrococcales; family Microbacteriaceae; genus Leifsonia; species Leifsonia sp. 10L418. The sequence continues at coordinate 274,421 of NZ_JBFTJN010000002.1, read as the reverse complement.
GTGCAATTGTCGGCGACGACGATGACGCGCTCCGGCCGATGAGACTGCGCGTCGAGTGACGAGAGCGTCAACGGCAGTGACACTTCCTCGTTGTGCGCGGGAATCAGCACCGTGACGGTCACCTCGCCTGCGAACGTGCCACGGGTTGACGCCATGATGATCTTGGGCGCGAGCGGGGTGGCATGCATGTTGATCGAGCGGCGCGACTTGTTGGTCGCACGCCGCTCCAGTAGGGCAATGCCGATTGCGAAGAAAGCAGCCAGTGCGACGGCGGCGAGAATCAGTCGCGGTGCGGGAGCAATCGGGTCATAGAACACCTGCCACACCCCGAACAGGGTTGCAATGGTGGGAGCCTCACCGTTTTGCGGGGCGCTCGAGCCGACCACAGCCCAGAGCGCGACCGCAGCAGCAATTGCCGCCGTCGCGATGACAATGCCGACCGATCGTCGTAACCAGTTCGCCCCCACAGTCGAAAGTTATCAGCTGGCTCGCGTGCTGTGGGGTGTCTGACGAACATCGCGGCGATCTGTCGCTAGTGCAGCTGAATGGCGATCGAACCGTCGCCGCGGATAGTCACGGTCAGTCCGATCGCAAACGGCACGTCTTCGTCGCGCGTCGTGAGCTCGCCGTCGAAAAGCGATTGCACGTCGACGACGATGTGGGCCTGCCCGGCCGTGTCGGCCATCTCGAAGGCGCTTTCGCCGGCCGTCAAGGTGACCTCGGGGTAGCTGGCGATCGACCAGGCCGGCAGGCCCTTGATCCGGTCGTCGATCACAACGCCGAAGGGGCAGTCAGACGGTTGCAGAACCTCCTGGGTGGCACAGGCGTCGAGGAATGTGTCGACCTCTTTCTGCACCTGCGCGACGAAGTTCGGCGTCGGTTCGGTGACGACCATGACCTTCGTCACCCCGGACGAGGTCACGGGAATCTGTTGCTCCGGCGAGGTGAGCAGTACCGATTCGTGCGCGATCGTGTAGAGATTCGGGGCAAAAGCCAGATAGGAGGCCTGATTCGAGAACGTGCGCGGTGCCGCGGCGTCGGCCTGAGCGCGGGTGTCGAGCGAGAGCCCGTTCACCGTGAAGATCGACTGATGCTGCACGTCCACCTGCAAAACACCGATCGGGCTGGCCTCGAAACGCCAGCTGGTGAAGGGGCCGGCGAAGGTGCCGGTGCTCTTCACCGTGAACGACATGTTCGACGGAACATCACCGAGGGTGAAGCTGTACGAGACGGTGTGGACGCCGGGTGCCGTTTCGGCGTCGCCGACGAGCTGGATGTTGTCGAGGTCACCCAGAACGGAGTCGCGGAGGAGCGTCTCGGGCAGGTCGGTCGGCAGGCCCGCCGCCGCGAACTGGTCGTTGTTCGGCGCGACGCCCGGGAGGGCGAGGGCGGCAGTCGTGTCATGCCGGGCGAGGGCGTTCAAATACTGGCGAACAAAACCGCCGGCGCTGTAGACGTCGCGGTTGAGGGCTCCGATCGCCGCACCGAGCGCGACAAGAAGAAGCGCGGACACAGCAACGACGGCGATAATCGCGCGCGTCCGCCCACCCCGCTGGTCACCGCCCCCTGTGCTCATCAGCTCATCTTATTCTGCGGCGGCTGCACAGATGCTGACCGTCCGCTGTTGACGGCCTGCAGCATCTGCCCACGCCGGTGGGGATAACCGAGGCGGCCCGGCAGCTCGGCCAGTTACAGTGGAATGTCCTTCCCGCGCCCATCGAAAGTTCGCCGTGACCCCGATTTCACTCTCCGCCGAACAGGCCGAGGTTTTCGCCGCGATTGAGGGCACCAAGCAGAACCTCTTCATCACCGGGCGAGCCGGAACCGGTAAGTCGACGCTGCTGAACCACCTGTCGTGGAACACCAGCAAACAGATCGTGATCGCCGCGCCCACGGGTGTCGCCGCGTTGAACGTCRGCGGTCAGACCATTCACTCGCTGTTCCGCCTGCCGATCGGTGTCATCGCCGACCATGTCATCGACCAGCCCGACTCGGTGCGCAAGATCCTCAACACCATCGACACCCTCGTCATCGACGAGGTCTCGATGGTCAACGCCGACCTGATGGATGCGATCGACCGCAGCCTGCGTCAGGCCCGGCAGCGCCCGAACGACACCTTTGGCGGGGTGCAGATCGTGCTGTTCGGCGACCCGTACCAGTTGGCCCCGGTGCCGGGGGACTCCGATGAACGCGCCTATTTCGCCGACACGTACCGGTCGCTCTGGTTCTTCGACGCCAAGGTATGGCGGGATGCCGACCTGCGCATCTTCGAACTCACCGAGATTCACCGTCAGCACGACGCCGACTTCAAACACATGCTGAACGCCGTGCGGCACGGCCAGGTCACCGCAGAAATCGCCGGGGCATTGAACGCCGCCGGCGCCCGCACCCCGCCGACGGAGGGCGTGATCACCCTCGCCACCCGCAACGATGCGGTCAACCGCATCAACGCCGCCGCGTTGAAGCGGCTATCGGGGCGTGCCCTGACCGCCAAGGCGGAGGTGACCGGAGACTTCGGTGGGCGCACCTTCCCGGCCGATGAGACGCTCGAGTTGAAGGTGGGCGCGCAGGTGATGTTTCTGCGCAACGACGCCGGCCACGAGGGCGGACCGCGCTGGGTGAACGGCAGCATCGGCACCGTGACGAAGATCGACTCGACGGTGTTCGTCGATATCGACGGCGAAATCCACGAGGTGGAGCCGGCGATCTGGGAGAAGTTCAAGTACAGCTACGACCCGACGACGAAGAAACTCAGCAAGGATGTCGTCGCCGAGTTCACCCAGTTTCCGCTGCGGCTGGCCTGGGCGGTCACCATTCACAAATCGCAGGGCGCCACGTACGAGCGCGCGATCGTTGATCTGGGCGCTCGGGTGTTCAGCCCGGGGCAGACTTACGTTGCACTCAGCCGGCTGACCAGCCTCGACGGCCTCTATCTGAGTCGCCCGCTTCGGCCGTCGGACATCATCGTCGACCCGAATGTGCGCCGGTTCATGCAGATCCCCGAACGGGAGTAACCGGCCCGGCGGAACTGCCCCCCCAAATGTGGCACTTTGAGGGGACATGATCATTCGATCGGATGACGTGCTGGAGTACCCTCGTCGATAGAATTTCGAATAAGACATGTTCGAAATGTGCGCGGGGGTGCCATGAAAAACGAGATGAGCGATCGACGGGCCGTTGGCCTTCTCGCCCTGATCATCAGCGCCACTCTGTTGCTCTCCGGCTGCACTCTGGCCGCCGATGCGAAGACCTCCGGGCGCACCGAGACGACCACGCCATTCTCGGACGAGATCACCGGCAAGCTCGACGCGGCGCTCGCCGGCGCGATGACGCAGGCCGGCGCATCCGGTGCCATCGTCGGCGTGTGGGCGCCCTGGGCGGGCACCTGGACGACCGCGACCGGAACCACGACGACGACCGGGAACGACAAGCTCACGACCGACATGCGGTTTCGCATCGGCACCAACACGACGGCGATGACCTGCACCGTGCTGATGAAGCTTGTCGATGAGAAGCGAGTCAAGCTCTCCGATCCGGTCTCCAAGTACTTGCCCCGGCTTCCCGGGATCGATGACATCACTCTCGGCCAGCTGTGCCAGAACACCTCAGGGCTTGCCGACTACACGGGGCAACTCGGCCCCCAATTCGTGAACAATCCCACCCGTGACTGGCCGGCCCTCGAGGTGGCCTCGGCCGGGATGGCCGCAGCGCGCACCGGGAAGCCGGGCACCGCGTTCGCCACGTCGAACACCGGGATCGTGCTGCTGGGGATGGCCCTTGAAGCCGCGACGCACCAGAGCTGGGACACGCTCTATCACACCTATGTTTTTGACCCGCTGGGCCTGAACTCCACCAGTTTCCCGAGTGCCGACGAGTTCGCCATCCCGGGCAGCCACCCGCACGGCTACGCCGCCAGCCTGGGACAGGGCGGGCAGTTGGTCTGCGAGGCGGTGCTCGATGAGACGCAGCTGTCGAACTCGATGGCGGGAGTCGCCGGCGGCGTGGTCTCGTCCCTGTCCGATCTGAAGCTCTGGGCGCAGGCGTTGGCCGAAGGAGACCTGCTGTCGAAGAAGTCGAAGGAGGCCCAGTGGGCGACGATTCCGGTCGGCACAACCACTCCCGGCTGGAGCACCTACGGGCTGGGCGCGGCTCAGCTCGGGCCATTGCGGGGGAGCAGCGGGAGCATTCCCGGATTCATGACGGCCGCCTACTCCGATCCGACCAGCGGTCTGACGATCGTTGTCATGCTCAACAACTCGACGGCCGGAGCATCGTTTGCTTCAAACCTTGCATTGCAGTTCGCCTCAATCGTCGCGGCGGCTCCCGCCGTCGAGTCGGCCACGGCGCCGACGCTCGAGCTGCCCTGGTCAGAAGCCGACACCGCGCAGGCACTGCAGTCGACCCCGGTCTGTCCGCCGGTCGAAGCCGCCCCGGCCGGCTGAGCCGGCTGGCGATCGAGCTGGCGATCGAGCTGGCGATCGAGCCCGTCGAGCGGACCCGTCGAGAGCGCTGATCGCGGCGCGAAACTGGCGGAAGGTGGCCGTTGTGTGGCGTTTTCTGCCGGTCAGCCGCAACCACGCGCACCTAGGCTGAGCGCATGACGCTGATCCCCGATACGAAAGACTGGACCTGGGTGCTCGAGCGCCCCTGTCCCGAGTGCGGCTATGACGGCGGCCAGGTGCAGTTCGCAGACATTCCCCGTCTCATCACTGAGAACGCTGCCCGTTGGCAGCCTGTGCTCGAGCGGCCGGACGTGCGGACGCGGCCGAACCCGGCGACGTGGTCGGCGCTCGAATACGCCGCCCATGTGCGTGACGTCTTGCACGTTTTCACCGCGCGGCTCGACCTCCTGTTGACGGAGGACAACCCTGACTTCCCGAACTGGGATCAGGATGCGACGGCGCTCGCCGAGCGGTATGACGAGCAAGACCCGCAGACGGTGGCGACAGAGCTCGCCGCGGCGGCGCACGTCGCCGCCGAGGCCTTTGGAGCAGCGCCTGAAGATGCGCTCACGCGCAGTGGTCGCCGCAGCGACGGCGCCGTCTTCACTGTCTCGTCGCTCGGTCGCTACTTCGTTCACGACCCCGTGCATCACCTGCACGACGTCGGCGGGCGTTGACCGGTCGCATCCGGCCCGGGCGGTCGCCGAGACTCGCCGTTAACGCCGAGAGTCGCCGTCGGAACGGCGACTCTCAGTCGTGAGGGCGACTCTCGGTGAACGCCCGTTTGGTTTTTAGTACCAGTTCATCGACTGGGAGTGGCCCCACGCGGAGCAGGGGGTTCCGTAGGAGCTCTTGATGTAGGTGAGGCCCCAGGCGATCTGGGTGGCCGCATTGGTCTCCCAGTCGCTGCCGGCCGCGGCCATCTTGCTGCCGGGCAGGGCCTGGGGAATTCCGGTGGCGCCCCCGTTGGCGTTGTACGCGGTGTACGACCAGCCCGACTCCTTCTGCCAGAGCTGGTTGAGGCAGCTGAACTGACCCTCGTCCCAGCCGTACTGCGACGCGGCCATGTCGCGCGCGACGGCGCGAGCGCCATCCGGAGTACCGGCGGCGGCCAGGGCGGCGGCCTTCGCGGCGGCCTGGGCTGCCGCCTCAGCGGCGGCTGCGGCGGCCTGTTCGGCGGCAACGCGGTCGGCTTCGGCCGTGGCGGCCTGGGTCTGCGTCGCTGCCGACGAGGTCTGCTTGGCGAGGGCGAGCACCGTCGGGGTGTCGAGGGACTCGTAGTTCGCCAGTGAGGCGACCGAGGTCGCGAGCGGGGTGGCGTCGACCTTGTTCTGGGCCGACGCGAGCACCTGGTTGGCGTGGCTGAGCGTCGAATCCGCCTGGAAGACGGTCTGTGCGCGCACAAGCTTGGTGTCGTACTGCTTCTGCTGCTCCTTCAGGGCGCTTGCCGCGGCGGCATTCTCCTGGTTTGACACGGTTGTCGCATAGGCGACGCCGGTGCCGGCCATCAAGCCGGTCGCGACGATCGAGGTCGCAATCAAGAGCTTGGCCCGGCGCGAACGTCGCAGGGTGGGGCCGGGGCGGATGCCGGTGAGGCGGGAGAGCAGGGTGGGGCGGGTGGAATCGGGGGGAGTGATCTGCATAACTTCCAGCTGGCGTTGTGGCCGGGAATCGCAAGTCCGGCCGTGCCAATATTCGATGTGACGCGGTCCCATCTGGCCGCGCAGGCGAAGTTTCTAGTATGCGAAGGCTTTCTGGACGAACCCTCATTTTCTCCTGTGCGAACCATGCGCACGCATGAAAGTACGGGAGTCGGAGCGTGTCGGACGGGGCTACGCCACCGTGCCGTTCAGCGGCGTGGTCAGCGCACGAAGAACAAGGGGGAGTGTGCGCATCGCGTAGGGAGAGGTGGCCACACTGGGCGACGGGTCGTTCGACAGAATCGCTTCCTGCATGGCCGACTCGCAGAGTTCGATGATCATGCGGGTCGCGTCGGAGGAATTCATTGAGAATTTCAGCCCGACGCTCGCGAGGGCGTCATCGAGCCGGGAGGCGAGCCGCTCGCGGAAGTCGCGTTCGAACTCCAGGTAACGGGGGGCCTGCTCGGCGTCGCGCATGGCGTTCAGCCGAAACTCTGACTGCATGAGCGTCCAGCGCCGGTCGTCCATCTGCAGGGCGAGAAAGTCGGCGACGACCTTTTCAATCGTGAGGATCTCGATGCTCTGCGAGGCGTCGATGCCGGGCAGGATCGACTCGATGCCCTGCTGCAGCTTGGCGAAGCGTTCGAGCATCTCCCGCTCGGCCAGCGCGAAGAAGAGCTCCTCTTTGCTGTCGAAGTTCGAGTAGAACGCGCCCCGGGTGAAGCCGGCGCGTTCGGTGATCATTTCGACGGATGCCGCGTGCACGCCGGTCTCGGCGAACACCTCGTAGGCGGCCTGAAGAAGCTTCTCGCGCGTCTTTTTTCGGCGGGAGCTCTCGCCGGGAGTGCCGTCGGGGAGGTGATCCTGCTGCATCCTGACACCTTACTGAGAGTCGATTGCGATACACCAGTGTATTGGATACATTTGTGTATCGGATACGTCGCTGTATTTGCTGAGCGTGCGCACCGTTGATGCACGCATCCTTCTTCACCACACTTTGGGAGACCGCGTGTCGTCACTGCTGTATTCGCTGGGCCGCATGGCGTTTCGGTCCCGGTGGAAGGTGCTCGGCGCCTGGCTTCTGATTCTCGCCCTTGTTGGCGGCGGGGCCGCTCTCTTCAACAAGGGACTCGACAACGCGATCTCGATCCCCGGCACCGAGTCGCAAGAGGCCCTGGACACCCTGGCCACCACTTTTCCGCAGGTCAGCGGCGCCGGCGCCCAGATCATCGTTGTCGCGCCATCCGGTAGCACCGTCAATGATCCGGCGGTGACCAACGCGATCAACGACGCCGTCTCGGCCCTCGACGACCTCGACCAGGTGGCCCAGACCATCTCGCCCTTCTCCGAGCACGTTGCCGACGCCATCAGCTCTGACGGCTCGGCCGCCTTGATCAGTGTGCAACTCGACGGCGCGGCTTCAGAGATCACACCGGCGACACTCGAGGCGTTGGAAACCGAGACGAAAACCCTGGAGGGCGCCCTGCCTCCCGGGTCACAGACCTCGCTCGGCGGCCAGCTGTTCTCTCAGGCGATGCCGGCCCTGAGCCTGGTCGAACTTGTCGGCGTCGGTGTCGCGCTCATCGTGCTCATTCTCACCTTCGGCTCGTTCCTGGCCGCGGGAATGCCGCTGGCCACGGCCCTGCTCGGTGTGGGCATCTCGGTCGCGCTCATCTTTGCTGCGACGGCATTCGGGCCGATCACCTCGACCACCCCGATGCTTTCGCTCATGCTCGGTCTCGCGGTCGGGATCGACTATGCCCTCTTCATCATCTCGAGGCATCAAGACCAGCTGAGAGACGGGCTCTCGCCCGAAGAATCGGCGGCCCGCGCCGTCGCGACGGCCGGCTCCGCGGTGATCTTCGCCGGCTTGACCGTGATGATCGCGCTCGTCGGCCTGAGCGTGGCCGGCATCCCGTTCCTGTCCACGATGGGCATCGCCGCCGCCGTCGGCGTCTTGGTCGCCGTGCTGATCTCGCTCACCCTGATCCCGGCGCTGCTCGGCTTCGCTGGAGACCGGTTGCGCCCGAAGCCCCGCACGAACAAGAAGGCACGCGCGGCAGCGGCCTCGGCCGCGGCATCCGCCGACAGCGCCGGCCATGCGCCCGGCGCGGACCGCTCCGATGCGCCCGTGTCGATCACCGACCATCAGAAGTCCGGCCACCAGAAGGCCGCACTCACCGGGGCGCAGCGTTTCTTCCGGGGCTGGGTGAGGGCCGTCACCCGGTTCCCGATCGCCACCGTGATCGCCGTCGTCGCGGTCCTCGGCATCCTCTCGCTTCCGGCCCTCAGTCTCCGACTGGCACTGCCGGATGCCGGGGCCCTGCCGGAAGACAACCAAGCACGGGTCACCTACGACCTGGTCTCCGAGCATTTCGGCGCCGGATTCAACGGACCGCTCATCGTGACCGGCAGCATCGTGTCGAGCACCGACCCGGTCGGATTGATGAACGACCTGGGCGCCGAACTCGCCGACCTTCCCGGGGTGGCTGCGGTGCCGCTGGCGACCCCGAACGAGACGGCCGACACGGGAATCGTGCAGGTGATCCCGACCGGCAGCCCCGACTCCGAGTCGACGAAGGCACTCGTCACCGAAATCAGGTCGCTGCACGACCATTTTGAAGAGAAGTACGGCATCAGCATCGCCGTCACCGGCTTCACCGCCGTCGGCATTGACGTCTCAGACAAGCTCGGGGGGGCGCTGCTGCCATTCGGCCTGATCGTCGTCGGTCTGTCCCTGGTGCTGCTCACGATGGTGTTCCGCTCCGTCGCGGTGCCGATCAAGGCGACGCTCGGCTACCTCCTGAGCGTCACGGCGTCATTCGGGGTGGTAGCCCTCGTCTTCAACGACGGCTGGTTCGCCGGCGCCCTCAACGTGACGCAAACCGGGCCGGTGATCAGCTTCATGCCGATCATCCTGATGGGCGTGCTGTTCGGCCTCGCGATGGACTACGAGGTCTTCCTCGTGGCCCGGATGCGCGAGGACTACGTGCATACCGGCAAGGCGCGCCAGTCGATCGAGACCGGGTTCATCGGTTCGGCGAAGGTCGTCACCGCGGCGGCGATCATCATGTTCGCGGTCTTCGCCGCCTTCGTGCCTGAGGGTGACGCCAACTTGAAGCCCATTGCGCTCGGCCTCGCCGTCGGCGTGTTCATCGACGCCTTCATCGTGCGGATGACGCTGGTTCCCGCCGTGCTCCAGTTGCTCGGCGACAAGGCCTGGTGGATGCCGAAGTGGCTCGATCGTGCACTGCCCTCCTTCGACGTCGAGGGTGACGGCCTGCAGAAGGAGATCGCCCTGCGCGACTGGCCGGCTGCCGGATCCCGCGACATCGCCAACGCCGAGGGCCTCCGGCTCGCCGCCGGCGACGACCTGCTCTTTCACGAGGTGGCTTTCGACCTGCCGGAAAATGGCGCGCTGATCGTCGCCGGTGAGCGCGAGGCCGCGGTGACCGCACTGCTCCTCACGGTGTCGGGCCGGATGGAGGCCGATGCCGGCCGTCTCAAAGTCGCGGGGTTCGTCTTGCCGGTGCGCGCCGCATCCGTTCGGTCGCGCGTCGCGTTCGTGTCGCTCGGCGACGCGTCAGACCCCGCGCGGGCGGTGAGCAAGGCCCTGGCCGAGAAGCCGCTGATCGTGGTGCTTGACGGCCTTGACCGGGTCATCGACCCGCTCACCCGCCGCACGATTGCCGAGCGCTTGACCGGCGCCGGGGTGGCGGCCAGCCAGGCCGATCGCACGCTGGCCCTCATCGTCGGCACGTCCTCTCCCGAGTCGGTCGCCGACGCCGTTCCCGGCGCAGACACGGCCGAACTCGTCGAACTCTCCCGCCTGTCACTGACGCACGAACTCGAGGTCACCGCATGAGCACTCCGCTCGCCCGACTCCGCCTGTCCCGGTCTACCGGTCGGGTAAGCGCTCTGTCGATCCTGGGCATCATCCTGGTGCCCCTCGTTGTCGCCGGAATTCTGATCTGGTCGCTCTGGAACCCCGCCGACCGCCTCCACCAGGTCAACGCCGCGATCGTGAACAACGACGCGCCGGTCACCATCGACGGACAGATCGTGCCGCTCGGCCGGCAGCTCTCCGCCGGCCTCGTCGGCGGCGTCGACTCGAACGCGAACGCAGCTTCCTCGTCGACGAGTGGCAACAACAGCGAGAGCGACAGCTCGTTCAACTACAACTGGGTGATCACGGATGCCGACGACGCGGCGAGCGGGCTGGCCAGCGGTCGGTTCACCGCGGTTGTCACCATCCCCGAGAACTTCTCGGCCTCGGCCACCTCGTTCTCGGGAGCCCCGGCAGCTGCGACGCAGGCGGTCATCGACGTCGCGACCAGCGACAAGAGCCGTCTGGTCGACGACGCCATCAGCCAGGTGATTACGACCGCCGCCGCCGGCCTGGTCGGCAACCAGCTGACGACGAGCTACCTCACGAACATCTACGTCGGCTTCAACACGCTCGGCGACCAGCTCGGGAAGGCGGCCACCGGTGCCGGCTCGCTGGCCACAGGGCTCGGGACCCTCGCCGACGGAACGGCGAAGCTCGCAGACGGCAGTGACGAACTCTCAAGCGGGGCCTCTGGCCTGGCGGACGGGATGTCCCAACTCTCGGGCGGACTCACTCAGCTGTCGGGCGGACTCACCGCCCTGCAGCAGGGGACCGCAAACCTCCCGGCCCAGAGCGCGCAGCTCGCGGCGGGGGCGCAGGGAATCGCCGGCGGTATCGGACAGGTCAATGACACCCTTGCCGGGCAGGCGAGGGCACTTCAGGGGCAGCTCACTGCCCTGGGCGGGATTGCCGCCGAAGTCTGCACCCCTCCGGTCGCCGACCCCGCACTCTGCCAATCGGTGCAGACGCAGATCGGCGCCATCGCGACGGTCGTCGGAACCGCAGCAGGAACCTTGGACGCCGTGTCGTCGTCCACCGAGTTGTCGGGCGCGGCGGATCAGGTCGCCGGCGGTATGGCGCAGTTCGCCGCTGGGATGCCGGCGCTCGCCAACGGAATCGGCCAGTCGGCATCCGGTGCCGGCGCCCTCGCCACAGCGGGAGAAGCCGTCAGTGGCGGCGCCAGCTCCCTGTCCGACGGCGTGAGCTCGTTCGCCACCGGGGTGCGGGGAGTGTCTGACGGCACGGCCAGCATCACGACCGGGGCCGGCTCGCTTGCCACCGGGCTCACCACCGCGGTCGATCAGCTTCCGCACTATTCGGAGAGCGACCAGTCAAACCTGGCCGAAGTCGTCGCCCAGCCCGTGGTCACCGATAACACCGGTGGGCTCAGCTTCGGAACGACGGGTGTGCCGTTCTACGCCGTGCTGGCCCTCTGGCTCGGCGCTCTGGCCAGCTTGATCGTCTTGCGCGCTGTTCCTGCCGATGTGCTCGGGTCGACCAAGTCGTCGCTCGCCCTCGCCGTGAAGGCCTGGCTACCCGCCGCGCTTGTCGGCGTGGTGCAGGGACTCCTGGTGACGGCCCTCCTCGTGAAGATGGTCGACCTCGATCTCAGCGGCTGGTTTGCCTTCACGGGTATTGCGGTGCTGATCGGGGCGGCATTCGCGGCGACGAACCAGGCGTTGAACGCCCTGTTCGGCGGCGCAGGCCGATTCGTCTCGATGATCGTGGCCCTCGTCTTGATCGGCACCAGCATTATCGCGACGGCGCCGGCCGCGCTCGACAGCGTGATGACGTTCTTGCCCGTGCAGCCGGCAATCGCCGCCCTGCAGGCCAGTGTCACCTCACAATCCGCCGGCGGGGCCGTCGTCGGACTCGTGCTCTGGACGCTCGGGGCGCTCGGCGTGACCACCTTCGCGATTGCACGCAGGCGCATGGTGACGGCGCGGCAGTTGGTGCCCGCAACCGCCTAGGCGGGGCTGCGGCGGCGGGCTACTGCGGTAGCCGCCGCCCGGAGGCACGAGGCGTCACGAAAAGACGTAGCCGGCGAAGAGACTGATCTCGTGGCGTTCGAGCGCGGAATCGATGCGCCCCCACAGTTCGCGGAACCGTGCCCTGGCCACCGGTGCCGGCCAGGTGGGAGGCAACAGCTCGGGGGGCAGCAGCGGATCGTCACGCAAGGCCGCGTCGAATGCTGCGGCAAGTCGCAGGGCGATACTCAACAGCTCGACCGTTGATTCGTGACTCTCTGGTGATTCCGTGAGCAGATGCAGTCGATTGGCAAGTTCGTCGCAGCGGTCCGAGAGCTCCTGATAGCGCCGCGCGAGAGCAGGCAACGGCCAGAACTGCGCGGCGAGAACCACGGGATCCGAGATCGAGGCGGTCCGGAGGTCGCGGGAGGTGGCAAACAGCACGCTGTCTCCCACCTCAAGTCTGTCGATGTCTGGCTCCAGCAGGCGTTCCCACGGGTGGGCGCTGACGTACAGTCCGCCATGTACGGCGGCTCCGCCGAATCGCAGCGCTGCCACCCGCAGGGCGTCCCGTGCCGCGCGCTGCTTCTCCGGAATCGAGAAGGAGAGGAGATGCCAGTTGCCGTCCCAGTCGGCCCGCCCGGAATCCTGGGCATAGGCGAATCTCACAAATGACTCGTCCTGGCGTTCGTTTCGCGCACGCCCCGTCGTTTGCTGCAGGGTTCCCTGGCGACCGCGGCCGTGCTGCAGGTAGTTTCCTTCGGCAATCATCCGGCGCACGGCGAGGCGCACACGCTGGTCGTCGAGGCCGAGGAGACGCCCGACGTCGTAAATCTGCCCGAGCGGCGCACTGCCATCCGCTCGGATCAAGGCCTCGATCAGCGCGCGAGGGGCGATGCCGGTGTGCGTCACGGGGTGGCCGCTTTCTCGACGCTGTCCGTGGCGGCGGCGACCTGTCGCACCATCTCGGTCGCGCTCGAGAAACCATAAAACGCTCCAAGGATGGGAAGCCGATGGTTCTCCGTCGCAACGTACCCCGCACGCTCGTAGAGGCGCTGCGCACGTGGATTCGTGTCGACGACGCTGAGCCGGATGGTCGCCAAACGGTGATCCGCCGCAAGGGATTCTGCCTCAGCGAGCAGACGGGTTCCAATCCCATGCCCCCGCGCGTCGGAGCGGACGGCCAGCCCGTCGAGCAGCAGTTCGCCGGCCCCCGGCGAGCGGTGCAGTGGAAGAAGCGCGAGCGCCCGCCACGGGGCACTCCACTTCGAGTAGAAACGAGCAAGGTCGCCGAGCTTGGCGTCGAGGGCGGCACGACCGGCGAGATGAAATCCCAGCGCCCCGACGACGGTGCCGCCGGCCACTGCGCAGAGGAATCGGTCGGCGACGAGAGTGCGGGCGAGAAAGGCGCGGGCTTGCTCCGCCGGCGCCAGCCCGGGACCGAGCTTGGCCGCGAAGGCCTCCCAGTACAGGGCGGCGACCTGCTCCTCGGAGCCGGGCGGCACGGATCGCCGGATACTCACAGGCCCCTCGGAATAGTGATGCCGGTTGCGTTCAGCGCTCATATCGATAGTCTATCGTTACTCCAACGACCGTACGGGAAAAGATAGTAAATGCAGAAGAATGCCAGCACGGCGACGGGTTCGCGGCCACGATCGAAATGGCACCGACCGGCGCGGCGACGATCGGGGAGGAGGCGACTGCTCGCCGGACTCCTCACCCTGGCCGTGCTCGCGGTAATCGGGGTGACAACCGTGATCGCAGGAAACTCATTCGACATCGATGAGCGCGCGGTCACGATTCCGACCAGTGATGGCGAGCGTCAGGGAATCCTCGCGCTCCCGCGCGGAGCGGCTGGCCCCGTTGGGCTTGTCGTGTTCCTGCACGGCGACGGCCCGGTTGACGCGACAAGCGACGGCTTCTATCGACCGATCTGGGAATCGAACGCCGCCGCTGGCTACGCGTCACTCTCGTGGAGCAAGCCGGGCATCGGCGGGTCCAGCGGCGACTGGCTGAGCCAGTCTCTTGCCGACCGCGCCACGGAGGCGAAGGACGCAATCGCCTGGGCCAGGGAGCAGCCGGAGATCGACCCGTCGCTGGTCGGTCTCTGGTCAGCGAGCCAAGGCGGGTGGGTCGCGCCGGCGGTCACGGCGATCACCCCAGACATCTCCTTTGCCATCGCGGTTTCTCCCGCGATCAATTGGCTCCGCCAAGGGCGATTCAATCTGCTCGCCGAACTCGATCACACGGGTGCGAGCCGAGGAGCACGCGTCGAGGCAATCGGGCGAAGCGACAGCACCCTGGCATTGCTCGAACGCGGTGCCGACTACGCCGAGTATGCCGCGCTCACCGAGGGAGAACCGGACAGGATGGATCGACGGCGGTGGGGCTTCGTTTCGCGCAACTTCAGGGCCGATGCCACCCTCGATCTCACGCGGCTCGGTGAGGAGGGAATCCCGGTGCTCCTGCTTCTGGGCGAGAACGACAGGAACGTCGACATCGCGGAGACAGAGTCGACGTACCGCGCCCTTCTGGTCGATCACCTCACGACGGTCACTTTCCCGGACGCGAATCACACCCTGGCCACGAGCGACATCGAAGACAATGACTTCGCCGCGCTCGTCGTGGCGACCTTCAATCCGCGAGCGATCTTCGCACCCGGTTATCTCGACGCCCAGCGCACCTTCCTCGAGTCCCTCCGCGGGGAGTAGCGGGATCACCGTGGCAGGTTCTCGCAGTCTGTGAGAAAGTGGCGGCGGAAGGGAAACTCCATGACGGCGATCCTGGTCACCGGCGGCACCGGCACCCTCGGCGTCCCCACGGTTGCCGCACTTCGCGCTGCCGGCCAATGGGTGCGCGTGCTCAGCCGCCGCGCCGCACCAGGGCTCACGACCGGTGATCTGGTCGCCGATGTCGGCCTGCGCGAGGCGCTGGAGGGTGCCCACACCGTCGTTCATCTCGCCACGGCACTCAACAAAACGGATGTCGACGCCGCGCGAAATCTCTTCGTCGCGGCCCGGCAGGCCGGGATCGCACATCTGGTGCTGATCTCAATCGTGGGTGTCGACCGAATTCCGCTGCCCTACTATCGCGACAAAGTGACGATCGAACGGCTCCTGCTGGATTCCGGCGTGCCGCACACGGTTCTGAGATCGACCCAGTTTCACCCGCTGCTCGACCGGATCTTCTCGGCGCAGCATCGCGCGCCGGTCGTCGTCGCCCCGAGGTTTCGGCTTCAGCCGATCGACACTTCGGAGGTGGCGGCGCGACTGGTCGAACTGACGCTCGGCGAACCAGCCGGCCGGGTTGCCGACATTGCCGGCCCCGAGCAACGCCGCGGCACCGACTTTGCCCGTGTCTGGGTTCGTGCCTCCGGGGTGAACCGGCCGATCGTTCCACTCGTGCTGCCGGGTCGAACCTATGCCGGATTTGCGGCGGGCAACGCCCTCGTCGACGGTCCGCCGACCGGTCGGATCTCGTTCTCTGACTACCTGGCGAACCGGGCGCCGCGGCCGCTCTAAGCAGAAGTACGGTAGCAGCGGCGCGGCTCGCCAGCGCCGAAGCGTTGGCGAGCCGCGAGCACCCGGGCAGTGTCAACCCACCAGTTAGCTCATCGCACGCGTTTTGAGGGCGGCGTACTCCTCGGGGGTGATGGAGCCGTTGTCGAGCAGGGCCTTGGCCTTGGCGATCTCATCGGCGGAACTGGAGCTGGCGACGTCGCGGATGTACGTGTCGGTGGCAGCCTGGGACGCTCGTGCCCGCTGTTCGGCGCGTTCGTTCATCCCAGGTGCGCGGGCTATCACGTAGACGAGCACCGTGAGGAACGGAACGAAGATCAGAAAAATGATCCAGAGCGCCTTCAGCCACCCGTTCAGCTTGTGATCGCGGAACAGGTCGGAGATGACGGCGAAAAGAGCCATCAGGTAGGCAATGAAAGCGAAGCTCCAGAAGAAGATCCACATAATGTTCCAGAAGCTGTCCCAGAAACTCATGATGAGTCCTTTCAATTGTGATAAATCCCGAGTGGATGGCTTCAGGTTGTCGTGCGCGCAAATGCGACGCCTCATCCATCACGGGTGACTTCTGGCGGGGCAATCGCCGGAGCAGGTCCGATTTTCGGAGGACATCTCACCTGTTATTGGTGAGAGAGGGGTTGACGCGACACCTCTGCTGGCTACTATCAGGGTAAATAGGGGGGCTATTTCATGGTGGTACTGACGGGCGATACTGACGCGGACGTTCTCTTTGGAGGAGCAGTGACCACCACTCGGCCTTACTGGGGAAACGAGGCGATCGTGCTTGCCGTGCCCCGGCCGCCGCACCTCGCGCAGGTCCGTCCGCGACTCACTCTGTCGCCTGACCGCTCGGTTGTCACAGAGATCTGGGCGTCGGCCGGAGCCGGAAAAACCACGTTGCTCTCACTCTGGGCTGATCACCTTCAGGCCGCCGGAGAAACCGTCGCGTGGGTGGGTCTCACCGCTGGCGACGGGCCCCGTCCGGCCTTGGCTGCCCTGGTCGGCGAGGCAGTGCGGCGTGGTGAACTGGGCAGGGCACTCGTCGACCCACCGGACATGGCGCGAAGTGACACCCCGACGGAGATGATCGAGCAAGCGGATGACCGGCCGGTCGACCTCGCCCTCCGCGGCGACGGCCCGCTCACCGTGATCTTCGACGACCTTCACCAGCTGAAGAGCCATACCGACAGCGCGTGGCTGCTCAGCGTCATTCAGCAGAAGCTACCGTCGGTCCGCATCGTGCTCGCCGGTCGCTACCCGCCATCGACACTGGCCCGGCGCGGTCTGATGCCTGACTCCGTCGAGTACCGTTCGCACGACCTCGCGTTCACCAGGGAGGAAGCGCGGGAGTTCCTCACCGTGCACAGCGGAGCGCTCGAGGAGGTCGACCTCGACGCCGCCTGCGCACGCACCGGCGGGTGGGCCGCGGCCCTGGCCCTGTTGGCCGGCTGGATGCGCGGGGCTGAGCCGTCGCAGCGGCTTCCCCGCAATTTCAGCGGCGACCACCGCGCCATCGCCGACTATCTCGTGAGCGAGGTGCTTGACCAGCTCACCCCGGGCGATCGCGAATTTCTGCTGATGACTTCGGTCGTTGACTCGATCACTCTGCCCTTCGCGGTGTTTCTGACCGGGCATGACGACGCCGGTGACATCCTGGACCAACTTGAGATCCACACGTCGCTGATCAGTCGTCGAGACGATGGCGAGAGCATCTACACCTATCACCCCACGCTGCTCAGCTATCTGCGAGCCGAGCTGCGCCGCCGGGACTTCGGCGTTTTCACACGCAGTGTTTCTGCCGCATCCGAGTGGTATTGCCGTCACGGCCGCGCCGATCTGGCGCTCGAACTCGGTCTCCGCTCCGATCACCCCGTCGATTTGCTCGCTGCTCTCGACGACGCCGGCGTGCAGCTGGTGTTCGACGGCCAGGCCGAGCTGGTCGTGCGCGTTCTCGGAGCGCTTGACCGTGCGCGTCTCCACTCGCCGACGACCCATGTTCTGAACGCGCTGGTCTCTGCGCCGTACTTTCCCGACGAGGTGCGGGTCGATCACCATCTCGCTGCCGCGGCCCCCGGTATCGAGGCAGTCCCCGTCGACATCCGGCTCATCGCGGCGACGCTCACCGTGCTGCGCGCCCAGGCCTCGGAGTTGGCCGGGCTGAAAAGTCGTGTGAAGCAGATCGAAGTCGAGGTTTCGCGCGACGACGATTCCTCGGAAGCACGGGGAGGCCTCGCGTCTGACGCTGTGCTGTTTTCTCGCCTCGCCCACGCCGCATTCTTCGAGGCGGAGGGCGACCTTGACGGGGCGCTGGGCGTTCTGCACGACGCCGTCGAAAGCTCCCGGTTCTCGTCGCATCCCTGGCTTCACTTGATTCTGCTCGAGGCCGCCGCCACGGTTGCCTCTCGGCAGGGGCGATGGCCGGAGAGCGACTCGTTGCATGAGGAGATGGCCACGTTGGCCGGTGCGGACGGCCAACCGACGAATCTCGTGGGGGCCCACGTTCAGTTCGCGGTGTCTGCACGCGAATTCGAGCGTCTCGATTCCGGTCAGGTTGAGGCTCAGCTCGATGATCTCATCGCTGCGCTTCCGCTCGACCTCGCGCCCGGTGTGATGATTCCTGCCCGGGCGCTTCGTTTTCTCCATCAGCTCGACACCAGAGAGCATCCGCGCACCACTGTCGACGACCTCGACCGCTTGCTCAAGGCCTATTCCCACTCTCACCCCAGCACACTCGCCCTGTGCTCGTTTCGTTACGTCGCGGCCATGCTCCACCTTCATGACCGGCACCAGGCGAGGCTGGCGGTCGACCTCGTCACGGCCGAATTGGGCGACGCGTCGCTCGAATCCGCGCTCGCCGTGGCGCAGTACAACTCGTCGGCCGGTCGGCAATCGAGGGTCGAGGTGACCCTCGAAGACGCCCTCGATTCCTCGCGCCAGATTTGGAACGGCACGACGCCGGTGCACGGGTGGATTCTCTTGGCCGATTGGGCCGAGCTGTCCGGGCGCTCGACTCGCGCCGACTCCCTCGTGGTGAAGGCCCTGGAATGCGCCGAGCTGATGCAGGCCCGCCGGCCGTTTGTCGCTGAAGAGCAGCGCGGAGTTCGCCTCGTCGAATCCCGCATCGGCAGGCTCGGCTCGCATGACGAATTCGCCCGGTCGATCATCGAGGCGGCGGGGTTCCTCGCCCCGCCCAGTCAGCCGCGGTCACCGGATGCGGCCTACTTCACGCCCAAGGAACGGGAGATTCTGCGTGAACTCCCACGTCACCAAAGCGTGGGCGAGATTGCGGCGAAGCAGCAGCTCAGCCCGAATACGATCAAAACCCATATGCGCTCGATCTATCAGAAGCTCGGGGTGAGCGGCCGAGCGGAGGCCGTCGAACAAGCGGAGGCACACGGCCTGCTCTAGCCCCGAACGCGTGTTGGGCGCGTGCTGGCGCGCCAGCGGAGTTCGGTTCGGCGCGAAACTCGCCCGGATCAGGCGAGGTCGTGAGATGCTCGGCGGCGCACAGTTGCACTGAAGGATCAACCTCAGTCACTGGAGACAGATGTCCACCCGATACGAGATTCGAATCGCATGCGCACTCTCTGAGACCATCCGCGCGGCATTCTCCGAGTTGCGTGCCGTCGAACTGTCCCCGACGAGCACGCTGCTGACCGGCGACATCCGGGACCAATCTGAACTTCACGGAATTCTCGCCCGCATCGCAGACCTCGGCATCGACATCACCGAAGTTCGCACGCAACCGTGAATCTCGACAGTCTGTTCAACTCGGGGTCGATCACTGGAACGCCGTCCTCGCGCTTCTTGTCTTGGTTGCCGCGTTCATCCTCGCCCACTTCGCGAAAAAGGGCGTGAATGCGCTCGCCCGCCGGATGCCCGGCCTGAAGCCCAAGCTCATCGCACTTGCCGCGCGCCTCACGAAATACGCGATCATCATCTTCGCCAGCGGGGTCGCCCTCGCCTTGCTGGGCGCGAACGTGCAGCCGCTGCTTGGCGCTTCACCCGCATCGGGCGATGACCTGGTCTCGGTGGAGGGCGACGCTTGAGTGACCGCTCGTGACCAACCGTGGGCGGTGTGAGGGGGACAAATGTCTGAGACCGAACTTGTCGCCGAGACTGACGTCGTTGCCACTACCGGGGCGGCCTATCTCTACGGCTTTCCGCTGGTCTTCAATCTCGATCAGGTGACCCGATTCGTCGAAGAGGGCATCGGGGCGGCGCCGTCAGCTCCGTTCAATCACTTCAGCCATTCGCGTGCGTTGGCCGGTCCCAGCGACGATTTCGTCTCGGTCAACAACGACACCGTCTACTCGATCGCGCAGATCGACCTCGGCGTGGGGCCGGTTGCGTTTCACGTTCCCGACACCGCCGGACGCTACTACGTCATGCAATTCGTCGATGCCTGGACCGACAACTTCGCCTACGTCGGCCACCGGGCCACCGGCACCGCCGCCGGCGATTTTCTGTTGGTGGCGCCCGGATGGTCGGGCGAGGTACCCGCGAACACGACGCTGATTCGATTCCCCACCCGGGTCGGATCGATCATCGGGCGATGGGCCTGTGACGGAGCGGAAGATCTGCCGGCCGTGCATGCGCTGCAGGATGCGTCCCTTCTCACTCAGCTCGACGGGTCGGCAGTTCCGGAGGGGATTCCGGCTCCCAGCGCGGGTGTTCCCGCCGAGTTGCTCTTTCTCGAAAAGCTGCG
Organism: Leifsonia sp. 10L418; assembly: GCF_056395445.1. Lineage (NCBI taxonomy): Bacteria > Bacillati > Actinomycetota > Actinomycetes > Micrococcales > Microbacteriaceae > Leifsonia > Leifsonia sp. 10L418. The sequence continues at coordinate 254,260 of NZ_JBFTJN010000002.1, read as the reverse complement.
CCTGTGGTCGCAGGAGTTTCCGCCGCCGGCACGCGACGTCGCCCTGCAGAACTCCTACGCCGACCTCGGAATAACCACGGCTGGTCCCTCGCCGTACCTCGAGCTGGCCGCAGATCGGGCCGAAGCACTCGCGGCCGGCGTGCAGGCCGGCGAGGACAAGCTCACCGCGGTGCTCCGGTCGGGCACCAGTCCACAGGTGAACGGGTGGATGTTGACCCTGCACCTCTTCGACTACAACCTCGACTATTTCGAGGTAGGTGTGCTGGATGACCCGCAGTTCAAGATCAGCGACCCACAGTTGCGCATCATCGAACGCGCTGCCGCGGCCAAAGCCGGTTTGTGGGGCAACCACGCGTATGAGGCGGCCTACATCATGACCTACGTCGACATCAACGACGAGCAATTGACCGGCAGCCGCAGCTACCAGTTGCGTCTGCCGACGCTGCCGCCGGTCGACGCCTTCTGGTCGCTCACGATGTACTCGCTTCCGAACTTCTACCTGGTCGAGAATCCGATCAACCGGTACTCCGTCGGGGATCGGACTCCGGGGCTGGTCTACGACGCCGACGGGGGGCTCACCCTGACGATCAGCCACGACCGGCCCACCGATGCGACCGCCGCCGCCAACTGGCTTCCGTCGCCATCCGGTGAATTCCGGCCGATCCTGCGCATGTATGAACCCCGCGAAGCAGTGCTCGATCAGAGCTACACTCTTCCGCCGATCACCCGCATTGACTGACATCCACCTGTCCCACAACTCGCCCTTCGTCCCCGCATCCTGAATCGAGGTTCACTAGCCATGACCGAATACACATACGGCCCCGTCGAGATCTTGCTCATCGGTTTCGACGGCGAGCGACCAGGACCCGAGCTGCGCGATGCGCTCGCAGCCGTCGTCGTGGAAGGCACCATCCGCCTGCTCGATTTGCTCGTGGTCAGCGTCGATGAGACGGGCGGGATCAGCTCGGCCGAGCTTGAAGACGATGCTGACGGCTACGGATTGGGCGGCTTCGTGCTCGAGGCGTCGGGTATGGCCGCCGATGAAGACATCCTCGAGATGGCCGCACACCTCGCTCCGGGCACGTCTGCAGCGATGGCCGTGATCGAGCACACCTGGGCCCGGGAGTTGGCGGAGGCACTCGCCGACTCGGGGGGCTCCGTGATTCACACCGATCGGATTCCGGCGCCGGTGGTCAACGCGGCACTCGCCGAGCTTGACGCCGAATCTGCCGACGCCGAACTGACCGAATAACCGCGAGAAGGAGTCACAATGCCACTGATCAGACGTTTTGGACGTCCGGGGTTGCTCGGCCTGGCCGCCGGCACGGCGGTCATCGCCGGCACCGCCACGGCGGTGCGCGGTGGAATGGAACGGCACCAGCAACAGCAGGCCGCTCAGCAGTACGACGCAGCGCAGTATCAGGCGCAGCAGCAGCAGCAGGCCCAGTATGCGGCCGCAGCACCGGCTGCCGCGCCGCCTGCAGCGCCGCCGGTCGACCCGATGATTGCCCAATTGCAGCAGCTCGCCGCCCTGCATGCCCAGGGCGTGCTCTCCGACGCGGAGTTCACGGCGGCCAAGGCCAAGCTGCTCAGCTGAGTCGTGCCGCTCGGGGCTGGACCACGAGAATGGGCGTCACGCGGAGATCCGCGCGACGCCCGTTCTGCTGTTCACCCGCTTGTGCGGGGGATCGAGGATCAGTAGACGAAAAGCTGCCCGAGAACCACGATGGCGATCACGAAGATGGCGACGACCGCGGCCGCGATGGCGAGTCCCTTGGCCGACAGTTTGGCTATTCCGAATCCGACGAGAAAGGGCAGGGCCGCCAGCAGCAGGGTGAGCAGCCACCAGAACGCGGCATAGCCCCCGCGCGAAGCGGTCTCGAGCGGGCCGCCGAACAGGCGCTGTGTGGCGGGATGCGTGGCGAAGGCGAAGGCCGTGGAGAGCGGGAAAGCGATCAGGACCGCGACGATCAGGCCGGCGAATGCACCCCACCAGCCCGATCGGCGTTCCATCTGGCTGCTGGAGGTTGAGGTGCGAGTGGTCATTGTATGGATTCCGTTCTCGTCGGAAGTCAGATGGCCCGTGAGAATTGACAGGCTGTGAACCATGTTTAAGGTGCATCGGCGGCCGGTTGCACACCCGAAACGGGTGAGCTGATCACGCTCGGCGCGTATTCATCCGCATCGGGTGAGAACCGGGAAGGTGGCCCTGCGTACCGTGAAATCGACTCGTTCTTCGGTGAACGAGCACGTAATCGGAGGTGCTGCGAATGTCAGTTGAGTTGATCGACACCCTGGTGGACAGAGTTCAGTACGACGGCGAATTGCCGAGGCGTGAGGATCTCTCTGTCGTTTTCGACGAACTCGACTTTCAACAGGCATGCCAGGCCTATCTGTGGGCACTGCCACTCGTGTCGTATGCACAGTGGAAGACGCAGCACTACGACGTCTTCGGGGCAACGGGGTCTGACCTCGTGCACTATCTGTCCTACCGCGACCGGTTGGGCCTCATCACGGCCAACGCGACGACTCCGTATATTCTCAACTTCTTCGACCTGAGCGAATCGGGCGCACTCGTCATCGACTTGCCTGCCGGACCCACCGCTGGGGGAGTCTCAGACTTCTGGCAGCGAGAAATCGGTGCGCTGGGGGAGATGGGCCCCGACCAGGGCCAGGGCGGAAAATACCTCATCGTTCCCCCCGGGGAAGCAGCCCCCGCCGCCGACGGCTACTACGTCTTGAAGTCGACAGGTGTCAATATCTTCTTCGGGTTCCGCACTCTTGACCCGGATCCGGTTCGCGCCCAGTCGCTCGTCGACGCAGTCAAGATCTACCCGTACTCGCAGCGCCACAATCCACCGGCGACCCGGCTCATCTCGCCGGACGGCAAGACCTGGACCGGCGATCAGCCGGGCGGGATCGAGTACTGGGAGCGCCTGCATGGCATTTATCAGAGCGAAATCGTCGACGAACGCGACAGGTTCTATCTCGCCATGCTGCGCCAGCTGGGCATTGAAAAGGGCAAACCCTTTGAACCCGACGAACGGATGCGCGCACTCCTTGAGCGCGCAAGCGCCACGGGGGAGCTGATGGCCCAGGCCAATGCCTTCGCCAAGCGGTTTCCGGGATCGATCTACTGGCCCGATCGCCACTGGGACCACGTGCTCAACCTGACCAATCCGTCGCAGCGCGGGAAGGGGTACGAAGAACTCTTGGAGCGCACGGCGTGGTTCTACGAGGCGGTCAGCTTCTCGGAAGCAATGAACAGCCGCACGCCCGGCGCCGGCCAGGCCTACCTGGGCGCCTACACGGATTCTGAGGATGACTGGCTCGACGGCGGGCGAAACTACACTCTGACGGTTCCAGCGGATGTCCCCGCGAAACTCTTCTGGTCGGTCACCGTGTACGACATCGCCACTCGCTGCCTCATCGACAACGAGCAGCAGCGGGGTGACCGGGGGTCGCGGGATGCGGACCTCGTGCGAAACGCCGACGGCTCGGTCACCGTGTTCTTCGGGCCGGTACGGCCCGAATCGGGCGAGGCGAACTGGGTGCAGACGATTGCGGGCAAGCACTGGTTCTCGTACTTCCGCTTCTACGGGCCGCTCGAGCCCTACTTCGATCGCAGCTGGAAGCTCGGCGACATCACGCCGCGGTAGCCGGCGCCACTCTGGGCGTGGCGGTCGCCTCCTTGTGCGCACCCGAGAACTGGACGGCGAGCACTAGAAACTGTCGAGGCCCTTGCCGATCATCATCACGCCGATGACGAGCAGCAGAATGCTCATCACCGTCGCATTGTTGTGCACGAGCCAGGTGCGCAGCTTCTCGAGAGGGGCGGCCATCTTGTCGGCCGCCACCAGGTAGGCGATCACCGGGATGGCGACCGTGCAGCCGGCGAGCACCGTGAAGATGAGGATGACGAGGGAGGTCTCGCCGACAGTGAGGTCACCGGCACCGATCGCAACTCCTGCCGCGATGCCCATCAGCAGGTTCTTCGGGTTGACCGCTGAGAGCAGAAAGGCGAGACCGAAGCCCTTGCCGGCCGTCATGCCGTCGATCGCCTGCATCCACTTGGGCAGAGCCGGCTCCTCGTCGCCATGCGGGCGACTGCGCCACTGCTTGACCGCCAGAAGCAACAGAAGCGCCGCCACGATGAGCTGAATGGTGCCCTTGATCGGCTGGGTGGCATCCGCGTTGCTCTCGGGGATCACCGACGACAGCAAGGTGAACAGCGTCACCGTGACAACGATGCCGAGAAGCCAGCCGATCAAGAACCCGACGCTGGTGCCGCGCGCCTTCGGCGAGAGCAGCATCAGAATCGCCGCGATGATCGGGATCGGGCTGATCGCGATTCCGAGGGCGAGTGGGAGTATCGATCCGATGACGGCGAGCATCATTTCTCCTCAAGGTGGCGTTGTGGTTCAGCAAAAGCTGCGATTGCGGCGCGGTTTGTGCCAAAACTCGTGGTGCCCTCGATGAGGTCGAAGTGCGCGAGCCGGTCGCGGAGTTCGGGGCGCATCCGGCTGAAATGAATTTGGATGGATTTCTCTTTCAACCAGTCGCACAACTCGCCGAATCCCTCGGCGCCGGTGACGTCGATGTCGGTGACGGCTTCGAGGTCGAAAACCAGATGCTTGACGTTCTCGGCGCCGGCTTTCCGCACGGCCTTCTTCGCGGCATCCTCAAGCACGCCGACATTCGCGAAGAAGATCGGTGCGGCAAATCGCAGCACAATCACCCCGGGGGCGGTCATCGTCACCGTCGGTTCGAGGGCGAGCAACGAGCTGTCGGGTGAGTCGTTGGCGCTCAAGATGTCGACGGCCGGGTTCGCGGCACGGCGAGCGAGGTTGATCAGCGAGAGCACGAACGCGATCACGATTCCGGCGATCGGCCCGAGCAGGAGGGCACCGAGAAAACAGGAGGCACCGACGATGAACTCGAATCGGTCGAGTTTCCAGAGCGAGCGGAATTCGGGGATTCCGAGCAGCGGGAAGACGGCGACGGCAACGATCGCGCCGATCGCCGGCGAGGGGATGTCCTCGAGCAGCGACGTGCCGAAGAGCATCAGCAGCAGCGTGCCGACACCGACGATGACCGACGGGAGCTGGGTGCGTGACCCGGCCTGGTCCATGGCGGCGGTGCGGGAGGTCGACGATCCGATCGCAAAACCGCCCGATGCGCCAGCCGCGACGTTGGAGAGCCCGAAGGCCAACAGGTCGCGATTCGGACTCGTGGGGTAGCCCCGCTTCTCACCGTAGCTGCGCGAAACGAGCAGGCCCTCACCCATCGTCACCAGGGTGAGAGCAATCGCGGACGGGATCAATTGCAGCCACGCCGTCCAGCTGATCACCGGCCAGGTCAGGGTGGGCGGCCCGGCGTCGACATGGCCGAGCACCGCAACGCCGTAGTCCTCGAGGTTCGCGAGCACCACGAGTAGCGTTGCGGCGACGAGCACGACCAGCGCCCAGGGCACGGCCCGTGCGAGCCTTCGGCCGACGACGAGCACGAGGACGGAACCAACCGAAATGGCCACGGATGCCGCGTTGACGGTTCCGAGCCCGGCCACAAGCCCGCTGACCTTGTCGACGAATTCGCCGCCGCTGTCGATCTTCACGCCGAGCATTTTGGCGACCTGGCTGACCAGGATGTCGAGGGCCAGGCCGCCGACGAAGCCGATCAGAATCGGCTTGGACAGAAAGTTGGCCAGAAACCCGAGCTTGAACACCGCGGCGAGCACGAACATCACGCCGCTGATGATCGCCTGCGCCAGCGCCAGGGTGATGTAGGACGCAGTTCCCGCGACCGCCAGTCCGCCGAGCGACGACGCGACGAGGGCCGCGGCCGCGGCATCCGGTGACGCGACGAGCTGACGGGACGACACGACGAGGGCGTAGATGATGGCCGGGACAATGAGTGCGTAGAGACCGGCGGTGGCCGGGAGACCGGCGATCTGTGCGTAACCGATGTTCAGGGGAACGGCGATGGCAAGCAACGTCACCCCGGCCAGCGCCTCGGTTCCGAGGTTGTGTGGCGTCAGCCCAGCCAGAGGTCTCCAGCGCATCAGGCGTCCTTCGGATCGTCGATGACGACGGCGGGGATGGCCAGCAGAAGCGTCGTCTTCAGCGGCGGTGCAGCATGTGCCGTTTCTCCGGCCGGCCCGCTCGCTGCCTGACGTGTTTCGCTCATGGTGTGACTCATTCCCTCCCGGCGACCAGGTTCGCGTGCGCAGATGCCCGCGGCCTCACCCAGGCCGGGTGAAAGGACGTCAGGGGGCCTGCCTCTCACCCGGGGCGGGTGAGGCAACGGCCGATCCGAGCAGAGAAAGTGGCTGTGGTGGGAGTCGCTGTCGCACGCTGCGCTGCGCGCCCGGCAGACGAAAGGACAGTGGGATGAATCAGCTCGACTCGTGGCGGGACGGCCGCACCCGGCAGCAGATCATCGATTTCGTCGAGCGAGTCACCGGCGACGGCCCCGACGCGGTCGCCCTGCCGGAACGGGTGGCGGTGTTCGACAACGACGGAACGCTGTGGACCGAAAAGCCGATGCCCACCCAGCTGCACTACATCGTCAAGCAGTGGGTCGCCGCCGCCGCAGCCGACCCAACCCTTGCGACTCAACAGCCGTACCTGTCTGCGGTGACGGGTGACTTCGCCTGGCTCGGGGCCGCCCTGAACAAGCATTACGCCGGCGATGACACCGACGTGAAGCTGATGATCGGGGCCATCTTGCGCTCGTCGGCGAATCTGAGCGTCGACGACTATGCGGGATCCGTTGCCGAGTTCTACCGCACAGCGGAGCATCTCACTCGGGGCGGCTCCTACCGGCACGCGGTCTATCAGCCGATGCGCGAGTTGCTGGAGTACCTGGAGATGAATGGTTTCAGCTGCTACATCGTGTCGGGGGGTGACCGCGATTTCATGAGGCCGATCAGCGCCGACTACTACGGGATTCCTCCGGAGCGCGTGGTCGGTTCGGCGCTCGGGCTCAACTACGACGAGAACACCGCAGAGATTCGCTATCAGGCCACTTTTGCGTTCATGGACGACGGCCCGGAGAAGCCGGTCCGCATCTGGAGCCGCATCGGGCGCCGACCGATTCTCGCGGTCGGAAATTCGAACGGTGACATTCCGATGTTGCGATACACCCAGGGCAGCGCCCACTCGTTGAGCCTGCTGGTGCACCACGACGACGACACCGGGAGAGGCGACGCACCCTACGACGCCGGGGCGGAGACCGCGCTCGCCGCGGCATCCGCTGACGGCTTCGTCGTGGTGAGCGTCAAGAACGACTGGTCGACGGTCTTCGTCGAGGCGCACGCAACGGCCGGGACGACCTCGTCGGACGGCTCTTCATGACGCAGCCGACCGCGGAAACCGCGAAACCGCCCAGCGTCAGGGGGCGGCGACGGTGGCTTCTGCCCACCCTGGCCGGCTACAAACCCGCCTGGATCGGGAACGATGCGCTCGCCGGGCTGAGCGCGGGCGCCGTCGTGATTCCGCAGGCAATGGCGTACTCCACGATCGCGAGCCTTCCGGTGCAGGTCGGTCTCTACACCTGCATGGTGCCGATGCTGGTCTACGCACTGATCGGCGGATCGGCGGCAATGAGCGTATCGACGACGTCGACCATTGCCACACTCACTGCGACGACCTTGGTGACGGTCGGGGTGGCGGCCGGGTCGCAGGATGCCTTGAACGACCTGGTCACCCTGACCGTCATCGTCGGTGTCATCCTGCTCGCCGCGCGCGTGTTGAAGCTCGGCTCCCTCGTCGAAAACATCTCCGAGGCGACACTGACCGGAGTCAAGATCGGGGTCGGCGCGACCGTCGCGGTCGGCCAGCTCCCGAAACTCCTCGGCGTCGAGACGAACTTCAGCGGGCATGGCTTCATCAGGTCGGTCGTCGCGACGATCGAGGCGATTCCCGAAGCGAACCTCGCCACGATTCTGCTGAGTGCCTCGTCCATCCTCGCCCTGCTGCTCATCTCACGCTTTGCGCCTCGACTGCCGGGCCCCTTGATCGTCGTCGTCGCCGGAATCCTGCTCGCCGCGTTCACCGGCATCGTCAGCTTCGGCGTCGGACTGATTCCGCCGGTGCCGAGCGGGTTGCCGACACCGGTGTTTCCGACATTCCAGGATGCCGGCGCCATGCTTCCGGGGGCGCTGGCCATCGCGGTGATGGCCTTCCTGGAGTCCGCGTCTGTCGCGCGGGGCATCCGCCAAGCGGGTGACCCGCAGGTCGACAGCAACCGGGAGCTTCTGGCGACCGGCGCCGCCAACCTCGTGGGCGCGTTGATGCAGAGCATGCCGGCGGCGGGCGGATTCTCGCAGAGCGCGGTGAATCAGAAGGCCGGAGCCCGGTCGCAGCTGGCGACGCTGGTCACCGTCGTGCTTGCCCTCGCCGTTGCGCTCTTTCTCGGACCGGTGCTCAGGCTCTTGCCGCAGGCGACACTGGCCTCGATCGTTTTCGTCGCGGTGGTCGGACTGATCGATGTGAAGGGGCTGATTCGACTGCGTCGACTCAGTCCGGTCGAATTCTGGATCGCCACCGTCACTGCGGCCATCGGCCTGACCGTTGGCTTGCTCCCCGCGGTCGCCGCCGGCGTGGTGTTCACCCTGGTGATGGTGCTGCACGAGCTCAATCGACCCCGAGTGGATGTCATCGTCTCGGAGCCGTCGGTGCTCGTGCTGCAACTCGTCTCGCCGCTGTACACGGCGAATGTGCTCTCGACCATTCGACTGATTCAAGACGATATCGAAGCGGCGGGCCGACCGGCGAAGGTGATCCTCGATGTGTCGGTGCTGCGCATCCTGACCGTCATGGTCATCGACTCGTTCACCGACCTCGACCACGAGATGGCCGGGCTCGGGGTGGAGCTTCATTTCGTCGCGCTGCCGGCCGACTCGCTCGAGCGCGCCCGGAAGACTGCCTGGTGGCAGGGCGTGCGGGCGACCCATCGGGCGCATGCGAGCCTCGAGGAGGCTCTGGCGGCCTGATGGTGGTCGGCGAACCCCGGACTAGAGCCCGTTGAGTTCGTCGTACCTGTCCCTGGCATCGAGAATCGTGGCGGCGTTGCTCTCCGCCCAGGTTTTGATGGCTTCGAGCGGTTCAAGCAGAGTTCGCGCGAGCGGGGTGAGGGCATATTCGACCCGCGGTGGCACTTCGGCGTAGATGCGCCGCGTGAGGAGTCCGTCTCGTTCCAGGGTGCGCAGCGTCTGTGTCAGCACCTTGGGGGTGATTCCCTGAACGGTGGTGCGGATGGCGGAGAAACGCTGAGGACCGTTCTTGAGCGCCTGAAAGACGAGATTCGTCCACTTATCGCCGATGCGTTGCAGCACGACGCGAGACGGGCAGTCGGCGGTGAGCACGTCGAAGGGGCGCTCAATAGTATCCATAAGGTAACAGTATTACTTTGAGGTACTAAGTATCAAGCAGATACTCTTCTGGAATTGCCGCATATGTCGGCTGGTTCAGGGAGAAAGGGCCCGCAATGAAGATCGCAGTCTATGGAGCATCCGGCATGGTCGGAACTGAAATCACCGCTGAGGCACTGCGCCGTGGCCATGACGTCACCGCCGTCACGCGCAGCGGAGCAGACGTGGCCGGAGCGACAGCTCGGGCCGCAGAGCTCTCCGACTTGGCCTCGTTCACAGATCTCGCCGGTCACGACGTCATCGTGCTCGCCGTAGCCCCCGACCGCACGGGTCAGTCGCACGAACCGTTCCTCGAGGCGCACCGCGCCATCGCTGCCTCGGGCGTTCCTGCCCGTGTCTTCATCGTCGGCGGCGCCGGCGCCACCGAAATTGACGGAGTTCAGCTGAAGGATCTGCCGGGATTCCCCACCGCGTACAAGGCAGAGGCCACCACCATGGGCGCCATCCTCGACGACTACCGGTCGTCGACTGACTTGGACTGGACGATGCTGTCGCCGGCCCCGGTGATTGCACCGGGTGAGCGCACCGGCTCGTACGTGCTCGGCGTTGACTCTCCGGCCGGTGACGCCGTATCGACACAGGACTACGCCGTCGCCGTGCTCGACGAGCTCGAGACCCCGCGCCACCCGAAGCGCCGGTTCACCGTCGCGAACTAGCGGGCGGCACGCACGAGCGGGGTTGCGACTCAGCGCACGTCGCGGCTGAGGCGCAGCCCGAACGGGTGCGGGCCCAAGAAATACCAGACGAGTGCCCCGATGAAGGGGGCGACGATCACCGCGATCACCCAGACGACTTTTTCGACATCGATCAGGTCGCTCGCGCGCACGATCTGCATCAAGGCATAGACGATTGCACCGAGATAGGCGGCGGAGACGACCGTCGTGAGAAGAAAAACGAACACTGCTGCGACATCCATCGAGGGCCTCCTGGGGTACTTCAGGTTAGGGGCGCGTGTGTTCGGCGTCAATCATGCGCGAGGCGATCGCGTGTGCCGAGGCGCGCAGGCGCAGCGCCGGTCAGTACCGCAGCAACCCGTTCTCATAGGCATAGATGACGATCTGTACCCGGCTCTGCAACGACAGCTTGCTCAGGATGGCGCGAACATGCGTTTTCACCGTGGTCTCGCTGACGAACGCCGCCGTGGCCGTCTCGGCATTGCTCAGCCCGCGCGCGGTCAGCAAGAAGATCTCCCGTTCGCGGGGGGTGAGCACGTCGAGGGCGAGCTCGAGCGGTCGGCCCGAGCTGTTCGGCGTGGCCCCGAACTCGCGCACCAGGTCGAATGTGGCTTTCGGGGCCAGCACCGCGGTGCCCGAGTTCACGGTTCGGATCGCGGCGAGAATGAACTCGGGGGTGGCATCCTTCGTGATGAACCCGCTCGCTCCGGTGCGGATGGCCCGGTAGACGGCCTCATCGCGCTGGAAGGTGGTCAGGATGATCACGCGCGGAAGAGGCTCTGAGGCCGCTGTCTCTCCGGCCGGCCGACGTTCATTCGCCGCGACGATGCGCGCGGTCGCCTCGATGCCGTCGAGCACCGGCATTCGGATGTCCATCAGCACGATGTCGGGGACGGTGCGCTCGACAACCTCCACTCCACTCTGGCCGTCGGCAGCCGTGCCGACCACCTCGAGATCGGCCTGCGACTCGAGCAGCATCTGCATGCCGGAGACGAACAACGGCTGATCATCGACGATCACCACGCGGATTCGAGGTGCCGCGATGCTCACGCGGTCAACTCCGCCAGGGGGCTGCGTGGTTCAATCGCGTCCGCGCCGGTCGGCAAGAAGACGGTGACTAGGAATTCGGCGTCTGGGCCGTCGGATGCGCCGGCCGTCAACCAGCCGCCGGCCAGACGAGCCCGATCCTTCATCCCGCGGATGCCATGGCCCGTGCCTGTCGGCGCCGGGACCCCGGGGAGATTGTCGACGGGGCGCCGCTCGGAGTCGCAGCGAGAACTGACGGTCAGCGCGAGGCCGGGCCCGCGCCAATCGAATGAGATGCGGGTCGGTGCGGCCCGGCCCGCATGCCGGAGGGCGTTGGTCAGGCACTCCTGCACGATGCGGAACAGCGCGAGTTGCTGCGCGGGCGTCATCGACTTGGCCGGCCCGAAATTCTGAACCTCAACATCCAGTCCGGCAGCCTCGACCCGCGCGATCAGAGCCTCGAGGTCGGACAGCGTGGGCTGAGGCTCATCGCCGGATTCTTCACGCAACCCCTCGATGAACGTGCGCACGTCGATCAGAGACGACCGAGCAGCATCTGAAATCGCCTCAAGGGCGGCCCGAGTGGCGTCTGGCTTCGCTGCGCTGATGAAGCGGGCGCCGTCGGCCTGGGCGATCACCACCGACAGTGAGTGCGCGAGGACATCGTGCACTTCGCGCGCAATTCTGTCGCGTTCCTTTACAAGCGTCAGCTCGTTTTCGGCCCGGCCGAGCTCTGCCGAGGTCTGGTTGAGCAGTGCGTTGCTGCGTTGCTGCACGATGTATACCCGCAACGCGACGCCGGCTGCCCAGGCCCCGGCATACAGCCCGAAGGCGACGAGCGCAGCGACGACAAAGGCTTCATCGACCCCGCTCGTGTCCCGTCCTTGGCCGGTCCAGGAGGTCCAGCCCGACGGGCTCACCCAGCTCGGGATCACCATCAGGAAGGCGATGATCGCGGCAATCGGAATCCCCAGCGCCAGCGCCACCCAGGGGAGTCGGCCGCTGCCGTGCCGGGCGACGAGGAAGATCACGATCATGATGCCGAAATAGGCCGGCCAGGTCGTGGACTCCGGCGGTTGCATCACTGTGGCGAGTTGCAGGAGAAGCAGTAGACCGATGATGCACAGGGAGGCGAGCGGTCGAATGCGACCGAGGGCGATGGCGATCGCAATGACGATCATCATCGAGAGGCCAAGCGGGTCCGAGATGCGACCGAGTTCGGCGACCGTCCACAGCGTGAGGTAGACGACCGCGATCGCGGGTTCGAGCAGGGCTCGCGCTGCGGTCGGGGTGGAGGACATGGCCCCACGATATGGGCTGAGCGCGGTCGGCGTGGGCCGGTGCGCCGAAAATCCTCCGAACTGATGACGAGGGGGATCGACGCGACTAGAGGCCGCCGGCAACTCGAATCACGGTTCCGGTCGCATAGCCGGCGTCGTCGGAGAGCAGCCAGGCCACCGCGCCCGCGATCTCCTCCGGCTGCCCGGCCCGGCCGAGCGGCACCGTTTTGGCGACCTGGGCCGGCCGCTCAGGGTCGAGGTGAAAATCGGTCCAGATGGTGCCAGGTGCCACCGCATTCACTCGGATGCCGAGGGTAGCCACCTCCTTCGCCAGGCCGACAGTGAGCGCGTCGACCCCTGCCTTGGCGGCCGCATAGTGAACGTAGGATCCGGGGGATCCGAGCGTCGCCGCGGCAGAGGAGAGGTTGACGATGGCCCCGCCGCCCGTGGGCGTCATGGCCCGGATCGCATATTTCGCGCACGCGAGCACGCCAAACAAGTCCACGTCGAGATCCCGTCGGATCGCCGCCAGGTCGTTGTCGGCCAGCGTGCCGACGACGCTCACCACGCCGGCGTTGTTCACCAGGCCGGTGACGACACCAAGCTCGGCGGCCCGCTCGAACAGAGCGATGACCGACTCCTCATCCGTCGTGTCAACCGCCACGGTCAGCGCCCGGCCACCTGCGGCCCGGATATCGTCGGCCACGCTGTCGGCAGCGGCCGCGTCGTGCCGGTATCCGACCACCAGGTCGTGCCCGTCGGCGGCCAGCCGGCGGCAGATTGCGGCACCAATTCCCCGGCTGCCACCGGTGACGACAGTGAGTTTGCGCGGCGGCGTGGTGCCCGTGGCAGAGATCGTGGCAGAAGTTGCGGCGGCGATCGGGCTCGCCGTCATCGCTTCACCGCCTGCAGGGTGTAGCTGAGCGGCATCCGCCCCTGCTCGCGGTCGAGACGCCATTCGCCAGTGCCATCGGAGGTCATCTGACCCGGCAGCGCCTCCCACGGCACGCTCTGGTGCTCCACCAACCCGGTGATCTCCATCCCGTGGCGCAGAAGGGCCGTCACGATCTCTCCCATTCCGTGATTCCACTCGTTGGTCGTCGTCGCGGTGAGGCGCTGATCCGTTTCGACGTAGGTGTCATCATCGTCCCAGACGAGGGGTTCCTCCTGCTCGAAGTACGGGTAGACGATGCGCAGGCTGTCACTGAACTCTTCACCAATCGACCAGAGCACCGGATGTCCCTCGCGGATGAACAAACGCCCGCCCGGTTTCAAGAGACCAGCCACCGCCGCGGCCCACCGATCGATGCTCGGCAGCCAGCACAATGCTCCGACACCGGTGTAGACCAGGTCGAAGGAACTCGCGGGGAGCACGTCGAGCGCGCGATAGACGTCGGCCTCGACGAAGTCGACGTCGTCGCCGGTGCGATCGGCGAGCCGGCGCGCCTCGGTCAACGCCGTCGGTGAGAAATCGAGGCCCGTCATCTGGGCACCGAGCCGCGCGAGTGACACCGTGTCGGTGCCGATATGGCATTGCAGGTGCACGCCGCGCAGGCCCCGGATGTCGCCGAGGAGCGGCAGGTCGAACCGCACCACACCGGAGAGATGCGCCGGGTCTGACTCGAAAGTTGACACCGCGTAGTCGGCAGATGCGGCATGCAGAAGGGCGCGGTTGTCCCAGTTGGCCTTGTTGACGGTGAGGTAATCGCTCATGGCGTGTTCGACATCCTGATCTGCCCGATTGTCGAGCCTTGCAGGCTATCAATCGAGCAGGCTCAGGGCCAGCGCGGCGCGGAATCTGGTCTGATTCCGCGCGCGACTGATTCAGCGCGCGTCAGACGGTGGCGTTCCGGCGAAGGTGGCCGGAAAGTTGTCGAGCCAGGCCCAGTGCTGCGTGGGCCAGCTGACGACAAAGGCGCGCCCGACGACATCGTCGCGGGCAACGAAGCCGGTGGCCGGGTCGTCAGTCCTCAGGTAGTGGTAGGCCGAGTCCGCCGAGTTGAATCGGTTGTCCCCCATCACCCAGAGACTCCCGGCGGGGACCGTCACGCTGAAAGCTGCCTTCGCCGACAGGGAGTTCTCGCTCGGCACCTGGATGTACGGTTCGTCGAGGGAGATGCCGTTGACGCTCAACTGCCCGGATGCCGTGCAGCAGACGACAGTGTCACCCGGAAGCCCAATGACGCGTTTGATGAGGTGGTTCTCGCTGTCGGATGCGCTCAGTCCGACAAAGGCCAGCGCGCCGTCGAGCATCCCGGTCAACCCGGTGGCAGCGGGCGGCGGGGCGTCCAACCATCCGCCTGGATCCCGAAAAACGACAACGTCGCCGTGCTCGATCGGGATCACGGCGGGCACGAGCTCGTTGACGAGGATGCGGTCCTGGACTCGCAGGGTTCCCTCCATCGATTCCGATGGGATGAAAAACGCCCGAACCAGAAATGCCTTCACGAGCGCGGAAACGAGAATTGCCACGATCACGATCACGAGGAGATCGCGCACGAACTTCAACGTGCTGGAGCTGGAGCCCGGTCGGCCCGGCCTGACGGTCGGAGGCGACGTCTCGTCGAACGTCATGGCCTGATCCTACGAGTTGGCGGACAGGAGAGCACCGATTTCGCCGGAACTGGTCGCGGGGGAGGTGCACGCCTAGCCAATGGCATCCGTTCGGCATACTCTCCGACCAGTTGGCGTCACCCGAGAGAACTGAGGATCACGATGAGCGACACGGAAACCACCGCGACACTGGCCGAGTGGGAACTCGCCGAGATCGAGAAGGCTAATGCGTCGGGGCTCGTTCCCGTTGTTTTCGTGCACGGCCTGTGGCTGCTCTCCAGCAGCTGGCAGAAGTGGCGGGATCTCTTCGAAGACAACGGCTTTGCGACCCTTGCGCCGGGCTGGCCGGATGACCCGGCGACGGTTGCAGAGGCGCGGGAACACCCCGAGACATTCGCCCACAAAATGGTGCAACAGGTCACCGACCACTACCTGGCCGCCATCGCGATGCTGTCGAAGCGGCCCGTGGTGATCGGGCATTCCTTCGGCGGCTTGATCGCTCAAAAGATCGCCGGCGAGGGGGTCGCCGCCGCGACCGTGTCGATCGATAACGCGCCGTTCAAGGGTGTGCTGCCGCTGCCCCTGTCGGCGTTGAAGTCGGCGGCTCCGGTGCTCGGAAATCCGACCAACGCCGGCAAGGGTGTGGCGTTGACCTTCGAACAGTTCAAATACGGCTGGGCAAACAACCTCGACGAGACCGAAGCACGTGAACTCTTCGAGACCTACCATGTGCCGGCCGCCGGGGCGCCGCTCTTCCAGGCCGCGACGGCGAACTTCAACCCGTTCGGCGGCGAGACGAAGGTGGACTCGAAGAACCCCGACCGCGGCCCGCTGCTGATTATCGCCGGAGAGAAAGACAACACCGTTCCGCCGGCGATCACCAACGCCAGCTACAAGATTCAAGCGAAGAATCCGGGCATCACGGTCGAGACGACCATCCCCGGTCGGGGACACTCGTTGACCATCGACAACGGCTGGCGCGAGGTGGCCGACGAGGCCCTCGCCTTCGTGCAGGAGCACGCGGCGTCCTGAGGCAGTGACTAGCGCAGCACCGAGCTCAGCAGCAGGCTGGTCTCGCTGTTGATCACGCCGTCGACCAGGCGGATGCGCCCGAGAACCGCGTCGAATTCGGCGAGCGTCTCGCAGCGCAGCTCGGCGACGAGGTCCCAGCCGCCGTTGGTGGTGTGCAACGCCCGGATCTCCTGAAACCCGCGCAAGGCCCGGATGACCTGGTCGGTCGTGCGCCCCTGCACCTCGATCAAGGTCATCGCCTGGATCGCGAGCGGATCGAGTTCGTCGCGCACCCGCACGGTGAAGCCGATGACCGTGCCAGAGCTGACCAGGCGTTCGAGCCGGCTGTTCACCGTGGCCCGAGCGACACCGAGGGTGCGCGCCAGCGTCGCCACCGGCGCTCGGCCATCTTCGCGGAGGGCGGCGATAAGCCGACGGTCGAGATCATCCAACACAGCCATACGCACAATGTACATCTAGTGGTAGCAGTCTGTGCAATTGTGGCTGTGGTTCTATGCATTCTGCCAATGGCTGATACATATCGCCTAGATCTAGCGTTGAAGGGTCCAAGAAGGAGTAACACATGACGCGTTTCGTTGATGTTCGAAATATGGTTCGCTGGGTGGCCGACACAGGCCCCGAGACCATCATCGCCGGCCTGATCGACTACATCGAGAGCGACTTTCGTCGCTGGGAGAGCTTCGACCGCACCCCCCGCATCGCGAGCCACACCCCCTTCGGCGTGATCGAACTGATGCCGACCAGCGACTACGAGACCTACGGCTTCAAGTACGTCAACGGGCACCCCAACAACCCGGCCCGCGGTTTCCAGACTGTCACCGCCTTCGGCGTGCTGTCCGATGTGCACAACGGCTACCCCACCTTCCTCTCCGAGATGACGGTGTTGACCGCGCTCCGCACGGCAGCGACATCCGCCATGGCCGCGAAGGTGCTCGCCCGCGCCGACTCGACCACCATGGCCATGATCGGCGCCGGCAGCCAGGCCGAGTTCCAGGCCCTCGCCTTCCGCACCGCCCTCGGCATCTCGAACATTCGCATCTGGGACACCGACCCGGCGGCAATGGAGAAGTTCGTGCGCAACGTCGTGCCGCTCGGTTTCACCGTGCACATTGCCGACAGCGCAGCGGATGCCGTAGCCGGCGCCGACGTGATCACCACCTGCACCGCAGACAAAGCGTTGGCGACCGTGCTGACCCGCGACCTCGTCGTGCCGGGCGTGCACATCAACGCGATCGGCGGCGACTGCCCCGGAAAGACTGAGCTCGAGGCGTCGATTCTCGACATCGCCGATGTCTTCGTCGAATTTCCGGAGCAGACCCGGATCGAGGGCGAGATTCAGCAGATGCCGGCCGACTTCGCGGTCACCGAGCTGTGGGAAGTGCTCACCGGGCGCGCCTCCGGGCGTGTGGCCGGAGCTGCCGGAGCCGAACAGATCACCGTATTCGACTCGGTCGGATTCGCCATCGAAGACTTCTCGGCGCTGCGTTACGCCCGGGATGCCGTCGACGCGACCGACTACTACGAAGACATCGACCTGGTGGCGAACCCCGACGACCCGAAGAATCTCTTCGGTCTCGTCGGCGCGCTGTCGCCCGTGAGCTAACTCCCGGTGTCAGTGCAGGCGCCGTCGGCTGTCGTTCTGATTCGGCCGCATCATTTCGAACCGAACCCGCTGACGGCGGCCGACAACGCCTACCAAGACTTGGAGCATGGGCAGGAGCCCGCTCGGCTGGCGCTCGCCGCGTATGCCGAGGTGAGCGCCGTCGCTTCCGCACTCGAGCAGGCCGGCGTGACCGTGCATCTGTTCGAGGATGAGTCGACCGATCGGCCCGACAGCGTGTTTCCGAACAACTGGCTGTCGACGCATTCCGGTGGTCACGTGGCGATTTTTCCGATGTTCGCGTCGAATCGGCGGCGCGAACGCCGGGGTGACATCGTCGATTTCTTGAAGAGTCACTACCGGGTGCAAGACGTCATCGATTACTCGGGTCTCGAGTACGACGACGTGTTCTTAGAGGGAACCGGGGCGATGGTTCTCGATCACGAGAGCCGGGTCGCGTATGCCTGCCGGTCGAATCGGGCCGACCCGGTGGCGCTGGAGCGGTTCTGCACGAACTTCGGCTATGAACCGATGGCGTTCGACGCGGTGGATGAGCATGGCACGAAGATTTATCACACCAACGTGCTGATGTGCGTGGGTACGAAGTTCGCCCTGATCGGCCTGGACCGCATCGTCTCCCCGGCGCGGCAGCGGGAGGTGGCCGAACGGTTGACGGCCCGCGGACGCACCCTGATCGAGCTCACGCCGGAGCAGATCCGCAATTTCGCGGGCAACGCGATCGAGTTGGAGGGGAGCGACGGCCCGGTGCTCGCATTGTCCCGTCGGGCGTACGACAGCCTTTCCGTGCAGCAGATCGCCGCGCTGGAGAAATGCTGCGCCCTGCTGCCGCTCGAGATCCCGACCATCGAACTGGCCGGGGGCTCCGTGCGGTGCATGCTGGTCGGCATCCATCTCGACCCGCGTCCGCAGGCTGCAATCTCGCTCGCTGCCGCCGCGGTTCGAGTGCAGGCCGCTCCATAAAGGAGGACTTTCTGCGACTCGCCGACCCAAACCGCCCGTTCTGATCGGCGTGGCGCAGAATCTCCTCCTTTGCGTACGTCGACGTTGACGTCGACCGCGGCTATGCCCGGCCGAAAACGTTCAGGGCGGCCCACTGCAACAGGATGACCGTCTTGCCGTCGACGATTCGGCCGTCGGTGACCATGGACAGGGCCTCGGCGACGGGAATCGTGAGCACCTCGATGTCTTCGCCTTCTTCGACCACCCCACCGCCCGGGCCGGTCAGATCGGCCGGCGTGTACGGCGCCACATAGAAATGCACCCGCTCGGTGACCGAGCCCGGGCTCATGTAGAGATCGAAAACGTGCTGCAGGATGCCCACGGTCACGCCGAGTTCCTCGCTCGCTTCCCGGCGGATGGCCACGTCCGGTTCGTCGTCATCGAGCAGTCCGGCGGCGGCCTCGATCAGCATGCCGTCTGGGTGGTCGTTCACATAGGCGGGAAACCGGAATTGGCGGGTGAGGAGCACCGTCTGCGCGGCCAGGTCGTAGAGCAGGATGGTGGCGCCATTGCCGCGATCGTAGGTTTCGCGCTGCTGAGTCGACACCTGGCCATCGGCACGGCGGTAGTCGAAAGTCGTGCGTCGCAGCACGTGCCAGCCGTCGGAGGTCACCTCGACACGGGTGACGGCGACATCCGGGTTGCGGGTGAGATCGGCGCCGACCCGGTCGAGCCCGGTGCGACCGCGACCGTCAGGCACGTCGACTCCCCGTCGTGCAGGAGTGGCGGACGGGTTGGTCGTATCGGCAGTGGTCATAGTGTCGAGGCTAGCCAACTCGGTCGGCCAGGGCGCGTGACCGATCTGCGTGACCGACCTGCGTGACCGATCTGCGTGACCGATAGGTGCCGGGTGCGAGAGACTCTTCTCATGGACCAGCGCACTGACCCCGATGTCATCGCCACCGAGCGGGCATCCCTCGACCAGTTTCTTGACTACCACCGGGCCACCCTCCTCGGAAAGACAGAGGGCCTCGGCAAGGAGGCGATGGCGGCACGGCTGCCCACCTCGGAGCTAACGCTCGCGGGCTTGCTCAAGCATCTCGCCTTGGTGGAGTCCAGTTGGATTCACGATCGCTTCCTCGGCCAGCCGGCGGAAGAGCCCTGGGCAAGTGCGCCGTGGGATGACGACCGGGATTGGGAGTTCCACACCGCCGTCGCCGACGATCCCGAAGAGCTGCGCGAGCTCTATCGCGCGACCTGCGCGCGAAATCGAGCCGCTTTGGCCGGCGTCGAGCTGGATGCCCTCTCGGTCGGGCTCGACCGCGAGGGTCAGCCGTACAGCCTGAGGTGGATCTTGCTGCACCTGATCGAGGAGACGGCGCGGCACAACGGCCACGCCGACCTGCTGCGCGAGGCCATCGATGGGGTCGTCGGCGAGTAGCCGGCTACGCGCTCCAGCCGGCCGGCGGCATCCACTTAAACTCAGACCATGTCCCGCCTCGTCATCGTGCTGCCGCTCACCCCGCTTGAGGTGGGGGAGAGCTTCGCCGTGGCGGACTGGCCCCTGCACATCACCGTGCTTCCGCCGTTTCTCACCAGCGCCGAGCCGGCGGATGTCGCCGCCGCGATCGAGGGGGCCGCTGCCGGTCAGACGGCGCTCGCCGCGGCGGTCGGGCCCGACGCGCTGTTCGGCCGCCGCCACAACATTCCCGTCTCACTCGTCGACGACAGCCCGGCGCTCACGGGGCTTCATCGCCGTTTGAAGGAGGCGATGCGTCAGTTTGCCGCGGCTCCGGAAGAGCCGGCCTTCACCGGCGCGGGCTTTCGCGCCCACGTCACCGTCAAGAATCAAGGCCGTGTGCACGAGGGCGATGTGCTGACGCTCACGCAGATCGCGGTCGTGGACATGGCGCCGCGGGCAGCGGCCAGCGGGCGCACGGTATTGGCGACGCTCGACCTGCCAGCACCTCAACCGACCGACTGACGCCTTCACTCGCGCGTCAACGCACCGCCGAGGCTCAAATATCGGCGTCGCGAGGGCGGGCCCCCGAAGGGGTTGGCGCGAAGCGACAGTTTGTCTCGTTTTGTTGTCCAAATGAGACGTAAAAAAGTTTGCACAGTCAAGATTGAATATGTTAGCTTTGCCCAGCCATCCAATGACGGATAAGGCCAGGGAAGGAATCTCGATCCAAGTGACAAATTTTCTTGATAAGCAGGCTCTCCGCCGGAGCTCCTACGTTGTCGGCTTGCTTGCCGCGGCCTTGACTCTCAGTGCCTGCGCAGCAAGCCCGGCTTCAACGCCCAGCACCTCCGATGCGGGAGTAGAGGTCGACCAGGCCACCTGCGATCGCAACAGCGCGGCCGGCCCCATCACCTACATCTCGGGTTACGGATACTCGGCCAGTGCCGGCCAGCTCGACGTGTTCCTCGCCAAGGAGCTGGGCTACTTCGACGCCCTCTGCCTCGACGTTGAAATCAACGCCTCTGGTGCGAACGGCCAGCAGCTCGTTTCGTCGGGTCAGGCCCAGTTCACCGCACTCGGCTCGGCGTCCGACGTCATGCTGGCCGCTGCGAACAGCCACAACCTGACCGCGGTTGCCACCTACGGCAGCGACTCGCCGTTCTCGATCTTCACGAACGAGAACATCAAGAGCCTGAAGGACCTCGAGGGCAAGAAGCTCGGCTACTTCATCAACATGACGCCGATCGCATCCGCGATGTTGGATGCCGCCGGTGTCGATGTCTCCAAGGTCGAACTGATCAAGATGACCAACTACGACCCCACGGTTGTCACCCGCGGACAGGTCGACGCCATCGTCGGCTACGCGTCGAACCAGCCGGAGAAGCTCAAGTCCCTCGGTCTGCCGTTCAATCAGTTCCTGCCGTCTGAGCTCGGCATCAAGGGCACCTACAACGTGATGGAAGCGAACTCGAAGTTTCTCAAGGAGAACCGCGAGGTCTCAGCCGACTTCATGCGTGCCAGCCTCAAGGCGCTGCAGTACTGCCTCGACAATGACGACAAGTGCATGGACATGATCAGCACGCTCGCCGCCGACAATAACCAGGGCGACGCATTCCCGAAGGACCAGCAGGCCCGCACCTGGGCAGTTGAATCTGACTGGGTGCGTAACAGCACCGCCGGGATGCCCGGTGTGCAGACGACCGCCGAGTGGGAAGACGAGTACAAGCTGGTCAAGCAGTTCGGCAACGTCAGCGAGCTTCCGAAGCTGGAGTCGATGATGGACACCAAGCTGGTGGCCGATCTCTACAGCGACGATGCGTTGATTTGGCCCGGCAAGTGAGCTCCGAACTTATCGATGTGACCAGCGCGGTCGGGAACCGATTCGCGGCTTCGGCCGCCGGTTCCCGACCCGCGGGCAACACCGGAGTGCAGGTCACCAACGTCTCGAAGAGCTTCGGCCCGGCCGGGGCCAAGACTCTGGTGCTCGATGACGTGACGCTGTCGATCAACGCCGGTGAGTTCGTCTCGGTGATCGGCCCGAGCGGATGCGGCAAGTCCACCCTGTTGAAGGTGATCGCCGGACTCAGCGACGCCGACGAGGGCACGGTCACCATCGACGGAAAAACGGTGAAGTCCGCGACCAAGGGCAAGATGATCGGTCTTGTGCCCCAGTCGCCGGCCCTGCTGCCGTGGCGCACCGTGCTGGAGAATGTGACCTTGCCGATCACGGTGAACCCCAAGGCGAACGCCGGACGCACCCTCCGTGACCCGAAGGAAATCTTGGAGTCGTTCGGCCTCGGCCACGCGATCAACAAGTATCCGTCGCAGCTCTCGGGCGGCATGCAGCAGCGCGCGGCCATCGCTCGCGCGTTCGTCTTCGACCCGAGCGTGCTTCTGATGGACGAGCCCTTCTCGGCTCTCGACGAGATGAACCGCGACCAGCAGCGCATCGGATTGCTCGACTTCTGGCAAACCAACCGCAAGACGGTGCTGTTCGTCACCCACTCGGTGCCCGAAGCGATCATGCTGTCCGACCGCATCATCGTGATGGCCGCACATCCCGGTCGCATTGCCGAGGTGATCGACGTCAACCTGCCGCGTCCGCGGGATGCCGATGTCTACGCAACCGACGAATTCCGCGACCTTGAGGGTGCAGTGCGGTCGTCGCTACAGAGTGTCATGGAGAAGAAGTATGTCTAACCTGCACACGGTGCCGAGATCGACAACGCAGTCCGTCACCGAATCGAATGCCGTGCAGGCCGGCACGCGCACGGGCACGGCCCAGTCGGCCGCGCCGCGCCGCGGACTGAAGTGGGGAACGTGGGCGCCGCCCACCATCACCTTCATCGTCGCCGGTGCGCTCTGGCAGGCCGTTGCCCTCGCCAACCCGTATGTGATTCCCACGATCGACGCCGTCTGGTCGAGCCTGGCCAAAGAACCGATGATGTACTGGTCGAACTTCTTGGTCACGCTGCAGGAAGTCGTCATCGGCGCGGGTGCCGGCATCCTGTTCGGGTTCCTCCTCGCGGTGATCATGGCGGAGTTCCAGATCATGGAGCGAGCAGTCATGCCGCTCATTGTCGTGGTCATGGTCACCCCGGTTGTGGCCATCGCGCCGGCCCTCGTGGTGGCATTCGGCTTCGGCATGATGCCGAAGTACATCGTCACCGCCCTCGTCGTCTTCTTTCCGATGCTGGTCAACTCGTTGGCCGGGCTGCGGGACGTCGACGGGCGTGCGCTCGATGTGATGCGCACACTCCACGCGAGCCGCTGGGAAATCTTCCGCGACCTGCGCTTCCCCGGCTGCATGCCGTTCGTCTTCGCGGGGCTGCGCATCGCGATGCCGCTGGCGATCGTCGGTGCGGCAGTGGCCGAATTCGTCGCTGCCGGTCAGCAGGCCGGTCTCGGTTCCCTCGTCACCATCGCCGCAGCGCAAGCCAACCTGGCCGTCACCTGGGCCAGCATCGCGCTGCTCTGCCTGATGGGCGTGACCCTGGTGTCGCTACTGGCACTGCTACGCAAGCGCGTCTTGTGGTGGAGCGAAGACACCACGGTCGCCCGCTAGTCGCCGCGGGGCACGCTGCCTCGTCACTTCACACAAAAAATCAGCACGAAAGGCATCACAATGAAACAGCTTCGCTTCGGCCTGTTCGAAAACGCTCAGACCAACGACTCCGGCACGGCAACCTGGCGTCACCCTGACAACCAGAGGCACCTCTTCGACACCCTCGCCTACTGGAAGAACATCGCCGAGATCTGCGAAAACGCGGGCCTGGACTTCATTTTTCTCGCGGATGCCTGGGGCTGGGCCGACGTCAACGGCGAACGACCCGACATCTGCACGGTTGAGGGCCTCGACCTGCCGCGTCTCGACCCCGCGATCGTTGCCGCGGCACTGATCTCGAGCACCGAGAACCTCGGCCTCGTGCTGACCGGTTCCACCCTGCTGGAGCAGCCGTACTCCTTCGCCCGCCGGATCGCGAGCCTCGACCACCTGTCGAAGGGCCGCATCGGCTGGAACGTGGTCACCACGGGAACCGCCGAGACCGCATCCGCCGCCTTCGGCGTGCCGATGGTCGCCCACGACGAGCGCTACAACATGGCCGACGACTTCATGGAACTCGTCTACAAGCTGTGGGAAGGCGCCTGGGAGCCCGACGCACTCGAGCTCGACAAGCAGGGACGCTATGCCGACCCCGAGAAGGTGCACCGCATCGAGCACGAGGGCCCGTACTTCCGCAGCAACGGCTACGGAAACACCTCCTACTCGCCGCAGGGCACGCCGGTTCTCTTCCAGGCCGGCTCCTCGGAGCGCGGCCGTGAGTTCGGCGGCCGCCACGGCGAATGCATCTTCCTCGGCGGCGCACCGGTGGATAAGCTCGCCGGCCAGGTGCAGGCCATCCGTGCCGAAGCCGTCGCCGCGGGGCGGGCAGCCGACTCGATCAAGCTGATGGCCGCGTTCTCCTGCGTGGTCGCCCCGACGCATGAAGAGGCCGAGCGGAAGTACCGGGAGGTGCTTGACGCGCAGACCCCCGAGGTGGCCGTCGCGTCGTACGCCTGGTTCACCGGGCTCGACCTGTCGTCGTACGACCCGAGCACCCCGATGGCCGACCTGCACACCGAGCTGTCGCAGACCCAGGTCGCGCGTTTTGCCGGGCTCACAGTCGGCGATGTGCTGAAGGACTGGCACGCACACGGTGTGCGCTCCAAGCCCGTCATCGGCACCCCCGAGGAGATCGCCGACGCGATCTGCGAGCTCGCCGAGGGCGCAGACCTCGACGGCTTCCTGTTCACGCCGGTGATCCAGCCCGGTTCGACGATCGACTTCATCGAACAGGTCATGCCGATCCTGCGTGAGCGTGGCGTGGCCGGCACCGGCTACGACGCTCCGACGTTGCGTCAGCGACTGGTCGGAACCGAGACTCCTGTTCTGCGCGAGGACCACCCGGGTGCGGGCTTCCGGGCGCAGCAGGCGGCGTTGACGCTCTGATCCCCCCTCAGGGCTGAAGTGAGAATCCGTGGCGCCGGCCGATGGCCGGGGTCACGGATTCTCGCGTTCGAGAGGGCGGATGCACGGGTGGATGACGGGGCGGATGCGACAGCGGATGCCGCAGCTGCCGCCGCGAGGCTGCGTCTAGTCGTCGAGCGAGCGAGCCGACCGGGCGCGGTCGCTCTCGGGTTCCCCGGCGAAGCTGTACTCGCCGGCCTTCACCCGCTCACCGAGTTCTCTGGCCCACTGTTGTTCGCCGCGCAGGCGCGCCGTCGACAGCTCGAAGATCTCGCGAACGTAAAGCGGCGTCGTCGTCGATTTGGCGACATCCTCGATGTGAAAGCCGTTGCTGGCGATCTTGGCGTTGATCTCGTTGACGCGGTGCTCGAGGGCCGCGATGACCTCTTCACGGCTCAGCGCGAACATGAACGACGTGAGGGCCATCACCGGCTTGGTGTCAAAGGTCTCCACCGTCCACAGCGTGAGCCGGAGCAGGCGAAGAAATTCGACCTCTCCCTCTGGCGTCATCTGATAGATGGTGCGCTCGGGGCGCTTGCCGGCCGACTCGGTGCCGTTCTCCTCGATGTAGCCGTCTTGCTTGAGGGAGCGCAGCGCGTTGTAGATCGAGCCGGGCTGAATGTTGGCCCATTCGTCGACGTGCCACGTCATCAGTTCGCGGCGCAGAAAATAGCCGTGAACAGGCTGAAATTGGTGTACGGCGCCCAGCACGATCAGGCGGGTAAGGCTCGACATTGCTCCATCGTAAGTCAGCAGATGCGCCGCATCCCCGAATGAATCACGTTTTATATGTTCAAATCTGAATAAGTACTAGAAATATGATCAAACTTGACTAGTGTGATCACTGAGTCATTTCAATGAAGAAGGAGTTACGTGATGTCTACCGCGACAAACCTGGAGACCGTGCCGCCGGAAGTGGCGCTGCGTCGCGCATTTTCTCTCTTTCCGACCGGCGTCGTCGCCGTCTGCGGACTCGTTGAAGACCGCCCGGTCGGCCTGGCCGTCAACTCCTTCATCTCGGTGTCGCTCGACCCGCCCCTGGTGGCCGTCAGCGTCGCCCGCACCTCGAACACCTGGCCTGTGCTCGCCGACAGCGCCCAGCTCGGCCTGAGCGTTCTCGGCGCAAACCACGAGACGCTCTGCCGCAAGCTCGCCTCGCGCAACACCGACCGGTTCGAAGATGCCGAGTGGCACGCGACGGACGACGGGGCTGTGTTGATGCACGGCGCTGCGCTCTGGCTGGAGTGCAAGGTCTCGGCGACCGTCGACGGTGGTGATCACGAGATCATCCTGCTCGAGGTGCTGAACTCCGACGTGTTCCCCGATATCACCCCCCTGGTCTTTCACCAGAGCCAGTTCCGCGGACTGCTGACCGAATAATGACTGAGGTCGGGGGGTCGAGCAGTGTCGGCGCGATCGTGGGGGGCGCCATCGTCACGGACGGCATCGTCACCGACGCCATCGGTGGCACTGTCGCTGATGGCGCTGTCTCTGGCGGCGCTGTCTTCGGCGGAATCGTCGTCCACGGCGACAAGCGAGGGCGCCAGCTCGGCTTCCCGACGGCGAACATTTCAGTGACCGAGGGCTTCGAGATTCCGGCTGACGGCGTGTACGCCTGCTGGGTGAGTTTTCCGCCGGAGACCGCCCGACATGGCGCCACCGTGAGCATTGGCGACAACCCCACCTTCGACGATGTGACGGACCGCCGCATCGAGGCCTTTGTGCACGACCTCAATGCTGATCTCTACGGCCGCTCCGTTCTCGTGACGATCGCGGCACGCCTCCGCAGCATGGTGCGCTGCGACACGCTCGATGAGCTGATTCTGCGCACGAAAGAGGATGTCGAGCGGTCGCGAGCGCTGCTGGCCGGAGCCGTCGCGTAGCCTCCGAGAGGCGAATCGGGGCCGACCCGAAGTCGCTCACAGGCCGTCACCCGTAAGCTCAGCGGGGGAGGTGGACAGGATGGTACGAATTCTTCTCGTCGAGGACGACCGTGAGATCAGTCAGGCGTACCGGTTGACGATGTCGCGGCGCGGCCACGAGGTCGCCGTCGAGTTCACCGGCGCCGGGGGCGTGCTTTCGGCGATTCGCGGTGCTCACGATGTGGTCGTTCTCGATGCGATGCTGCCGGATCTCGACGGATTCGACGTGTGTCGTCAGATTCGAAAATCGTCCTCTGTGCCGATCATCATGCTCACCGCGCGTGACCAGGATTCCGATATCGTCGGCGGCCTGGAAGCGGGAGCAGATGACTACATCATCAAACCGGTCGCGCCGGCGGTTCTCGAGGCGCGCATCCGTGCCGTCATGCGTCGCAATGCTGAGAACGACACCCCCGACGACGACAGCCTGCTTCACCACGGCACGCTCACGGTGAACCTCGACTCATTGATTGTCACGAAGGCTGGGGCCGAGCTCTCGCTCACGCCGACCGAGCTGAAGCTTCTTGCTGAACTGCTGCGCAATCCCGGGCAGGTGCTCAGCCGGGATCAGCTTCTGGACCGGGTGTGGCAGACGACCGAGAATTCCGCCGGGCGAAGTGTTGACGCCGCGATCCAACGGTTGAGAGCAAAGATCGAAGACGACCCGGCACAACCGGTCATGCTCCATACGGTACGAGGCTTCGGATACCGGATCGGTTGATGTTTCGTCGCCGCAACATCGGGCTCCGCGGGCGCCTGATCCTCGCGTTTGGCCTGGTCGCGGCGGGAGTCGCCCTGGCGACCTCGGTCTTGCTGACGTTCAATGCTCGCACTCTCATTTTCGAGTCCAGACAGAACGTCTTATTGAACGAGTTCAGCGACGGCGCCGCCGCCGCGTTCGACGCACTCCCGCCGCACCCCAGCGAACAAGAACTCGGTTCGCTGATCGAATTGTTCCCTGACGGGGCAACGCTGATCAACCAGACGACGGGCGCAGAAGTCGGAAACCCAGTGGTCGGATTTGTGCCCGACGCGGTGCTTCAGTCGATGGCGGAGAGTAGCGACGCCGTGACATTCCGTCGGATCACCGTCAACGGTCAGCTGCTCTTCGTGATGGGGGCGAACAGTCGGGCCAGAGCCGACACCAACGGTGACCAGGTGAACGTTCTGGTCGTCGAGTCGCTTCAGGAGGAGGCAGAACAAGTTACGCACCTCGTGGGCTTGAGCCTCGCAATCACTGCCCTCGCCGTACCCTTGGCGGCAGCGCTCGGCTTCGTGATCGGCACCCGATTCACTCGTCCGTTGAAGAGGATGGTGTCGAGCGTCACCGATCTCGGCAGTGGCCGCACCCTCACTCCCCAGTACACCGGGTATGCGGATGTCGACGCCGTGCTTCTGGCCCTCTCGGAAACATCGAAGACCCTCGACGACACCATCGAACGCCTGAAAGAGCGCGAACAGTTGTCACGGCAACTTGTCGCGGATGTCTCCCACGAGTTGCGCACGCCTCTCACCTCCATGGTGGCGATGGCCGACATTCTGGAAGACACCTCGGCGGCCACCGACGAGGAGGTGCGCATCGCTGGCGAGGTGACGGCGAAAAGCACCCGCCACCTCTCGAAGCTCGTCAGCGATCTCCTGGAGATGTCCCGGGTAGACGCGGGCGAGGCCGACCTCCAGCTCGAACCGCTCGACATCGCACTTCTCCTCGAAGACGTCACCGATCGTAGCGATGGCGCCGGCGCGGTGCGCATCCGGGCTGAGAACAACGATCCCCTCACGAGCGATGCGCGACGACTGCGGATGATTCTCACGAACCTCCTGACCAACGCGTCCCGCTATGGAGTGCCGCCCGTCACCGTCACGAGCACCTCGGAAGACGGATGGCGGGTTGTCAGGGTCGTCGATGAGGGTCCGGGAATTTCCGACCAGCATGTGCCTCACCTTTTCGAGCGCTTCTACCGGGGGAGCGCGGCCAGAGGACGCAGCACGAGCAGCGGTTTGGGGCTGGCGATCGCCCGCGAGAACGCCCGTCTGCTCGGCGGAGATATCACCGTCGAACCTGGTGACACCACCGTCTTCGCGTTGCGCCTGCCGGAAACGCTTTCCGGTCATCAAGAACGCTGACTCCAGCTCTGCAATCCGCCGGGCTTTAGCGCGCGCCTGTAGTCGCGATGACTCACTGCGAACTTTCAGGTTTCCGTAGCCGTCTCGTCGCATTGCAAAGACGGCTGGGTCGCAGAGGCCGTCGAAGCTGATCACAGAACAAGCGGATCCCCGCTCTGTTGATCACAGGAGTCACCGAATGTCCCCACTGCCAGGCTGCGTGACGCGCAGGTCAGTAAGTCTCTGCATCACCGCCGCTTTGTCGATGCTCGCGGTCGTCGGCTGCGCGGCGGTTGGGTCGCCGACGGGCGCCGACGGCGGGATCTCCTCGGAGTCCGTGCACTCCGCAGCCCACGGCTACCTCGAAGAAGGGGAACTGGTCTCACCATTCGACGACTCGCTTCCCCTGATCTCACAGCTCGACCCCGCTCTGCGGGAGGCCGTTCGCGCTGCCGCAACCGCCGCAGAAGCTGACGACTACGACATCCGCATCGCCTCGGGTTGGCGAAGCGCTGATTACCAGCAGAGCCTGCTCAACGACGCCATCGTCGAATACGGCAGTGAGGACGAGGCCCTGAAGTGGGTCAGCACGCCGGACGCCTCGGAACACGTCAAAGGAAACGCCGTCGATGTCGGCCCCACCGACGCTTCCGACTGGATGAGCCGATTCGGTGACGAGTTCGGCCTCTGCCAGATCTACAGCAACGAGATGTGGCATTACGAGCTCGCCACCACACCCGGTGGCGAATGCCCGGACAAGCGCACGGATGCGAGCGGGTAACAGGCCATCGGGCCGCTCCAGAGCCCCACAAGCCTGGCGCTCCGCCTCAATCTTTGCGTTCCAATCCATTCATTCAGAAAAGAGACTCATGAACACACACGCCCCATCCAACCGATTCACCCGAACCGCGCGATCCACTCGGCGCGCTCACCTCGGCGCAGCGCTCGCCGTGCCGGTGCTCCTCCTGAGCCTCGCCGCCTGCGCCCCCGCGTCGAAATCCGCCGGCGGTTCGACGAGCCCCGATAAGTCGACCGCGGGCTCCTTCGAAGACAAACGTTTCGACTGGGAATTGAAAGTCACCCAGTGTCTGAGAGACGAAGGGATCGAGATCACCGACCCAGACAAGGAAAAGGGAGTCGGCGAGTTCGTTCAGGACGATGCCTTCACAGCGGCATTCAAAGTCTGCTCGGAGAAGATCGGAGACCCCCCTCTTCCAGAGAATCGCGCGAGTGATGAGGAGATGTTCCAGGAGTCGCTCAAAGCGACGAAGTGTCTGCGCGAGAACGGGGTCGACATCGCTGACCCGCCGCCCGAGGGGGGCGTGCACCTGCCTGACGTGGAGATCCCCGAGTCGGTGCTGGAGAAGTGTCTCTGATGCGGCGTCGCTGGATCCTCGGCGTGGCGCTCGGCGCAACGATCGCGGTGGCCGGAGGCGCAGCCTGGGTGCTGTGGGGGTCGCAGACCGCACCATCCGCATCGGGTACGTCGGACGAACACTCACGCGCGGTCGCCACGGCCCCGGTCATTCACGGCTCAGTGGCTCAGGAAACCCAGTTGAGCGGCACGCTGCAATTCTCGGACCAACACGCCATTCTGGCCGGGCTCTCCGGTGTCGTGACCGGGCTGCCCGCGGTGGGAGCGACAATCGGGCTCGGCCAGACCCTCTTCACGGTGAGCAACCGGCCGGTGGTTCTGTTCCACGGCGGGTTGCCGGTGTGGCGCTCGTTCGAGCGGGGGATGGACCCCGGCCCCGACGTGGCACAGCTCGAACAGAACCTCGCGACGCTCGGCCACTTCACGGGTGACGTCGACGCGGAGTTCACCGCCGCGACGGCGCGGGGGATCAGTGCGTGGCAAAAGGCCTCCGGGCAGCCCGCCACCGGAAGCCTCGAACGGGGTTCCGTCGTGTTCAGCTCCGGTGACATCCGAGTCGCTTCACTGACGTCGGCGATGGGGGCCGAGGTCGGCGCCGCCAGCGAGATCATGACCGCGTCAGCGGATCTGAAGATCGTGATGGTCGATGTGAAACTCTCGGATCAGGCACTGGCGATCGTGGGTGCCGCAGTGACCGTCGTCGCGCCCAACGGCACACCGATCGCGGGCTCGGTGAGCAGTGTCGGCCCGCCGGTCGAAAAGACTCAGCAAGACGGGGGCGGTGCGGCAAAGATCGTGATCCCGGTGGTCATTGCGCTCGACGACCAGGCAGCAATCGCCGAGTTCCAACGGGCGTCGGTGACGGTGACGTTCTCCAGCGTGGCCAGCGACAGCGTGTTGACGGTTCCGGTGGAGGCGCTGATCGCATTGGACGACGAGCTGTTCGGCGTCGAGGTGGTTGTCGGCGACGCTCCACCGGCCCGGGTTCCTGTCACAACGGGACTCTTCGCCGCCGGCCGAGTGGTGATCGCGGGCGAGGGGATCGCCGAGGGTGTCGTCGTTGTGGTGCCGGAACGATGAGTGAGCTCGGTGCCACTCTCGAGGAGGCGCTGCACCCGGACCTCGTCGAGCGGCCGGCCGTATTCATCCGGCCGGAACCCGTGATCCGGCTCGAAGATGTCGGGCGCGAGTACGGCAGCCCTCCGGTTCATGCGCTGCGCGGCGTCAGCCTCACAGTCGACCGGGGCGAGTTCGTGGCCATCGTGGGGCCGAGCGGGTCGGGCAAGTCGACCATGCTCAATCTCATTGGCACGCTCGACCGGCCGAGTAGCGGCCGGGCGTTCATCAACGGCACGGATGTGCTTGACCTGTCCGACAGGGAGCTGTCCGCGCTCCGCGGCCACAGCATCGGGTTCGTGTTTCAGCAATTCCACCTCAGCGAGGGAGTGTCGACACTCGACAACGTGGCCGACGGCCTGCTCTACGCGGGAGTGCAGCGCGGAGAACGCCGGATCAGGGCGCGTCAGGCGTTGGAACGCGTGGGCCTCGGACACCGGCTCACGCACAAGCCCAGCCAGCTCTCCGGCGGCGAACGGCAACGGGTGGCGATCGCCCGGGCGGTGGTTGGGGATCCGCCACTGTTGCTCGCCGACGAGCCGACGGGAAATCTCGATTCACGTTCGGGTGAGAGCATCGTCGAATTGCTCCACGACTTGAACCGGGCGGGAACCACCGTCGTGGTGATCACCCACGATGCGGCGTTGGCGGAGCGTCTGCCGCGCCAGATCGCGATCAAAGACGGCCGGCTGATCTCCGACACCGGGTTGTCCGGCACCCGCTTGTCTGACACCGGCGCCTCGGACATCCGCTCGTCCGACACGCACCCAGGCGACAGCCCGGTCATCGAACGGAGAACAGAATGATCCGCAGGAGAAGGTCACGCCCCCAGGCAGGTGAGCCTCGTTCGCGGCTGCGTACCGGAGACGCGGTGCACCTCGGCTCAGCCGGTCTGCGCGCACGACCCACGCGGGCCGTGCTGTCCGCGCTCGGTATCGCCATCGGTATCGCCGCCATGATCGCGGTGGTGGGCATCTCGGCGTCGAGCCAGCAGCGGCTCACCTCGCAACTCGAGGCACTCGGTACGAATCTGTTGACCGCACAGGCGGGGGAGAGCGGCGGGACGACGATCCCGTTTCCCTCGGATGCGTCGGCTCGAACCGAGCGGATCCCGGGCGTCGAGGCAGCGTCGGCAACGGCCGAGCTCGACACGATCCGGGTGTACCGCAATAGCTTCATCGATCCAGGGCTCACCGCCGGGTTGAGTGTTCGCGCCGCTGAGCTGAATCTGCTCGACGTGATCGGCGGTCGTGTCGTCACCGGGGACTGGCTGAATCAGGCAACCGCTAGTTTTCCGGCGGTCGTGCTCGGCGATACCGCCGCGAGCAGGCTCGGCGTCACCTCGGTGGGAACTCAGGTGTGGCTCGGCGATCGCAACGTCACCGTGGTCGGAATCCTCGCCCCGGTGGCGCTCGCCTCGGAGGTCGACAGTGCCGTCCTGATCGGGACCACTGTCGCGGTCAGCGACTTCGGTCACACCGGGCAACCGACCACCCTCTACGAGCGTTCGACGGATGCCTCGGTGCCGCGGGTGCGCACGCTACTGGGTCCGAGCATCCAGCCGGAAGCACCCGGGTCGGTGTCGGTGTCGCGCCCCTCGGACGCACTGGCCGCGAAGAACGCCGCCGATGAAGCATTCACCGGGTTGCTCTTGGCCCTCGGGTCGATCTCACTGCTCGTCGGTGGCATCGGAGTGGCCAACACCATGGTCATCTCGGTGCTTGAACGGCGGCGGGAGATTGGACTTCGCCGCGCGCTCGGAGCGACTCGAGGGCACATCAGGGTGCAGTTCCTCGCCGAAGCGTTGCTCCTGTCAGCACTCGGCGGGGTGGCCGGAGCCGGACTCGGCGCGGCCGTCAGCACCGGCATTGCGCTCGGCAACGGCTGGGTGCCGGTGGTGCCTCCGTTTGTGCTGGTCGGCGGGGTGCTGGCCACCCTGATCATCGGTGGTCTCGCCGGTCTCTACCCGGCCATCCGGGCGGCGAGAACCCCACCGACGGTCGCGCTCAACAGCTAAAGGGTGTCTATTGCCCGGGGGCACGGTACGACGGGGTCTTCTGGGCGGCCTCGTCGAGATCCTCCGGGGTCATCAGCGGTGTGAGGTGCATGTTCACGGTGCCCGTCGAATTGATCAGGAGCGAGAGGGCGGCGGCGTCGGCTTGATTCGGGATCTCGAAGACTCCGAGCGCGTCGGTCTCACCGAATGCATAGTAGAAGCATTCGAGCGTGCCTCCCGCCGACTTGAGGGCTTCGACAACCGCCTCGCGGCGCCGGGTTCCGCCTTCGCGCAGCAGGCCCCTGATGCCGTCGCCCACATAGTTCGCTTCGAACAGATACTTGGTCATGATCTTTTCCTGTTCCGTGAGGTCCAGGAGATGAGCATCCAAGATGCCCGGCACCCACTGGGGTGAGGTCCCGGAGCCGATCCCCGCAGTGGGCCTGGGCACAGCGTAGGCCCGACTCGTCGACCTGACAACGCACGACCGGGAGAGCTCGCGCAGGGGTATCGTCGCTCGATGCGACACCGGCGTGAGCGTAGGGTCGACCGTCGGCTAGTCGCTGAGGATCTCGCTCAGCAGCACCTCAATGCGCCGCTTGATGTCGTCGCGAATCGGGCGAACGGCCTCGATGCCCTGCCCGGCCGGGTCGTCGAGCTGCCAGTCTTCATAGCGCTTGCCGGGGAAGATGGGGCAGGCGTCACCGCAACCCATCGTGATGACGACATCCGAGTCACGCACCGCCTCGGTGGTGAGCACCTTGGGGATGTTGTCGGCGATGTCGATGCCGTCTTCGGCCATGGCGGCGATAGCGACCGGATTGATCTGGTCTTTCGGCTCCGACCCGGCCGACAGCACGTCGACGCGACCGCCGGAGAGCGCCTGCAGGTAGCCGGCGGCCATCTGCGAACGGCCGGCGTTATGAACACAAACGAAGAGAACTGTGGGCTTTTCGGACACGTCGTGTGCTTCTTTCGCAAGGGGGTCGGGGGTGGCGGCGGAGCGAGCGAAGCGATGATCGCGGGCTCCCGCATCCGCTGATCAAAATCGTAGGAACTATATTGACGATTGTCAATATAGTTGTCATGATGTTCAGATGACGATGACCGAACTACTCCCTGTGACTGATGTGACCGCGTGCTGCGAGCCGCTCACTCGCGAGTCTCTCAGCGCGCAGAATGCGCAGAGTTTGGCCGGTTCGCTCAAGGCTTTGGCCGACCCGGCCCGGCTACGTCTGGTCTCAATGGTCGCCGCGGGCGACGGCGGCGAGGCCTGCGTCTGTGACCTCACCGAGCCGCTGGGCCTCTCGCAGCCGACGGTCTCGCACCACCTCAAAATTCTGGTGGATGCCGGATTTCTCACCCGCGAGAAGCGGGGGCTCTGGGCCTATTACCGCCTCGTGCCCGGCGCGTTGGACTCCATCAGCCGGCTACTCATCACGATCTAGCGCCGCACCCACCACCTCAGGTTTCAACTCCCAGGAGCACACGCATGACTATCGCCGAACTTTCCCTCGCGACTGCCCCGGCCCCTGGGCGGGCCTCGTTCGACCGCCTCGCCGGCCTGCCCGTTGCCGTCATCGGCGCCGGCCCCGTCGGATTGGCCGCCGCAGCGCAACTGCTCGAACGCGGGCTCGACGTGGTCGTGTTCGAATCCGGTGCCTCGGCCGGATCCGCCGTGCAGTCCTGGGGTCACACCCGCCTGTTCTCCCCGTGGGACGTGCTCGTCGACGAGGCTGCCGCGCGGCTGCTCGACAAGGCCGGCTGGGAAGCCCCGGCGGCCAAACGACTGCCGTATGGGCGCGATCTGGTCTCCGACTATCTCGTTCCGCTTTCGGAGACCCCGGAACTCGCCGCGCGCATCCGTTACGACAGCCGAGTGACGGCCGTCTCCCGGCAGGGCATGGACCGCACCCGCTCGAACAACCGCGGCTCGGTGCCATTTCTGCTGCGGGTGCAGTCCTCGACCGGCACCACGGAGCAGCTCGCCCGCGCGGTCATTGATGCCTCGGGCACGTACTCGACGCCGAACGGCCTGCTCTCGAGCGGTCTGCAGCCGTCCGCGGTCTCCGATGTCTCCGGGAATGTGACGCACGCCCTCCCCGACGTTCTCGGCGCCGACCGTGCCCGGTTCGCCGGCAAGCACACCCTCGTGGTTGGGGCCGGTCACTCCGCGGCGAACACACTGCTCAAGCTGGCACAGCTCGCCGACGCAGTGCCCGGAACCACCATCACCTGGGCCGTGCGCTCGGTGAGCCCGGTGCGCGTCTTCGGCTCGGCGAACGATGAACTCGCCGCCCGTGGACAGCTCGGCAGTGCGGTGCACGATCTGGTTCGCGCCGGAACAATTGCCCTGGTCGACCGGTTCGAAATCGACGACGTGCTGCCCGCTTCTGACGGGCGCGTCGAGGTCATCGGGCGTCGTCGCCGGGAGCTGGCTTCGATTGAAGCGGATGTCGTCGTGAACGCGACGGGGTTTCGTCCTGACCTCGACATCCTGCGCGAAATGCGCCTGAGTCTGGATGAGATTGTCGAGGCGCCGACGCGGCTCGCGTCGCTCATCGACCCGAACTTGCACAGTTGTGGAACCGTCTACCCGCATGGTGTCGACGAGCTTGCCCATCCCGAACCGAACTTCTACATCGCCGGCATGAAGAGCTACGGTCGGGCGCCGACCTTCCTACTGCTGACCGGGTATGAGCAGGTGCGTTCGATCGCTGACGAGCTTGCCGGCAACACGGAAGCAGCGCGCATTGTGCAGCTCGTTCTGCCCGAGACGGGTGTGTGTTCGACGGCGCTTCCGACGAGTGACGGAACGCTTCCGGTCGAGGCC
Source organism: Leifsonia sp. 10L418 (assembly GCF_056395445.1). NCBI lineage: Bacteria > Bacillati > Actinomycetota > Actinomycetes > Micrococcales > Microbacteriaceae > Leifsonia > Leifsonia sp. 10L418. The sequence goes on along the minus strand of NZ_JBFTJN010000002.1, from coordinate 217,884 downwards.
GCGACTTCTGCTGCAGCTATCCCGACCAGGGTGCCCTAGAGGCTAGACGGCCTGCGCGAAACCGAGCGAGGCATCCGCCAGTGACTTGAGATTCTCGGGAATATCCCGGCCCTTCGCCTGCATCGATTGTGCCCAGAGCCGGCCGGCCCGATACGACGACCGCACGAGCGGCCCGGCCAACACCCCGAGGAAGCCAATCTCTTCGGCCTCGGTCTTGAGCTCAACGAACTCGTCGGGGCGCACCCACCGGTCCACCGGCAGGTGCCGGGGAGTGGGCCGCAGATACTGGGTGATCGTGATGATGTCGGTTCCCGCATCGTGCAGGTCCTGTAGCGCCTGGGTGATCTCGGCGCGTTCCTCGCCCATGCCGAGGATCAGGTTGGACTTGGTGATGAGCCCCGCACTGCGGGCCTGCGTGAGAACGTCGAGGGACCGTTCGTAGCGGAAGGCGGGCCGGATGCGTTTGAACAGCCGCGGGACGGTCTCCACGTTGTGCGCGAACACCTCGGGCCGGGAGGAGAACACCTCGGCGAGCAGATCGGGGTTGCCCGAGAAATCGGTGGCCAGGATCTCCACCCCGGTGCCCGGGCTCTGGGCGTGAATCTGCCGCACGGTCTCGGCATGGAGCCACGCACCCTCGTCGGGCAGATCGTCCCGGGCGACGCCCGTGACGGTCGAGTAGCGCAGATTCATTTTCACGACGGATTCGGCGACCCGGCGCGGTTCATCGGTGTCGTACTGTGCCGGTTTGCCCGTATCGATCTGACAGAAATCGCAGCGCCGGGTGCACTGGGCACCACCGATCAGAAACGTCGCTTCCCGGTCTTCCCAGCACTCGTAGATATTCGGGCAGGCCGCTTCCTGGCACACCGTGTGCAGGTCTTCGCTTTTCACCAGGTTGTGCAGCGCGCGATACTCGGGGCCCATCCGGGCCTTGGTTTTGATCCACTCGGGCTTGCGTTCGATCGGGGTTTCGGTGTTGCGGATCTCGAGGCGCAGCATCTTGCGCCCATCGGGTGCTGCGCTCATGCGGAGACCTCGACGGGTGTGTTCTTGTTGGCAGTGTTCTCGACGGTCGTATTCGTGACGGCCGCGTTCTCGAGGTCTGTGCCAGTGGTGTGTGTGTTGTGGATCGCGGCGGCGAAGCGCGCCTGGATCAGCGGGACCACGTCGGCCGGGTCGACCGTGCGACCCAAGACCTGGCTGATTGAGGTGATGCCGGCATCGCGAATCCCACACGCGACAATGTGCTCATAGGCATCGAAGCTGTTCGAACAGTTCAGGGCGAACCCGTGCATCGTGACGCCGTCAGCGACACGGATGCCGATGGCGGCGATCTTCTCGTCACGGCCGTCCCGCGAAATCCACACTCCGGATCGTCCGCGGACTCGTTGCCCGTCGACGCCGAGTTCGGCGAGAACGTCGATCAGCAGGCCCTCGAGCCGCCGCACATAATCGACCACATCGATGGGGTCCGGCAGCCGCAGGATCGGGTAGCCGATCAGTTGGCCCGGGCCATGCCAGGTGATCTTTCCTCCGCGGTCCACGTCGATGACTTCGAGGCCATTCGTGGGCCGTTCGGAGTCATCCGTGCGTCTCCCCGCGGTATAAACCGAGGGGTGCTCAAGGAAAATAACGGTATCGGGCGCCAGCCCAGAGACCACAGACGCATGTGTTTCACGCTGTAGTTCTAGGGCCTGAAGATACGGCACGGAGTTGGCGCTTAGCCCCGCGACGACATAGTCGACCATGCGTGAAGTCTACGGGGCGCGCACCCGGCTAGCTGTCGAAGCCGGCGATCCGCTTCATCGCAGCCACCCGAATCAAGTCGGCCGGGTCGGCGATCACCTGGTGGTTGAGGTAGAAACCCTCGAACCACGCGAGCACTTCAGATTCGGGCAAACCGACCGCCGTCCAGTCGATGCCCGGTTCGGCCGCGGATGCCGGGTGTCCGGTTCCGAGATCCAGCCACGCCTTCGCGATCGGCACATCCGCCGGTTCGTCGTTCGGAGACCAGAGCAGCGCGATCGGCTCATCGGGACCATCGAGGTGTTCGTGGTCGACCTGGCCGGCGCCCAGCCAGGGGAGCATGAGCAGGTCGCCCTCCACCTCGACCTCGACGATCTCGAGGGGAACCGGCTCATAGTCGCGAGCGTAGACAGGCAAGCCGATGTCGCACCATTCCGCGGCTTCGTCGATGTTGTCGAGCAGTTCGGGAAGGATCGGCAGCACGTGGGCGATGTGAATCGTCGCCCAGGCGAGGAGAGCGTCGGTGTCTTCGTCCGACCACGGGCTTGCATCCGCGTGTTCCCCGGCCGCGCCGTGGAAGTGGTGCTCAAGCCTGTCGTTACTGACCTCGAGGTGAAGCTGCCCGTCGGCGAACTCAAGGTAGAACGCAGCGATCTCGCTGCCGCCGTCTTCGAGCAACTCGACATCGAATTCAGGATGCACAAATCGCGCGGGAAGAGGCGGGCCGCCGACCGGGAGAGGGCCGAGGTCGAGCACAGCGCGGAACGTTTTCGCCGGGAGGCGCAGAGTGGGGTCGGTCACCACGTCGAGAATACTGCACATGACGCTGGAGCGCGTTGACCGACCACATTCACCGAGGTCCCGATGGGGGAGAGCTAGCGGCGAACCGCTTGGAGCTTTCCGTAGGCGCGCATCAGCTGCGGTACCACCAGGTACACGGCGATCGGAACGACCACAATCGAGAGTACGAACGCGCGCAGCACCGGATTCCACTCGCCCGCAAACGGCGCGATGGCATAAAAGCCGAGCGACACGAGCGGGAAGATGGCGATCCACGTGATGACTGCCTTCGCATGGATCGACGGGGGACGGGTGGCAGTGGCGTTCATGGCGCCGGGCTGGGAGGTGGGCTGGGACATGAGGGTTCCTTACGGGGTGAGGGGCTTAGTAGTTGAGAGTGGTGGCCACCACCTCTACAACGACGGTGCCACCACAAGCCAGAAATCTGGGACTTCTGTTGCTGAAACCGGGACGTCGTGTTTCGATGGTCTGATGAGTGCCACGCAACGCATCGCGACAGAGCTGAACCAGATCGCGCCGCGGGTGCGTCGCATCCGTCAGAAGAAGAATCTGACTCTCGACGACCTCGCCAAGGCCACCGGGATCTCAAAGAGCACCCTGTCGCGACTTGAATCCGGGCAGAGAAAACCGAGCCTGGAACTCCTGCTTCCGATCGTCGCGGCGTTGGCCGTGCCTCTGGACGAGATCGTCACCTCGCCGAGAATCGAAGACCCTCGTGTACCGCTCAAGCCGACCCGAACCGACGGGCGGATCCTCACTCCGCTCTCCCAGCACCACGGCGAGCCGCAGGCCTACAAGATCACGATCCCCGCGTCGGAGCGCGAAGTCGACCTACGAACGCATACCGGGTACGAATGGATCTACGTTCTCTCCGGCCGGCTCCGCCTCGTGCTCGGCGAACACGACATCGTGCTCGGCGCGGGCGAAGCCGCAGAGTTCGACACACGGAATCCGCACTGGTTCGGATCGGCAGGTGGGGCTCCGGTGGAGATTCTGAGCATGTTCGGGAAGCAGGGACAACGCATCCATCTGCGCGCTCGGTCCAGCGCCTCGCGGAGTTAGTGGCGCCGACGAGCTGGGTTGTTTGCAGGCGCGGAGGGCGACTCCGCGCCTGCGACGTGGCCCCGGCTACGCGGTGGTGGCCGTGGTCGTGACCGCCGGCGCGGTGGCGTTCATCAGCGGGGCGTCATCCGTGCTGCGGAAGGTCCACCAGACGGCGACAAGCGCGAAGATCCCGACGCCGCCGTAGATGATTCCGGTGATGCTCCCAACCATCGCCGAGCTGCCGTGGCCGATGGCGAAGGTGGCGAAGTCCCAGAACGCGTGCAGCAGCATCGCCCAGATCAGCGATCCCGTCGTGCGGCGCAGGATGTAGAAGATCGTGCCACCGAGGAAGGCGAAGAAGACCTGCCCGGTGGTGGGAAGGAAGCCCTGGCCGCCGAACACATTAATGTAGTGCATCAGCGCGAAGCAGGCGGTACTGATCAGCCAGACCCACACTTCGCTCAGGCGACTGCGCAGGGCCACCAGGAGCAACCCGCGCGTGGTCAGTTCTTCGGTGAAGCCCACCAGCAGCAGTACGATCGACGCGGCCAGGAACGCCAGGTCGAACGAGCCCCAGTCGGTGAGAGCGAGATTTACAAGGAGCAGCACGGCCATCAGGATCGGCGCGATGATCGGCCACCGATGTGCACTGACCGCACTGTCGAACAGGGCGGGCCGCCACCAGCCGAGCAACGTCGTCGTGATCGCCAGCAGCACGGTTCCGACGACGAGGGAGAAGCCGACGCCCCAGAACAGATTCGAGCCGCTCTCGCCGAGGGCCGTGTATGGCACGTTCGAGAACTGCTGGAAGGCAAACATCAGAAGCGCGTATCCGACCCAAATAGTGAAACCGATCCACACCTTGGGCTGAACTCTCAGAGCTGTCGTCATTGCTAAATGCTCCCATACCTGACCGGCGTACCGGCGGCGTGGGCGCTCGACCTCGCCGAATCATCGCGCGCGAATTATTCTAGCGCTAGAGTAATCGCATGTCCCCGACCCTGACCGACGCCGAGCTGACCATTCTCGGGCTCCTCTCCGAGAGTCCCCGACACGGGTATGAGCTCGAGAAGGTGATTGACGAGCGCGGTGTGCGCAACTGGACCGCGCTCGGTTTCTCGTCGATTTACTACCTGTTCGACAAGCTCGCCAAGCGGGGACTGATCGAAGCGGCGGGGCCGGTCGGGCCGGGAAAATCACGAGCGACATTTCGACTGACGGCAACGGGCCACGAGCTCTACGTCGCCGCCTCGCTCGATGCCCTCGCCTCGCTGGAGCCGTTGCGGGCTCGAGTGCTCGTCGCCATGGCGAACGCCCCTGGCCTCCCCGACAGTGAGGTGGCGGCACGGCTCAGGGAGCGAGAAGACGCGTTGCGGACGCAACTTGCCGAGGTGCGAGCAACTCGAAGCCGGCAGCAACCGCTGCCTGCGGCGGCATCCGCGATCTTCGACTACAGCGAGACCATGCTGCTGGCCGACGCGGAGTGGACCACCCGCACAGTGGCAACGATCGAGAGGGAGATGACTATGGAAAAGTACGACGTCAAAGCGGCCAGGAAGGAGCTCTTCTCGCCGCCGTCGAAGAACTTCACGATCGTCGAGGTTCCGAGAACTCAATATCTCGCGATCGACGGGCACGGCGACCCCAACACCGCACCGGCCTATGCTGCGGCGCTCGAAGCGCTCTACGGCACCGCGTACACGCTGAAGTTCGAGAGCAAAAAGTCACTGAGCCGGGACTTCGTTGTCGCCCCGCTGGAAGGCCTGTGGCGAGCAGGCGACATGGAGGTGTTCGTGACGCGTGACAAGAGTTCGTGGGACTGGACCATGATGATCAGCCAGCCCGATTGGATCACCGAGGAGATGGTCGCTGCGGCGATCACCGCCCTGAGCGCGAAGAAGAACCTCCCGGCGCTGGACCTGCTCTCGCTGATCACCCTTGACGAAGGGATGTCGGTGCAGATTCTGCACATCGGCCCGTACGACGATGAAGCGCCGACCCTCGACCGGCTGCACCATGAGTACATCCCCGAGAACGGCCTCACCTTCAACGGCGACCATCACGAGATCTACCTCAGCGATGCGCGGCGCACGGATCCGGCCAAGCTCAAGACCATCCTGAGGCAACCCGTTCGGCCGCGCGCCCACTGATCGCCCTCCGAGATTCCACCGACGCGGATGCAGGCCTAGGCTGGCGGCGAACTGACTCACACGATCCGACCCGACCGATCGGGAGGTGGCCCTGATGACTGACCCGGCGCATCCTGCACCAGCCAGTGATGGGCGTGGTGAGTCAGCGAACGAGCGGTTCGACCGCAACTGGGAGGAGATCCTCCAGGAGCTGCGGGTGACACAAACCGGCACCCAGATCATCAGTGGCTTTCTACTGGCGATCGCCTTTCAGCAGCGTTTCAGCCAATTGAATGACCGTCAGGTCACGACGTATCTGGCCCTCGTCATACTCGCTGCGTCGGCGACCGCCGTCGGCCTGGCGCCGGTGAGCCTGCACCGCACCCTCTTTCGACGTCACCAGAAGGAGCGCGTCGTCGTGATCGGCGACCGACTCCTGCGGGTGACGCTTCTGCTGGTGGCGCTGCTCACCGGCGGCGTGGTGATGTTCATCTTCGACGTGGTGACCAGCCTCCTTGCCGGAATCATCGTGGGCACGGTGATCTTCGCGCTGCTCCTCTTCGTGCTTGTGGTGCTTCCTCGGTCTGCCCGTCATCGCATCCCGAGTCAGTAGGCGCCGCGGCACCATCTGGTCCTCCATGTCTCGACACGTCACCCTCGTGAGATCTGGATTGCGCGCGTACCGTGTGAGAAACGAAGCAGTCCCCGCGATCCGGTTACTGGGTCGCGGCTCGCGCACAGAATCACCGACGAGGAGACATGATGAGTTCAACGGACGACAGCCAGATTGGTTCGGTCGCGGACGCGGCCGCCGGGATTCTCCGTGATACCGGGAAAAAGGCCTCGAACATCGCCGACGATGTCTCATCGGCGGTGGGGGACGCCACGTCGCGGGTCACCGAGGCGGCTTCCGAGGCGCGGTCACAAGCTCAGCACTCCCTGGACGAGTCCAAGGGATTCGTTCACCGTCAGCTCCGCGAACGGCCTGGTGCCGTCTTGGCCTGCGTTGCTCTCGTCGCCTTTGTGCTGGGCATGTCAATGGGCCGCAAGTCGACGCGATGAAGTCGCCGGGTTTTCCGGCTGAATAATCCGACCTCGGCTCCGCTCGGCTCCGCGTGCGTTGGCACAGTACAGCGCGGGCTGTATTGTTCTCGTATGCTCACAGTCGCTTCCCGCCTCGACGTCATGAACCGGCTGGGCCGGGCGATGGCCGACCCCACGCGGTCCCGCATCCTGATGGTGCTCGTGGACGGCTCCACCTACCCGGCTGCGTTGGCGGAAACGCTGGGCCTCACGCGCCAGAACGTCTCCAATCACCTGACCTGCCTGCGCGACTGCGGAATCGTCGTCGCTGAACCGGAGGGTCGGCAGACCCGCTACTCCATCGCCGACCCCCACCTCAGCATTGCCTTGACCGCATTGTTGGATGTCGTGCTCGCCGTTGACGAATCGGCGCCCTGCCAAGATGCAGCGTGCCCGGTGCCCGGATGCTGCGAGGAGACTCGATGACGGTCGCCAGCCGCCCCGAGATGTCGCAAGCTCGCAAGGAACTGCTGCACCGGCGTATCCGATGGATCGTTGCGTTCACCATCGGCTACAACCTCATCGAGGCTGTCGTGTCGGTGGTGGCCGGCTCGATGGCGTCATCGGCGGCGCTGATCGGATTCGGTCTTGACTCGCTCGTCGAGGTGCTCTCGGCGGCGGCCGTTGCCTGGCAGTTCTCTCGAGCCGACCCGGAGAAGTATGAAAAGGGAACGCTGCGTGTCATCGCGTTCGCGTTCTTTGCTCTGGCAGCCTATGTGAGCGTCAGCGCGGTGTTGTCTCTGGCCGGGGCCATCGAGCCCCAGCACAGCACGCTCGGAATCATCATCACCGCGGTGAGCGTGGTCGTGATGCCGTTCCTTTCCTGGTTCGAGCGCCGCACTGGTCGCGAACTGGGCTCTGCGACAGCAATCGCTGATTCCAAGCAGACCCTGCTCTGCACATATCTCTCGGCTGCGGTTCTGATGGGGCTTGTTCTCAACTCGACGCTGGGGTGGAGTTGGGCTGACCCGATTGCGGCCTTGGTCATCGCGGTGTTTGCCATTCGGGAGGGAATCGAAGCCTGGAAGGGTGACACCTGCGCCACCCCGGTCGGCATGCTTCTCGAGGATGGGGAGCACGCTGAGGCGTCTCACCACGGCGAGTGATGCGAATGAATCACGAGGAGAGACCACAAGCGAGCGTGGGGGAGTCCGACGAAATCGAACTCCCTGGCGGCGGAACGACGACAGTCGTGAAGGTGGGCGACTCCGTGCGCCGGCCGACCCGGTACTGGACTCCGGCGGTTCACCTTCTTCTGACACATGTGGCCGAGCACGGGTTCCGCGGTTCTCCGCGCGTGCTCGGCACGGATGCCCAGGGGCGCGAGATGCTCGAATTCGTTCCCGGCGACGTCGGAAACTACCCGCTCTCGGCATCCGTGCGCAGTGAAACGGCGCTGGTCACGGCTGCACACCTGCTTCGCGAGTTTCATGGCGTCACCGTCGACCGCGCAGAAACGGGTCTCGCCGGTCTTCAGCACGACCCCCTCCAGCCGGTCGAAGTGGTCTGCCACGGCGATTTTGCGCCCTACAACGTGGTCTTTCGTGATGGCTCGGCTGTCGCGATGATCGACTTCGACCATGCCCGGCTCGGGCCACGTGCGTGGGATGTGGCGTACGCGTTGTATCGATTCGCCCCGATGTCACTCTCGTTCGGCGCAACCGACGACTTCTCGGACAGTCGAGTGCAGGCACGGCGTGCGCGAGCGTTCCTCGACGCCTACGGCTGCGATCGTGAGTCTCGCCGTGAGGCCATCGGGATGGTGGCGCCTCGTCTCGAATGGCTCGTCTCACTGATGCGTGCGTCGGCCGCGGCCGGCGACGAGAACTTCGCCCGTCATATTGACGATGGCCATCTCGACATCTATCTCCGTGACATCGACTACATCGAAGGCAACGAGGCGATCTGGCAGAGCGTCATCGATTGACGGGTTGCTGTGCCTCTAGTTTTCTGCAGACCGTGACTGTTCGCGGAGCACCGCGATGATTTGTTCGCACGTCGGCAGCCCGTCGAACCCGTCTCCGGCCGGATAGATGCGACAGGCCAAGTCAGACGTGCGATCTGCGCCGGGGAAGGCATCGGCTCCGTTGATCAGCACGGTCGGCGAACCTGCGAAGAGCGTGCCGGCGGCGTCTTCGCTCGAGCGCAGCAACGTGGCGACGATCTCGGCATCCGTCACACCGGCGACCTCGACGGCACGACGCATGCGCACCTGCACCTCATCGGAGTTCGGGCAGTCGTCGATGTGCAGGATTTCGATCTTCATGCTTCTATTCTTGTCGCGTCGAGCCATCCCGCCGATCCCGGGGTGCCGTCAGAATCGGATGTTACGGTGTCAGGTGTGACAGAACCACCCGGCAGAGTTCTCATTCGCAGTCAACTGCCGACCGGACTGGACGCCAATGAATAAGGGCCCTCGAGCTCGGATTTCCTTACCGGATGCCCGCTACTTCGCGGTGACGTGGGGCATCCCAGAAAACTACGGCGGAATGACGAGTGTGCTGCTTCAGCGCTCCCGTGCCTTCGCTCAGCTTGCCGGCAAGGCCGTCGAGATTCTCACGTTCGATGGCAACCCCGACTACCCGACGGTGGAGCAGAACTTGCGTGAGCGAGGTGAGCTTGTGCCAGCCATGAAACTGGTCAATCTCTGGGACTGGTTGCGCGAGCACGAAACGCCATCGAGCGCGCCGGGTTCACTCGCGCTCAACAAGCATCCGTTTACTCCGCTCGAGAGCAGTCTTGGCTTCGCATCCGCGGCGCGGGACGGGCGCGAACTCACCCGCACCCGGTTCTCCGACGACCGGAGCACAGTGCTTCAAGTTGACTATTTCAGGCTCGATGGAACACTTCTGGCCAGCGATCGACGCGACGTTCACCAGCCGGGAATCCTCGGCGGCCGCTCCGTCGTGCTCTGCGATAGCACCGGTCAGCCAGTGCGATCGTGGGGTTCGATCTGGGGCCTCTATCGGTTCTGGCTCGATCGGCTGCGCGGAGGCATCCTCTCGATCATGATCATCGACAGTAAGACTTCGGCACGCTTTATGCTCGGCTACCGGCGTGCCGATGCGCTCACCATTCATGTGATCCACGGCACACATGTCTCCGACGGCGACACCGGAGTCATCCGAGCCTCGCGCACCGCTGTCATCGACAACCTCGACGGATTCGATTCTGTCGTCGTACTCACCCAGCGACAGAAATCAGACATTGAGCAACTTCTCGGGTCGGTTCCGAACCTGACCGTCATTCCGAACAGCACTGAACCCGAGGTAGATTCCGACACCCGGGCGCCTCGGCAGGTCGGTCATGGAGCCGTCATCGCTTCGCTCAGTCGGTTGAAGCGAGTCGACCACGCGGTGCGGTCCACCGTCGCCGCGATCGGTGCCAGCACTACTCCCGTCTCGCTCGACATCTACGGAGAGGGCGACCAGCGCGCTGCACTTGAACAGTTCATTGAACACAGTGGTGTGACGGCGTTTGTGCGATTACACGGACACGTCAACAACGCCCGCGCGCAACTCGCTTCGGCGTCGTTCCTTCTGCTGACCTCCCGATCCGAGGCGTTCGCGCTTGTGCTTCTCGAGAGCATGGCGGCAGGGTGCATCCCCATTGCCTACGACATCCCCTACGGGCCGGCAGACATCATCACCCACGGACGCAACGGGCTGCTGGTGCCCGCGGGCGACGAAGCGGCCCTGACCGAAGCGATACTGTCGCTGCAACGGATGCGCCCGGCCGGGATTGCCCGAATGCGACGGAATGCGCAGCGCACCGCCCGCCAGTATTCCGACCAAGCCGTGATCAAGCTCTGGGCGCGAGAGCTGCGGAGCAGCCTCCGGCGAAAGCTTGAGTAGGGTATCAAGTCGTAGCCGCCGTGCGGTTCCTGCGCGATTGCCTCGACCCCACCCGCTTCGAGCGCATCAGGGCTGCCTCCGGTGAATGCGGATAAGGTCAGCGGGCCCCCGATCGTCAAAGCAACGGCGCCGTTGCGAATCTGAGGAGTGTTGTGGAGAAGCATCCGCCGATCGAACCGTATGCGACGGGAATGATGGACGTCGGCGACAGTCACCAGATCTATTGGGAGACGAGCGGAAATCCTGAGGGCACCCCGGTGCTGATGCTCCATGGTGGGCCGGGCTCGGGCACGACGCCCGGAGGTCGGCGCAACTGGGACCCGGAGCAATACCTGATCGTGCAGATGGATCAGCGCAACTGCGGCCAAAGCACGCCGCTGGCGAGTGACCCACGAGTCAGTCTCGACACCAACACCACGCATCACCTGATTGCGGACATCGAGCAGTTGCGCGAACAGCTCTGCGTTGATCGGTGGGTCGTCTGGGGCGGCTCGTGGGGGTGCACGTTGGCGCTCGCCTACGCCGAAACTTTTCCCGAGCGCGTGCGCGCTCTCGTGCTGGTCGCCGTGACGATGACCCGCCGAAGCGACGTGCACTGGCTGTATCACGAGACCGGGCGCTATCTTCCCGAGCAGTGGGCCCGCTTTCGAGCCGGCGTCCCCCTAGTCGAACAGAATGGCGATCTCGTCGCGGCCTACAACCGGCTGCTCAACGAATCCGACGACGATGATGCCCAGCGCGATGCGGCACAGCAGTGGTGCGATTGGGAGGACGCCGCGGTCTCGCTGGAGCCCGGATGGGTGCCGAGCACTCGGTACGCGGATGCCGACTTCCGCCTGCAGTTCGCGAGGATCGTCGCTCACTACTTTCACCATGGGGCCTGGTTGGAGGAGGGGCAAATTCTGCGCGATGCCTCCCGGCTCGCCGGAATCCCCGGCGTCATGCTGCATGGGCAGCTCGACATTGGGAGCCCGGTTGACGTTCCCTGGGCTCTCGCCCAGGCCTGGCCCGACGCCGAATTGCACGTCATTGCCGAATCGGGCCACCAGGGCAGCCAGCGAATGACGCAGCTCATCCTGGAGGCGGGGCGCCGGTTCGCCGACGCGCCATAGCCCGACCGAGCGCGAACGAGGTCGCGCGACCCGAGGCAGCCGCTCTCGCAGACGACCGGATCGCGCCACCTCGGGGCATTGTGAGTAGTCCCGGCGCGGTGTATTCCGGTGGGCGCGGGGTAGAGCGCGCGCCCACCGGGATAAACCGCGCCGGGCCAGAGTGGCGGGCGCTCGCCGAACTAGAAGTGCGTACCGCCGTCGATGCGCACCTCGGTGCCGGTGACGAACGCGCCGTCGTCGCTCGCGAGCATCGCTACGACGCCGGCGACGGCCTCGGGGCCGGCGAAGCCCTGCTTGATGGCCGGGGCGAGCTTCATGAACAGGCTGAAGTCAGCATCTTCGGGCAGGCCGGGGCCCTGGCTCTGCTTGCTCTCGCCGCTGCCGTCGGTCATGCCAGACGAGATCGAGCCGGGTTGCACGGAGTTGAACCGGATGCCCTGCTTGGCGTATTCGGCGGCGAGGGCGTGCGTCATCGACTGCACGCCGCCCTTGCTGGCTGCATAGGCCGCCATGTAGGGGTGCGCGAATGCGGCCGAGGTGGAGCTGAAGTTGACGACGGCCGAGCCGTTGCCCTCGAGCAGTGCCGGGATTGCCTCACGGATCATGAGGAAGGTGCCGACGAGGTTCACGTTGATGACCTGCTGGAACGCCTCGAGCGTCGTCGAGTGCGTGTGCGACGAGCGCAGGATGCCAGCGGCATTCACGAGCACGTCGAGTCCGCCGAGCGCCTCGACGGCGGTCGCAACGGCGGCGGCCACGGATGCCTCGTCAGCAATGTTCACGACCACGGTCGTGAGGCGGTCGGCAGCGTCGCCGGCCTTGGCGACGGTGTCGGCGAGACCCGCCTCGCTGACGTCGGCCGCGACGACGTTGCCGCCCTCGGAAAGCATGCGGAGCACGGTGGCCTGGCCGATGCCAGAGCCTCCGCCGGTGACGATGGCGCGGCGTCCGGTGTAACGGTTCATGTCGTGTGACCTTTCATTCGGGAAGGAGTTGCGCTACACGTTACGCCGATGTGGCACGATGTGCCACCTATGCAGGGTATGCACAGGTGGCGCGAGCAGCGTACGCTCCTGACATGGACTCCACACCCCCGAGCCTCACCGAGCGCCGCAAGGCGACGACCCAGCTCGAGATTGCACGTGCCGCCGCGCGACTGTTCGCGGATCGGGGTGCCGCCGCGGTCACGGCCGAGGAAATCGCCCAGCAAGCGGGGGTTGCCGTGCGCACCTTCTACCGATACTTCCGCACCAAGGAAGACGCCGTGGCGCCGCTGCTCACGGTAGGCGCGGGCCACTGGCGGGCGCTCCTGGCCGCCTCGGCTCCGCAGGAGGAGCCGCTCGAGGCCCTCGAACGCACCATCGTGGAGGTACTCACCCCGCGAAGCGACGCCGACCTCGAAGGACTGCGTTGGACGCTCGGCCTGGTGCGCGCCGCCGACGAAGACCCTGACCTGCAGTTCGTCTGGTACCGCGTGAACGGCGAATCGGAGGTGCAACTGCGCGAGGTGGTCGCGACCCTGGCCGGCCCCGCTGCCGATCCCTTTGCCGTGCGTCTCATCGCGTCGGCGGCCACGGATGCGCTGCGTGTCGCCCTCGAGGCCTGCGCTGCGGCCGAAGACCCGATGTCAGATCCCGGGATGCCGGCCTTGCTCGCCATCCGCGCACTGCGCCAACTCACCCACGGCGTGGAGCTGTATCCGGTGGAAGCGGACGCCTAGAACGCCAGCATCAGCACGCCGCCGACGACCAGGACCGACGCCCCGATGCGACGGACCGCCGAATCCTCGCGCAGCACCAGTACCCCGAAGAGCGACACCAACACCACACTGACCTCCCGAATCGGAGCGACCAGTGCCACCGGCGCCAGCGTCACGGCCGTCAGGATGAGTAGGTACGACAGCGGGGAAAGCACCCCGAAGGCCAGGATGCGCGGCCAGTGGGCGCGGCAGGCGGCGAGCATCTCGTGCCGGCGACGAAGCATCCACGGGGCGTAGAGCACGAGTTCGACCAGCGTACAGCCGACCATAAACGCCACCGGCGACAAGCCCCAGGTACGCAGTGCATGCGTATCCCAAATTGTGTAGGTGGCAATGGCGACGCCCGTCAGCACCCCGAAGACGATGCTGAGATCTAGCCCCCGCCGCACACCCGGCATCGGTTTCGTTCGACCGATCAGGCCGGTGATGACCACCCCGAAGACGACGACGGCGATGCCGATACCGGCAACCAGGCTGATGTGCTCTCCGAGCAGCACCACGGCGAGGAATGAGCTCAACGCGGGTCCCGTTCCCCGTGCGGTCGCATAGACCGTCGACAACTGACCGCGCGCGTAGCCCTGCTGCAGCACCAGCATGTAGGCGACGTGCAGAACTCCGGAGACGCCGACGCCCAGAGCGAACCCCTCGACGATCTCGGGACCGCCGTCTCCGAGACCGCCGGTCAGTGGAATGAGTGGAGCCCAGATCATTGTGCTCGCCAGCGCGCCCCACCAGAGAAACGGAATCCCGATTCGGCTCACGCCGTGAGCAAGCACATTCCAGGCCGCATGGCAGACCGCGGCGGACAGGACAAGAAAGAGAACGAACGCTGACACAGAGGACCTTTCCTGCCGCGCGGAGGCGCGATACAGGGGTCCTCCAGGCTTCTATCCCTTGAGATGACGGCAGATCGATCGCGGTCGGCCGTGGCGCCGCTCGAACCAGACAGACGGTGTATCGTCCCGGAACCCTAGGCGCTATCGCGGGTGAGCGTAGCAGCAGGAAGTAAACGTCAGGGGTACGCGTTTAGACGAAGAAGCCATCGCAGAAGGTGGCATCCGCCGTTGACGCTGCCACGCTAGGCCCCCTAGATTGGGGCGGGAACCCGGGCAATGACATGACTACTCCTCCCCGCTCCCCGTCGACCGATGAGCCCACTCCGGCCTCGCCCGGCGCTGCGGTGTTCGCGGTGCTCCGTTCCCCATCGGTTTTCGTGCCGCTCGTGCTCGTATGGGCCGTTGTCGCCGCATCCGTCGCCCTCGGTCCGTATCTGTTTGCCGCACCGATCGCTCCGACCGTCGCCGGCGGATCTTTCGTCGTGATCTTGGCGGCCATCGTCGTCGCGTCGTTTGGTGTGGTTCGCGAGGCCGAGCATCTCGCTCAGGCGCTCGGCGAGCCTTTCGGCACCCTTGTTCTCACGCTGTCGATCGTTCTCATCGAGGTGATCCTGATTTCGTCGGTGATGCTCGGCCCCGCTGCATCCCCGACGATCGGCCGCGATTCCTTGTTCGCCGTGATGATGATCATCTTGAATGGCGTCATGGGTGTCGCGCTCGTGGCCGGCGGGCTGAAGTATGGCCAGCAGGCGTACAACCGGCAGGGCACATCCTCGTATCTGGCGATGATCGTCGTGCTCTCGCTGCTCTCACTCGTGCTTCCGAACTTCACCTCGTCGACTGCTGACGGCTCGCTGGTTCCTCTGCAGGCGATCGTGCTCTCGGTGCTGGCCGCCGCCCTCTACGCGTTCTTCCTCATTTTGCAGATGACGACACACCGAGACCTGTTTGTGCAGCCGGGGCTGGGCACACCACAAAAAGGTTCTCCGGCGCAGCAGTCGGCGAACGCTCCTTCCGCTCCGTCGACCGCAGCCTCGCGGATCCGACGCGCGACCCTCTTCACGCATTCCGTGCTGCTGGTGATCTTCGTGCTGCCCATCGTGTTGCTTTCGCACGACCTCGCGATCTTGCTTGATGTCGGCATCGAGCTGCTGGATGCCCCGGCCGTGCTGAGCGGCGTGCTCATCGCAGCGATCGTCTTCACCCCGGAGGCCGCGACCGCCATCCGTGCGTCGCTCGGCAATGAGACGCAGCGCACGATCAACCTCGGGCTCGGAGCCTTCGTGTCGACGGTCGGGCTCACGATCCCGGCCGTGCTCATCATCGGTCTCCTGACGGGCAAGGCGGTTGTGCTCGGTGAGTCGCCCGCGAACATGCTGCTCATCGTCACGACGCTCGTGCTGACGATCGTCACCTTCACTGCGCGCCGCACAACCAGCCTGCACGGTGCCGCGCATCTGGTGCTGTTCGGGATGTTCGTGCTGCTGAGTTTCGCTCCGTAAGGGACCTCTGCGTTGCCGGGCACGCACCGAAATGAAGCTAGCGTTGCCCCCATGGACTTCACGCGCAGGATCATTCGGAGCGGACAGCTCGACGTGGCGATCGAGACGGCCGGGCCCGAAGACGGCTGGCCGGTGCTGCTCCTGCACGGATTCCCGTTCGATCCGCACTCGTACGAAGCGGTCGCCGACGAATTGGTTGGCGCGGGAGCACGGGTCGTTGCCCCGTATCTGAGGGGGTACGGCCCGACGCGGTTCATTTCGGAGTCGACGCTTCGATCGGGCCAGCAAGCAGCGATTGGCACCGATGCCATCGACTTGATCGAGACCCTCTCCCTGGACAACCCCATCGTCGTGGGCTTCGACTGGGGTGGCCGTGCGGCCTGCATCGCGGCCGCGATCCGCCCAGAGCTCATCGGGGGACTCGTCGCGGTCGGTGGTTACGAGATTCAGGACATCGCGCGATTCAATGAGCCTGAACCGCCGCTGGAGGAGAGCCGCGGCTGGTACCAGTTCTATTTCCATGGTGAGCGAGGCCGTGCGGGCCTCGAAAAGTACCGCGGCGAACTCACCGCGCAGTTGTGGCAGGAGTGGGCGCCGGGTCGCGCGTTCTCGCCGACTGAGTTTGCACGCGCCGCGGTCGCATTCGAAAACCCCGACTTCGTCGACGTCGTCATCCACTCGTACCGTCACCGCTTCGGCCTTGTTGCCGGGGCCGAACTGTATGCCGAGCTTGAGCTCGCGCTTGCCGGCCAACCGCAGATCACCGTGCCGACCATTGTGCTCGATCCGACCGAAGACCCCATGGTGGAGCCGCAGAGCAGGGAAGCCCACGCCGAGCGGTTCACGCGACTCGTTGATCACCGTCTCGTCTCAAGCGGACACGACATGCCTCACGATGCGCCGCATGCTGTCGCTTCCGCGGTGCTGGATCTCCGGGCGTAGAAGTGATGGTCTATTCGCCGGCACCCAGCACCTGGGCAAGAGCAAGATCATCCTCCGCGCTGAGACGGGAGACCAGCATGGTCCCACCGAATGGCTGAAGCTGGCGGCCGAGTTCGCCCTCCGCGACCTCGACCGCGTAGAGCGCCAACGCCCAGTGCCGGAGCTTCATCGATTCGGTGACCCGGCGGCGGAATTTCGAGTCCACCTGGTCGTCGTGTTTCTCCCGCGCCTCGAAGACGTCACCGATGACTCCGCCGGCAGCAAACCCCAATACCGGCGCAAGTGCGAGCGACCCGAGGATGAGTCCAAATGCCGCACTCTGCACAACTCGTGCCCGGTCCGCCTTGCCAAAGGAAGCCTTCGTCATCACCACTTCACCCGCGCCATCCACGGAAATCATCGCCGCGCCGACGAGGGTGAGCACTGCGGCGTCGTTCAGTTCTTGGATACGTTCGTACGCTCCCTGAGCCTGGTCCTGGTCAGTGAAGCTAAAAATGATGAGCGTAGACATGGCGTCAGCCGAACAGCGTCCGGTCAGAGCATCGACTTGCGGCCCATGGTGAAGCCGAACAACAGAGCGATCAGCGCCGCAGTGGCCAGCACGACGACCGGGAGTTCGCGCAACTGGCGGCGTAGGAATCCCACCGATTCGTCGACAGAATCCTGAACATGCGACCCGATCTCGGGAGCCGATTGCGCGACGTGGGAGGCGACATCCACCACGGTCGCAGCGACGTCGCCAGCCGCTCCTTTCAGCTTCTCCGTTGTGTCGTGGGCGATGTCAGCGGCCGCGCCTGCGGCCGACTGGAGAGGGCTGTCCCCGGGTGAGCTCATGATGCCTCCTTTTACGTGGACTGGCGAGCGAACGGAGTCGCTGCGCGGCTGTTGCTTCGAGTGCAGAACGACCTCCCGGCCAGGCCAGGCCGGGCCAGAAGAACGAAGGATGGAGCCAAGACTCGGTTGCCGTCGACACTGCGCTGTGCGCTGCTTCCACGGTACGCGCCTCGGCCGGATCTAACGAGGGTGGTCCTGGCGAGTACGTTGGTGAGATGGGCGAGTTCGTCACGTTGACGCCGCTTCAGGCGCTCGGCATTCCAGTCGCGCTTATTGGCTCTGTATTCTTGGCGTTCGGTGCACAATTCCAGCATCGCGGGGTGACCAACGTCGACGCTGCCAGCAGCGACAGCGCGAAGGCCGGGCTCGGTATCGGGCATTTGTTTGCCCTGGTCCGCCGCCCAGCGTGGTTGGTCGGCACACTGATGCTGGGGGTTGCAGTTGTTCTGCAGCTCATCAGTTTGTTCCTTGCGCCGTTGACTGTCGTGCAGCCGCTGGGCGCGCTGGCCCTGGTCATCACCGCCCTGCTCAACGCCCGGTCGACCGGCATCCGGCTCGGTAGGCCTGCGATCCGCGCGATTCTCTTGTGTGTTGGCGGGATCGGGGTGTTCGTCGGGGTGGCCGCCGTCACCACAACGTCCGTGCCCATCGAGACTCAGCAGTTGGTCATCGTGCTGATCATCCTGGCGTGCGTGCTCACGCTTCTGACCGTGGCCTTTGTGCTCTTTCGCAAGCGATCGCCAGCGGTCTTCTACATCATTGCCGGCGGAATTCTCTTCGGATTCGTCGCATCCCTCGCGAAGGTTGTCATCGACCGCGTGCACACCATTGTCTTGCACGGCTTCACGCTCGTGCCGGGGGACGGCCTCACGATCGTGGCACTCGTCGCGATCATCGTCACGGCGCTCGCCGGCTCCTACCTCGTACAGACCGCGTACTCGAGCGGACCGCCGCACCTCGTCGTCGCGGGTTTGACGGTGATCGATCCGATGGTCGGAGTAACCATCGGGATCATCGTTCTCGGCGAAGCCGCCGCCGCTCCCTGGTGGGCCGGCGTCGTCTTCGTTATTGCGGGAGCTCTCGCTGTTCTGGGGGTGTTCCAGCTGTCGCATCGGAACCAACCGCCGCCGGAAGGCCCGCGGAGATAGATCTACGGATGCGTCCCCCAGGGATGCTGGCCGCGGCGAACTCACCGCGCAGTGCCACATAATGCACCGCATGCGGTCGCCACTGCCGTTCTGGATCTCCATGCGCTGCCGACAAGGAGCTAGTTTGTGTCGCTAATCCCTTCGACCACAGGCTGCCAAGCGCCAAGAGATCGTCCCGGGGCTTGCCTGCCCGTCTAGTTCGAGTGATCGGCCGCGGCGTGGTGCCGAGGTGTGCCGCCGAGCGAGTGCTCAGCCTGGAAGATGGCGTCGGTCACCAGCTTGGAGACGTGGTCGTTTTCAAGTCGGTAGTACACCCGCGTRCCCTCCTGCCGAGTAGTGACGAAACGACCGAGCCGAAGCTTGGCGAGATGCTGCGAGACCGCTGCCGGTGACTTGTCCACGATGTCGGCCAGGCGATTCACCGACATCTCACCGTCGCGCAGTGCGAGCACAATCCGCACACGCGTTGCATCGGCAAGCATGGCGAAAACCTCGACGGCGAGTTCGACGTATTGGCTATCGGGCTCACGGCCGCACACGGGCTTGTCTGCATCCATATGCCGATCCTTTCACGGAAGCAGGCAGGGGCGGCTGAAGCCCGCAGCATTGCGCATTGCCACTCCGCTGGCCGAATCCGCGTACATGCATATCTGCATGGTTGCGCAGATATATGATTACTGAATCATCAATCGTTTGGAGTCACGCGTGCTGTCCGTTCTGCGAAGCCCCGTCTACCGAAATCTGTTTGCCGCGCAGGTTGTCGCGCTTCTGGGCACCGGGCTGCTGACCGTCGCGCTGGGCTTGCTGGCGTATGACCTTGCCGGCTCGAACGCCGGCGCGGTGCTGGGAACGGCGTTGACCATCAAGATGGTCGCGTTCGTGGGAGTCGCCCCCGTCATCGCGGCGCTCGTCGTGCGGCTTCCGAAGAAGGTCGTACTCGTCTCGGCCGACGTCATCCGTGCGCTCGTGGCCCTGTCGCTGCCATTTCTCGGCGAAATCTGGCAGATCTATGTTCTGGTCTTCGTATTGCAGGCGGCATCTGCCACGTTCACCCCGGCGTTCCAGTCGCTCATTCCAACGGTTCTTCCCGAAGAAAGGGACTACACGAAAGCGCTCTCACTCTCCCGTCTCGCCTATGACCTCGAGGCACTCGTTAGCCCCATCCTTGCCGCGATTCTGTTGACCGTGATCAGCTACAACAACCTCTTCCTCGGCACCATGATTGGCTTTCTCGCCTCGGCGACCCTGGTCCTCGCAACGACCCTGCCGAGGCAGATGCTCGTCGCCCAGCCGGGCAACCTCTGGCAGCGCACGACACTCGGCGTTCGAATTTTCGCGCGCACTCCCAGCCTGCGCTTTTTGATGCTGATGAATCTCACGGTCGGCGCCGCGACCGCGCTGGTACTCGTCAACAGCGTCGTCTACTCCCGTGACGTGTTCGGCCTGTCCAGCTCGAGCCTGGCGATGGCACTCGCGTGCTACGGAGCCGGATCGCTGCTTGTGGCGCTCAACGTGCCTCGACTACTCAGCCGGTTCGGTGACCGCACCGTCATGTTCTCCGGAGGAATGGTTTCCGCGAGTGGGTTGCTCCTCTCGATTCCGATGACCATTGCAGCGAAAGAGTGGGACGGAGCCTGGTGGATGCTCCTGGCCGCGTGGTTCATTATCGGCGCCGGAAACTCCCTCATCAGCACACCGTCGTCACGCCTTCTCCTGCGCGCCTCCACCGATGACACGCGCGGCTCGATCTACACAGCGCAGTTTTCGCTCTCGCACGCCTGTTTCCTCGTCACCTACCCGCTTGCCGGCTGGGTCGGTTCCGTGAGCCTGACGGCCGCCGCAGTT
Source organism: Leifsonia sp. 10L418 (assembly GCF_056395445.1). Lineage (NCBI taxonomy): Bacteria > Bacillati > Actinomycetota > Actinomycetes > Micrococcales > Microbacteriaceae > Leifsonia > Leifsonia sp. 10L418. The sequence continues at coordinate 197,246 of NZ_JBFTJN010000002.1, read as the reverse complement.
CTTCTCTTTGTCATTGCGTTTGCCAGCGCGTTCGCGGCTCGCCGCTTCTGGCCCACGGGAGTCACGCCGACACGTTCATCCGCGATGGTCGGAGCTGCATCGTGACTGCCTCTGCTCAACGTGGCTGAGAACTCACAGACAGTGAGGGAAACGAAAGTGAGCGGATGACGGGAATCGAACCCGCGCTATCAGCTTGGGAAGCTGAAGTTCTACCATTGAACTACATCCGCGCGACCGGCTTCTGACGAACAGACACCGGAACGGTGCCAGCTTAGCAACCTCACGCCGATAGGCTGGCAACGTGCTTCTCTCCGACCGTGACATCAAGGCAGAACTTCAGGCAGAACGAATTGGCCTCGCGCCATACCAGCCGGAGATGATCCAGCCATCCAGCATTGACGTGCGCCTGGATCGCTTCTTCCGGCTGTTCGACAACCACAAGTACCCGTTCATCGATCCGGCCGCCGACCAGCCTGACCTCACCCGTCTGATCGAGGCGGAGCCGAACGAACCCTTCATCCTGCACCCCGGTGAGTTCGTGCTCGGTTCGACCTACGAGCAGGTCACCCTGCCCGACGACATCGCGGCCCGCCTCGAGGGCAAGAGCTCGCTCGGTCGTCTCGGCCTGCTCACCCACTCGACCGCCGGCTTCATCGACCCCGGCTTCTCGGGTCACGTCACCCTCGAGCTCAGCAACGTCGCGACGCTGCCGATCAAGCTCTGGCCCGGCATGAAGATCGGCCAGATGTGCTTCTTCCGTCTGTCGTCGCCGGCCGAGAAGCCCTACGGCTCGCAGGAATACAGCTCCCGTTACCAGGGCCAGCGCGGACCGACCGCGTCGCGCTCATTCCTCAACTTCCACCGCACGGATGTCTCGGACGACCGCGGTCTCGCGCTGGAGCCGAGCGGCGAGTAGCGGTCGCCCGCACTTAAAGGAGGAGATTCTGCAAAGGAGGAGCTTCTGCGACTCGCCGCCGCAACCAGCCAGGTTCGCTCGGAATGTCGCAGAATCTCCTCCTTTACGTTGCGCTCGAGCAACAAAATGGCTGGATACGGCCAGACGCAGACTAGGCCTGCTCGCTCGTGGCCAGCGTCCAGTTCACCGTCGGCGCCGCCGCTCGAAAACATCACCGATCGTGCAGATTCTGCCGATCGGTGGTGTTTTTGCGTTGCCGGAGCCGATTTGTGATGTTTTCGTGCGCACCTGGGGCTGTCACAGGAGGAAATCACGAAATACGGATGCAACATCCCCTGGGTAAAATTGGGTCATGACCTCCGCAACCGATCCCCGTTTCGCCGAGGCGCTCACCGCCAGCGGCCCGACCCCGGACTACCCGGGTCGGATGAGCAGGTTCGGCCAGCTGGTCGGCTCCTGGTCGGCGAAGGGCTCACGGCTCGACGAAGCAACGGGTGAGTGGCACGAGCGCGACTTCACCTGGATCGCCGAGTTCATCCTCGACGGCCGTGCGGTGCAGGATGTCGAGGTCGTGCCGAGCGACACGCATCCGTCGGGCTTTGAAACCGTGGCCACCGCCGTGCGCGTCTACGACCCGCACGCCGGCGTCTGGCGAGTGAGCTATTTCGCGCCGACGATGGGGGAGTACTGCAACCTGATCGCCACCGCCTGGCGCCACGGAATCCGCCAGGACGGCATGCGCACCGACGGTCGCTCCATCCGCTGGAACTTCACCAACATCACCGAGGACAGCTACACCTGGGAGGGCTGGCTGTCTGACGACGAAGGTGTGACCTGGCACCTGATCGAGCGCAACGAGGGCACCCGGATTCACTAGTCACCGTTGGTCGAGCTTGTCGAGACCTGGTGAGCCGTTCTCAGAACGCGGGCTTGCGTCTGAGGATTGGCGTGCGGGGTCTCGACAAGCTCGACCACCGACTCGGCCGAGACCCCCATTCGAGCTACTCCGGACGCAACCGCAGGTTCTGCATTCCTCCGTCGATCGCGATCGACGCCCCCGTCGTCGAACCCGAACGCGGGCTCGCCAGGTAGGCCACGGCATCCGCCACCTCGGCGGCCTCGACCAGGCGGCCGTGCGGCTGACGCGCGTTCAGCGCCGCCCGCTCGGCCTCGGGGTCGGGAGCCTGCGAGAGAAGCCGGCCAATCCACGGGGTGTCGGCGGTGCCGGGGTTCACGCAGTTGACCCGGATGCCTTCACGCAGGTGATCGGCGGCCATCGCGCGGGTGAGCGACAAGACGGCGCCCTTCGACGCGGTGTACAGCGCCCGCGCGGGCAGCCCGGCGGTCGCAGCGATCGACGAGGTGTTGACGACGGATGCGGCGGGTGACGCGAGCAACCAGGGCAGCGCGGCACGCGTCACCCGGGCGATGCCCGTGACGTTGATGCTGAACACGCGGGCCCACTCGTCGTCGTCGTTGTCGGCGATCGTGCCGATGGCGCCGATGCCGGCGTTGTTGATCACGACGTCGATCCGGCCGAACTTCTCGCCAACCGCCGCGATGGCCGCGCGCACGGAGGCGTCGTCGGCGACGTTGGCCTGCACGGCGAAGTGCGCCGCATCCGCGGCCTCAGGCTGCAGGTCGAGCACGGCGACGGATGCGCCGGCGTCGGCCAGCCGGGTGGCGATCGCCGCTCCGATTCCCGATGCGCCACCCGTGACAACGGCGACGAGACCGTCGAACTCCCGGCCCGACTGACTCGACTGACTCGACTGACCCGACTGACCCGACTGACCCGACTGACCCGACTGACCCTGCTGACCCAACTGCTCGCTCATTGTGCTGCCTTCTCGTGTGCGACGAATTCCTGGCGCTGACGGCCGAGACCTTCGATTTCGATCTCGCAGACATCTCCGGCTGCGAGGTAGGGGAAACGGCCGGAGAGGGCGACGCCCTCTGGCGTGCCGGTGAGCACCAGGTCGCCGGGCTCCAGGGCGAGGTACTGGCTGAGGTGCCAGATGATGAATTTCACGTCGAAGATCTGGTCGGCGGTGGTGGAGTCCTGACGGATCTCGCCGTTGACCCAGCTCTTCAGCGAGAGGTTCTGAAAGTCGACCTCGTCGGGCGTCACGAGCCACGGGCCGGTCGGGTTGAAGCCGGGGGCGCATTTGCCCTTCGACCACTGGCCGCCGGAGACCGTCATCTGAAAGTCGCGCTCCGAGACGTCGTTGGCGGTGACGAAGCCGGCCACATGCTCGAGGGCGTCCTCGGGCGAATCGAGGTAGGAGGCACGTTTACCGATCACGATGCCGAGCTCGACCTCCCAGTCCGTCTTGGTGCTGCCCGGCGGAATCTCGACCGAGTCGTTGGGGCCGACGACGGTGTTCGGCGTCTTCAAGAAAATGATCGGAATCTCAGGCGGCAGCGAACCGGATTCGGCGGCGTGCGCCGCGTAGTTCATGCCGATGCAGATGACAGCGCTCGGGCGAGAAATCGGTGCTCCGACCCGGAGGGCGTCGGCGTTTGGGATCTCGGGCAGCCAGCCGGCCTCCAGTGCGACGCGTGCGCGCTCGACCCCGTCTGAGGCGAGGAAGTCGCCATCGATGTCAGCGGTGAGCGTCAAGAGATCGTAGTGACGCCCCTCGTGAAACACGGTCGGGGTCTCCTGGCCAATCGGGCCGAGGCGGGCAAACTTCATGCGTCAACTCTCTTCTCTGGATCACATAGCAGCGCTCGGAACGCCCGGAACGTCAGAACAATAATGACGCTTCCCGCCGTCGATTCCTAGGAAATCGTGTCTGAGGGCACGATTGACATTCTATACATCGGATGTTTAGGCTCAAGGTGCCCAATCAAGGAGATTCTTCTGTGACTACCGTTCTCGCGCTGCAGACCAGCGACATCCGCTTTCCGACGTCGACCTCGCTTGACGGCTCGGACGCGATGAACCTCGACCCCGACTACTCGGCCGCCTACGTGCGCATTGTCACCGATGCCGACGACGGTCTCGAGGGTCACGGATTCGTCTTCACCATCGGCCGCGGCAACGACGTGCAGGTCGCCGCCATCCAGGCACTTTCAGCCCACCTCGTGGGCCGCAACGTCGAAGAGTTGCTCGCTGACATGGGCGCCACCTGGCGCGAATTCGTCTGGGATTCCCAGCTGCGCTGGCTCGGCCCGGAGAAGGGCGTCATGCACATGGCCATCGGCGCCGTCGTCAACGCGCTGTGGGACCTCAAGGCCAAGCGCGCCGGCTTGCCGCTCTGGCAGCTGCTCAGCCGGATGACCCCCGAGCAAATCGTCGAATTGATCGACTTCCGCTACCTCACCGACGCGCTCACCCCCGACGACGCCCTGGCGATCCTGCGGGCGGCCGTCCCCGGCCGTGCAGAGCGCGAAGCGATCCTGCTTGAGCAGGGCTACCCCGGCTACACGACCACGCCCGGGTGGCTGGGCTACAGCGACGAGAAGCTCGTGCGCCTGGCCAAGGAGGCCGTCGCCGACGGTTTCGGAATGATCAAGCTCAAGGTGGGCGGCAACCTGCAGGATGACATCCGTCGACTGCGCCTGGCTCGGGAGGCCGTCGGTCCCGACATTCGCATCGGCACCGACGCCAACCAGCGCTGGGGCGTCGATGAGGCCATCGAGTGGATGTCGCACCTTGCGGAGTTCGACGTGGCCTGGATCGAAGAACCCACCAGCCCCGACGACGTGCTCGCCCACGCCGCCATCGCCCGCGGCGTCGCGCCGATCCCCGTTGCGACCGGAGAACACATGGCGAACCGCGTCATGTTCAAGCAGTTCTTGCAGGCCGATGCCCTGCAGATCCTGCAGATCGACGCCACCCGCGTCGGCGGCGTCAACGAGAACATCGCCATCCTGCTGCTCGCGGCCAAGTTCGGCGTGCCGGTCTGCCCGCACGCCGGCGGCGTGGGCCTCTGCGAAGCGGTGCAGCACCTCTCAATGTTCGACTTCGTCGCCGTCTCGGCCACGACGGAGGGCCGCGTGATCGAGTTCGTCGATCACCTGCACGAGCATTTCGTCACCCCCGTCTCGATGCGACACGGCGCCTACCAAGCCCCGATCGCGCCGGGCGCCGGCACCGAGATGCTCGCCGCCAGCCGCGCCCAGTACGCTTTTGGGTCAAATGCTTCTGCCTCCATTTCTGCTGCCCATGTCTAACCTGACCTTCGGCCGCCTCGGGTTCGGTGCCGCCAACCTGGGCAATATGTACGCCGAAATGACGGATGAAGCGGCGCACGAGATCCTGCAGGCCGCCTGGGATGCCGGGGTGCGCTACTTCGACACCGCGCCGCACTACGGCCTGGGACTCTCCGAGCGCCGGCTCGGGGCGTTCCTGGCGACCAAGCCGCGCGGCGAATATCTCGTTTCGACCAAGGTGGGCCGGCTGCTGCGACCCAACCCGGACGGCATCGGAACCCTCGACCTCGAGAACAGCTTCATGGTGCCCGCCGACCAGAAGCGCGTCTGGGATGCCTCGGCCGACGGCATCCGTCGCAGTGTCGACGAGTCGCTCGAGCGCATGGGCCTCGACCGGTTCGACGTGTTGTTTTTGCACGACCCGGAGCGCTACGACTTGGCGCAGGGGATCGATGAGGGCATCCCGGCACTGGCCGCTCTGCGCGACGAAGGAATCGTCGACGCGATCGGCGTCGGTTCGATGACGACCGAGGCACTGCTCGCGAGCGTGAACACCGGCCTGATCAACCTACTCATGATCGCCGGACGTTTCACGCTGGCCGAGCAGCCGGCGCTGGCCGAGGTGATTCCCGCCTGCCGCGAGCACGGCGTCGGCATCGTCAACGCCTCGGTGTTCAATTCGGGGCTGCTCGCCACCGACAACCCGGGAGCCACCGACCGCTACGAATACGGTCAGGTGCCCTCCGAACTGCTCACCCGCGTGCAACAGATCGCCGCGATCTGCCACGAGTTCGGCGTCAGCCTGCCCGCCGCCGCGCTGCAGTACACGCTGCGCGAGAAGAGCGTGCGCACCGTCGTGGTCGGCGGCAGCCGTGCAGAGCAGATCGGTCAGAACGTCGAACGTATCAACGTGGACATCCCCGAAGCACTCTGGGATCGCCTCACCGAGAAAGGGCTCATCCCGGCATGAGTTCCCCCGTTCCGCGCATCGACGCGCACCTCCACCTCTGGGACCGCAGTGTCGGCGAGTACGCCTGGCTCGTGCCGGAGTTCGGTGCGCTCTACGCCGATTTCACGCCCGCGCAGGCGAAAGCGGAGCTGGATGCAGCGGGGATGGCGGGTGCCGTGCTGGTGCAGGCCGAGGATTCCCTCGTCGACACACAGTTCATGCTCGACGTCGCGACTGCGAACCCCTGGGTCTGGGGCGTCGTCGGCTGGGTGAACCTCGTGAACCCCGCCGAGGCGGAGGCGTCGCTCGATCTCTGGCAGCAGCATCCGGCGTTCGTCGGAATCCGCCACCTCGTTCACGACGACCCGCGCGACGACTTTCTGAGCTTCCCTGGCGTGCGCGACTCACTGCGCCTGCTCGCCGCCCGCGGGCTCGCCTTCGACGTTCCGAATGCGTGGCCGCGGCACCTGGGCGCCCTGACCGACGTGGCACGGGACATCCCGGGGCTCACGGTGGTCATCGACCACCTGGGCAAGCCGCCGCGCGGCACGGATGCCTACCCCGAGTGGGAGCGCCAGCTGCGCGCCGCCAGCGCGCTGCCGAACGCGGTCGCCAAGTTCTCCGGCCTCGGAGCAGACGGCCAGCCGTTCACCCCCGACGCGCTGCGCGGAGTATGTGATGTCGCGCTCGACGCATTCGGGCCCTCCCGTCTGATGTACGGCGGCGACTGGCCGATGACCGTACTCTCCGGCGACTACCAGGCGACCTGGGCCGTGCAGAGCGCGCTGATCAGTGAGCTCTCGCGTGACGAGCAGGCGAGCATACTGTCGGGCACTGCGACCGAGGTCTACCGACTCGACGTCGCATCCGGCACACGAGGGGGCACCGTATGACCATTCGACGCATCGCCTCGGTGATCGGCCTGCCGGTCGAAAACGTTGCGGAGTACGAGCGACTCCACGCCGAAGTCTGGCCAGAGGTGCTCGCGCGCCTCAGTGCCAGCAACGTGACGAACTATTCGATCTTCCGTCACGGCGACCTGCTGTTCTCCTACCTGGAGTACGTCGGCGACGACTACGAAGGCGACATGGCGGCGATGGCGGCCGACCCGGCGACCCAGCGCTGGTGGGCGATCTGCGAACCGTTGCAGCGTCCCGTGGCGGATCGCGCGCCCGGAGACTGGTGGAAGCAACTGCCAGAGGTCTTTCACACGGACAACAGCGACCCCGCACTCGAAGGTCAAAGATCTGATGTCTAACCGTTACCAAAGCATCCGATGTCTGCATTGACACCCCGACAGCCCATACTTAGTATTGCCAACGAACTACATCTCAAGGAAGAGGGTCATCGTGACCGCAGTGATACATCCGATCTTAACGGATGAGCTGGGTGAACGTCCCCCTCTGCTGCAAGTCGTCGGCGCCAGCAAAAGCTTTCCCGGCGTCAAGGCGCTGCAGAACGTGCGCCTGGACGTACGTCACAACGAGGTGCTCGCCCTGGTCGGCGAGAATGGCGCCGGCAAGTCGACCTTGATGAAGCTGCTCTCCGGCATCTATACCCCGGATGAGGGCGAGTTCTTTCTGAACGGCGAGAAGCTGCAGATCAACAACCCCCGCCACGCTCAAGAACTGGGCATCAGCATCATCCACCAGGAATTCAACCTGGCCAATGACCTCACCGTCGCGCAGAACATCTTCATCGGCCGGGAGCCGCGTCGCGCCGGCATTTTCCTCAGCGAGCGTGAGCTGAACCAGAAGGCGCAAGACCTGTTCGACCGCCTCGGCCTGGCGCTCAACCCCCGCCAGCGAGTGGGCGAGCTCACCGTGGCCCGCCAGCAGATGGTGGAGATCGCCAAGGCGCTCTCCTTCAACGCCAAGGTGCTGATCATGGACGAGCCGACCGCCGCCCTCAACGACACCGAAGTGGCCACCCTGTTCGAGCTGATTGAACGGTTCACGACCCCGGAGACCGGCGTCATTTACATCTCCCACCGGATGGACGAGCTGAAGGTCATCTCCGACCGCATCAGCGTGCTGCGCGACGGCCAGTACATCGCCACGGTTGACACCCAGGCCACCGACATGACCGAGGTCATCTCGCTCATGGTGGGCCGCGAGATCACCGGCGAGGCACGGCCCCAGGGCGCGGATGTGCGCGGCGAGGTCGTGCTCAGCGTCAACGGCCTGTCGACCAAGCACCTGCTGAACGACGTGAGCTTCGAGCTGCGCCGCGGCGAAATTCTCGGCTTCGCCGGCCTGATGGGTGCCGGACGCACCGAGGTGGCCAGGGCCATCGTCGGAGCCGATCCGAAAACGGCCGGACGCATTGAACTGAACGGAACGCCGGTGCAGATCGGCAGCCCGGCGATCGCCGCCGGACTCGGGATCGGCTATCTCTCCGAAGACCGCAAGGCACTCGGCGTGCTGCTCGAACGCGATGTGAAAGAGAACATCGCGCTCGGATCGCTGCCGGCGTTCGCGTCGGCGCTTGGCTTCATGAAGACCGACGCGATTCAGACGACGGCCAAGAAGCAGGTTTCGGCGCTGTCGATCAAGACGCCGTCGATCGACCAGCTGGTGAAGAACCTCTCGGGCGGAAACCAGCAGAAGGTCGTCATCGCCAAGTGGCTGGTCAAAGACTGCGACATCCTGATCTTCGACGAGCCGACCCGTGGCATCGATGTGGGGGCGAAAGACGAGATCTATGCCCTGCTCAACGCTCTGGCCGCTGAAGGCAAGGCCATCATCATGATCTCCTCCGAACTGCCCGAGGTTCTGCGCATGTCCCACCGCATCGCGGTGATGTGCGAAGGCCGACTCAACACAATTCTTGACAACGCAGACGCGACTCAAGAAAACATCATGGATTACGCGACCCGTGCGCGGACCGAAGGATTGGTAACGGCATGACAACCATCGAATCTCCGCGAGTTGACTCACCGAAGGTTGCGTCGCCCGGCATCGTCGACAAACTGCGCGGTCAGGTGCAGCAGCTGCTCGCCTTCGCCAGCCTTATCCTGATTGTCGCCTTCTTCGCGTTCGCGAGCCCGCACTTCTTCACCAGCTCGAACATCACCAGCATCCTGGTCGCCGCGACCGTGACCGGCATTCTGGCGCTCGGCACCACCTTCGTCATCATCACCGGCGGCATCGACCTGTCGATCGGCACTGGAATGATCCTCTGCGGCGTGATGGCCGGGGTGTTCTTGACTTATTGGGGCTGGCCGATCTGGGCCGGTGTGCTCGGCGCCATCCTGTTCGGCGCGTTGATCGGTTTCGTCAACGGCATCAACGTGGCCGTGTTGAAGATTCCGCCCTTCATCGCCACCCTGGCGATGATGCTCGTCGCTTCCGGCCTCGCCCTCGTGATCAGCGGAACCAAGCCGATCTACTTCAAGGAGCACCCCGACTTTCAGTCGATCATGAACCTGTCGATCATTCCGGGCATGCGATTCCCGCTCGGTGTGGCCATCTTCATGCTGATGATCGTCATCGCAGCGGTGCTGCTCTCCCGCACGATCTTCGGGCGGTACACCTACTCGATCGGCAGCAACGAGTCGGCGACGGCACTCTCGGGTGTCAACGTGACCAAGTGGAAGATTCTCATCTACACGGTGTCCGGCCTCTTCGTCGGCGTGGCCGGCGTGCTCGCCGCCTCGCGCCTCAGCTCCGCACAGCCGACCGGGGGCATGGGACTCGAACTTGAAGCTATCGCCGCTGTGGTGATCGGCGGAACTTCGCTGGCCGGCGGCAAGGGCTCGATCGTCGGCACCGTGATCGGAGCGCTGATCATGGCCGTGCTCACCAATGGGCTGCGGATCATGTCGATTCCGCAGGAATGGCAGTCGGTCGCCGTCGGGTGCGTCATCCTGATCGCCGTCTACCTCGACATGCTGCGCCGCAAGGGCAACTAGCCCGGCCGGCCTCACCCCTCGAGACTCCCGCGTTCGGGCCCGAACGTGAGGTTCCCGCTGTCTCTCGCACCGACTTATCCGCACACCATCTGTACCCAACGCACCACTCGGCATCATCGACCAGCATTACGAACAAGGGAGTTTGCAGACATGAAGAACAAAAAACTCATCACGGCAATGGTGGGCATCACCGCCCTCGCTGCCGCACTGACCGGCTGCTCGGCTGACACCAGCGCGACCGGCGGCGACGCATCCGGCGACAAGCCATACATCGCGATCGTCTCGAAGGGCTTCCAGCACCAGTTCTGGCAGGCCGTCAAGGCCGGCGCCGAACAGGCTGCCGACGAATTCGACGTGAAGATCACCTTCGAAGGCCCCGACACCGAGGCGGATGTCGACCAGCAGATCCAGATGCTGCAGACGGCTCTCGACAAGGGCCCGGCCGCCATCGGTTTCGCCGCCCTCGACAGCCAGGCCGCGGGCCCGCTGCTGCAGCAGGCCAAGGACGCGAACATCCCGGTCGTCGCCTTTGACTCCGGCGTGGACAGCGACATCCCGGTCACCACCGCGTCGACCGACAACAAGGCTGCCGCGGCCGAGGCCGCCAAGCACATGGCCGAGCTGATCGGGCACGAGGGCAAGGTAGCCCTGGTTGTGCACGACCAGACGTCGGTCACCGGCGTCGACCGTCGCGACGGCTTCATCGAATACATGGAGAAGAACGAGCCCAAGATCACCGTCGTCGACACCCAGTACGGCGGAGGAGACCAGGCCAAGTCGGCTGACCTCGCCAAGGCGATCATCGCCGCCAACCCGGACCTCAAGGGCATCTACGGCAGCAACGAAGGCTCGGCCATCGGTGTTGTGCAGGCTGTCAAGGAACTCGACATGGCCGGCAAACTCACCATCGTCGGATTCGACTCTGGCAAGGCTCAGATCGACGCGATCAACGACGGCCTGATGGCCGGCGCGATCACGCAGAACCCGGTTGGCATCGGCTACGAGACCGTCAAGGCCGCCGTTGAGGCGATCAAGGGCACGAAGCTCCCGAAGACCATCGACACCGGCTTCTTCTGGTACGACAAGACCAACATCAACGACGAGAAGATCGCCGCTGTTCTCTACGAGTAGATCTGTGTGAATGAGTGCCGGGGCGGACATCCGCCCCGGCACTTTCTCGTTGACGGCCCTGTCGTGACGCACGCACACTGCGTACCCTGAAATCATGGCCGAGACAACGAAGCCGTCGACACTCAAACGCTGGGTCTTCTGGCCGGCCGCCGCGGTCGTGATCGTATTCGTGACGTTTGCCCTCGTGGCGCCGGGCGCGGCGGAGAGCCTCTTCAAGGGGATTCAAAGCGGCATCGTCAACACCTTCAACTGGTATTACGTGCTGATCACGGCGTTCTTCGTCGTGTTCTGCCTCTTTCTCGGGTTCAGCCGGTTCGGTGACATCAAGCTGGGCCGCGATGACGACAAACCCGAATTCTCGCTGATGGCCTGGTTCTCGCTGCTCTTCGCGGCAGGAATGGGCATCGGTCTGGTCTTCTACGGGGTGAGCGAGCCGCTCAGCCACTTCGCGAACCCGCGGCCGGGAGTGACCGGGACTCCGCCGCAACTCGCACAGCAGGCGCTGACCCAGACCTACCTGCACTGGGGCATCCACGCCTGGTCGATCTATGTGATCGTCGGGCTCGCGCTCGCCTACGCGATTCACCGGCGCAAACGGCCGATCTCCATCCGCTGGGCCCTGGAGCCGCTGCTCGGCAAGCGCGTGCAGGGCGGCTGGGGCAATGCCATCGACGTGATCGCCCTCGTCGGAACCCTGTTCGGAGTGGCGACGTCGCTCGGCCTCGGCGTGCTGCAGATCAGTGCGGGCCTGGATGCCGCCGGCCTGGTGACGCCGAGCCAGACCTCGCAGGTCGTGATCATCATCCTGATCTCGTTCTTCGTGCTGCTGTCGGTGCTCTCCGGTGTCACCAAGGGTATGAAGTGGCTCTCCAGCATCAACCTGATCCTGGCCGGCGCCCTCGTGCTCTACCTGCTCGCGTTCGGGCCGACGACATTTCTGCTGCGGGAGTTCGTGCAGTCGATCGGCGCCTACATTCAAAACTTCGTCAGCCTCGCCTTCAACGTGAACGCCTTCACCGGCAGTGCCGGTGAAGCCTGGCAGGCCTCGTGGACCTCGTTCTATTGGGGCTGGTGGATCTCCTGGGCCCCCTTCGTCGGCATCTTCATCGCCCGCATCTCCAAGGGGCGCAGCGTGCGGGAGTTCGTGACCGGCGTCATCATCGTGCCGACGCTCATCGGCATCCTCTGGTTCAGCGTGCTCGGCGGGACCGCCCTCTACCTCGAGCTGACCAACCCCGGAACACTGGTCGGGGAAAACGGCGCGGTGGATGTCGAGGGCGCGCTGTTCGAAATGCTCGCGCATATTCCCGGGTCGTCGGCGCTCACAATCGGCGTGATCGTGCTGATCACCGTCTTCTTCATCACCTCGGCCGATTCCGGGGCACTGGTGATGGGCATGATCGCGACTGGCGGGCAACTGAACCCCAGCAAGCCGGTGCGCGCATTCTTCACCGCGATCACCGCGCTGCTCGCCATTTCGCTGCTGCTCTCCGGTGGCTTGCTCGCTCTGCAAACCGCGGCGATCATCATCGCTCTGCCGTTCAGCGTGATCATGTTGTTGATCTGTTGGTCGACGGTCATCGCCTTCAGTCGAGAGCGCCGCGCCTATGAACGCGCGAGACGCGCCCAACTCATCGATCACATCGGCGACTACTACGGCCTGGAGGTCGAGGAATCATTGGAGCGGGGAATCATGGTGGCGACTCCGGGCTGGATCCGCCGGTTCCGACGAAGGGGAGCACGTCCGGCGGAGACATCGAGCGGGCAGCCCGGTGTGCCGTCCGGCGTGCAGGCGGGCGTGCCGCCGGGTGCACAGGTGACCGGCTTGACGCCGAGTCCCGAACCGTCGACCGCGGCCATCGACATCCTGATCGCGGCCGAGAATCCGCGGCATGCGTCGGAGCGCGCACTCATGACGGAGAACGCCGAGCCTGACGGGGTGTCGACCGACGACGTCGAGGAGATCGTCGAGCACGACCCGCGGTCGGGGTCGGATGTCGTAGAGCTGCCGGACCGCGGGGAGGCGGGTCCGCCGAACTAGGATCCGCCCGCACCGTTGGTCGAGCTTGTCGAGACCGGGTGGGCCGATCCCGCCGAACTAGGGTCTGCCCGCCACCGCTGGTCGAGCCTGTCGAGACCGGGTGAGCCGATCCCGCCGACTTTGACACTTCCGGTCGAGCTTGCCTGGTCTACCGGTCAAACTCGACCGGAAGGGTCAAGCTCGGCGAAGGAAGCCTCGCGACGATCGCGGCGGACCGGTCTTAGTCGGAGGTGGCCGCGTCGCGCAGCCACTGCTCGACACCCGAAATGTGCACGACGGTGAGTGCCTGGGCGAGTTCCGCGTCGCCGCGCTCGAGCGCATCCACGATCATGCGGTGCTCGGTCAGGGTGCGGTGCACCGAGTTCTCCTGGGTAAGGCCGCGCCAAATGCGGGCCCGCACGGTGTGACTGGACAGCGATTCGATCAGGCTCGCCAGGTAGCTGTTGCCCGCCGCCGAGGCGATGGCGCCGTGGAACTCGATGTCGTGCGCGACGAGGCCTTCGACACTGGTGAAGTCGTCGACAGATCCGATCTGTGCGCGAAGGTCGTCGATGATGGCGGGTGTGACGTGGGCCGCGGCGAGAGCGGCGGCGGCCGGTTCGAGGATGCGTCGCACCGCGAAGAGTTCGAGGATCGACGAGTCGTCGTGCAGGTCGACGACGAAGGACATCGCCTCAAGCAACAGGCGTGGTTCGAGGCTCGTGACATACGTGCCGTCACCGCGGCGCACGTCGAGCACCCGGATGACCTCAAGCGCCTTCACGGCCTCGCGCATCGAGCTTCGGGATAACCCGAGCCGTTCGCTCAACTCTTTTTCGGGCGGAAGTCGGTCACCTGGACCGAGCGCGCCGGAGATGATCATCTCTTTGATCTTGAGAATCGCTTCGTCGGTGACCGCCATGCAATGATCCTACCTTTGCGCCGCTGGTTGAGGCGCTCGTCGCATCCTTCTGGCGCCGCGCCGTGTCACAAGACCACGTTGCGTGCGCGTGATGAAGGAGGGCATCGATGACAGTCCGGCGCGGTGTATCCCGGTGGGCGCGGGGTAGAGCGCGCGCCGGCGGGGATAAACCGCGCCGGAACCGAGTCGCTCCACGGCTTTGCGTCAGGACTGGTGCACAGAGCGCGCTAGACCGAGACGGATGCCGCGGCGACCGGACGCGCGCTGCCCGCGCTCCCAGGACGCGCGCCGAGCGACGCACTCGCCAGCATCGGCCGCCCGGTGAGCGGGTTCTCGACAAGCAACGCGTCGACGGCGAACACCTCCCGGATCAGTTCGGCGGTGAGCACCGCGCGGGTCTCGCCGGCAGCGACGACCCGGCCGGCCGACAAGACGATCACGTGATCGCTCGCGGCAGCGGCAAGCCCGAGGTCGTGCAGAGCGGCCAACACGGCCATGCCCTGAGCCGCCAGATCGCCGAGCAGTTCGAGCGTGGCCAGTTGCGCGTGAATGTCGAGGTGGTTGGTCGGCTCGTCAAGGATCAGCAGTTCCGGCTCCTGGGCCAGTGCCCGGGCGAGCTGCACCCGCTGGCGCTCGCCGCCCGAGAGACTGGTGATCTCCCGCCCGGCATACTCGGTCATTCCCACGCGTGCGAGCGCGGTGCCCACGATCTCCGCGTCGAGGGCGGAGTTCTGCGACCAGAGCGAATGATGCGGGGCGCGACCGAGCGCGACGACCGCCGCGACAGACAGGGCGAGGTCTGTGGCGGCATCCTGTTCGACCAGCGCAATGCGGCGGGCGCGCTCGCGCCGCGGCATCCGAAACAGGTCGGAGCCGGTGACCGAAACATTGCCGAGATGCGGGCGATCGATGCCGGCCAGGATGCGGAGCAGGGTCGACTTGCCGGCGCCGTTCGGGCCGACGAGCGCGGTGAGGGCGCCGGCCGGGGCGGTGCAGTCGACACCGTCGATCAGGGTGCGGCCGTCGACAGTGCGGGTGAGGTCGTGTGCGTCGAGGTGGTCCGGCGCGGTCATGAGATCCTCCGATTGCGCACGAGCAGCAGCGCGAAAACCGGTGCGCCGATCAGCGCGGTGACGATGCCGACGGGGATCTCTCGAGGATCGAGCAGGGTGCGGGCGAGGGTGTCGGCCCAGATCAGGAAGATCGCGCCGACGAGGGCGACGAGCGGCAGCAGGGCGCGGTAGCCGGGGCCGACGAGCAGCCGCACCGCGTGCGGCAGGATCAGCCCGACGAATCCGATCGCCCCACTGACCGACACCATCGCGCCGGTGAGCAGCGCGGTGCCGGCCAGCAATCCGAGCCGGGCGGCCTGCACATTGACGCCGAGTGAGGCAGCGGCGGTGTCGCCGAACGCGAACGTGTCGAGCAGGCGCCCGGTGAACAACAGCGGCAGCCCGGCCACCGCGAAACCGACCGCCGCGATGACGGCCGACGACCAGCCGGCTCCCGACAGCGAGCCCATCAGCCAACTCAGAATCTCGCGGTAGCTGTCGCCGGTCGCCGTCCAGAAGATGACAAAGCTGGTGACGGATGCCGCCAGTGACGACACCGCGAGGCCCGCGAGCACCATCCGGGTGGGGGTCAACCGGCCGCCGGCGCCGGCCAGCAGAACGGTCAGCATCAGGGCGAGCAGTGCCCCGACGAAGGCGGCGAACGGAAGGAGCAGGCTGACCCCGAGCAGCAGCACGGCGACCGCGCCGAGCGACGCGCCGGAGGAGAGCCCGAGCAGATAGGGGTCGGCGAGCGGATTGCGGGTGAGGCCCTGCATCACGGCGCCGCTCACGGCGAGGCCGCCGCCGACCAGCGCCGCGGTCAGGACCCGGGGCATCCGCAGCTGCCAGATGATTCCGTCGCGGAGTGCAGAGGGGGTGCCCTCACCGACGCCGAGGTGGTGCGCGACGGTGGCCCAGACCTCGCCGACGCCGATATCGGCGGGACCGACGGTGACGGCCACGATGATTGACAGGAGCAGCGCGAGCGCGAGTACCGGGGCGACGATCGCGACCCGGTTCAGCGTGCCGCGGACCGGCCGGCCGACCGGCGCCCGAGGGCTGGTCGAGGCCGGTCGTGACTCGGCCGCCGGGGCCGACATCGTCGCCACTAGTCGCCCAGTTTGAGCGCGGCCAGCTGGGCGGCCAGGTCAGCCGCGGCATCGGCGCTCCGCACTCCGGCCTCGCTGGCCGCGAACGGAATGGTCAGGTAGCGCTGGTTGATCACGGCGTCGAGACGCGCGGTCGCCGGGTTGGCGGCGAGCATCTCCTTCTTCTGGTCTGCGGTGTTCCAGGCGGCGTCGACGAGCACGATCACGTCGGGGTTCGCCTCGACGATCGCCTCCCAGCTGTAGGACGCCCAGGTGTCCTTCACGTCGGCGGCGATGTTCGTCAGGCCGACGGTGTCGAGCAGCAGCTGAGGCGCACCGCTTCCCGCACCGACGTACGGGGTGTCGTCACCCGACGAGTACCAGAGCGCGGTCAGGCCGGCGGTGGATTTCTCGATTCCGTCGAGGGTCTTCTGCTGCGCGGCGAGCAGGGGCGTCGCATCCGTGCGGAAGATCGACGCGACTTCGGTGATCTCGCCGAAAATCTGATCGAAGTCGAGACGTGTCGGCTTGTAGCCCGCTTCTTTGCAGGCGGCGGGCGAGACGTAGGTGTGCACGCCGAGCGCTTCGAGGGAGGCGCGCTCGCCGGCGCCCTCGGCGGAGAAGTTCGATTCCCAACCGCCGTAGACGAGGTCGGGCTCCTGCTCGAGCACGACTTCCTGCGAGGGGAGCTGGTCGGAGAGGATCGTGAGACCGGATGCCGCGTCGGCGAGCGAGGCGGGAACCGGTCCGTCCTGGAACGCGGAGCCGACGATCCGGTCGCCGAGCCCGAGTGCCAGCAGCATCTCGGTCGAGGTGGACTTGATCGTCACCACCCGTTTGGGTGCGGCCTCGAAGCTGACCGGGGTGCCGCAGTTGTCGACGGTGACGGTGGCTGACGCCGCCGAGGACTCCGACGGATGCGGGGTGGTCCCGGCGGACGTGCCGGTGGCGGCGCATCCGCTCAACACGACAAGAGCGGTGCCGGCGAGGGCGAAACTGAGAACAGACAGGGGGGAGCGGGTCATGGAGATCTCCATCGGCAGAACGGCACAGGGATGCGCAACGAAGATGTCGCGATGACCTGCCGCCCCAGACCGGGACCTGCTCACCGGATCAAAGAGTGATTCGGGGGTCTGCGGTTACTCTACCGACTTCTGGATCCCACTCAGACACCGCGTCGGCGCGTCACCGCCGCATCGGTCGGTCGGGCGATCGCTCCGCTGCGCAAAGGAGGAGATTCTGCAACACGCCGTCTCAAACCGGCGGGAAATCACGGCGATTCGCCGAATCTCCTCCTTTGCGTACACGATGCAGACGACGGTCGCCGCCGGCAGCGCCGAGAGGAGGCCGGCGCTCAGGCCGGGCGGCGGTTCGTCGACTCCCGAATCCGCAACTCATTCTCGATCAGGGGTGGCACCAGATCGGTGTCGCCCTCGAGCCGTCGCACGAGCAGGGCGACGGCCTCCCGTGCCGTTCGCTCCGGCATCAGATCGACCGAGGTGATGGGCGGCGAACTGTTTCTGGTCTGCTCGGAGTCGGAGCCGGCCACGATCAGCACGTCAGCCGGGATCGAGTAACCGGCCTCCTGCAAGCGCGTCTGCAGACCGGCCGCATGGCGCCCGGTCAAGCAGTAGACGGCGTCCGGGACGGGAGTCTCACCGGCCAACAGCTGTTCGGCGACCGCGCGCCCGCCTGCTTCGCCGGATGTCTCATCCTGGCGGTAGAGAATGGCCGGCTGGCCCTGCTCGGCCGCCCAGGCCAGGTAGGTGGTTTCGCTGTCGATGTTCCAGGAGTTGACGTCGGTTCCCGTGACGATGGCGATGCGCTTCGCGCCTCGTTCGCGCAGGTGGGCAATGATCGCAGCGCAGTCTGCATTCGCGCCGGTTCCGACCCAATCCCGAAAATCCGGTCGTTCGACATCCCGGCCGACCGTCACCAACGGGATGTCGTTGCGGTTGAGCAGCGCGATCACGGGATCGTTCCCGATCGGGTCGGAGATCACGAACCCGTCGACGGCGAGGGCGATGTCGGGCACCTTGGACGTGGTGGGATCGCGAACCAGCATCAGGCCGAAGCCTCGGTCGAGAGCCTCGACTGCCGCCGCACCCGCGAAACGCATGAAGTAGTCGACGCCGACCGGCTGATAGGAGTCGAGCGAGTCGAGCGGGCGGATGACCAGGCCGAGTACCCCGAGTCGGCTGCTGCGCAGCCCCCGGGCGATGGCGTCGGCGCTGTAGCCCATGCTCGCGGCGACGTCGACGACATGTTGCCGGGTCGCCGCTGCGACGACTCCCTTGCCATTCAGCGAATGGGACACGGTCGTGATCGACACCCCCGCTTGCTTCGCGACATCGTGGATCGTCACACGGCGTCGCCCCTGTCCGCTGTTCACCCCTGCACACTATCGGAAACAAACAGTTAACAAAACGTTTTGCTAATAACTCGCACAAAACGTTTTGGTCGGCTATCGTCACAAATCAAACGCTCACGCGACCCGCCTCGCGTCATGACTATGGGAGAAGTTCAATGAAGAAAAGAACCAGAGCATTCGCCGTCCTCGGAGTGATGTCACTCGCCCTGACCGGTTGCGCGAGTGGGCCCACCACCTCCAACGCCGCACCGGACCTGACCGACCTTCTGGTCACGACGCCCGCCGCCACGGGCGAACTCGATCTCGCAACGTGGAACCTTCCATTCGGCGAGCCGGCCTCACTCGACCCGATCAAGGCGTTCAACTACCCCGAGAACACCGTCGTGGCGAACCTGTGTGAGGGCCTCATGCAGCTGCAGCCCGACTACTCGATCAAGCCGGGACTCGCCGAGAAGGTCGACAGCCCCGACGCCTCCACCTACGTCTACACGATTCGCGAGGGAGTGACGTTCTGGGACGGCCAGCCGATGACCGCCGATGACGTGCAGTACAGCCTCAGCCGCCAGCTCGACCCCAACGAGGGAAGCTACTGGGCCGGCGGCATCGTCGAGAACATCGACTCGATCGAGAAGACCGGCGATTGGGAAGTCACCGTCAAGCTCAAAGCGCCCGACTCCACCTTCAACTCCTACATGGTGACGCCCATCGGAAACATCGTTGAGAAGGCGCACCGCGTCGCCGCCGGCGAAGACTACGGCAACCCCACCGGCAAGGTCATGTGCACCGGGCCGTACTCGGTCGGCGCCTGGAACCAGGGCCAGAGCATCTCGCTGCTGCGCAATGACAACTACTGGAACACCGAGAAGAAGGCGAAGACCAAGCAGGTCGACATCAACTTCATCGTGGATGCCGCGGCGATCTCCAACGCGCTGAGCACCGGCGCCATCGACGGTTCCTACGACGTGCCGCTCGGTGCGTTGAGCTCCCTGGAGAAGGCCACCGACGGTGACCTGTTCCTCGGCCGCTCTGTGCAGCTCGTCGCGATCATCGGCACCGGACACGGCGCATTCGCCGACCCCGCCGTGCGGCAGGCTCTGATGATGGCGACCGACCGGGAAGCCATCGCCGACACGGTCTTCGAAGGTACCGCGCAGGCCTCCCGCTCGCTGATCCCGAACAACGGCTGGGCCTACGGCGACAGCGAGTTCGCCAGCGCTCGCGAGAAACTCGCTCCCAGCACCGTTGACATCGCCGGGGCGAAGGAAGCCCTGAAGAAGGCCACCGTCGACCTGACTCAGACCATCAAGATCGTCTACCCGTCAGAGCGCAGCTACTACGCCGACATCATCTCCGAGATTTCAAACGGGGCGACGGCGATCGGGCTGAAGGTCGAGCCGGAGGGCATCCCGAGCGCCCAGTTCGGTGCCTTCTTCTCCGACCCCAAGGCCCGTGAAGGTCACGATGCGTTCGTGACCAACAACTACATGGATGTCCCCGACCCGCTCGCCTTCCTGCGCACGATCGTCGGCACCGGCGGCTCGCAGAACTACAACGACTACAGCAACCCTGAGGTCGACAGTCTGCTCGCCGAGGCTGCTGCGGCGAACGACGAGAACGAGCGAGCCGCACTGACCAACCAGATCCAGGAAATCGCCATGGCAGACCTGCCCTGGATTCCGATCGTCGACCCGTCGGTTCGACTGTTCCTGAACAAGCGGGTCACGGGAGTGCCGGCCTCGTTCGTCTACCTCTACTACCCGTGGGCCGCCGATCTCGGGGCTTCAGGCAACTAAGTAGTCGTTCACACCGCTGTGAAGAAGGGGTTTTCTCAATGATGTTTGTCCTCCGACGGCTACTTGCCCTCGCTGGTGTGCTGGTGGTGTCGAGTTTTCTCGTCTTCGCCGCGATGTACGCTGCGCCGGGAAGCCCAGAGAACTTTCTGGTGCAGGGCCGCACGGTTTCGCCCGAGGTGCTCGCCGCGATCCGTGAACAGTACTCATTGGATGACCCCTTCTTCGTGAGGTTCTGGAACTGGCTCACCCAGGTGCTCCAGGGAAACTTCGGGCAGTCGCTGGCCAACCGTCAGGATGTCGGGAGCCTGCTTTCCGAGCGGCTCCCGACAACGCTGACCCTGGTGCTGATGGCCGCCCTGATCATCGTCATCTTCGGGATCGGTCTCGGCGTGATTGCCGGAACCAGAGACGGGTTCGTCGACAAGCTGGTCATCCTCGGCTCGAACCTCGGCTTCGCGATCCCGACCTTCTTCGCCGCGCTCATCCTGATGAGCATCTTCAGCGTCGGGCTTGGCTGGTTTCCGGTCTTCGGCTCGGGAACCGGATTCTTCGACCGGATCTGGCACCTCACGCTTCCCGCCATCGCCTTGGCACTGCCCTCAACGGCCGTCGTCGCACGCATCACCCGCACCGCCATCCGGGAAGAACGCGATTCCGAGCATGCGGTGATGGCCAGGGCCAGAGGCGTGCCCCGCGGCCTGGTGTTGCGACGACACGTGGTGCGCAATTCCATGCTGCCGGTCAGCACGGTCGTCGGCGTGCACATCGCCGGCCTGATCGCCGGGTCGTTCGTGGTGGAGTACGCGTTCACCCTCGATGGCATCGGCACGCTGCTGGTGAACGCGGTGCAAAAGAAAGACTTCGCGGTCGTTCAGGCGATCGCCATCATCCTGGTCGCGGCGTTCGGGATCATCAATCTGCTGGTGGACCTGCTCTACGCCTCGATCGACCCACGAGTGAGGGAGGTGCGTACCCGATGAGACGCTTTGTTGAACGGATGGGCCCCATCGGCACCACCGCCGCCGTGCTTGTGCTCGTCGTCGTGCTGGGCGCTCTGCTCGCCCCGATCATCGCCCCCTACGACCCGACCGTCGGGTCGGTCACCCAGCGGTACCAGGGCCCCAGCCCCGCGCACCTGCTCGGCACCGACCAGGCCGGCCGTGACATCTTCTCCCGCCTGCTCTGGGGAGCCCGGTCGAGCCTGATCGGCCCACTGATCGTCGTCACCATGACGGCAGTCTTCGGCACCGCGATCGCGCTGATCAGCGTGTGGTGGGGAGGAGCAGTCGACTCCTTCCTCAGCCGGGTTCTCGACCTGCTGTTCGCATTCCCCAACCTGCTCCTGGCGATGCTCGCCATCGCCGTCTTCGGTCCGAGCCTGACTACCGCGGCCCTGGCGCTCTCCGTGGCGTACATTCCGTACACGGCCCGGGTCATTCGGAGCACGGCGCTCAGGGAACGCAACCTGCCGTACATCCGTTCTCCTCAACTCCAGGGAATCTCTGGAGTCACGATCACTGCCCGGCACCTGCTGCCCAACGTCGCGCCCCTGATCGTGACCGGTGCAACGATCAACTTTGGATTCGCAATGATCGAACTCGCTGCGCTCTCGTTCCTCGGCCTGGGTGTGCAACCGCCGGCCGCCGACTGGGGTCTGATGGTCTCGAACGGTCAGCAATCCCTGCTCAAGGGGTACCCGGCCGAGAGCATGCTGGCCGGCCTCTGCATTGTGCTCACGGTGGCGAGCCTCGGCTACATCGGCGAACGTTTGGGTGGCCGCGCTGCGGCCGGAAGGAAGGCCTGATGCTTGAGATCACTCACCTGTCGCTCGCCCTGGCGGCCGATCGGAGTTCCATCGAAATTCTGAAGGATGTCTCGATCAGTGTTGCCGCCGGAGAGGCGGTCGGCCTGGTCGGCGAATCCGGCAGCGGCAAGTCGATGACACTGCGCTCGATTCTGCGCACCTTGCCCGCCCGGTCCGAACTCACGGGAAGAATCACCCTCGACGGCGTCGATGTTTTGGGCCTCCGCGGCGAGGCACTGCGACGGATGCGCGCGAACGACGTGTCGATGATCGCCCAGAACCCGCACGCCGTGTTGAACCCGGTTCTGCCCGTTGTGCGTTACCTCGTCGAAGGGATGCACGACGCGCAAGGGCTCCCGGCCAGCGTCGCCCGGCTACGTGCCGGCGAACTGCTCGAACAGGTCGGCATCGACGCCGTCGACCGAGTGCTCAGCGCCTACCCGCACCAACTCTCCGGCGGGATGCTGCAACGAGTCGTGATCGCCGGGGCGATCGCCGGAAAGCCGAAACTGATGCTCGCCGACGAGCCGACGACGGCACTCGACGTCACGACGCAGGCCGAAGTCATGGCCATTCTCGACGAGTGCCGCCGAAACCTCGGAATGGCCATGCTTTTCGTGACCCATGACCTCGACCTGGCCGCGGCGGTCTGCGACCGGATCAACGTAATGAAGAGCGGCGAGATCGTCGAGACCGGCGTCCCCGATCAGCTTCGGGACAACCCGCAGCATCCGTACACCCGCATTCTGATGGATTCGCGCCCGCAGGGCATCAACTGGACCGGCACGATTGGAGGCGCCGCATGACCGCCCCGGCAATCGCCGTCACAGGCCTGAGCAAGACGTTCACGACCGGGCGACCCAAGCAGACGGTGACGGCGCTCGACGCCGTGTCGCTGACCGTCGAACCCGGAACCTGCCTGGCCGTCGTCGGCGAATCAGGATCAGGAAAAACGACCCTGGCCCGCATCATCGTCGGACTCGAGACCGCGGATTCCGGCACCGTGCTGCTGAACGGTGAGCCGGTCGCCATCCGAGCCAATCGGCACGAGCTGGGCCGACGGGCGCGAGTTATCCAGATGGTGTTCCAAGACCCGCAGAGCTCCCTGAACCGGCGGCTGCGGGTTCGAAGTGCGGTTGATGAGGTGTTGCAGGCGCACACCCCGCTTGGACTCGCGGCCCGGCGCACACGCTGCGCAGAACTCTTCGCCCTGGTCGGCCTCGAGCCGCGTCACCTCGACGCTCTCCCCGAGGAGCTCTCCGGAGGGCAGCGGCAACGGGTGGCCATCGCCCGAGCGCTCGCAGCCGAGCCGTCGATCATCGTGCTCGACGAATCGGTGGCGGCTCTCGATGTCACCGTGCAGGCA
The DNA here is from genome assembly GCF_056395445.1 of Leifsonia sp. 10L418. Taxonomy (NCBI): domain Bacteria; kingdom Bacillati; phylum Actinomycetota; class Actinomycetes; order Micrococcales; family Microbacteriaceae; genus Leifsonia; species Leifsonia sp. 10L418. The sequence continues at coordinate 173,760 of NZ_JBFTJN010000002.1, read as the reverse complement.
CAGATCCTGGAGCTCCTGGCCGATCTGCGCACCTCGAAGGGCCTGACCTACCTCTTCATCACCCATGACCTCTCGGTGGTTCAGATGATCGCCGATTCGGTCGTCGTCATGCGTCGCGGGGCCATCGTGGAGCGGGGCGACACGGCATCCGTGTTGCAGAACCCACAACATCCCTACACGCAGCTCCTGCTGGAGTGTGCACCGAAACCCGGCTGGAAGCCCCAACGCGGCGTGATTCGCGCGCTGCGAGAGGAGATCGCCTCATGACGAGTGCTGTTCCCACTGTTGTTCACATCGAGTCGGCGGATGCCTACGAGCGCGGAATAGAGCGTGGGCGTGCGATTCGCGAGACCCTCGCCGATGGGCTGAGGATCTATTGTGAGCTCTTCGACGTCGTCGGCATTTCGCGGGCGGCGGTGAAGGCGGATGCGCTCACCTCGATTGCGGCGACCGAGCGGTGGAGCCCGGCGCTGGCCGCGGAGATGCGGGGCACGGCCGTCGGCGCTGGCCTCGAACTGTGGCAGATCGGCGCGCTCAACGCGCGCACCGAGATCTTGGCTGCAGCGACCGGGGCGAAGCCCGGCGAATGCTCGACGATCGTGAACACTCGTGCCGGCGCGATCGGCGCGCAGACCTGGGACTGGCACGAAGAGCTTTCGCACTGCTGGCATCTGCAGCAGGTGAGCGGCACCCCGCGCAGCTTCGTCGGCCTGACCGAGCACGGCATCCTCGGAAAGATCGGCATGAATGACGCCGGCGTCGGGATCATGTTCAACATTCTCGGGCACCAGCAGGACCGCGCATTCGGCGTCCCCGTTCACCTCGTCGCCGCCCGGGTGTTGGCCGAGGCGGCCACCCTCGCCGACGCTGTGACGATCTTGCAGACCGCCCCGGTGAGCACCTCCAGTGCCATCACCGTCGTGAGCCCTGATGGCGCTGTGATCGTCGAGCTGAGCCCCGAGGGCGCCGCAGTGTTGGAGCCACACGATGGTGTGCTCCTGCACACCAATCACTTCCTCACCGAACGACTCGGTCAGGGCGAGAAGCCCGGACTGTACGACCCGGATTCCCAGCTGCGCTACGCGGTCCTGCTTGAGCGGGTTGCCGAAGCGCCGCTGCCGACGAGCGCGGCCGAACTCATCCCGTACCTGGTGTCGCAGCCCGGTGATGAGGCTCAACTCTGCTGTGTTCCCGCGCCCGGCGCGGTCTTCGGCGATCGGTGGGCGACCCTGGCCACGGTCACCCTGGATTCTGCGGCGCGGGCCATGACCGTCGTCGCCGGCACGCCCATCGATGCACTGAATGGCGTGCCTCTGCGCTTGGTGGCCGGAGACTGACCACTTCGTTGATCGAGCCTGTCGAGATCCGGTGACCTGGTCTCGACAGGCTCGACCCCCGGCTAGCTGAGCTGCTTCTGCTTCGCGTGCACCGGAATCAGCAGGGCGAGACCGATCGCGATGATCAGCACGATGCCGAGGATGCCCCAGTATTGTGCGCCGCCCAGGGTCACGAAGAGAGCGAAAGCGGTGGGCGCCAGGAACGTGGCAGCCTTGCCGGTCGTCGCGTAGAGGCCGAAGACCTCGCCCTCGCGCCCGGCCGGAATGACGCGGGCGAGGAACGAACGGCTCGCCGACTGCGCCGGTCCGACGAAGAGGCAGAGTGCGAGGCCGAAGGTCCAGAACACGATCTGGCCGCCGTCGTGAAAAATGAATACGGCCAGGCCGCAGACGATCAGGCCGACGAGTGACGCGACGATGACCGGCTTGGGGCCGACCTTGTCGTCGAGGAGGCCGATCGTGATCGTGGCGACCCCGGCGACCACGTTTGCGGCGATCGCGAAGATAATGACCTCGCCGGCCGAGAATCCGAAGGTCCCGGCGGCCAGGATGCCACCAAACGCGAAGACGCCGGTGAGCCCGTCTCGGAAGACCGCGCTGGCGATCAGGAAGTAGACGGTCTGCCGGCTGTTCTTCCACAGCGCGGCGATGTCGCGGCCGAGGCGGGTGTACGAGGCGAAGAACCCGACCTTCTCTCGCGCCACCTTCGCCGGCGCATGGTACTCCGGCACGGCGAGCAGAACGGGCAGTGCGAACAGGCCGAACCATGCGGCAGAGATGAGCATCGCCACGCGCACCGACAGGCCCTCGTCGCCGGTCACGCCGAACAGGCCGACCTCGGGATTGATGAAGCCGAAGTACACGATCAGCAGCAGCACGATGCCACCGAAGTAGCCCATCGACCAGCCGAATCCGCTGACCTTGCCGATCGAGCGCGGTGTGGAGACGTAGGCGAGCATCGCGTTGTAGTTGACCGACGCGAATTCGAAGAACACGGTTCCGACGACCAGCAACAACAGGCCGAGCCAGAGGTAGCCGGGCTCGGGTTTGACGAAGAACATCAGTGCCGTGACCGCGACAACGATGTACGTGTTGACCGCGAGCCAGAACTTGCGGCGACCCGAGACATCCGAACGTTGCCCGGTGATCGGCGCGAGTGCGGCGACGAGAAGGCCGCCGATGGCGAGCGTCCAGCCGAGTTGTGCCGAGACGAAAGCTTCGCCGCCGAAGGATTCACTCGTGAGGTAGACGGTGAAAACGAAGGTGGTGACGACGGCGTTGAACGCCGATCCGCCCCAATCCCAGAGGCTCCAGGCGAAGATGCGACCCTTGCGGGCGCCCTGCGCCGAGACCGCTTCGATCTGCTCGGTCGAAATTCCGATCGTCGCCGCCGCCCCGTCGGCCGGGGTCAGGTGGGCCGGCGGAAAGTTGCGGGGCGCATCGGAGGGGTCCGGCGTCGAGTTGTCGGTCATGGCCTCAGGGTAGCGGGTGCAGAAACCCGGCAGGTGCGCTCGTTCGGCGCGTTCTCGCCGTGCTGTTCACGCTCCGGGTGCCGCACCCTCACCGGTCCGGGCGGGCAGGTCGTTCCCGCCCGGACTGGCTGTCGGCCGGCTACGCCAGCGCGGCCAGCGCCTGGTTCGCCGCGACGATGCCGGAGTTGCGCGAGGAATGCACCGTGCTGGTGGTCATGCCCGCCCAGAACAGCGTGTTGTTGATCGGTGTGTTCAGGCCGGAGCGACGCGAGAAGGGTCCGGGGTAGGCGCCGCGGGCGTACTGGTCTTTCGACCAGTCGTAGGTGGAGGCGTTCACGTACTCAAGATCCGGCTTGCCGCTCGTGGCGCGCACAGTCTCCAGCGCGGCGGCGAGGCGATCCTGCTCGGGCAGGTCGAGCAACGCTTGCGCTTTCCCGCCGGTCATCCAGGTTACGACGAGTTGCCCGGTGTAGCCGGGGGTTCCCTCAGACGCGTTCCAGGTCGACGGCGGGTTCATGTCGAAGGGGGTCAGGATGTCCCAGTCCGGCGTGCTGGGCATCCCCACGGGGAGCACGGGTTCCGCGAACTCAAGAATTGCCTTGAACACCGACAGGTAGCTGATCTCCTGGATCGCCGCGCTGCGCGCCGCCGGCAGCGGCGGGTTGAAGGTGATGTCGCCGTTCTTCAGCACGCCGCCGGGCACGGCGAGGACGATCGTGCGCGCCTTGTATGTGTCGCTGCCGACGTGCACCTCCACGCGGTTCTTGTTGCGGTAGTCGATGCTCGTGACCGGGCTGTTCAAAACAATGGGGATGCCCGCCGCGAGCGGCTGCAGCACCTGCTTGTAGCCGCCGATGACGCGGTAGTCCCCGTACGCCTCAGGAGGCATCGGGCCCGACTCGCCCTGCAGCGTGAGGGCGAACTCGACATCGCCGAAGATGAATTCGGCGGGCAGCACGTCGAACTGTTCGGTATCGACCTCGATAGCGAGTACCGAGATCGGGTAGTTAGATCGCGGAATGCCGATCCGGTTCAGCCAATCGAGAGCTGTCTCGCCATCGAGGGGCTCCGGGAGACCACCGGGGAAGGACGGGGCGCCCTCGGGGAAATGGAAGGTCTCGAAAGTGCTGGCGTCGACCCAGGCCGCGTCGCTAGCGTTGTACTTCCCGAAGGTCTTCTCGAACCGGTGGGTCTGGAGTCCCTGCTGATTGATGAGGTCCCAGGTCGACACGGTGTTGCCGTGCACAAGCTCGGCGCCCCGCTCGAACGGGATGGTCATCGACGTGCTGTCGGTCCAGAGGCGGCCGCCCGTGCGGCCGCGCGCCTCCAGCACGAGCACCTTCTTGCCGGCGTCGGCGATCACGCGCGCTGCCCCGAGGCCGGATGCGCCGGCGCCGATCACAATCGTGTCCCACATGCGATTCAGCGACCCCTGCACTCCGGGCGAGGTGCGGGCGCCCGCAGTGAGCAGCGCCCCAGCCGTTGCGGCAGCCGCGAAACCGACCACCGACCGGCGTGTCAGGTCGCCGAGGCCCTTCTGCCCGGGTTGGGATTCCATCGCAGGATTCAATTCGGAATCGGTCATGACTCGTCCTCCATCGTTGGGGCGCGGCGGGGAAATACTGAGCGCTGCGCGCCACTGTGCGCGCTCCAATCCCGAATAGGAGACGGGATTGCCTGATTATGGGTCGGGAGATTGCTGTTGCCACAGAGATGCGTAGAAATTGTTGCGCTTTCGTTAGAAATTTGTGTCAAAAGTGGATTATTCGTGCAATTCGGGCCTTGCCTCAGGAGGCCTACGCGGGTAGGGCATTTGCCCGAACCTGAGAGTTGAGTCATGGTGACTCAACTTTGTCGGTTTCGGTTTGACACGATTTTCCCGCTCTGGCATACTTGAGCCACCGGGACTCAACTCTCGGCCCTCAATTTTGAATCACCGAAACACACTGAAGGAGAATCGCATGGCACGTGCAGTTGGAATTGACCTCGGAACCACGAACTCGGTCGTCTCAGTCCTCGAAGGTGGAGAACCCACCGTCATCGCAAACGCCGAAGGCCTCCGCACCACCCCCTCGGTGGTTGCATTCACCAAGGATGGCGAGGTGCTCGTCGGTGAAACCGCCAAGCGTCAGAACGTCACCAACGTTGACCGCACCATCTCCAGCGTGAAGCGCCACATGGGCACCAACTGGAACGTCGACATCGACGGCAAGAAGTACACCCCGCAGGAGATCTCGGCCCGCATCCTCGCCAAACTGAAGAGGGACGCCGAGCAGTACCTGGGTGACACTGTCACGGATGCCGTCATCACGGTTCCCGCATACTTCAACGACGCCGAGCGTCAGGCAACGAAGGAAGCCGGTGAGATCGCCGGCCTCAACGTGCTGCGCATCATCAACGAGCCGACCGCAGCCGCACTGGCATACGGCCTGGACAAGGGTAAAGAAGACGAGCTCATCCTGGTCTTCGACCTCGGTGGCGGAACGTTCGACGTTTCCCTCCTTGAGGTGGGCAAGGATGACGACTTCTCGACCATCCAGGTTCGTGCCACTGCCGGTGACAACCGCCTCGGCGGCGACGACTGGGACCAGCGCATCGTTGAGCACCTGATCAAGAAATTCAAGGAGACCACCGGTGTTGACGTCTCGAACGACAAGATCGCGAAGCAGCGTCTGAAGGAAGCCGCTGAGCAGGCCAAGAAAGAGCTCTCGAGCAGCATGTCGACGAGCATCCAGCTGCCCTACCTCTCGCTGACCGAGAACGGACCGGCCAACCTCGACGAGACGCTGACCCGCGCTCAGTTCGAGCAGATGACAAGCGACCTGCTCGACCGCACGAAGAAGCCGTTCCAGGACGTCATCCGTGAGGCCGGCGTCAAGGTGAGCGACATCGACCACGTCGTTCTCGTCGGTGGATCGACCCGCATGCCCGCTGTCTCCGAGCTCGTCAAGCAGGAGACCGGCGGCCAGGAGCCCAACAAGGGCGTCAACCCTGACGAGGTCGTTGCTGTCGGCGCCGCCCTGCAGGCCGGCGTGCTGAAGGGCGAGCGCAAGGACGTTCTGCTCATCGACGTCACCCCCTTGAGCCTCGGCATCGAGACCAAGGGCGGCATCATGACCAAGCTCATCGAGCGCAATACGGCCATCCCGACCAAGCGCAGTGAAACCTTCACCACGGCCGACGACAACCAGTCGTCAGTTGCGATCCAGGTCTTCCAGGGCGAGCGCGAGTTCACCCGCGACAACAAGAACCTCGGAACGTTCGAGCTGACCGGTATCGCACCGGCTCCGCGCGGCATCCCGCAGGTCGAGGTCACCTTCGACATCGACGCCAACGGCATCGTGCACGTGTCCGCCAAGGACAAGGGCACCGGCAAGGAGCAGTCGATGAAGATCACCGGCGGCTCCTCGCTGAGCAAGGAAGACATTGAGCGGATGGTGCGCGAGGGCGAAGAGCACGCCGCCGAGGACAAGAAGCGCCGCGAGGCCGCTGAGGTTCGCAACGGCGCCGAGCAGCTCGCCTACTCGATCGACAAGCTGATCAAGGAGAACGAGGACAAGCTGCCCGAAGACGTCAAGAGCGAGGTGCAGGGCGACGTTGACGCTCTGAAGTCCGCGCTCGTCGGCGACGACGACGACGCAGTGAAGACCGCGTTCGACAAGCTGAACGCCAGCCAGGGCAAGCTCGGCGAGGCCATCTACGCCTCCAGCCAGGCCGACGAGGCAGCAGCATCCGCATCCGCATCCGCAGAGCAGCCGGCCGACTCGTCTTCTGACGAAGACGTTGTCGACGCTGAGGTTGTCGAAGACGAAGAAGAGAAGAAGTAACCATGGCAAACGACACGAATGCAGGGGGCAACCCGGCGGACGAGCCGTTCGACGCAACTGAGGGGGCGCCCACCGGCGCCGCCTCGGCTGCGGCCGACGCCGAGGGAATTGAGGAAGACGAGCTGACGGTTCAGGACATCCTGGATGCCGCAGATCTCGAGGCCAACGACCCGTCGGCCGAGCACCTCGCCGATCTCAAGCGCGTCACGGCCGAATACGCCAACTACCGCAGGCGCACCGAATCGAACCGCGAGGTGGAGCGCGAGCGCCTCACCGGTGGCGTTGTCGCCGTTCTGCTGCCGGTGCTCGACGATCTCGACCGTGCTGAGAAGCACGGCGACCTGGTTGCCGAGACGCCGTTCGCGACGATCGCGGCCAAGCTGCGCGCATCCGTCGAGAAGCTCGGCCTGACGCCGTTCGGCACCGTCGGTGAACCGTTCGACCCCACCGTGCACGAGGCTGTTTTTCAGCAGCCGAGCGCCGATGTCACGGTCGAGACGGTCGCCGACGTGGTCGAGACCGGCTACACCCTAGGCTCCACGCTTCTGCGCGCGGCCAAGGTTGTGGTTCAGGTACCGAGCGATGGCTAGCCAGGACTGGTTCGACAAGGACTTCTACAAGATCCTCGGCGTTTCGAAAAATGTCACGCCGGCCGAGCTGAAGAAGGCCTATCGCAAACTGGCCCGCAAGTATCACCCCGATTCCAACCAGGGTGATCCGGCATCCGAAGCAAAGTTCAAGGAGATCAGCGAGGCCAACTCGGTGCTCTCTGACCCCGAACAGCGCAAGGAATACGACGCAATCCGTGCCATGGGTGGTGGAGCTCGCTTCACCGCCCCCGGCACGGGTGGCGGCCAGCAGGGCGGCTTCGACGACTCGTTCGGCGGCATGTTCGGCGGCGGCGGGCAGCAGAACTACACCTTCCAGCAGGGCGGCGACTACGACGACATTCTCGGCGGGCTGTTCGGCGGGCGCGGTGGCCGGTTTGGCACCGCATCCGGCGGCTACCGCGGTGCCGGCGGACCGACTCGGGGGCGCGACGTTGTCGCATCGACGACCATCGACTTCGTCACCGCAACCCACGGCGATCAGATCACCCTGCAGACACAGGACGGGCGCGAGCTCAAGGTCAAGATCCCGGCCGGCGTTGCCGATGGTCAGAAGATCAAGTTGCGCGGCAAGGGCCAGCCGAGTTTGGATGGCGGTGAAGCCGGCGACATTGTGCTCACGGTGTCGGTGCGCAAGCACCCCGTCTTCGAGCGCGATGGCCTGAACCTGCGCGTCACTGTTCCGATCACCTTCATTGAAGCCACGCTCGGAGCGACGATCGAAGTGCCCACCCTCGGTGGGCCGCCGGTCAAGCTGCGAGTGGCACCGGGAACCCCGAGCGGCCGCATCCTGCGCGTCAAGGGTCGCGGTGTCGAAACGGCGAAGGGCACCGGCGATCTTCTCGCCGAAGTGCAGGTTGCCGTGCCGTCACACCTCTCGAAGGAGGCGGAAGCGGCCCTCGAAGCGCTCGCCGCAGCGCTGCCCGAAGAGAATCCCCGTGAAGAGCTTCTCGCCAAAGCGCGGGGATAACAGGAATCGAAATGGATGAGTTCAGCCGAGTTTTCGTGATCTCCACGGCCGCAGAGTTGGCGGGTATGCACCCGCAGACTCTGCGGCAGTACGACCGCTTGGGTTTGGTCAGCCCCGGGCGCACCCCGGGCAAGTCGCGCCGCTATTCGATGCGCGACGTGGCCAAGCTGCGGGAGATCGCGGAACTCGGTGCCGAAGGCGTGAGCCTGGAAGGCATCCGTCGCATTCTCGAACTCGAAGATCGCGTGCGTGGGCTCGAATCCCGCCTGCGCGAGCTGGAATCGGCTCTGGCCGATGAGTTGCTCAGCCGTCCGGGGCGTCGCGTGTTCGCGGCGGGCTCCGCGGGTGACGTCATCTCGATGAAGGCCGGCACACGGATGCGCCGCTCAAATCAGATCGTTGTCTGGCGGCCGCTCGATCGCGGCTAGCGCGATTCTCTGACTCAGCCTCGCGGCACATGTTTACGAAGCCGGCACGCGTTCTATCGCGTGCCGGCTTCTTCGTTGCGTGCCGCGACACGCGCAACGGGTACGCGTGTCGCCCACGTCTTTCTCGCGCGTGCGCGCAAATTGTCGCCTCGACTTCGGTCGGCCGACGATGTGGGCGCGCGCGTGAGTCTGAGTTCGAGATCGGTCGGTCGGCCCGCTGCTCCGCGGCCTCGGCGCTGGCGAACGGATGCGCGAGGTAGCGTTGACGAAGTGACTTCTGAATTCTCGTTCGACCTTCTGCGCCGCTGGCCCGACGTTGAGGCGACGAACCTGTTCGCCGTCGACGCGAGCGACCGGCTGATCCTTGCGGAGGCGGCCGACGACCTCGTGGCCGCCGCCACATCAGGTGGCGAGCTGCCGGGCGCCGTCGTCGTGATCGAAGACCACTACGGCGCACTGACTCTGGGGGCCGCGGCGCAGGCCGGGCTGGTCGACATCCGGGTGCATCAGGACGCCCTCTCCGGCGAGCTTGCTCTCGCCGCAAACGCCGCCGAAGCCGGACTCTCCGGCGCCTATCGTTCGCTCGACCTCGGCGCAGAGCTCGTGCAGGGCGCGCGCGTCGTGCTGATGCAGCTTCCGCGCAGCCTTTCGGCGCTCGACGAGATTGCCGCCGACATCGCTCGCTACGCCGACCCGTCGGTGCGCGTCTACGCAGGCGGCCGGATCAAGCACATGACCCCGGCGATGAACGAGGTGCTGCGCCGTCACTTCGGTGAGGTCACCGCCTCGCTGGCGGCCCAGAAGTCGCGGGTGCTCACCGCGTCGAAGCCGCTGGCCGGCGCCGAAGCCGAAGCAGCCGACTCGGAATGGCCGGCCCGCGCCGTGCACGCCGACCTCGGGCTGACCGTCTGTGCCCACGGGGCCGCGTTCGCCGGAACCACCATCGACATCGGCACTCGCTTCCTGCTCGAGTTCATCGATCGTATGAAGCCCGATGCCCAGACGGCGATCGATCTCGGCTGCGGCACCGGCGTGTTGGCCACCTCGCTCGCCCTCGCCCGCCCGACCCTTCACGTGACCGCCAGCGACCAGTCGGCCGCTGCCGTCGCATCCGCCCGCGCCACCGCCGAGGCGAACGGCGTGGCCGACCGGATCACCGTCGTGCGGGACGACGCGCTGCAGAACCAGCCGGAAGCCTCGGCCGAGCTGATCGTGTTGAACCCCCCGTTTCACATCGGCAACTCGGTGCACGCTGGAATCGCCCTCAAACTGTTCGAGGACGCGGCCCGTGTGCTGAAGCCCGGCGGCGAACTCTGGACCGTCTGGAACACGCACCTCGGCTACCGTCCCGCCCTGAACCGCATGGTCGGCCCGACCCACCAGGTCGGCCGCAACACCAAGTTCACGGTCACCGTCTCCACGAGTGGCTAACTCCGGCAATCCTTCGGAATCACGCTGAAAAGTGCCCTCCCGAGGTGATTTTGGCCGGGATTGCAGGAGTTAGCCCCACCCCTTCCCCACGAGCTGTGGCTAGCCAGCTAGCTAGCCAGCCAAACTGCCTAGCTGGCTGCAGCGACGAGGTGGCCGAGCAAGGCGATGAAGTAATCGCGGTTGTCGTCGGTGATTGAGGGCAGGGTGGGGACGAAGTGCCCCTCGGCGATTCGAAACGCCTTCTTGTCAGCGACCCATTCGATGCCATCGATGTCGGAGAGCGCAGTTCGGTCGAGCGGCTCCATGAGGTCCCGGGAGTAGAGGGCGCGATCGGTGATCGCGAGTCCGTAGATGCCGGCCAAAGTTGCGCTCGACAGCGATGTACGCACCGACTCGTCGGCAGGGAGCTGCCATTTTGCGCTCAGCTTGGCGAGTTTCTTCGCGTCTTTCGGGCGACTGGGAAGCAGGAAATCCTCGCCGAGGCGGCTCGCCCTCACAAGCTGATCGACGTCCTTGTCGGTGTGACCGGTGTCGCCGGCTTCGGCCGCCGTGTCAGCCACACCGCTAGAGGATGCGCCCAGTTCTCTCTGGAGCGTGCCGATCACGTCGCGCAGGTAGGCAGCGGAATCTGCCGGGCTTGACGGCATGAGCAACCGTGCAATCTGGTCGAGTCCGATGCGGGAGCTGCCGATCGCAAGTGCGTGTGCGTCGGCCTGAATAGAGGAGACGTCGAAAGTGCTGAGCGCAAGTTGGGCTGAGCTGTTGCCGACATCCATCAGATAGAGCGTGCGATCGGTGATGAGGATTCCGTTTGACGACCGTCTGGCCAGGAGATCGTAGGAATGGAATCCCCAGTAGAGCACTGGCAATTCACCGTCGGAGGCGGCGTGCGGCAGATAGAGCTGTTCCACAGCCTTCCAGAACACGACGTCGGCATCGGCGAATTCCGGATGCCCGATCTGGTTGGGAAGAAAGACGAATGAGTTGATCGAAGTAGGTACCCCCACCGCGGAGACCGTTGCGGCGAGATGCGCGAAAAGTGTCAGACGGGCCGGTGAAAGTGTCTCGAGATAGTCGGAAAGCTCGTTCTTCTTGCCCATCATCTGCCCCCAGAGGTTGATAGCTGCGCTCTTCGACGCCATCCTATCTGGGCCATTTCGCGCGGTGCATTCGAACGCCTTGGGATGCACTCAGCGCCAACGATACACACGGGCTGGAAGGAGCAGGCTCAGCGCTCCATCGCCCGAATCGCCAGCCACGCCGCCGTGCGATCGTCGGGGTCTGACATCGACAAGCCGGTGAGCTCCTCGATGCGCTGGATGCGACTCGTCAACGTCTGACGATGGATGCCGAGCTGCCTCGCGGTGACGCCCCAGGAGCCGTGCTCGGCCAGATAGACCCGCAGCGTACTGGTGAGCTCACCGTGCTGACCGTTCGCCCCACGCAGCCCGTCGAGGGCGTTGGCAATCTGCGCCGCCCCGTCGTCGTCGAGGCGGTCGAGCACATATTTCACCGTCGGGAGCGCGCGATAGCGGGCGAGCGGCCGGCCGTCCGTGACGGCCACGTCGTGCGCTTGGCGTGCCTCAGAGGCGCTCCGACCGAGGGCATCGATGCCGGCGCTCGAACCGATGCCACACCGGAGCGGAACCTGCACCTCGCTGGCATAGCGCTCGACCCGGTCCGTGATCTGGGCGACGTGGTCGTCACGCACAAAACCGAGCACCCGACCGTTCACCGTCGTCATCACATGCACCCAGCCCAACTCGTCGAACCAGCGCGTGACGAGGCGTTCCAGGTCGACGGCCTTCGACCGCGAGCTCAGCACGAAAGCGGTCAACGATGTCTCGTGAACGCCCCACCGCTGCAGCAGGGATTCCGCGGCGGCGGGCGTGCCGGACACCAGGGTTGAGATCATGACCTCGCGGCCGAGTTGCTCGGTCATAGTGTGGTCGTGGGTGCGCAGAATGAGGTCGAGCAGCGCCGCCGCCTGCGAGGCCAAGTCGCGGTTGCGGCTCATCGACCTCTCGTGGGAAGCGATCACCAGATAGGCCGTCAGGTCTTCATTCGGGCCCACCGGGTGCACCTGCAGACCCGGGTGGCGTACACGCACCGGCCGGCGGAAGGCCACGGCCGTCGCATCCTGCACATGCAGGGCTCCGGCTCCGGCGCTGGCGATCGGATGCCCCTGGCCGTCGAGCAGCACTGCCCAGCCATCGATGCGCGAGGCGAGTTCTGCGATCACCGCGCTCACCCCGCCGCGACGGGCAACCTGGGTGAGCACCTTCGTTCCACTCGTCACGAGGCGGTCTTCTGCCGCTTGGTCGGTGGCCAGGAGCGCGACGAGGGTCGGCTGCAATACGAGAGCGTCGGCTCCGGGGCAGAGAATCGCCGTCGCCCGCGACGCTTCGATCAGCTCGCGGAGTTCCCGGGAATCCTCGGTGGTCACCAGAACCGCCTGGCGCACCGCATCGCGGCGCGGGTCGGCCGGGTCGAGGAGCGCGCGAAGCTCGGCCGGAGTCGCGACGACGAGGCTCGCGAAATTCGGATGCGCGTGCACGGTGAAATCCGCAGCCGGCACCGCCGAGTCAACGGGCGCGCCGCCGCTGACCGAGCTGCCGACAAGCGTTCCGGCGAGCACCCGGGCAACTGAAGAAACGTCTCGAGCCATGCAAGCAATTGTACGAAATGTTGAAGAAGCAGAAATTGCTCACACTTTTTCGCAATGAATGCGTCGAGATTCGCTCCTAACATCGGCGTATCCCGATATTCAATCCCAGGAGGATTTCATGAAGGCCGTTGTCTTCCGCTCGCCCGGTGCGCCCCTCGAATACATCGACGTCGAACTCGCCGCCCCCAAGGCCGGGGAAGTGCGCGTCAAGATCGCCGCCGCCGGCGTCTGCCACTCCGACCTGCACGTCAAGCGCGGCGAATGGGACGCCCCGGCTCCCCTGGTGATGGGTCACGAAGGCTCCGGCGTCGTCGTCGAACTCGGCGAAGGCGTGACGTCTCTGTCGGTCGGCGACCACGTCGTTCTCTCCTGGGTTCCGCCGTGCGGCGAATGCCGCTACTGCCGTTCCGGCCATGAAGCCCGCTGCCAGAAGGTTGTAACCGTCGTCGCCCCGCACGGCGTGCTCTTCGACGGGACCTCCCGCCTCTCGATCGACGGCGAACCCATCCACCACTACCTCGGAGTCTCCTCGTTCGCCGAAGAGGTCGTCGTCCCGGCCTCCGGCGCCGTGAAGGTGCGCGATGATGCGCCGCTCGACGTGGTCGCCCTCGTCGGCTGCGCCGTCGCGACCGGCGTCGGCGCGGTGCTCAACACTGCCGCCGTCGAACCCGGCTCCACGGTCGTCGTGATCGGCTGCGGCGGCGTCGGTCTCAACGTCGTTCAGGGCGCCAAACTAGCCGGTGCCGAGCGCATTGTCGCCATCGACGTGAACGCCGACAAGACCGCCCTGGCCGCACAGTTCGGGGCGACCGACAGCATCGACGCGTCACAGACGGATGCCGTCGCCGCCCTCTACGAGCTCATCCCCGACGGCGTCGACTACGCGTTCGACGCCATCGGGCGCACCTCCACCACCGAGCAGGCCATTCAGATGCTCGGCCTCGGCGGCGCCGCCGTCATCGTCGGCCTCCCGCCGACCGGCGCAAAGGCCTCGTTCGAGCCGCTCGTGCTCGCCGAAGCCGACCAGCGCATCCTGGGCTCCAACTACGGCAGCGTGCGCCCCTCGATCGACATCCCCGCCCTGGTCGACCGCTACATGGATGGCCAGCTCAAGCTGGACCCGCTGGTGTCGGGGCGTCGTCCGCTGGCCGAGGCGGCCCAGGCATTCGAAGACCTCGAGTTCGGGGGCGCACTGCGCACCCTGCTCATCCCCTGACGTTCCCCCGCGTCAGAACCACCCCTCCCGTTCCCCCGACTCATAGGAGAGTTCGTTCATGTCTACAACCACCCGCAGTTCGCGAAAGGCTGAGTCGCCCCCCGTCGACGCCGGTCTCCGTCGCGGCGTGATGAGCGGGCCTGAGCTTGCCGCTCAGGCCATCGCCAACATCGCGCCGACCGCGGTCATCGCGTTCACCGCCGCCGCGATCTTCATCGGCGCCGGCAACGGCACCCTGCTCTCGTTCATCCTGGCGACCATCGTCATCCTCTGTGTCGGTTACTGCGTCGCCACCTTCGCCAAGCGTCACGCGTCGGCCGGCTCGCTCTACACCTACGTGTCGAAGGGCCTCGGCCCGTTCGGCGCCTACCTGGCCGGCGTCGCGCTGATCATCGGCTGCTGGGGCATCGCCGCCGGGTCGCTCGGCGGCTCGATCGCATACATGAGCCAGTTCCTGATCCTTCTCGGCATTCCCGCCGGTGGGGTCGGCGCCCAGGTGGTGCTCGCCATCGTGCTCGGTGGGCTGGCCACCCTGTTCACGATCCGCGGCATCCGCATCTCGGCCCGCGTCTCGCTGGTGCTCGAGCTGGTCTCGGTGAGCATCGTGCTGTTGCTGCTCGTGCTGGCACTGGTCTGGGCCGGCCCGAAGGCATGGGACCCGTCGCTGTTCGACCTGACCGGCGTGCCGCTGTCTGGCGTTGCCACCGGCATGGTGCTCGGTATTCTCGGCTTCGTCGGGTTCTCCTCGGCGGATGCCCTGGGTCGCGAAGCCCGGAACCCGTACACTGCGATTCCCCGCGCCATCATGTGGAGTGCCGTCACAGTCGGCATCCTCTATGTCTTTGCCGCGTACACGCAGCTCGTCGTGCTCGGCGACGCCCTGGCCACCAGTGCCAGCCCGCTTGAAGACATCGCCACGCAGATCGGCCTGCCGAGCTGGTTCGCCTTCCTGATCACCTTCGGCGTCGGCGCCTCGTTCTTCGCCGTCGTCGTCGCACCGCTCAATGTCGTCGGCCGCATCATCTACGTGATGGGAAAGGAAGGCGTCGTGCCCGAGCGCTTCGGCCGCACCCACGAGAGCCACCTCACCCCGCACCGGGTGCTGCTCGTCGCCGGCCCCGCCGCGATCGTGCTAGACATCATCCTGCTCGTCTCCAACGTGCACCCCATGGACATCACCGTGTACGTCGACACCTTCGGCACCTACGGTTACATGGTCGCCTACTCGCTGGTGGCGATCGCCTGTGTGATCTACACAAAGCGGGAGAAGATCCCGAACGTGCTCGTCTGGATCTCGGCCACGATCGCCACGCTCAGCATGATCTACGTGTTCATTGCGAACGTCTACCCGGTTCCCGCCTACCCGCTGAACGTCATCCCGTACATCTTCCTCGTGGTGATGCTCGCGGCCATCGGCTGGTACGTCTACCTGGCGAAGAATCGCCCAGAGGTGATCCTGAACATCGGCAACACTGAAACCGACCAGCTGGAGGGAATGGGTTAGACCCACCACCTCGCATCGCCGCCAGGCGATCCCTAAGCGGCGCCTCCTTCGACATCCTCCCCCCGGATGTCGGGGGAGGCGCCTTTCGCGCGCGCCGACCAGTGCCGCGCCTCCGTGAGGTGCCAAGACGCGCGTGGATCAGCTTCGCAGGTACGCGAGGACGGCAAGGACGCGACGGTGGCCGCTGTCGCTGGAGGCCAAGCCGAGCTTCGCGAAGATGTTCCCGATGTGCTTGCTCACTGCCGTCTCGGTGACGAACAGGCGCCCAGCGATGGAGGCGTTGTCGAGCCCCTCCGCCATCAGACCCAGCACCTCGCGCTCACGCGGAGTGAGCGTCTGCACGGGGTCGTCGGCGCGGCGCCGGCTCATCAGCTGAGAGATGACCTCGGGGTCCATCACGGTGCCGCCCGCTGCAACCCGGTGCAAGGTGTCGATGAATGCGGCCACCTTGCCGACCCTCTCCTTGAGCAGGTAGCCGAGACCGTTCGCGCCCCCGGCGATCAGCTCGCCGGCGTAACGGTCCTCGACGTACGCCGAGAGCACCAGCACGGGGAATCCGGGGCGACGGGTCCGAGCCTCGACAGCCGCTTTCAAGCCTTCGTTGGTGAACGTCGGCGGCATCCGGACGTCGAGCACCGCCACATCCGCCTCATCCAGATGCGCGAGGAACGCATCACCGTTGTCGACCGCCGCGACGACGTCGAAGCCCTCGCTGCGCAACAGGAGGGCGAGCCCTTCCCGCAGCAGGGTGTCGTCCTCGGCGATCACGATCCGCACAGTAGCTCCGTCCTCAGTCGAGTCGGCCCGTGGACTGGGCTGGTCACCGACAGGTTTCCCTCGAATGCCTCGACGCGGCGAC
Source organism: Leifsonia sp. 10L418 (assembly GCF_056395445.1). Lineage (NCBI taxonomy): Bacteria > Bacillati > Actinomycetota > Actinomycetes > Micrococcales > Microbacteriaceae > Leifsonia > Leifsonia sp. 10L418. The sequence continues at coordinate 157,440 of NZ_JBFTJN010000002.1, read as the reverse complement.
GGATGCCGGCCAGACCGCCGCCCGGCCGCTCGCGTGCGCCGCCGACCCCGTCGTCCTCGACGTCGATCACCAGCCGCTCACCATCACGCGAGACCCGCACCGTGACATGCGATGCCCGGCTGTACTTGTTGACGTTCGTCAGCGCCTCCGCCACCACGAAGTAGCTCGCCGACTCGACCGCCGCCGGAACCCGGCGCACGTCGTCGATCTCGAGGGTGCACGGGACGACACTCCGCCCGGCGAGGGAGGCAAGCGCGCCGTCCAGCCCCAGTTCGTCGAGGATCGGCGGGTAGATGTCGTGCACGGTCCTGCGGAGGCCGGCGAGGGCATCCGTCGCCGCATCCTGGGCACGCCGCAGATGCGGGAGGGCATCGGTCGTCCCGGTCTCCATCGCCCGTTCGGCGATGCCGAGCATCATCACGACGCTGACCAGACGATTCTGCGCGCCGTCGTGGAGATCGCGTTCGATGCGACGCAGCTCGGCGGCGTGCGCGTCGAGGGCTGCGGCGCGACTCAACGTCAGGGCATCCACCCGCCCCGCGAGGAGCGTCTTCGGCGGCGCTGAGAGCAACCGTGCCGAGACCCGCGTCAGCAGCCGTGCAACCGCGGGGATCAGTGCCCAGCAGATGAGCGCGTAGACGACGGCGACGAGTGGCACCGTGGCCGCTATCTCCCACGACGTCACTGGGTACGGGGATGTGATGGGATCGTCGGCCGGGGCGAGCTGCCAGTAGAACGGGACGGCGAGCGAGTTGACGACCCCGAGCGGGAGCAGCAGGGTGGTCAGGGAAACGAACAACACGGGCAGGGCGTGCACCGTGAGCCAGACGGCGTCTCGGCCCGCGGCGCGGGAGCAGGCGAAGCGCAGGCGCTCGTCGATCGTGGACCCCGGCGGGAGCGCGGCGGAGGAAACGAGGATCTGCTCGCCCTGGCGGAGGCCGATGCGTCGACGGGCGATGTTGCTCCACCAGTGCAGCGCCTTCACGGCCTCGGGCAGCAGCAGCACCCCGCCCGTGATGATCATGAGCGGCAGGAGCGTGAGGCCGAGGCAGAACAGGACGACGGAAACGACGGATGCCGTGGCCTCGACAGCCACGAACTTCCAATCGCGCAGCCAACGCCGTATCCGTCCTCCTCTCATCCTTCCAGTCTGCCGTAACGCCCGACCCCGCACGGTATAGCCAGCACCACCATCGATCCGGTACCTGGCCGGATGGGGCAGCGCACGCATCCTTCCTAGCGTTGAAGCATGACTTCTCTCCTTCCTGGCGCCGCCCCCGCGACGCCGCTCTCCACTGAGGCGCTACGCCTCGACTCCGTCGTCAAGCAATACGGCTCCGGCGCCACCGCGGTGACCGCACTGCGCGGCGTGAGCCTCTCCCTCGGGCGCGGAACCTTCACCGCGATCATGGGGCCGTCCGGCTCGGGCAAGAGCACGCTGCTGCACTGCGCGGCGGGCCTCGACACCCCCACGAGCGGGTCGGTCCGCCTCGGCGGCACGGAGGTCTCCGGGTTGCGCAAGAAGGCACTCACCGAGTTCCGTCGCGACCATGTGGGCTTCGTGTTCCAGGCGTACAACCTGCTCCCGGCCCTCTCGGTGGAGGAGAACATCAGCCTGCCTCTCCTGCTCGCCGGGCGCCCGGTCGAGCGGAGATGGCTGGACTTCCTCCTCGATTCAGTCGGTCTCGCCGACCGTCGACGTCGGCGTCCAGCCGAGCTGTCCGGCGGGCAGCAGCAGCGGGTTGCGATCGCCAGGGCGCTGATCACCCGCCCGTACGTCGTCTTCGGCGATGAACCCACCGGTGCCCTCGACTCCCGCTCCGGCAAGCAGGTGCTTGATCTCCTCGCGCACACCGCACGGGAACTAGACCAGACCGTCGTCGTCGTCACGCACGATCCGGTCGTCGCCGCGCACGCCGACCGGGTGATCTTCCTCGCCGACGGTGCCTTCGCGGGCCACCTCGACGGTGCGACTCCCGCGCAGATCACCGACCGCATGAGCTCCCTCGGGGAGTGGTGATGGCCACCCGACGCCTCGGCTTTGGCAGGTTGGTCCGCGCCGATCTGCGCCATAACCGTGGCAGCTTCACGGGGGTCGCGGTATCGGTCTTCGTCGCGACGGCGCTCATCACGGGTCTCGGCGTGCTCGTCGAATCCGGCATCCGCGGCGGTCTCGCGCCGGAACGCTACACGACCGCCGATGTGATCGTCGGCGGCAGCCAGTCCGTCTCCGCCTACGGGGACATCCCCGTGCCCCTGGTCGAACGAGTGCCACTTCCGGCCGGCGTGGCAGACGAGATCGTCGCTCTCCCCGGGGTCGCCTCCGTGGTCGGAGACGTCACAGTGCCACTCGTCGCCGAGGACGGGCCGGTCGAAGCGCATCCGTGGTCGGCCTCGGCCCTGAGCGGGTTCGAGATCCGTGAGGGGGTTGCTCCGTCGGCCCTCGATGAGGTCGTGGTAACGACTTCCGGGGCCGCCGCGATCGGCGACACCCTCAGCCTCAGGCACGGCGGCGACCTCGCTGAGTATCGGGTCGTAGGCATCGCGGAGGCTCCGGTGAAACCTGAGCGCTCCGACCACGTGTTCCTCAGTGAGCAGCGGATCGAGCAGCTCGACCCGCGGGGTGGCGCGGCTCCCGTGCTCGGCGTCTTCGCGGCCGAGGGAACCTCGGTCACAGCGCTGGCGGCGGATATCACCGAGAGGTTTCCCGATCTCACCGCGCAGACGGATGAGGCCAGAGGCGATGTAGAGTTCCTCGACTCCGGCGCCGCTCGTACCTCGCTGGTGGCCATCGGCTCGGCCTTCGCAGGCACGTGCCTCCTCGTCGCGATGTTCATCGTCTCTGGCACTCTGTCGCTCTCGGTTCAGTCCCGTCGACGGGACTTCGCGCTGCTCCGCGCTGTCGGGGCGAGCTCCGCTCAGGTGCACCGATTGGTCGCGCGGGAGGTGCTCGCTGTCGCCTCGCTCGCGGCGCTCCTCGGCATCATTCCCGGCTATTTGTTCGCGACCACGCTGCAAAGCGCCTTCGTGCGGGCCGGAGTGATCCCGGACGGCTTCGCCCTTGCCCTGAGTCCGATTCCCGCTGTCGGTGCGATCATCCTCGTGCTCCTCGCGGGGTGGAGCGCCGCCAGGATCGCCGCGAGCCGCCCGGCGCGGATCGACCCGATCGAGGCGCTGCGAGAGGCCGCGACCGGTCCGGCAATGATCGGCCGTGGCCGGAAGATCACGGGCCTCGCCTTCGGGGCGGCCGGCCTGGCACTCTCGATGCTCCCGTTGGCTGTTCGCGGTCCGGGCGCCGCCGGTGCGGCCGCCGGGGCGTCGATCGTCCTGATCATCGCGCTCGCACTGCTCGGTCCCGCGCTCGTCGGCCACGCCATCCGCGGCATCGGCGCGGTGCGCCGGCGCGGGTCGGCTGCGGCTTTCCTCGCATCGGCGAACGGCACCGCCAATGCGCAACGGCTGGCCTCAGCGATCACGCCGATTGCCCTGGGAATCTCGCTCGGACTCGTGCAGCTCGGCGCTCCGGCGATCGTGGCCAGCGAGGCGAGTGCGCAGGCCCAGGCCGGCGTCATCGCAGAACTGCGGGTGAGCGTGCCGGGCGGAATCTCCGATGAGGGCGTCGAAATGATCAGGGCGCTGCCCGGTGTCGCTGGAGTGAACCCGGTGACCGTGAGCCAGACGGTGCTCGACTACATCGGGTTCGGCGAGCAGGAGATCAGCAGTTCCGAGTTCGTCCTGCAGGGTATCGACCCACAGGCGGCCCCGGGAACGATCGACCTCAAGGTGCGGGAGGGGTCGTTGGACGCTCTCGCCGGCGAACACCAGGTCGCACTGAGCAGTGACGCGCGGCAGACGCTCGGTCTGGACATCGGGGAGACCCTCGTCGGCCGGTTCGGCGACGGTGCGCCGCTCAAGGCGGAGGTCGTCGCGATCTACGAGCGCGGGCTGGGATTCGGCGCCGTCACGATGTCCGGCGACGTGGTGCGATCGCACACGACCACCGCCCTGAACGGGTTTGCCCTCGTGGATGCGGGCGACGACGTCGACGCGACACGGGCGGCGCTCGCGGATGCAGGGTTCGCCGTGAGCGGCGGCAGCGGGCTGGCGTCCGCCGGCGCCGACGGGCGGTCGCAGCAGGGCTGGGTGAACATGGTCGCCCTGATCGTGATCCTCGGCTACATCGCGATTGCTGTGGTGAACACCCTGATGATGGCCACCGGGGAGCGCTCCCGCGAGTTCGCCTTGATGCAGCTCATCGGCGCGACGCGACGTCAAGTGCGCGGCATGATGCGGACGGAGTCCGCGATGCTCGCGCTCATCGCCGCCGTGTTCGGCGTTGCGATCGCTATACCGCCGCTCGTGGGGATGAGCGTCGGGATCACCGGGCAGCCGATCCCGCACTTCCCCCTGCTGTCGTGCCTCCTCGTGATCGGTTCGATGTGCGCTCTCGCACTGGCCGCCCAGGCGGTGTCGACGCGCTCCGCCTTGCGGACCAGGCCGATCGAGGAGATCGGCTCGCGGCAGTAGGCAGCGCACGGACGTTACCGCGCCTCCCCGATCCGATTCGAGGGGGCGCGGTGAGGCGTTCCCGACTCAGCCGTGGCGAAGGAGCACCCGGTTGACGTGCTCGTTCACTCGCAAAGTTGGCACCTCACGGCCAATGATCGCGACCCCCTTTAGGGTGCGTTCGGCGACCCAGTCGGCAAACGAGGAGTGCCGGAGTTGAGCCGGAGTTGAACATCCTCTGAAGCGTTTGAGAACCCCCTGAGTTGCGCCGATATCGCCCGATACGTTGACAGCGCTGGCGGTCATTTTGCTGTGCCCGCTGCTCCACTGACACTTCATGACGCGACCGCGTCCACCACCCAAGGGGGCATCCACCGGGATGATCGGCAATCTGATGACGCGCTGGGCAACTTCGCCGAAGAAGCGCAATACCGTAGTGGCCGGCGGCGTCATCGCCGCGCTGGCTTTGACCGCCGCGGGCGGAGGGATCGCCTTCGCCGCCGGAGGACTCGCTCCGCCCCCGGTTCCGCCGGCGAGCATCCACCTGGCCTCCGCCGTGCCCGACCGGGTGATTCTCACCCCGAGTGCGACGCCGGCGAGCAGCCAGAACGTCTCCTGGCGCACCTCCACCGACGTGACGAGCCCGCAGGTTCAGCTGGCCGCCATGACCGATGGGCCGATCACCCCGTCGAGCACCGTCGCAGCGGTGAGCACGACCCAGATCGCGACCGACCTCGGCTACCCGATCAAATACCACACTGCGACCCTGACCGGGCTGGCCGAATCGACCACCTACGTCTACCGTGTCGGCGACGGCGAGACCTGGAGCGAATGGTTCGAGTTCGCCACGGCATCCGCCAGTGCCTCTCCCTTCAGCTTCTTGGTGCAGGGCGACGCGCAGAACGACGTCAAGTCCTACGCCTCCCGCTCGTTCCGTGCCGCCTTCGAGGCGCGCCCCTACGCGAAGGCCGTCGTGCACCTCGGCGATCTCATCGACACCGACATCGCCGACGCCGAATGGGGTGAATGGTTCGCCGCAGCCGGCTTCCAGAACTCCTACCTCAACGTGATGGCCACCCCCGGAAACCACGAGTACTACCCGGGACCGCAGCTGACCAAGTACTGGAAGGCCCAGTTCGAGTTTCCGGAGAACGGCCCCGCCGACACCCCGGAGATCAAGGCGCAGTTCAGCGAAAACACCTATTTCGTCGACTACCAGGGCGTTCGGTTCATCTCGCTCAACGCCTCGCAGATCAACGGAGCCGACATGACGGCCCAGACCAACTGGCTCGACGCCGTGCTCACCGAGAACCCGAACAAGTGGTCAGTCGTGTCGTTCCACCAGCCGGTCTTCTCGGTGACAAGCGGTCGCGACAACAAGGTCATCCGCGACGCCTGGCTGCCGATCTTCGAGCGCCACAACGTCGACCTCGTGCTGCAGGGTCACGACCACGCCTACGGGCGTGGCAACCTCTTCGCCAACGAGCAGAACCTTCCGGCCGGTGCGAACCCGGCCACCAGCCAGACCGGACCGGTCTACATGGTCACCGTCGCCGGCCCCAAGATGTACGTGCCCGACGACCCGGCCACCAACAACTGGGTCACGAACGGCGCCCACCTGCGCAGCATGAACCGCGACACGCAGATGTACCAGACGGTCGATGTGACGAACGACGAAATCCACGTCGAGAGCCGCACGGTCACCGGCGACCTGTTCGACGCGTTCACGATCGCCAAGACGGATGCCGGCGCCAAGCTGGTGACCGACGAGACGGTCGGACGCGCCAGCGGCCCGGGTTCCGTCCGATCGACGATCAACGCGCCGGAGCGCCCGCCGGTCACGGTGCCGGGTGGAACCCCGACCCCGACTCCGACCCCGACGCCGACCCCGACCCCGACCCCGACTCCGACTCCGACCCCGACGCCGACCCCGACGACGGAGCCCACCGCCGTGCCGACGACCGTGCCGACGACAGTTCCGACGAGCGAGCCCACGTCAGTACCGACCACGACGCCGACGACCAAGCCGACCACGGAACCGACCGCATCCCCGACTCCCCGGCCCGGCGCGCTTGAGCTTTCGGTGACAGGCGTCGCAGCCGGAGGAACCTTCTCCATGAAGGGTTCGGGGTTCACCCCGAACGAAGACATGGAGGTCTCGCTGCACTCCGACCCGGTCATCCTCGGGTACCCGACCGCTGACGCGTCAGGAAACTTCACCTTCACCGGCCGCATTCCGGCCGGTATCCCGGCCGGCACGCACACCGTGATCGCCCGCGGCCTGGAATCAGGCGTGACCGCATCGGCGTCCGTCACCGTTCTCCCGGTTGGCTCGGCGAGCACCGGAGTGCGTGACCTCGCCAGCACCGGCGTGGCCCAGCTGGGCACGATCATGGCCCTCGTCGGAATCACGATGCTGGCCGGCCTGACCTTGCTGATTCTCGCCCGTCGCCGCCGCACCGCTCGCGGAGACAACGCATGAACCGCACGGCTTCAGGCGGCAATCCAACGCCTTCGCAACATCCGTCGAAACACAACGTCCGGAAAGGCCGACAGCCCATGACGAGTTCGTCATCATGGTTCCGCAGTGGCAGACTCAGCGACTCACCCAGCGGCACGCGCACCACCAAGCGGGCAGCGGCCACGCTCATCGTGGCCGCCCTGGCCGCGGCGCTGCTCACCCCGATCGTCGGGTTTGCCGCCCCCGCCTCGGCGGCAACGGTGACCCCGGCCGTGCAGCACGGGCCGTCCCGCATCCCCGACCGCATCGTGCTCACGCCGTCGGGCGACCTGGCCACGTCGCAGGCCGTCACCTGGCGCACCTCGACCGGTGTCACCACGGCTCAAGCCCAGATTCGGGTGGCCACCGCCGAGCCGTATCGCACGGACTACAAGACGGTCACGGCATCTGACAGTGAGCCGGTCGCGACGAGCCTCGGCTACACCGAGCTCTTCCACAGCGTGAAGTTCACCGGCCTCGCCCCGGCAACGCAGTACATGTACCGGGTCGGCGACGGCACGAACTTCAGCGAGTGGCAGCACTTCACCACCGCTGCGGCCACGGCAGAGGACTTCTCGTTCATCTACCTCGGCGATGTGCAGAACGGCATCAAGTCCGACGCCTCCCGCGTCATCCGCAACGCGTTCCGTGACCGTCCCGATGCCAGTCTGGTGCTTCAGGCCGGCGACCTGATCGACGACGCCAACGACGACGCGCAGTGGGGCGAGGTCTTCGACGCCGCCGGCTACAACTTCGGCACGCAGAACTTCTTGGCCGCTGCGGGCAACCACGAATACGAGGGCGCCGAGCTCTCGAAGCAGTGGCAGGCCCAGTTCGAATACCCCGCCAACGGTCCGCAGGGATCAGCCGCAATCAACGCGCTGCTGGATGGCACGGTCTACTCGACCGACTACCAGGGCGTGCGGTTCATCTCGTTGAACAGCAACATCACGGATGCCGCGGCGCTCGCCGTGCAGACCGCGTGGCTGAAGACGACGCTGGAGACCAACCCGAACAAGTGGACCGTGGTGTTCTTCCACCACCCGGTGTTCTCCCTCGACGAGGGCCGCAACAACCGGGCGATCCGTGAGGCCTGGCTGCCGCTCTTCGAAGCGAACAATGTCGACCTCGTTCTGCAGGGACACGACCACAACTACGGTCGCGGCAACTCGAACGACGCCGAAAAGGGCAACCCGGCCGACTGGAATGCGACCCGCAACTACGACGGCCCCGTCTACGCAGTCTCGGTCGTCGGTTCCAAAATGTATGACGGCGCCGGACCTCGCCTCTGGACCGAGAACGACGCCCACCTGCGCAAGCTCGGCGGCGGCATCGAGCTCTACCAGCTCATCGATGTCTCTGGCGATGAGCTTCGCTACGAGTCACGCACCGCCGACGGCGAGTACTACGACGGTCTCACGATCGTCAAGAACGACGCCGGCAAGGCCGTGACCGACGACACCGAACCGCAGGTGATCGACCCGGGAACCCCGAACCCGTGCCTGGGCTGCAACCCGAACCCCGATCCCAACCCGGGAACGGGTGAGCCCGGCGAAGCCGTCGACTACACGGTCACCGGCGCCGTCGCCTCGGTCAACAAGACGAACGCCAAGCTGCCCGCCGGATCGGCTTTCTCAGAGGGCAAGGACCGCCTCTACCTCGGCGACCAGAACTCACGCGAGATCTTCGAGGTCAATCCCGACACCGACGAGGTCACCCGTCAGATGACCCTGCCGGAGAACATCCGTGACATCGGAATCGACGATGCCAAAGAGTTGCTCTACGTCGGGCAGCAGAACCGCAACTGGGTGGTCGTCTCGATCGCCGATGCCACATTCGGCCAGGTTGTGCGCGGCCCGTTCCCCTTCATCGAATCGAACCGCTCGATCGACGTCGACCCGATCAAGGGCTACGTCTACGGCGCAGTTCCGTCGCGGGGCATCGAGGTTCTGAATGCCGAGACCGGTGCATCGATCGGTGTCGTCAACGGAACCGCCGATGCCTATTACGTCGCAGCCGACCCGGAGAATGGCCGAGTCGCAGCCGCGTATTTCAGCGATGTCACCGACGCCGTCAACATCGAGGCGTTCGATGTCGAGAACGACTTCGCCTCGCTCTGGGAGAAGACCAGTCGCGCCAACCCGCGTCAGCTCGACTTCGACTCGACGAACGGACTGCTCTATGTCGGTTACACCGGCACAACTGTCGGAAGCGGTGGATTCTCGGTGCACGACCCGGCGACGGGCGCGGTGCGCGGTGACTTCGCCGACCCGAAGTACGGCAAAGACGGCTACGGCATCTCGGTCGACGAAGCGCACCAGCGGGTCTTCGTCTCGAACCGGGACTTCCGGCTGAACCCGCCCGGGTCTGAGATGGCCCCGGTGGCCGTCACAATCAGCACACGTGTTCTCGACGCGGCGTACGACTACGCGCCGATCCGCAACCTCGCATCCGTCAGCAAGCCGAACGCGCAGTTGCCGGCCGGCTCCGCCTATTCGGAGAGCCGCGACCTGCTCTACCTCGGTGACCAGAACTCGCGCACCATCTTCGAGGTCGATCCCGATACCGACAAGGTCGTACGCCAGATGACCCTGCCGGAGAATATCCGCGACCTCGGCATCGACGACGCGAACAAGCTGCTCTACGTCGGGCAGCAGAACCGCAACTGGGTGGTCGTCTCCATTGCCGACGACAACTTCGGCACGGTCGTGCGCGGTCCGTTCCCGTTCATCGAATCGAACCGTTCGATCGACGTCGACCCGGTCAAGGGCTATGTCTATGGAGCGGTGCCGTCGCGCGGCATTGAGGTGCTCAACGCGGTCACCGGCGCCTCGCTCGGTGTCGTCAACGGAACAGCGGATGCCTACTACGTGGCAGCCGACCCGGCCAAGGGGATCGTCACCACCTCGTTCTTCAGCGACGTGCCCGATGCAATCAACGTCGCGGCCTTCGACGCGAACAACGACTTCGCGATGCTCTGGCAGCAGGCGACCCGGGCCAACCCGCGTCAGCTCGACGTGGACTCGACCCATGGTCTGGTCTATGTGGGCTACACCGGCACCGCGGTCGGTTCCGGCGGATTCTCGGTGCACGACCTGCGCACCGGAGCCCGTCTGGCTGACCTGGCCGACCCGAAGTACGGCAAAGACGGCTACGGCATATCGGTCGACGAGGAGCACCAACGCGTGTTCGTCTCGAACCGGGACTTCCGCCTGAACCCGCCAGGGTCAGAGATGGCCTCTGCCGCGGTGACGGTCAGCCAGCGCGCGAAGTCGGGTGGACCGGTCACGCCGCCCACGACTCCGCCGACAACCCCACCCACCACGCCGCCCACGACGCCGCCGACCACGCCGCCGACGGATCCGCCTGCTGTTCCGACGGGCACCAGCTACACGCCGACCGCACTCGCGGCGATCCCGTCGGCCCAGGCGAATCCCGACCTCGACACCAAGCCGGTCGGCTCGGTCGTCGACTCCCGCACCGGTCATGTCTTCGTCGGAAACGAACAGCGCCCGGCCCGCGTCGTCGAAATCGACCCGAAGACTGACACCGTCGTGGCAACCCACCTCATTCCGGGTGGCGCGGCCGAAGGTGTGCGCGACGTGGCCATCGACACGGCGAAGAACGAGCTCTACGTGGCCTACGGGGCATCGTGGGCCGTGCTGAACCTCGCCGATGACACGCTGCTGCGCGGGCCGTTCCCGTTCTCCGGCAACGTGCGGGGCATCGACGTCGACCTGGTCGGCGGGCGGGTGTTCGGCACCACCCGCGGCACCGGCTTCGATGTGGCGGATGCGACGACGGGGGCTCTGACGACCACCGTCACCACCGTGGGCGCCAACTGGCGCTCGCACGGCATCGCCTTCGACCCGACCACGAATCGCGTGTACCTGAGTAACTCCGATGTCACCGATGCAACGGCAGCGGTGCGGGTCTACGACGGAATCAGCCTCGCGGTCATCGACGAGGTGGCCACGGTCACGGCTCCTGACCTGCGTTCAGTCGCGGTCGACCCGGTCAGCCAGCGTCTGTACCTCGGCCACCAGAGCGACGCCTTCGAGGCCAGCGGCGTGCTGATCCTCTCGGCCACCGATCTGACCACGATCCAGGACTACCCGGGCACCGCCTACGGCAACAAGGTCTACGGAATCTCGGTCGACTCGCTTCATGGCACGGTCTATGTCTCGGCCAGAGACCGGCTTCCGGCCGGGATCGTCTCGCTGCAGCGGGCGGGGTCGTAACCCGAACCCTGCACACGGCCGGCGTCACCCCGATCAGGGGTGGCGCCGGCCGTCTTTCCAGCTGACTCTCAGGCGTCGTGCCCTAGTGCAGCACAAACGTTCAGCAAGCGTGCGATAAAATTCACAAATGACAAAAGCGCCGACATCATTGCCGACCACCCGTCACTATCCGCCGCAGAATCGCGGGCTGCAAAGCATCGGATACCTCATCTTCCTCAGCCGCTGGCTGCAGGCTCCGCTCTACCTCGGACTGATCGTGGCCCAGGTCGTCTACGTCGTCGTCTTCATCACCGAGCTCGTGCACCTCGCTGGCGAGGTCTTCAGCGACCTGCGTCACATCGACGAAGCGATGATCATGCTCAGCGTGCTCGGCCTCATCGACGTTGTCATGATCGCCAACCTGCTGATCATGGTCATCATCGGCGGCTACGAGACGTTCGTCTCGAAGATCAAGATCGACGGCCACCCCGACCAGCCCGAGTGGCTCTCGCACGTCAACGCGAACGTGCTCAAGGTCAAGCTGGCCATGGCCATCATCGGCATCTCGTCGATCCACCTGCTCAAGACCTTCATCGAGGTCGGCGACATGGCCGCCCGTGGTCAGGTCGACACCGGCGAGTCGATCACGGGTGAGCGGTACACCTGGGATGGCGTGATGTGGCAGGTCATCATCCACATGGTCTTCATTATCTCGGCCGTCGCCCTCGCCTGGATCGACAAGATCTCCCGCGGCGCCGACCATGGGATGCCCGCGGTCGCCGCCCAGCAGGCTCACGCGCCGGTCGTCCAGCCCGAGCAGTTCGCTCACCCGCACGCGGTCGGCCAGGAGTCGCTGCACGCCGCCGAGCTGGAGCGCGAGCGCGCCTAGGCTTCGGCGAGCGGGATTCGACCGGCTGATCGAGCCGTCAAGGAACTTATCAGCTCGGCAGCAGCTCAGCTCGTCGGGCCGGCAGCCGGCCCTGGCCGAGAGTGAGCATCAACCGGTTCGCCCAGCTGAACATCGACGAGACGCTCGCCGCATCAAAAATCTCCTCCTGGGTGAACCCGGCCGTGCGTAGTCGACCGACATGGGTCGTCGTGAGCGCTGGAGGCGTCGCGGCCAAAGCCGCTGCAAAACCGGCCAGCGCTCGATCGCGCTCGTTCGGCAAGACGTCGTAGCCTTCACTTTTCAGGAGGGTCGACGACGTTGTGTCGCGGGAGAGAAAGAAATGCCGCCGCCCATGAACTGACGCACAAAACTCACACCCCGTCGCGAGCGACGTCGCCAGAGCCACGAACTCCCGCTCGGCTCGGCTGAGCGCCGCTTCGCCGGTCATGATGTCGTCATAGAGAAGGGTGCGTAGCTCAAGAACCTGCGGGTCATTGCGAAGCACTCTGTAGTAGTCCGACTCTCCCTGAGCAGTTTTGCCGGCGACGGCCGCAGAGGAATCTGCCGGAACCCCGTCCAGCCAGCCCGCCCACTCCATGATCGGAAACGCTGAGCGCGGATGCTCCACGATTTCAGCGGTTGCGCCGCACGAGGGCGTCGCTGCTGCCGTGCTGTCACCGGAGCACACAATTGTGTCGATCGCGAAGCCGAGCCTGGCCACGTAACTGACAAATGCAATGACCTGGCTTGCCGCAACGATCTGTCCTGCCGATGCTCCTGCCTGTTGCAAACGGCGGATGTCTGCCTCAGCGTGCGCGGTCGGCTGCGTCGTCATTGTCGTTGCGTGCCGCAGCAGCGCAACTGTCACCGGGGGCAGTGAGAGAGCCCAGGTTGCTTCGTCACTGATGATGTCTGCGCTACCCTCCCCGGCGATCGCCTCGAGCTGCGCGCCAAGTTCTCTGGCCAGTTCTCGGCTCTGGGTTCGCTCGGCAGCACACAGCGCGATCTGGAGCCTGGTGATACGGCTGAGGAACGTATCCCGGTCAGGAGTAAGAACGAGTTGGCGCAGCTGTTCCGTCAGCAGCGATACCGAGGGGCGAAGCGGAGCCAATTCGAGTGCGTTGTTCACTATTTTCCAATCCATGTACTACTGCGGCCCGAGCGAGGGCGTCACTATCTCGAAGGAATTGTGAGTTGGTTTTGGCAAGAGGACCGAGCTGAGTTCCCCAATGAATCGACTCAAGCGGAACCCCGGTGGCGAACAGCCCGCGTTGCGGCTGACCAGCGGAATTCACGACCTCATAGGGAAGCCGGCCCACTTCCAGTGCGCCGGAAACGAAGTCACCGTGCCGAGCATCAGCAATGACGAACGATCGTGCCATTCCGCGGCGGTGAAGCGCGGTGAGCACCGGGTTTGCCGTTCGAGCAAGGTTGACTGCTGGCAAGTGGGCTTCAAGAAGTCCCTCGCAGAGGTGTTTCATGCCCGGGAGCGCCGGCGACGACGCGACGAAATGGTGCGCCGAACGCTCGACCAGCATCTCCGGCCCGAGAGGAATGATCAAACCGGCATCAACGAGCGCGATGAGTTCCCTGATCCGTTCTGCCGGCGGTCCGCTGGCCAACGCTCCCGCGTAGCCCCGATACCAGGACTCGACGTCGCGCGCGTAGGATCGGCCGGCGATCCCGCCGTAGCGCGCAAGCCTGCGCACGGCCGCCCGACCGGATCCGATCACGAGAGAAGCGCATTTCAGAGCACTGTCGCCCCCTCGCTCCGCCTCGGAATAGTCCGCGACAAGGTCGTTTCGCCACCAATCGAGAAGGCTGTCGTACGAGTCGAATTCCTGTGCCAGCAGGGGGCGGTCAAGCTGTTCGAAGTCGATCCGTTTCGCGGGCCGAGGAACGGCCTCGGCGAGAATTTGCTCGAGTGTCGGATCACCCCACTCATGGTTGTCGAGTCCGTCGCGTACCTGCAGAATGCTGCCGGAGAACTCCTCGGGTTCAACGTCGGCCAGCACTGAATAGTAGGTGAGCGCCGCATCTTTGACGACGCGCGGCCACACATCGCGCTTGAAGTCGACTTGTTCCTCACGTTCTTCGAGGTGCAGCAGGTAACGGTCAGTCAGATACCGGGCAGAAAATGTCGGCGTCATGCTGCCGAATATCCCTTTGGCGCGGTACGGAACTCCTCGGCGCGAGCCGACAACCATGAGAGGTTCGTGGCCGGAAGGGAGATACTCGAAACCGTTGGCCCCGGTGTGAAAGCGACCTCCTCGACCGACTGTAAGCATCGCGACGTAGTCGAAAAAATTCATACCAAGCCCGCGCATAATCAGCTTCTGTCGGGCCGGCACCTTCGTGAGATCTGTATCGAGAGGGTTGGCAGGCTGCCCGTAGAACAGACTGTTCGCCGACGCAAATGAGCCGTTCGCGGCTTCTGTCGCGCTGGATATCAACCCGCTGTGACCCGTCGCCAGAATAACGCTGTCGCAGACAAGTGGATCGATGCCGTCCGCGGTGTGCACGAGGTAGCCGCCCCCGTGCGATTCCACATCGACGACTTGACTCCGGCGGAATTCGACCCGCACGGCGGGAGGCAATCGCGTCAGGTCCATTCTGTGGCACCACTCGAGGTAACGCCCGAGCAGTCTTCGCGACGGATGAGACCACGGCTCCATCCGGCTAGCCTCAGCGATGACGCTGTCGTCGACTCCGCTCACGTCGCCGGAGCAGACGAGATGACACCACTCGTAGAGGTTTGGTCCCGGCGCGATCGGTCCCTCGCAGTTGACTGACTCGTCGGTGAAATGTGTCGCATCGGCGCACAGCGTATTCATCAGCAAATAGGGCGGCTGGCTCCCCGACCAGATCCGCCCGCCACCTGGCTCGAACTCATCGTAGAGAAAGATGTGCACGGTCCGACCGGCCGACAGCGAGGTATTGGCGGCAATGCGCTCAACGATCGAGATTCCGCGGGGGCCGGCCCCGACGATGCAGATTGAGATGGTCCCGTGGTCTGAACTGGTCATTTCAGTCGGTTGACCGCTCGCTCTTGTTGTAGCCGCGCAGATAGAAGTACGCGGCCCCGCTCAACAGAATGGCGGTGCAGACGGCCAGGGCCGATGCTTGGCCCAGCTGCTGCGATTCAAAGGCAATCGATCGAATCGCAAGTGGAACCGTGACCGCGGAGCTCGACGGCCCGCCCCCGTTTGAGAGCAGGAATGGGATATCGAAGTCGTACGCAGTCCAGATCGTGCGAAGCAACATTCCGGCCAGCACGATCGGAACGATGGAAGGGATTGTCACAGCCGTCAAACGGTGCCGCCACCCGCCTCCATCGATGCTCACTGCCTCATAAAGTTCGCTTGGCACAGATTGCAATCGGGCCAGGACGATGATGATGAAGAACGGCGCATACTTCCAGACATTGACGAGAACCAAGGTGGGCATCATCATTGCCGGGTCCGACAGCCAGTTCAGAGGCTGGGTGATGAGCCCGCCTGCCTGTAGGAGATAGTTCATGACCCCCGTCACGTCGTTGAACATAAAGCGGAAGATCAATGCCGCAACGATTGCCGGCACCATGTACGGGACCAGAACAAGCACCCGCGCGGCGCGCTGGCCACGGAGGCCGACATTGAGAAGCAGCGCAACGCTGATTCCGGCCACGACCTGCAACACCATGTTCGAGACCGTCCAGGACACGGTGCGCAAGAACGCATCTCGCACGGCGGAGTCCGAGAAAATCGCGACATAGTTCTCAAGGCCGACCGGCGTGGAGGCCCCGGTCGTGACGTCAACAAAGTTGAAGCTGTTCCAGACCGCGATGAGGAAGGGGTAGACCGCAAAGATTGCGATGAGGACGAAGGCCGGCAGCACCAAGAGGTGAGCGAGAGCCTTGTCGGTGAGGTACCGCTTGCGTTTCGGTTCTCGGCTGAATCCTTCAGACCAGGCCGTGTCACGGCTGTTGGACATGGTTTGTGTGACGGATGTCATCCCTTCAACGCTCCTTCAGTCAGACCGGCAACAAGCCAGCGTTGTGCGACAAGAAACAGCAGCATGACGGGTAGCACGATCGTCACAGCTGCAGCCATGAGCAATCCCCACGATTCAGTCCCCATATGTCCCATCAGGAGAAAGACCGCGGGATTGGCGGGAAGCTTCTCTGTCGAGGTCATCAGAGTGGAGGCGAAGAGATACTCACTCCACGCTGCGTTGAAGGTGAAGATGGCGGTTGAAATGATTCCCGGCGTCGCTTGTGGCAAAACGACCCGGAGAAAGGCTCCGAACCGCGTGCAACCGTCAATCATTGCCGCCTCTTCGACGTCGACCGCAACTCCGGAGAAATACGAGCGCAGAATCCACAACGCGAAGGGAAGAAGAGTCGCCACATACAGCACGGCCAGGGCGAGGCGGTTGTCTCCCAGGCCGCTGCCGAACAGAATCTGGGTGACCGGAACGAGCACCAGAATCGGCGGCAAGAGATAGGCAAGTAATGACAGCTGGCCGACGGCACGGAGTGCTTTGAACCGGAATCGACTCATTGCGTAAGCGGCCATCGTGCCGAAAACAAGGGCGACCACGGTGGCAGAGATGGAGACCAGGAAGCTATTCATCAAGTAGACGTGAAACTGGTAAATCTCGAAAAGGTCAAAGAAATGCGTGAGTGTGACCTCCTGAGGAATGAAGGTCGGCGGGTACGCCGAGATCTCGGAGTCGGGACGAATCGCGTTCAGCACGATCCAGAGAAGCGGGAGCACGCTGACGGACAGCACGATTCCCAGGAGGATGTACTGGATCATTCGCCCGATCGACAGTCGGCGTCGCCGTTCTGGGGCATTTCTTTCGCGCGCCCGATGATCGACAGGCGTCGTGCCTGTCGTGGCATGCTCGTTTTCCGGCGGAGCCGAGGCAAGGAGTGTCATCACTCTGCCTTAGATGACTTCGGGGGCCCAGCCCGGGTTGGCGGACTTATAGGTATCCGAAACCTTTTTCATCTTGCTGGTGCAGTCTTTCCACGCTTCCTCCGGGTTGCGATTCGACAGGAGAATCTCCTGGAACATCACCCCATCGAAAGCCGGAGATGGCCAAATCTCTGCCCCGAACGGGCACAGGTTCGTGATCTTTCTCTCAAAACTGTGGTCGACGACGGCTCCCATGCTGGCCGAAGCGGTCATCGCCCCGGGAACAGCTTCGATAAAGGTCTGCAGGGAGCGTTTCTGATCCTTCAGGTAGCCATCGGTCGCGGAGTCGATCTCGGCCAGGAATTTCTCCTGCACACTCTTCAACGGGGGAAGCAGATGCCCGGGAACAGTCTTCGCGAATGCGACGGCGTCGTCGCCGGTGGTCAACCGCTTAAGAAATTCCTTGGCCATTTCCATGTTTGCCGTTTTGGCGTAGAGGCCGTACTGCTGGCCGGAGCCGAAGTGAAGCTTGCCGGTCATGAAATCGCCGGCTGGGATCGGCATGACACCCGTGCGGGCTGCCAGATCGGGGTCGCGATCAGCGAGGGTGGCGCCGAGGCGTCCGGGGAAGGTTGCGAACGCTGCGCGCCCGGCAGAGTATGCCGAGACAATGTCGCCGAAAGCTCCGTTGTACATTGACTGGGGCGCGTTCTGCATTACCGAGACGAACTTCTCCACGGCGCCGAGAACTTCAGGATGACCGAACGTCACATTTCCCTCGCGGTCAAAGTAGTCGTGACCGGATTGGTAGATGTACGGGGCGAAGAACTGGAGCGGCATCTGAGGGGTTGGACCGACGCCCATGGCGATACCGGAGATTCCGTCTTTGCCATGCAGGGACTGAATTGCACCGAGGTACTCGTCGAAAGTCTGGGGAACGCTGAGCCCCGCATCCTCGAGAAGGTCCTTGCGGTAGTAGACGAGCGAGGAATTTGACTGGCAAGGCATCGCCACGTCGTGGCCACCAATCATGATGCGCGTACCCGGCAGAAAATCGTCGGCCCCAATGTCGGCGACAACGTCATCGAGATTCGCGAGGTTGCCGGCTCGAGCGAAGTCAGCGAACGAGCTCACGGCGGGGGAGAAGATCCCCACATCGACCTTGTTCTGAAAGGCGGTGGTGAGGTATTGCAGCTGATTGGCGTCTGCATAGACAGTGACCTTGACGTCAACGCCGGGGTGGTCCTTCGTGAAGTTTGCGATCACCAGGTTGTAGAAGGCGAGCGTCGCCGGATCATTCTCCGTTGTGTACAACGGGATAACTTGCGACGAGCCGCCACCGCCGCGATTCGTGAGACCTCCAGAACAGGCGGTAAGTAGGGCTATTGAGGAGAACCCCATCGCCGCCGTCAAGAATCCACGGCGGTTGAGTTCACCACCGAGCAGGCGCGTTTTCAGTGACGAAATCTGTTCAACTTCGAGGCGGGTCTGTGCATTCATGACAAAACTCCTGTTCGATTTAGCAAGAAGCCTTGAAAGAGTCGGGCGGACTCTTCGTCGGCGGTACGGGGGGTGCCTCGCAACAACGTCGTTGCGGAGACGAGGGACTGAAGATTCTCCGATGCCGTGCCCAAACGCTGGGCGAGCAGGAGATACTGGGCGATTCCGAAAGCGACATCGTCAGCGAGGTATCGGTAGTCGAGCGAGGGAGGAGACGGAGTGTCAGCGAATGCGGGAAACGTCTGGAGGCATTCGACAATGTCAGTGCCCTGCATGCCCTGGTCGGCGTAAAAGCGCAGCATCCAATCCCGGAGATTCAGCGGTTCTGCGCCAAGCGCTGAGACAAGTTCCATCCGTTCACTGTCGACGGCGTCTAGAAAGTCAGCGGTCGACGGGGATAAGCCCTCCCGGTAGAAACGAAAAGGCAGCCCGTTTTCGATTCGCGCCGCGTTCAAGAGCACGACGCAGGGGTGAATCATATGGTTCGTGTTGGACAGTGATGTCGTGATGAGATCGCTCGGCACGAGGTCCGGAAAGTACGGCAGGTAGTCGGCCAGCATCTCATGGGTCTGTTCGGCGTTTGCTGCTGCGAATGGCAGGTTGCGTTTGACCGCGGCAAAAGTGTATGTGCTGTGTTTCGCCTGCGCGGCTACGAGGAACCCGGTGACCTCGGCGACACGGGGTGCGGGAAGGTTCCATTCGGTGAACCACTCAGCGACCCGGAGGGCGCCGGCGAACCCACCGGGCGCAAGGAGAACGCTCTTGCCGGCGATCTCGTGGCGCACCTCGCCGAGCACGCGTTTGAGGGTTCTGCTTTGGGAAACCACAACGAAGAGGTCGCTGTCCCGAAGGAGCGAGCCGGTTACCCTAATCGGTGCCGTGCGATCACGGTGGCTGGCCTCGTCGAAGAGAAGATCGTCGGGCGTCGCTGCATACAATCCAACGTTTTGCCCAGAATTGAACGATGCGAACGCGGCGGCGGCGTGGGCCTGCGGCTCACCCACTACTGAAAGCTTCAAGGTAACTCCTTCGTTCCTTTGTGCGAGTGCCGGAGGTTCAGCTCGGCAGCGTCAGCTCAGTGTCCCGGGAAAACTTCAATGAAGTCAATAGGAAATTTCAAAAAAATAAGAGTGGAATTTCAGTCACTCGTTCGGTACGATTCGAGCATGAGAGGGGCAACATGTCACTAGCAGATGCGGCATATCGAGAGATCAAGAATCAGATCTTGTCGGGCCAGTTGTTTCCTGACGCTGTCATCGATGAGTCAGTCGTCGCGCAGGAATTGGGCACCAGTAAGACTCCGGTGCGTCAGGCACTCAACCGGTTGGCCACCGAAGGATTCATCCGGATTCTGCCCCAGCGGGGAACACTGGTGCGGAGAATTTCGATTGCAGATCTTCAGCAGGTTTACCTGATTCGTCAGCTGGTGGAGCCGGAGGCCAGTGAGATGGCCGCGATGCGGGCGACTCCGGCACAGGTGGAGGGGCTGCGGCGACTCGACGAGGAGTTTGAGTCCGGCGACGAGCTGTTCCCCGACCTCAACAAGCACACCGAGTTTCACGTGGCCGTTGCCACCGCCGCCGGGGTGCCGCGGCTGACTCGAATCATCAGCGAGCTTCAAGAGCAGATGCAATGGTTCATGGTCGTTCGGGCCGCCGAGGGAGGCGCCATGCCACCGCGCCATCACCATCGCGAGCTCGTTGCTGCGATCGCCAACGGTGATGGCGAAGAAGCGCGTCGAATCACCGACGAGAGCATCCGTCAGTCCCGTGAAGAACTGCTCCGTGGGGTGATTGGCGAATCGGCCATGGATCTGTTCTCCTCGGCGCAGTATCGCCTTCAGTCTCGAAATTCGATCTAGAACACCAACTCTTCCGAGCCGATCCGACGGGGCCGGCGCGGCGCAACCTAAGGACTTTTGTGAAAGCGCTCTTTGTCTCCGGCAACCAATCCGGACTTGAACTTGTTGAGGTTCCCGAACCTGCCGTGCACACAGGCGAGGTTAAGATTCGGGTTCTGACCACCGGAATCTGCGGCACCGACCTGCACATTGCTGCCTGGGATGCCTGGGCCCAGTCCGCCGTTGCGGCTCCACTCATCCCGGGCCACGAATTCTTCGGTGAGGTCGTCGAAGTCGGCCCCGACGTACGAGACGTGCGCGTCGGTGACAGAGTCTCGGGTGAAGGACATGTGGTCTGCGGAACCTGCAGAAACTGTCGGGCCGGACGCCGGCACATGTGCATTCGCACCCAGAGCGTCGGGGTTCAACGGGATGGTGCCTTCGCCGAATACGTGGTGATTCCGGAAAGCAATGTCTGGGTGCATCACAACGGCATCGACCCGGTGCTCGGTGCTGTTTTCGACCCGCTCGGCAATGCTGTGCATACCGCACTCCAATTTCCTATCCTTGGCGAGGACGTGTTGATCACTGGCGCTGGGCCGATCGGCATCATGGCTGCGGCCGTCGCACGCCATGCTGGTGCCCGCCTCGTGGCGATCACTGATGTGAGCGAATCGCGTCTGAAACTCGCGATGGGCGTCAGGGCCGACATCGCCGTCAATGTGACGACCTCAACCATCAAGGATGCGCAGAAGACTCTGGGAATGAAGGAAGGCTTCGACATTGGCCTTGAAATGTCGGGCAACGCGGCCGCGATGCAACAGATGATCCTGAACATGAACCATGGCGGAAGGATCGCCCTCCTGGGGCTTCCGACCGAGGCATTTGAAATCGATTGGGCGAGCGTCGTCACCCGCATGCTTACCCTGCAGGGTGTCTACGGCCGCCAGATGTATGAGACGTGGTACGCCATGAGCGCCATGCTGCAGACTAGCGAGTGGCTCCGCACCGCTATTTCCAGTGTGATAACCGATGTACTCCCTGCGCACCGATGGCGCGACGGTTTTGAAATCGCCCGGTCGAGTTCGACCGGCAAGGTCGTGCTTGACTGGACTGAACTGTAGAAAGAGGCGTCACGAACATGGTTTTTCGTATGAAAGAGCAGCTGGTCCAGGAACTCGATGCAATTAAAGACGCGGGCTTCTACAAAGTTGAGCGGGCCATTTCATCAGCTCAGTCAGCAACGATCTCGGCGGCGATCGGCGACGAGCCCGCCGCTCAGGTTCTGAACTTCTGCGCAAATAACTACCTGGGATTGGCCAATCATCCAGCGATCATCGCCGCGGCCCGGGAAGCGCTCGACGAGCGCGGCTTCGGAATGGCGAGCGTGAGATTCATCTGTGGGACTCAAGATCTGCATCTCGAACTTGAGGCAAAAGTCTCGCACTTTCTGGGGACAGAAGAGACAATTCTCTTCTCCTCCTGCTTTGACGCGAACGGCGGTGTTTTCGAATCACTCTTCGGCCCCGATGATGCGATCATTTCGGACGAGCTGAACCACGCGTCAATCATCGATGGCATCCGCCTCTCGAAAGCAGCGCGGTTTCGGTACGCCAACTCGAACATGGGGCAGCTGGCAGAACGGCTGCGCGAGGCACGCGCCATGAAGCGTTCGGATGGAGAGATCGGTGCACGCCGAATTGTCATCGTCACTGACGGCGTGTTCAGCATGGACGGCTACCTTGCCCCGCTGCGGGAGATCTGCGATCTCGCTGAAGAATTCGATGCGTTGGTCATGGTTGACGACTCCCACGCCGTCGGATTCATGGGAGAGACGGGTGCCGGCACTCCCGAACTCGCCGGGGTTGGGGATCGCGTCGACATCTACACAGGAACCTTCGGCAAGGCGCTCGGTGGAGCATCGGGTGGCTATGTCAGCGGCCGTGCCGAGATCGTGCAGATGCTCAGGCAGAAGGCCAGACCGTACTTGTTCTCGAACTCCCTGGCACCTTCGATCGTCGCCGCGACAATCAAAGCGTTGGAGATTGTCGCCGAGAGCAGTCAGCTTCGCGGCCAGCTGCAGGCGAACGCCGCGCAATTCAGGGCGCAGATGGCGGCGGAAGGCTTTGATCTGCTGCCGGGAAGCCATCCAATCGTTCCGGTCATGTTTGGTGACGAGCAGATGGCACTGGCCATGGGGCGGGAAATGCAAAAACGCAACGTCTTCGTGACGGCATTCGCGTATCCCGTTGTACCGATCGGCCGCTCGAGGATCAGAGTGCAGCTTTCCGCGGCTCACACACCGGAACAGATTGAGCAGTGCGTGCGTGCGTTCGTCGAGAGTCGAGCGGCTCTGCTCGCTGCATAGCCGATGTCGTGCATCCGCGCGATTGTCGCCGCATGATTCGCGACGAGAACTAGCGCGCCGCGGTCGGCGCGACGCGGGAGGAGGCGAGGGCCGGCTCCGTTTCGCCCGCGCGGGCCAGCATCCAAAGCCGGAGCACCGACCAGCCGAGCATCACGATCAGCAAGGCGTTGCGCGCAGTGAGCAGGATCAGGACCGCCGGGTCACCGTCGATGAGCGGCAGGTAGAACACCGGGAAGATCAGTGTGGTCAGCACGCCGATCACGAGCATCAGGTAGGCCGGGACGCGCCACCGGTTCCAGTCGGAGGCGACGCCGACGGCCACGATCGGTGCGATCCAGAGCATGTACTGCGGTGAACCGACCTTGTTGAAGACCACGAGTGCCGATGACAGGGCGAGCGCGCCGAGCAGAATCAGGTGCGCGCTGTCGGTTCGGCGTCGTTTCGCGACGACGATGAGAGCCAGCACCCCGCCGATCGCCAGAATCATGACCGGGGTCATCGCGGATGCGGCAGCGGCGGCGCCCGGACCGGCGACTTCGCGGGTTGCGATTGCGAAGTTCTGGTAGATGTAGCTTCCCCGCGACCCGAGTGCGGCCAGCCAGACCCAGGGTGTGGAGACCGGGGCCTCCAGCTGCAATGCCCGGTCGGATTGCATCGTGATGAATCCGGTGAGGTAGGCCAGGCCGCCCAGCGCCCAGACGCCGGCCACGACGCCGGCCGAGACGACGGCGGCGGTCGCAATGACGAGCATCCGTTGCCGGGAAACGGCGACGATCGAGAGGAGAACGGCGACCGGCCAGACTTTGATCCAGGTAGCGACGGTGAGCAGAGCTGCGGCGATGACCGGTTGACGGGCCAGGAGTACCAGCGCGATGATCACCAGTGGGGCGGTGATGCCTTCGAGGCGCAGCAAGGCGACCGGGCTGAGCACGAAACAGAGCAGCATCCACCACCAGGCTGCCGCGTAACCGCTGGTGCGTCGGCCGAAGTCGGTGAGGGCGGCGATCGCACCGGCGTTCAACACCGTGGTCATCACAAACCAGAACAGCAGGTACAGACCGGGGCCACCGAGCGCGGCGAGAGTGATGGGCGCGAGGGCACCGATCGGATAGACCCAGGCGAGATCAAGGCCGGGCCAGAGCTGGCTGGTCAGGCCTTCCTCGGCCCAGGTGCGATAGAGCGGAAGGTCGCCCAGCGCACCGCCGATGAGAATGGTCGGAAGCAGCGCGAGCAGAAAGATCAGGTGCAGCAGCAGAAACCCGACGAGGAGGGTGCGCGGCCGGGTCAGCCACGCCCGGCGTTGTGACGTGAGCGTTGACGCAACGCGCCGATCGACATCCTCGAGAAAAGCTGACAACACCCACGCCCTCTGCAGCTGGTCACAACTCGCCATCGACCCCCGCAATTGAGGTCGGCGTCCCTCGGAAGCCTAGAAAACAACGTTGGGAGGAACACGATTCGCAACCGACATTTCAGGTCTCAAAACTGAGAGTGCTCTCAGTTGGGGATTCCGTCAACGGGCGCGCATCTTCGGCGCCGAGCTTGACACGTGCGGTCGAGTTACCCTGTTCTGCTGGGCAAACTCGACCGGAACGCTCAAACTCGGTGACCGCGCGGGGCCGAAGAGTCAGGCCAACAGCTCCCGGATGTCCGCTGCGCTGAGGCCGGTTCCGCTCACCGCGCCATCCGTCATCACGCTCTCGAACAGCTGCGCTTTCGTCGCCTTGAGTGCCATCACCTTTTCTTCGATGGTGTCCTTCGAGACCATCCGGTAGACCATCACGTTCTTGGTCTGGCCGATGCGGTGCGCGCGGTCGACGGCCTGCGCTTCGGTCGCCGGGTTCCACCACGGGTCGAGCAGGATGCAGTAATCGGCCTCGGTGAGGTTGAGCCCGAAACCGCCGGCCTTCAAACTGATCAAGAAGACCGAGGTGTCGCCATTCTTGAAGTCGGCGATGGTCTTCGCCCGGTTGCGGGTCTTTCCGTCGAGGTAGGAGTAGGAGATTCCCGCCGCGTCGAGACGGTCACGCGCCTTGCCGAGATACTGCGTGAACTGGCTGAAAATGAGGGTGCGGTGCCCCTCGGCCACGACATCCTCAAGCAACTCCATCAGTGCGTCGAGCTTGGTCGACGGCACATCGGAGTACTTCTCGTCGTACAGGCTCGCGTCGAGGCTGAGCTGACGCAGCATGGTCAGTGACCGAAAGATCTCGAACCGGTTGGCGTTCATGTCCTCGATCAGGCCGAGCACCTTCTGCCGTTCGCGCTGCAGGTGCATCTGGTACACCTTGCGGTGCTTCGGGTGCAGCTCAAGCTCGAGCACCTGCTCCTGCTTCGCGGGCAGATCCTTGGCGACCTGGTCTTTGGTGCGACGCAGCATGAACGGGCGGATGCGGCGGCGCAGCTGCGCGAGACGCTCGGAGTCGGCGTCTCTCTCGATCGGTTTTTGGTAGTACTCGGCGAAGCGCGACGGGCTCGGGAACAGGCCAGGAGCGGTGATCGAGGTGAGCGACCAGAACTCCATCAGGTTGTTTTCGAGCGGGGTGCCGGTGATCGCCAGTTTGAAGGGGGCCTTGAGCCGCCGGGCACAGAGGTGCGCGCGCGACTGGTGGTTCTTCACGAACTGGGCTTCGTCGAGCAGCAGCCCGGCCCAGTCGATGGCGTTGTACTCCTCGAAATCGAGGCGGAACAGCGTGTAGGAGGTGATCACGACATCTGCGCTGGCGGCGGATGCGGCGAGATCTGCCGAGCGCTTGGCCGACGTTTCGGTGATGGCCACGACGCGCAGATCCGGCGCGAACTTCGCGCATTCGGCCGCCCAGTTCGACACGACACTGGTCGGCGCGACGACGAGGAACGGGGCAGGGGCGGTTTTCTGCTCCCGCTGCCGGTCGCGGGCGTGTGCGATCAGAGCGATCGCCTGCAGGGTCTTGCCGAGCCCCATATCGTCGGCGAGGATGCCGCCGAGTTGGTTGTCGTAGAGAAAGCTGAGCCAGTCGAATCCGCTCTGCTGGTATTCGCGCAGGGTCGCGTTCACGGACTCCGGCAGTTTTTGGGCGGCGACTTGGGTCGCATCCGTCAGCCCTTCGACGGCCTGCCGCCAGGCCGAGGCCTGCGCGGCGACGAGACCGAGTTCTTGCAGTTCAACCCAGAGGTCGGTCTGGAACCGGCTGATTCCGAGCGAGCTGGAGTGCGAGTCCTGCAGGCCGCGCGCCTCTTCGATCAGCCGGCGCAGCTGCGCGAACTCCGGACGGTCGAGGCTGAACCAGGTGCCGCTGCCGAGAATGAGCAGTTCCTGCTCGGTCGCCAGCGCCCGGAACAGGTCATCGAACGGAATCTCTTCGCCCTCGATCGACACCGTCACCGCGAGGTCGAACCAGTCGCGGTCGTCGGGGCGTTCGGTGGTGGCCAGGCTGATCACCGGGGCTTCGTCGGCCTCCCGGTATTGGGGGCCGTCGCCCGGAAGCTGCACGAGAACCTGTCCGGATGCGCTCAGTTCGGCCGCCGTTCCGGCCAAGAACTCGATCATCCGCGCGCCGGTCAGGGTGCTGCGCTCGGCGAGCCGGGGCCGGCCGCCGCTCTGTTCGAAGAGCGAGTCGAACGGGGCGAGCACCGTGGCGAGTTCGCGCAGGATCTCAGCCTCGTGCGCCGGGTCGCGGTAGTTGGCGTCGGATTCCGGGGCGCGGAGGCGGAGGCGTGGGCCGGGATTGGCCGGAGCGGCTTGGAGCGCGGGTGCAGACAACGCGTCGGCGTCGGCGGACGGCTCTGCGGCGGCCTCGGCCTGGGGCGTGGCGTACTGCCAGCTCCAGCTGAGCGCGATGCCGGCATCCTTCGTGTGCTCGAGGTCGAGCGAGAGAAACGGGCGAGCCGTTGCGGGCAACTCGAACGAGCCGTCGCTGCTGGTCAACTCGAGCTGACGGCGCAGAAACGGGTAGTAGTCGGCCAAGAATGCCGCCTCGTCCTCGCCTGGAACCACGATGTTCTCGGGGGCGGAGAGAAGCCGGCGCAGGGGAGTGTCGAGCTGTGTGGCCAGCGGGGCAAGGGTGATCCGGGCACCGGTCGCAGGGCCGGTCGACGGAGTGCCGGAGCGTCGTGCCCCGCCACGAGTCGACCGGGTCGAAGCGCGCGGCGGGCGACCGGTATCCGGCAGCTGCCAGGCGAAAACACCGTGCGCCGGTTCGCCGATGAAACCGAAACTGAGTGGTTCGCGGTCGGGATCGGTCGAGGTCGAGTCGGCACCGGAATTGGCGTCCGCGGCATCCGCGGCGTCAGCGTTGTCGGCCCCGGTCAATCGCAGTGCCGGTGCAAGTTCGAGTCCGGTAGCCCGACGAGTCAGATCGAGGGCGACGGTCGCCGGTTCGGTCAGAAGCGTGATCGGATCCTGGCCGGGCGTCGTCGAAATCAGCGGAAGGCCACTGCGGTGGGCGTCGCCGAGCAACTCCCAGAGGGCGCGGCTGCCAAACCCGTCGAGGTGCATCCACTGGTCGATGTGCACGAAGTAACTTTGCCCGGCCGAGTAGAGCGCGTAGAGCGCGCCGAGAATCTTCTGGTGCTCGGGGTTATAGGTGCCGCGGGCGTAGCTGAGGTTGGTCCAGTTCAGGTTTCCGCGAATCCAGGCGCCCTTCTTTCCCATCACCATCGGGCGGATGCCGAGCCGGTAGGTCGACGGACCGGGCGTCATCCGGCTCGAACGCGTCGCCTCAAGCACCTCGAACTGCAGTGCGAGCGGGGTGCTCGTTGTCGCGGCCGGACTACGGGTCGGCTGGGCCAGCGGGGCGAGCTGGCGCTGCCAGGCCGGAATGGCGGGGGTGCTCGCTGCGGCGGCACCGCGCGAGGCCGCGCCGACTTTGGCGTTGGTCGGCGAGGAGGAGCCGGATGCCCTCGCGCCGGTCTCGGGGTCGCCGCCGCCCTCGAAATCGGGCACCAGGGCGGGGAACGAGACGCCTCGGCGAGCGGGGGAACCGCCGGCCGAGCCGTCGCCGTCGGCGAGGTCAGCGACGTCCGGGCGGCGCGCCACTATCAGCACCGCCGCCACATGCTTGCAGTTTCGCCCGACCGGGCAGCTGCAGACCGCCGAGACATTCATCACGGCGCCTGACATGCTCACCGCGAAAGACACGGTCACCGAATAGGGAGTGTCGGTCGAGCCGGCCACACGACCGAGCAGTCGCGTGCCCGATTCCGGCCACACCATCTCGACCACGTTTCCGTTGCGCGCGTAACGCTCACCGCGTGAGAAAACCTGACTGCCGACGAGGCGGGCGATCTCGTGAGTGCTGAGAAGTGGGGTCATAGAGTGCGCAGATTCCAAACGTGACGGTCTTTCATTCTCGCACGCGGCATCCGTCGTGAAGCTGGCAGTGGGTGGGGTGCGCGCCACTGGCCGCGCGTGCGCCTATATCGTCGCGTGCGCCGTCGCCGACGCGACGATTCAGACGCACGCATGGGCTGGTGGGGTCGTCAGTCGAGGCGAGAGAGGCGCGAGAGCCGGCCGACGCGTTCCACCCCGGTTAGCCAGGGGGAGGCGGATGTGCGCAGCACCGCAACCCCGATCACCCACGGAACGATGAGCGTCACAACGAAGACGAGCCAGTTCGGAACCGGCGGCGCGAACCGCAGCATCAGCCAGAGCACGAGGGGATGCATCAGCACGACGGCCAGCCCGGCGTAGGCCAGCCGGGTCGCCCCCGCGTTGAGCCACCAGTCGAGAACGGAGTGGCGCGAGGCCGCCACCCGCGCGAAGAGACTCTCGGCCACCAGGACCAGGCCGAACGAGATCGCGACAGCGGTGAGCACACTCACGACCGGGGTGCCGTAGTTGCCTTGCTTGATGTCCAGCGGGGCGGAAATTTTGCTCGCCACGAGAACGGTGCTGATGATGAGGAGCACAACACCGACCACACCGGGCCTCGTAATGCGCGCGCGCAGCGGGCGAGCCAGAGTGCCGAGCATCAGAAAAATGAGACAGGGGAGAGCGCTGCCGATTGCGAGCGGCGTTTGGGCCAGCACATCCCCGAATAGAGTGCCGCAGATCGAGCCGGCGATCGCGACGGCCCAGACGATCGCTCGGGGCAGCATCCAGAGTATGCGCAGCAACATGACCGTGGCGAACAGCGCCGACACGAACCAGAAAGTTGTGTATGGCATCGCCGACAGCTCACCGTTGACGAATGGACCGAGCAGACGGATGGCTGTCGTCGACTCGCGCGTGGCATCCAGCGGCACAAAGACGAGGGCGATGAGAATCCACCACGCTGCGTATGGCCGAGCGAGGGTGCGTGTTCTGGCGCGGAGTTCGACCACGACCGGCCGATCCGCCGACCAGAAGTAGCCGGCGAGAAAGAAGAACAGCGGAACGTGCCAGCTGTAGACGAGCGGGCGCACCGCGGGAATGGCCAAGGAATGGCCGGCGACGACGGCGGCCACACCGATCACGCGCACGGCGTCGATCGCTCCGGAACGCGCGCCGTACCCTGTCACGTTCGGTTCTTCCTACTTGAGCCCACTGTGATCACCTGCGTCGTCGATGCGAGCCTAGTTCGGCACCCTTCCGCGGCTCAATGCCTCCTGTTAGGGTCCGTGCATGGTTCAGCCGATTTCCGATTCCGAGTTCTCCTCTGCCGCGGGCGTCACTGATTGGCGCGTTCTTTACTGGGGAGCAAAAGCGCTCTTCGAAACCGGCGACTTCGCCACCGGTGCTCGCTTCGTCACGGCAATTGCCGAGCTCGCGGCCGAGATAGGTCACGATCCGCTCATCGATCTTCGGCCGGATACGGTCACCGTTCAGGTGATCACCGTCGGGGTTGGCCTGAGCGATCTGGACATCGATCTCGCACGTCGAATCTCTGAGGCCGCCGCGGAGCTGGGATTGCGCTCTGACCCGTCAGCCGTACAACACGTGCAAATCGCTTTTGACGCGGCGGATCCGGAGCCAGTGATGGATTTCTGGAGCGCGGCGCTTGGCTACGTTCCTGTCGGTGGCGGAAATCTTCTGGAACCCAACCTGATCGGCCCGACTCTGTGGTTTCAGGAGAAGCGACACGTGCCGCCACGCAATCGCATCCATCTGGATGTCTCGCTGCCGCATGACCAGGCTCAGGCACGCATCGAGGCCGTGCTCGCCGCCGGCGGGCGCCTCCTCGGCGATCGGAACGCGCCGGCCTTCACCTCTCTCATCGACCCGGAAGGCAACGTCGTCGACATCGCGACGTGGCAGGGGCGCGACTGAGTCAGGCCGGGGGACGCCGGGCGATACCGGGCCGGCCGCGCCTGCAGAAAGGTGGCGCGTCGCGGGCCCGCTCGATAGCTTGGAGGAAGCCGCACGGGCTGTGCTCGACCTTGGAGGACTTGACATGCAAGCTGGACAACAACCGCCCCAGGAAGACGCGAAAACCGCCCTCGAGCAATACGGTGTGAACCTCACTGAGATCGCGCGCAGCGGAAAGCTCGACCCGGTGATCGGTCGTGACGCCGAGATTCGCCGCGTCAGCCAGGTGCTGACCCGCCGCACCAAGAACAACCCGGTGCTGATCGGCGAACCTGGTGTCGGCAAGACCGCCGTCGTCGAGGGGCTGGCCCAGCGCATCGTCGCCGGCGACGTGGCCGAGTCGCTCAAAGGCAAGCAACTGGTCGCCCTCGACCTGGCCGCGCTTGTGGCTGGTGCGAAGTACCGCGGCGAGTTCGAAGAACGCCTGAAGGCCGTGCTCAAGGAGATCGACGAGGCCGACGGCCAGATCATCACCTTCGTCGATGAACTGCACACCCTGATGGGCGCCGGTGGCGGCGAGGGCTCGGTCGCTGCCGCGAACATGCTCAAGCCCATGCTCGCCCGCGGCGAACTGCGCCTCATCGGCGCCACGACGCTCAACGAGTACCGCGAATTCATTGAGAAGGATGCCGCGCTCGAGCGCCGCTTCCAGCCGGTGTTCGTGGGGGAGCCGTCGGTCGAAGACACGGTCGCCATTCTGCGGGGACTCAAGGAGCGCTACGAAGCGCACCACAAAGTGACGATCGCCGACGCGGCGCTCGTGGCCGCAGCATCCCTCTCGAACCGGTACATCACCGCCCGGCAACTGCCCGACAAAGCCATCGACCTGATCGACGAGGCGGCCAGCCGGCTGCGCATGGAGATCGATTCCGCCCCGGTTGAGATTGATGAACTGCGCCGCAGCGTCGACCGGCTGAAGCTCGAAGAGCTCGCGCTGAAGAAGGAGAAGGACGACGCCTCGAAGGCCCGCCTGGCCAAGCTGCGCGAAGACCTCGTCGAGCGAGAGAGAAACCTCTTGGAGCTGCAGACGCGCTGGGACAAAGAGCGGTCCTTGCTGAACCGGGTCGGTGAGCTGAGGGAGAAGCTCGACGCCGCACGCGGCGAGGCCGACCGTGCCCAGCGGGAGGGCAACTTGGAGAAGGCGTCCCGTCTGCTCTACGGCGACATCCCGGTAATCGAACGTGAGTTGACCGAGGCAGAGATGGCTGAGTCGACCGGGCCACGCATGGTGAACGAACAGGTCACCTCCGAAGACATCGCCGCCGTTGTGGCCATGTGGACCGGCATCCCGGTGGGACGCCTGCTGCAGGGCGAGACCGAGAAGCTGCTCAACCTCGAGGGGGAGCTCGGCCACCGGCTGATCGGGCAGAAGCGGGCCGTGCGCGCGGTCGCCGACGCGGTGCGCCGCAGCCGGGCCGGCATCTCGGACCCCGACCGGCCGACCGGATCATTCCTCTTTCTTGGCCCGACCGGCGTCGGCAAGACCGAGCTGGCCAAGGCGCTCGCCGAGTTCTTGTTCGACGACGAAAAAGCCATGGTGCGCATCGACATGAGCGAGTACGGCGAGAAGTTCTCCGTCTCGCGCCTGGTCGGCGCCCCTCCCGGCTACATCGGCTACGAGCAGGGCGGCCAGCTGACCGAGGCCGTACGCCGGCGCCCCTACTCGGTGATCCTGTTCGACGAGGTCGAGAAGGCGCACCCCGAGGTGTTCGATGTGCTGTTGCAGGTGCTTGACGACGGCCGGCTGACGGATGGCCAGGGTCGCACCGTCGACTTCCGCAACACGATTCTGGTGCTCACCTCGAACCTCGGCTCGCAGTACCTGGTCGACACAACCTTGACTCCCGAGGAGAAAGAGGAGGCCGTGCGCGCACTCGTGCGGCAGTCCTTCAAGCCGGAGTTCGTGAACCGGCTCGACGACATCGTCGTCTTCTCCGCCCTGTCGAAAGACGACCTCGGCCAGATCGTCGAGCTCTACATCGACCGGCTGCAGACCCGGCTCAGCGACCGCCGGCTCGAACTGGCCGTCACGCCGGATGCGCGCGCGTGGCTGGCCGAGCGCGGCTACGACCCGATCTATGGGGCGCGTCCGCTTCGCCGCCTGATGCAGCAGGAGATCGACGATCACCTGGCGCGGGCCCTTCTCTCCGGAGCCGTGCACGACGGTGACGTGGTGCGGGTGGATCTGGCGCCTGACGGGGATTCGCTCACCGTGGCATCCGCCGGTCGGCCGGCGGATGAGTCCGAGGAGATCCCCGACGAAATGTAGGGCGCGTCGGCCCAGCGCCTCGCGCCCGCTCGGGCGCGCGGGTTAGGCTCGGAACATGCGTGCAACAGTGATTTACGGTGAACGAGACATCCGCCTCGACGAGGTAGCAGAACCGAAACTTTCGACCGGCGGTGACGCCATCGTGCGCGTCGTTGCCGCGTGCGTGTGCGGTTCCGACCTCTGGCCTTACCGGGGCGTGACGCCGACGACCGAGCCGCACCGCATCGGCCACGAGTTCGTCGGAATCGTGCAGGAGATCGGACCCGATGTGCAGACTGTCGCCGTCGGCGACTTCGTGATCGCACCCTTTTACTCCTGCGACAACACCTGCATCAACTGCCGAAACGGCGTCAGCACCTCCTGCCTGAACGGCGGCTGGTGGGGCTCAGACGACAAGCTCGGCGGCTTTGCGGATGGCGCCCAGGGCGAGCTCGTGCGCGTACCGTTTGCCGATGGAACGCTGGTCGCCACCTCGCAGATGCCGGATGCCGAGCAGGTTCCCGGTCTGCTGACGCTGGCCGACGTGATGGGAACCGGCCACCATGCCGCCGTCTCGGCCGGGGTCACCCTCGGAAGCTCCGTCGTCGTCGTCGGTGACGGCGCGGTCGGGCTCTGCGCGATTATCGCGGCCAAGCGGCTGGGCGCCTCCCGCATCGTTGCAATGTCGCGGCATGCCGACCGGCAGGCGCTCGCGCGCGAGTTCGGCGCCACCGACATCGTGGAGGAGCGCGGCGACGCCGGGGTCGATCGCATCCGCGAGATTTTCGACGGCATCGGCGCGGACTGCGTGCTCGAATGTGTCGGAACGAAGGAGTCGATGGATCAGGCGATCCGTTCGGCCCGTCCGGGTGGGATGGTCGGCTATGTGGGAGCGCCGAACGGCGGTCCAGAGCTGCCGGTGCGCCCGCTGTTCAACCGCAACGTGGGCGTGAACGGCGGCGTCGCACCCGTGCGCGGTTACATCGAGGAGCTTCTGCCCGACGTATTGTCGGGGGAGATTCAGCCGGGGCGCGTCTTTGACCTGCAGCTGCCGCTGGCGGATGTCGCCGAGGCGTACGCGGCGATGGACGAGCGTCGGGCGATCAAGGTGTTGTTGCGCCCGTAGTCGTCTCGGCGGCCACGGCTCTCGGGGCCCGACCGTGACAATTTTCGTTGGTCGAGGAGCAGCCGACGGAGGAGGCCGCGTCTCGAGACCCGGCGAGCCGAACTCTGAACGTGGTTGCGTCCCGAGGCCGGCTCGCGAGGTCTTGAGACGCGTGCTCGCAGGCTCGCGCGCTCCTCGACCAACGAGATGGGGGTAGCCGACGTGGGTCGGAGTGACCTAGTCGTTCGCGAGCAGCAGCTCGGCGAGCGGCTTGCGGACGCGCGGCGTCGACTCACGCTCGAGAATCTCGGGGGACATCGTGGCGACATCCGCCAGCTTGCCGAGCGCGATGACCGAGACGACGGTCTGCTTCTCGCTCAAACCGAAGGCTTCGGCGATGGCCGCGGCGTCGAAGCCGCCCATCTGGTGGGTGTGCACACCCTCGTGCTGCGCCTGCACCGAGAGGTGGGCGACGGCCTGGCCGAGGTCGTAGGAGGCCCAGGGGTTGTCCTGCTCCGGCTTCATCGTGGCGTCGGCCACGTTGGCGATCAGCACGGATGCGCTGTCGGCCCAGCTCTTGTTGAAGCCGGTCAGCAGGTCGTGAATCTTTGCGAAGCTGTCGGTTCCGCGGCGGGTGACGATGAAGCGGGCCGGCTGCATGTTCGCGGCGGAGGGAGCCCAGCGGGCGGCCTCGAGCACGGTGGTCAGTGTGGCCTCGTCGATGACGGCGGTGGCGTCGTAGCCGCGCGGGCTCCAACGCTCGGCCAGCGTGGTCAGCAGTGGCGCGTCGGTGTCGGCGAAACGGTTGACGGTGTCAGTGATGAGTGTCATGGGTGTGGTTCTTTCCTCGCGTGGACTGATGGTGCGGGGCGACTCTGACCCACGGGATACAACCTGTTCGAGGGATAAATATTCCGAAGCTATACATTCTTCAAGAATTCGCCCGGAAGCGAGGCCTCAGCCGTGGACCGCAGGTGCAGAGCGAAGTACCGTGTACGGCATGCGAGCCATTGCGGGGACTTCACCTCGCGTAACCGGCGATGAAGCAATCGCCGATGAAGAAGCCAGCGATGAATGACGCCGGCGCCGACGAGTCGCGTTCCCTGCCACCGGGCCATCGATGGACGGGGCCGGTCGCAGCGAACGCCGCGAAACCCGTCGCCGTTGTAGCACGGGTGTATCGCACCGAGTATGCGATCTATGGGACCGTGCTCGTCAGCGCGCTGATCGCGGTGGGCTGGAAGTTCAACACCGACTGGGAGGTGCTGGTCTTCACAGTGGGCACGATCGGGGTGTTCTGGCTGTCCCATATCTACTCGGGCGTCGTCGCGCGCGAGGAGACGAGCGGCCCCCGCTGGAAGGCGATCAGCGTCGCCGCGTACCGGTCGGCTCAGCATTCGGTGGGCATGGTTGTTGCGATGCTGCTGCCGGCGTTCTTTCTGCTGCTTGCCGTGATCGGCTGGCTCGATGAGTACGTGGCCTATTACATCGCGCTCTGGGTGGGCGTGGCGATTCTCGCGGTTCTCGGCTACGTGAACTCCACTCGGCGCGGGCAGGGCTGGGGCCTGCGCCTGCTGAGTGCGGCAGTGACGTCGGCGCTCGGGCTGGCTGTGATCTGGTTGAGCACTCTCGTGCACTGAGCGCGATTTCGATGCTCCCGGTGATCGAGCCTCCCGGTGATCGAGCCTCCCGGTGATCGAGCTTGTCGAGATCCGGTGAGTCGACCTTCAGACGCGACCCGGCCTCGGAGATTGGCTCGCGTGGTCTCGACAGGCTCGACCAACGGTGTGGCTAGTCCGACGTACGCGTCAGCTGCTCCCGCACCTTTCGGCGCAACACCTTGCCGATCAGCGAATGCGGCAATTCGTCGAGCTGCACGATCTTGCGCGGCACCTTGTAGGCCGAGAGCAGGCCGCGGCAGTGCAGGCGCAACGCCTCGACGTCGAGCACGGCACCCGGCACGAGCACGACGGCCGCCGTGACATCCTCGCCGCCTGCCGCACTCGGGAGGCCCACCACCGCGGAGTCCGCGATCGACGGATGCGTCGACAGGGCTTCCTCGACCTCGGACGGCGCCACGTTGAAGCCGCCGGTGATGATGAGTTCCTTCATCCGGTCGACGATGGTGATGAAGCCGTCGGCGGAGACGCGCACGATGTCGCCGGTGCGCAACCAGCCGTCGGCGAGAAGTACGGATGCCGTCTCGTCTTGGCGGTTCCAATAGCCCGAGAACACCTGCGGTCCGCGAATGAGCAGTTCGCCCTCTTCGTCGAACCCGCGGTCGACGCTTGAATCGTCGGGGTCGGCGACCCGAATCTCAGTGCTCGGGAACGGCACCCCGACGGTGCCGGGGCGTCGGCTCGGCCCGATCGGGTTTCCGGCGGCAACCGGTGACGTCTCGGTCATGCCGTAGCCCTCGACGAGCAGGCCACCAGTGGCGGCCTCCCAGCGGTCCACCGTCGCGACGGGCAGATTCATGGCGCCGGAGATGGCGAAGCGGATGCTGTCCAGGCTGATTTTGCGCTCGGCCGCAGCCCGCACGAGGCGGTCGTAGATCGGCGGAACCGCGGGCAGGAACGTCGGCGGGGTGGTGCGCGCGGCATCCAGCACCAAACCGGGGTCGAACTTGGGAAAGAGCACCAGCCGGGCGCCCATGCTCATCGCGAAGGTGAGGCAGAGGGTGAGGCCGTAGGCGTGGAACATGGGCAGAACAGCGTAGAAAACCTCTTTGCCGTGCTGGAGGCCGGGCACCCACGCCGCGCCCTGCAAGGCGTTCGCGTGCAGATTGAAGTGGGTGAGGATGGCGCCCTTCGGCGATCCGGTGGTGCCGCTCGTGTACTGAAGCACCGCGATGTCGGTGACCGCCGGGCGCGGGTGGGAGCGGCGCAGCGGCCGGGAGGTGACGAGGGTGTCCCAGCTGATCGCACCCTTGCTCAGTTTGGAGGAGGTGAGCGCGGTGCGGGCGGTGCGTGCCTTCTTGATGGGCAGGCGCAGCGCGAGACGTTTGCCGAACGGCATGGCCCGGGTGACGTCGACCGAGATCGTGGCGCGCACGGCAACGTCGCTCGGAAACGCCAGCACGGTGTCGACGACCTTGTCCCAGACGATGGCGACGCGGGCGCCGTGATCCTCGAACTGGTGCCGCAGCTCGCGCGGCGTGTAGAGCGGGTTGTGCTCGACGACGATGGCACCGAGGCGCAGCACCGCATAGAACGCGACGATGTGCTGCGGGCTGTTCGGCAACACGATGGCCACCCGGTCACCGGCTTTCACGCCGAGTTTCGCGAGGCCGTTCGCGACCCGGGAGATCTGCTCGCCGAGCAGGCTATAGCTGGTGGTCGCGCCGAAGAAATCGAGGGCGATGGCCGACTTGTAGGTCTTCACCGCGGCATCCATTATGTCGATGAGGGAGCCGGTTGGCATGTCGATCGTCGCCGGAACTCCCGTCGCATAGGACGCCAGCCACGGTTTGCTTGCGAAGACGTTCATCGTCGGTACTCCTCGATCAGGTGCTGCAGGTTGTGCGACGGATGTCTGCGCTCGGGTCTCCCGCACTCGCCGGTGCGCCCACAGTGTCGCTTCGACCAATGGTGACGCGACGATGTGGGCGCGCGCGCGCGGGGAGAACGACGATCATGGGGCCGAGAGCTCCCGGCGCAAGGCAGCGATGAAGGCATCGATATCGTCTTCGCTGGTGTCGAAGCCGCACATCCAACGCACTTCGCGGGTGGCCGGGTTCCAGTCGTAGAACCGGAACGACTCGCGCAGGCGATCGGCGACCCCGGCGGGCAGGATGGCGAAGACCGCGTTGGACTGGGTGGCCTGCGTGAACGAGAGGCCGTGCAGTGAACCGTCAGCGAGGCCGGCTTCGAGAGCGCTGCGCAGGCGCTGCGCCATCTCGTTGGCGTGGCCGGCGTTCTTCAGATAGAGGTCGCCCTCAAGCAGCGCGATGAACTGGGCCGAGACGAAGCGCATCTTCGAGGAGAGCTGCATATTGAGCTTGCGCAGGTACTTCAGGCCGGTGGATGCGGCGGGGTTCAGCACCACGATGCACTCGCCGAGCATCATGCCGTTCTTGGTGCCGCCGAAGCTCAGCACGTCGACGCCGGCGTCGCGCGTGAAGGCGCGGAACGGCACGCCGAGGCTGGCCGCCGCGTTCGAGATGCGCGCACCATCCATGTGCAGGCTCATGCCGTGCGCGTGAGCGTAATCGGCGATTGCCCGCACTTCGTCGGGTGTGTAGGCGGTGCCGAGCTCGGTGGTCTGCGTGATCGACACGACGAGCGGCTGTGCGCGGTGTTCGTCGCCCCAGCCCCAGGCTTCCTGGGCGATGAGTTCGGGAGTGAGCTTGCCGTCGGGCGTCGCGACGGCAAGCAGTTTGAGGCCGCCGACGCGCTCCGGGGCGCCGCCCTCATCGGAGTTGATGTGCGCGGTCGTCGCGCAGATGACCGCACCCCAGCGCGGAACCATCGACTGCAGGCCGGTGACGTTGGCGCCGGTTCCGTTGAACACCGGGAAAGCTTCGACGCCCTCACCGAAGTGGCTGACGAAGACCTCGTTGAGCCGGGCCGTGTAGACATCGTCGCCATAAGCGATCTGATGTGCGCCGTTCGCGGTGGCGATGGCCTCAAGAATCTGCGGGTGGATGCCCGAGTAGTTGTCGGATGCGAAGCCGCGGGACGTCAGGTCATGGAGTTGGGTCACTCCTCTATCCTCCCGCACATCGGCACGGCGATTCTATGCGTGGGTTGCATGAAATCTGCGGGGAACCGACCCGCGACGCAGCATCCGCTTGTCAGTGTGCGCGGATGCTGCGGGTCGGGTTAACCGCGCAACGCCTCCTTGAGGGTGACCCGGCCGCCCATGCGCAGCAGCGAGTTCGAGTAGATGCGGGAACCGAGCACGATCACGACGAGAGTCGTCGCAATGAGGATGAGAAGGGAGAGCAACGGCTCCCACCATTCGGCCGCGCCGAGGAAGATGCGCATCGGCATTCCGACCGGGGCGCTGAACGGAACATAGGACATGATCGTCATCACTGTCGGATTGTCGTTGAAGAAGATGACCAGAAAATAGGGCAGCATCACGAGCATCATCACGGGGGAGGTGACCGAGCCGACATCCTCTTGCCTCGACACCATCGAGGCGGTCGCGGCGTAAAGGGCGGCGAGCAGCACGAAACCGAATGCGAAGAACACGGCGAACCAGACGACCGACGGGCCGAGGTCGGCCAGCAGCACACGTTGGCCGGTGAAGGCCATGGCACTGGAGATCAGTATTCCGATCAGGGCGATCTGGGCGAACGCCATGATGCTGTTGCCCACGATCTTGCCCGCCAGAAGCGCGCGCACCGGGATGGCCGACATCAGAATCTCGACGACACGGGTCTGTTTTTCTTCGACCACGCTCTGCGCGATGGTGGTTCCGAAGGTCATCGCGGAGACGAAGAACACCAGCCCGAAGCCGATGGCGACGAGATAGCTCATGAAGCCGTTCTGGCTGGGCGGCTCGAGCAGTTCGATGCCGGGGCTGACGGTGAGCGCACCCATCACTCCGCTCGGCACCGAGTCAAGGGCGATCACTGCGATGTCGAGCGGGGAGCCCGCGTCTGTGGCCGGCACGATCGCCGCGTCCACCGAACCGTCGCGCACCAGCGCTTCGGCATCGGCGACGCTGTCGGCCGCCACCGTTTCGAGGGCGGGGTTCGTCGCGATCACGTCGGCGGCCGAACCGACGACGGCCACCTTCGGCAGCGTGGGGTTGGCGCTGGCGATTCCGCCGGCGACGACGGAGCCGACGGCGAGCAGCAGCAGGATTCCGGTGGAGATCAGAAACGCCTTGCTGCGGATGCGTGCCATGATCTCGCGGGTCGAGACAAGCCAAATGCTCTGAACGAGGCTCGGGGCGGGGCGTGTGGTGCGGGGGCGGATGCCGGTGCTGGCGGCGCTGCTGTTGCGGCTGCCGTTGGTGCCATTGGGGTTGGCATTGCCGCTGCCGCTGCCGCTGCCGTTGTCGGTCGTGGTGGTCGGCGTGGCGTTCATCGAACGACCTCCTTGAAAATGGTGGCGAGCGACGGGCGTTGGGGGCCGAACGAGGTCACGCCTCCCCGGCCGAGGGCCAGAGAGAGAACCGACTGGCTCGCGGCATCCGTCTCGGCGTGGAAGACGGCGAAGCCGCCGATGACGTGAACGACCTCGATGCCGGACACGTGGTGGATCCAGTCGGCGTCGTCGGCAACCTGAATCTCGAAGAGCGGGGTGCTGAACTGCTCGCGGAGCGCTTCGCTGTGGCCGGCGGCGCGGATCTGACCGTCGGCGATGATGACCAGATCGTCGCAGAGCCGTTCGACGATATCGAGCTGGTGTGAGGAGAAGAGCACGGGAACGCCGCTGGCCGCGTAGTCCTTGAGCACACCCTGCACGGCTTCGACGGCCATCGGGTCGAGGCCGGAAAACGGTTCGTCGAGCACGAGAAACTCGGGGTCGTGCACGAGCGCCGCGGCGATCTGGGCACGCTGCTGGTTGCCGAGTGAAAGCGCTTCGACCGCGTCGCCGGCGCGCTCGCCGAGGCCGAGACGTTCGAGAAGTTCGGCCGTGTTGCTGCGGGCTTCGGCAGGGCTGAGGCCGTGCAGGCGGGCCAAGTAGACGAGCTGCTCGGCGACTTTCATCTTGGGGTAGAGGCCACGCTCCTCGGGCATGTAGCCGAATCGGCGGCGGTCGCCGGCGGTGAGCGGAACGCCGTCGAGCAGCACAGAGCCAGCGTCCGGGCCGGCATCGGTCTCCAGCACACCGAGAATGATACGCATCGTGGTGGTCTTGCCCGCCCCGTTTCCCCCAACGAATCCGGTCATGCGCCCGTTGCCGACGGTAAAGCTCACGTCGCGCAGCACGTGGCGATTGCCATAGTGCTTGTTGATGTTTCTGATCTCCAGCATGAGTTCCCCTTCATCTGCCGATGACCTCAGGCTAGCGAGTGGGTCGGGGGTCTGGCATCCGTCGCGGGGCTGAACCCTGCGCGGGCGGAGTGGCTAACTCCTGCAATCCTGCCGGGCGGCAGAAAAGTGCCGCGTGATTCCGGGGGTGGTGACGCTCGACATCCGGGATTGCAGGAGTTAGCCACCGTGGCGCTGGGAAGAGGGCCGGTAGGTTGGAGCGGAACCGGGGGGGAAACGCATGGGGAGCGACGGCAATTCAAGCGACGGCGAGCGGCACGACGGCAGTGCGCACGACGGCAGTCCAAGCGGCGACCGCCCGCAGCTGAGCGCCGACGACGCGACGGATGCCGACGGCGACGTGAGGACACCGCGCGCGTTGGCCTCCGATCGGCTCAGCCGCCCCGGTGCCATCCTGCCCGGACGAGCCGTCAGTCAGTCGTTCACCAAATTGTTCGCCGTCGGAGCGCTGCTCGGCGGCGGGACCGGGCTGGTCGGCGGTCTGCTGATCGGCGCGGTGCAGTCGGGCAGTGGTGGCGGCGCATTCCTGCTCATCGGTTTGGTGGCCGGTGCGGTGATCGGAGCAGTCCTCGGCCTGATCTGCGCGTGTGGCGCGGCATTCGCCGTGCTTGCCGCGGTCTGGCTCGGGGCGACCGAACGCTGGGCCAAGAGTCTGGTCGGCGCCGGGGGCGCCGCCCTGGGCATGTTCGGCGTTCTCGCCATTGCCGCGAGAAATCAACTGGCGTCCGGGCCGACGGGGGCATTGCTCATGCTCGTGGCGGCCAGCGCGGCCGCACTCAGCATCTCCATTCTTGATTCGAAACCGCGGCGAGCGGCGGCGGCGGCAGCGGCGGATGCTGAGCGTCAGGCGCGTGCGGTGGGACTGGCGGCGCACACGTCGGCGCCATCCACTGCCGGCGGGGGAAGCCCTGGATCGACCGTGCGTCGAGGACCGCCTCCGATTCCCCGGAGGCCCGACCGCGCCATCGACCCGGGGCCGGAATCGGGGGCGGCCCTGGAGTTGGAAACGCGAGATCCCGTTCCAGTGGCATCCGACGCCGCAGCCGGGGAGCACGCTCACGCTCAAGACCTCGACCGAGCGCGCCAGTTTCGCAGCGTGGCCGTGGTTCTCAGCATCATTGGTCTGATTGTGGTGCTGTGGATTCTGCTTGGGCGGGTTACTGCCGCCGACCAGCAATCGCAGCCGGGGGGTGGGAATCCTGTCGAGTACCAGGAGGAGCAGCAGTCACTTCCCCAACCCGCCGAGGTTGTCCCCGACGAGTCGGCCACGCAATTGAGCGTCATCGAGGTCGAGGCGGGCATGCAGACACTGCTCGATGTCGCCGTGGCTGCCGCCGGCCCGTCAGCGGTCTGGACGATTTCGAACGGTGACGGCACGAGCGGTGCACTCAGCGAGACGCCCGCGGATGCGCCGGCCATCGTGACCGTCGAGACCTGCGCCAACAACGCAGGGATGTCGTACATCTATCCCGACGTGAGTTTCACCACCGGGGTGATCACCGACACGTCAAGCGACGAGCATGACCGTGAGATCACCGACGGAAACGTCGCGGCGGCGGAGCGGATCGTTGCGGCGTGGGAGGCGCTCGGGTACAACGAAGACAGCGGACTCGGCGGCAACATCGACCTCGCCGGGGGAGTGGATCTCCCGGCCACGAGCCTCCACGTGCGCTACACGTTCGGCCTGGTCACGCTCGTGCGGGTCGGCCAG
The DNA here is from genome assembly GCF_056395445.1 of Leifsonia sp. 10L418. NCBI lineage: Bacteria > Bacillati > Actinomycetota > Actinomycetes > Micrococcales > Microbacteriaceae > Leifsonia > Leifsonia sp. 10L418. Next base: position 115,433 of record NZ_JBFTJN010000002.1, on the reverse strand, counting down.
TGCCTCCCGGTGGGGTGACCAACCGCCATCCGCTCGGCGCGTTTGTGTGGCTAACTCAGGAAATCCTGCTGAGCGGCGGAAAAGTGCCGCGTGATTCTGCGGGTGCTTGCGCCTGACATCCGGAATTGCAGGAGTTAGCCACCGGCCCGACGGGCAGCCGCAGATGCCGGAGCCGCAGACGCCGCCCCACCGCGACGAGCCGCAGCCGCCGCCGCCGCCGCCGCAGCAGCAGACAGCGGCGCCGCCGCCACAGGAGAGCGAAGCAAGTCACCCCTTGCGCTGCGCCCGGTACTGCTGGGCCGTCGTGCCGTGCACCGCACGAAACTGACGCGAAAAATAGAACGGGTCGGCGTAACCGATGCCCTCGGCAATGCGAGCGACGGGCAGGTCTGTGGTGTCGAGAAGCTCGCGTGCCCGCGCCATCCGTAACTGGGTTTGGTACTGCAGAACCGGCAGGCCGACCTGCGTGCGAAACAGCGTCGCGAAATGTGACGGGCTGAGCCGGGCCATTCCCGCGAGCTCGGTCACGCTGACCCGGTCGGACAGGTTGCTGCGCAGGTAGCTCTTGGCGCGGTCGATGACCGTGGTCTGTGCGGTCGGGGCGCCGGCTCCCGAGGTGAGCAGTGCCAGCAGATGCCAGGCGGCACCGGATGCCGCGAGCAGGTTCGCGGAGCCGAGGTCACGTTCCATCTGCTGCACGACGTCTTCGACCAGCGTGACCAGGCGGTAGACGTCGCTGACCGTGCGCGCTGGTGACGCGACGGTGAATTCCGAGGCGGCCAGGAACTCCGACACGTCACTGCCATTCAGGTGTAACCACCACACCGTCCACGGATCGTCCTGTTCGCTCCCGTAGGCGTGGGGCACCTGCGGCGGCAGCACGAGTACCTGACCCTTCTCGATCGCGTGGGTGACGCCGTCGAGCGTGCACCAGCCCGTGCCCGAGGTGCAGACGATGATCACCGCCTGGTCGATGGGCTCAATACGCTGCAATCCATGGGAACGAGCCTCGGGAAAGTAGCCGCAGTCCGTGACCAGCAGATGACGGGTGCCCGGCTGCTGCAGCGCCTCCCTGACACGAGGTCGGGGCAGCACAAACAAGCGTTGTCCGGGGAAACCGTCGGCGATGACCATCCGCCTAGCATTCCAGAAATCAGCGTTTTGTCCATTTCTTCCGACAGATCGACCATTCCCCGGCCCCGAACCGGCTTTTAGGGTTTCGATATGCAGAATGAACTTCACGAGGCAGCGCGCGACAGCGCCACGCCTGACGCCGCCTGTGACGCCGCCTGTGACGCCGCACTCGACGCTGCGCTCGCTGAAGCGATCTCCACCATCCAGCTCCCCGCCGTGCCGACCGAGCTGCAGGATGCCGGCGTCGCCTGCTGGAGCGAACCGCTGGTGATCGACACCTACCTGCCACTCGCCCCGGACGCCCTTCCCGCCTTTCTTGAGCAGCGCGTGTACCAGGGCTCCAGCGGACGGGTCTATCCGCTCCCGTTCCACGAGCGCATCAGCCAGACCAAGACTCCGCACGCCTGGCAGGCCGTGCACCTGGAGAACCAGTGGGTGCGCCTGGTGATCCTGCCCGAGCTCGGCGGCCGCATCCACATCGGTTACGACAAGGTCGCCGACTACGACTTCTTCTATCGCAACAACGTCATCAAGCCGGCCCTCGTCGGGCTGGCCGGCCCGTGGATCTCCGGCGGTATCGAGTTCAACTGGCCGCAACATCACCGCCCGGCCACCTTCCTGCCGACCGATTTCGAAATCGAGCACGAAGCCGACGGCGCCGTCACGGTCTGGTGCTCCGACCACGACCCCTTCACCCGGATGAAGGGCATGCACGGCATCCGGCTGCGGCCCACCAGTGCGGCGATCGAGGCCCGCGTGCGCCTCTACAACCGCACCGACGAAACCCAGACCTTCCTCTGGTGGGCCAACGTGGCTGCGGCCGTCGACGACGACTACCAGGCGTTCTTTCCCACGGATGTGCGCCAGGTCGCCGATCACGCCAAGCGGGCAACGGCCAGCTATCCGGCGGTCGAGGGCCGCTACTACGGCGTCGACTACCCGGCCCAGAAGACCGCGGCGACGCCAGACGGCGACCGGCTCGACTGGTACCGCAACATCCCCGTGCCCACGTCGTACATGGTGACCGACACGCAAGACGACTTCTTCGGCGGCTACGACCACCGCCGCGGCGCCGGGTTCGTCTATTGGGCCGACCGGCACATTGCGCCGGGCAAGAAGATGTGGACCTGGGGCGACGCCCCCTTCGGCCACGCCTGGGATGCCAGCCTCACCGACACCGACGGTCCCTACATCGAGCTGATGGCCGGGGCGTTCACCGACAACCAGCCCGACTTCTCCTACCTCGCCCCCGGGGAGACCAAAACCTTCAGTCAGTACTGGTACCCGATTCACGGGATCGGTCCGGCTCACCAGGCCACCAACCGGGTCGCGGTCAGCCTCGAGGTGACGCCGGCCGCGGCATCCGCAGCGTCCGCAGCCTCCGCGACGACCGTCATTGCGATCGGCGTCGCCGTCGCCGAAGACCTGGCCGGATGCGTCGTCGAACTCCGCAGCGACGCCGACGGCATCCTGAGCAGCACGACGCATGACCTCGCCCCCGGCCTGCCACTGCTGCAGACCCTGACCGTAGCCGGCAGCCACGAGGCGACGGCGCTGACCCTCACCGTGAGCCACTCGGGAACCGAACTGATCAGCTGGCGTCCCCGCGCGGATGCGGCCAACGACGTAGAAATCGCCGGCGCCGCCACCGAGCCGCCGCTGCCCGCCGACATCGAATCGATCGACGAGCTCTTCTTCACCGGGCAGTACCTGCACCAGTATCGTCACGCCAACCGGTTCCCGGAACCGTACTGGCGCGAGGCGCTGCGCCGCGACCCGCATGACGTGCGCTCGAACATCGCCCTCGCCGAGCGTCTGCTCTGGGCCGGTGCCGAGGCCGAAGCCGAGCAGCTGCTGCGCACGGCCATCGATCGACTGGTGTCCCGGGTCTCCAACCCCGCCGACGGCGAAGCGCACTACCGCCTCGGCGTTCTGCTCGAGCGACAAGGCCGTGACGCGGAAGCCGAGGAGTACTTGGCCAAGGCGACCTGGAACTCGGCCTGGCGGGTGCCCGCCCACTACGCCCTCGCCCGCGTCAAGACCCGGGCCGGAAACTTCAGCGCTGCCGAATCCGATCTGCGCGAGGTCTTGCGGCTCGACGGTTCGCACCTGCAGGCCGCCGATCTTCTCGCCGCGGTGCTTCGCCGGTTGGGCCGCGAGACCGAGGCGACCGCGCGTGTGGCGGTGACCCTGGCCACCGATCCGCTCGACCAGTGGGCGCGCGACCTGGCCGGCCTGCCGGTCAGCGCCGACGCCCCCACCCTGCTCGACGTCGCCCTCGACTACGCCCGGTCGGGACTGATCGACGACGCGCTGCGGGTGCTGGACGCCGCAGCCGCCGCATCCGTCTCCACGGCTCTCGGCCAGGTGCAGGTTGGTCCGCTGGTTCAGTACCACCGCGCCGCTCTGCTCTCCGCCCAGGGGCTGACCGAGCTGGCTGCCGCCGCGCGTGCGTCGGCCCAGAGTGTCAACGCCGAGTTCTGCCAGGCGTCGCGCGCCGACGACATCCGGGTGCTGACCGCGGCCCTCGCCGCCGACCCGGCCGACGCCCTCGCCGCCACCCTGCTCGGCAACTGGCACTACGACAAGCGCAACTACGCGACCGCGATCGCATATTGGGAGCAGGCCGTTCAGGCCGAGGGGGCAACGGATGCCGCACAGCCCGATACCGCACGGCCCGACACCGCACGGCCCGACACCGCACGGCCCGACACCGCTCGGCCCGATACCGCTCTGCCGAACTCCGGCTCGTCGTCGAGCCGCATCCAGGTGATGGCTCAGCGCAACCTCGGCATCGCCGCCTACAACGTGCGGGGTGACGGCCCGGCCGCCCGCGCTCACTATCGGGCCGCTCGAAGTCTGGCTCCCACCGACGCCAAGCTGCTCTACGAAGCCGACCAGCTGGCCGCTCGACTCGGCGATTCAGCCGCCGAACGGCTGCGGCTCCTGGCCGGGCAGATCGACCTGGTCTCCTCCCGCGACGACCTCACGGTTGTCTACGCCAACCTGCTCACCGCGACGGGCGACCCGGCTGCGGCGCGCGATCTGCTCGCCGCGCGCGCGTTCCAGCCATGGGAAGGTGGCGAAGGGCAGGCTCTTGCCGCCTGGGATACCGCGCATCTCGCCCTGGCCGAGACGGCAGTGGCCGACGGCGACGCCCCGCAGGCGGTGCGACTGATCGAAGTCGCCCTGCTGAGCCCGGCCTCGCTCGGTGAGGCGCGGCATCCGCTCGCGAATTCAGCGCGATTGCACCTGCAGCTCGGGGATGCGCTGGCCGCGGCCGGTGACGCAGCAGGCGCCGACGCCGCCTGGGCTCGTTCGGCCTCATTCCGCGGCGACTTCGTGCAGATGAACGTGCAACCGTTCAGCACGCAGAGCTTCTACTCGGTGCTCGCCTTGGCGCGACTCGGCCGGCACGACGAGGTCGAGGCGCTCAGCGCGGGGCTCTCCGAGTATGTCGACGAGTTGTCGACGACCCGGGCCACGATCGACTACTTCGCCACCTCCCTGCCCACGATGCTGCTCTTCACCGACGACCTCCAGGCCGCCCGGGAAGCCGATATTGCACTGCTGCGTGAGCAGCTTCATAAACTCGGCAGCTTGCTGCCCAAGACGGTCGCCCTGTGACGGTTGCTCGACGGGAACGCGTTCCGGCAGAACGCGGCGATGCCCGGTCTGACCGTGACGGCCATCGTCATCCGGCAGATGCGCTCGGGCGATCGTCGGATCGGGCTTCCGGCGTGATCGGGTCTGTGGCTGTGCGAGTCACGGCATGAGCTGGGAGGTGACTGGTCGGGGACTGCGTTGCGCTGTTGACGCAGACCGCGGCGGGCGCATCGTCAGCCTTCGATCGGACGGAGCAGAGTGGCTTGCGCCCAGCTATCCGAGCGACCGGCCAGGCCTCGGCGCGCCGTTCGTCCACGCGGGAATGGGCGGCTGGGACGAGGTTGCTCCGTCAGTGCAAGCCGATGCTCTGCCCGACGGAACGTCCGTTCCCGACCATGGCGATCTGTGGAATGTGCCCTGGGCCGTCGAGTCGGCGTCGGCCGACGCGCTCGTCATGGCCGTCGAACTCACCAGCCTGCCGGTCACGGTGCGGCGCACGATCGGGGCGACGGATGCCGGGCTGCGGTTCGAATACACCGCGACAACCGACGCGATGGGGGAGTACCCGCTGTTGTGGTGTGCGCATCCGCAGTTCAGCGCCGGTCCGCACGCGACGCTGACGCTGGGTCTCGCCGGGCGCGAGATCAGGCCGGAGCTGGTCGAGGAGTATCCGAACCGCGGGGCTCGGCTGCAGTTCCCGGTGCAGCCGCCGCACGGCATGCTCTCCCCGGAAACCTCGGTCAAGGCATTCCTGCCGCCCGGCGTCACGGCGGATTCCGCCACCCTGAATCTCGGCAGAGAGCAGTCGTTGCGGCTGAGCTGGGATCCGACCGCACTTCCGTATCTCGGCCTGTTCTGGGACAACGGCGAGTTCGCCGCCGATCCGGTGCTGGCGATTGAGCCCGCGACGGGCTGGGGCGACTCGCTCTCACAGGCAGTCGCATCCGGTCGGGTCATGTCTGTCTCGGCCGCAGCGCCGATGCGCTGGCACCTCGACCTCTCAGTCGTTCCCGCCGCAGCGCAGGCAGGAGCGCCTGCGCAGCCCGAGAAGTAGCGCCTGCGGCCCCTTCTGCCCCCGCGCGTGGCTAATTCAGGAAATCCTGCCGGCCAGCAGATTAGGGCCGCGTGATTCCGGGGGTTCTATGGCGCGGCATCCGGGATTGCCTGAGTTAACCCCCGAACGGTTCGGCAGCTCCGGGCGGATGCGGGTGGTCGGGGAGGCTAGCAGACGGCTGGGAGGGTGTTGGGGCTCGGAAGGTGTGGCTAACTCCGGCAACTCTGTCGGCAGGCAGATCTGGGCCGCTTGATTCCGAGGGTTCCGTCGCGCCGCATCCGGGATTGCAGGAGTTATCCCCCGGACGGGCACCGGACCGGCAACCCTCGCCGAGATTGAGGCTTGCGGTCGAGTTGCCCAGGTAGAACAGGGCAACTCGACCGGAACGCGCAAACTCGGTGCAGACCGGCAGACCGGCAGACCGGCAGACCGGCAGACCGGCAGACCGGCAGACCGGCAGACCGGCAAACCGGCAAACCGGCAAACCGGCAAACCGGCAAACCGGCGAAAAGCCTAGATCGCGGCGATCGTCCAGCCGACCGAGGCGAGCTGACCCGGCTTCAGCATGATCAGGTCGGTTGCCGAATTGAACGCGTCGGGCGGGCAGGTCATCGGCTCGACGGCGAGGCTCCCGCGGTTGAAGGCGGGGTCGGGCTGGTCAGCCGTGTACAGCTGTACCCAGCGGCAGCCGGTGCTCCAGCGCATCGCGACACCGGTACCGGATGGCGCCGTCAGCCGTACCTCGGCGATGCCGTCCTCGTCGCGGCTCAGACCGGTGAAGGCGTGGTCGATCATGGTGCCGCCGACGACGCGGGGTGTGCGGAAGTCGAGCGCACCGTCTCCCTCGGTGGCGACATCCGCCAGACCGATCGGAATCAGCCGCTCGTCGGTGACGGTGAGCACGCGCTCGGCGGGCAGGGTGAGCGTCCAGTCGTCGACGGTGCCCTCGCCCGCGATCAGGTACGGGTGCGGGCCGGTGCCGTAGGGCGCGGAATCCGCGCCGACATTGCGGGCCATCATCGTGGTGCGGAGTCCGTCGGCATCGAGCGTGTATTCGACCCGCAGCTGCAGGCGGTAGGGGTAGCCGGCCTGAGGCTCAATAGTCGAGGCGAGCACGACGCGCGACGGCGAATCCGCCGACGGCTCCTCGAGCGCGATGAAGTCGAGCCAGCCGGCGAGTCCGTGCAGGGCATGCCCGCGATCCGGCTCGGTGAGGCTCAGCTGGTGGGTGACGCCGTCCTGCGTGTAGCGTCCGTCGACGATCCGGTTCGGCCAGGGGGCGAGGATGGCGCCGCGAAACCCGGGGCGCACCTCGTTGGCGTCGAACGGCACGATGAGGTCGCGCCCGGCGTGCGTTAGTGTGCGCAGGGTCGCGCCGACACTTGCGACGGTGGCGGTGTAGTCACCGAAGGAGAGCTCGAACTGGGTGCCGGAAAGCGGAATCGTCATCTGTCAATTCTGCCGGTGATTCGGCAGGCCGGTGACGCATCTGCACGCCGAGTCGGCGGCAGCGCGGGGCGGATGCCCGACATGAGTGAGGCGGCCCCGGCGGGTTGCGGCGTGGCGAACCGGACTAATGTGATCTGGCATGCAGCCCCCTGCGCCGAATCCCGTTCAGCCGACGACCTTCGCGCCGTCCCTGCGGCTACGCGATCGCCCCGTCGACATCCTTCTCATCGCGCTCTTCTCGGCCTTCACGGTCACCTCGTTGATCAGCGATCTGCTGCCCACGCTCGGCGTCGACATCTCAGCTCCGTCGAGCAACTTCTTCGTGAACTCGAACTGGTGGTACGCCCACGACACCGACCCACTGTTCGCGCATCCGCCGGTCTGGATGCGCATCGTCACCGGTTTGTCGGCGTTCCTCTATATGCCGTTCTACATCGTGCTCGTCGTCTCGCTCGTCCGCGGCTGGAACTGGATTCAGCTGCCCAGCGTGATCTACGCGACGATGATCGCCTCAATCACGGGGATCATCGTGTTCGGTGTCGAGTTCTTCGGCGAGGCGCAATGGCGCACACCCAACCCGGTCAAGTTTCTGGCATTCAACCTGCCCTACGTGCTGGTGCCGATCCTGTTGCTCGTGCGGATGCGCAAACCGCTGCCGTTCGCGCGTCGGTTCTAGCCGCCGTCGCACGTTGCGGCTCGCGCGCTTGCGGCTCGCGCGTGCGCTCAGAACGTCGCTCCGGATGCCGGTGGCCGAGGATTCGAGCGCACGCGTGGGAAATTCACGCACCCCGGCACGCAAAAAGGGGGCCCGGCCAAATGGCCGGGCCCCTTTCGTACTACGAGTGGTTAGACGTGCGCGCGACGGCGACGCACGGCAACCAGCGCGCCACCGAGCAGCAGAAGCAGCGCGGAAGCGGTGATCGGTGCAACAGCGTTCGAGCCGGTCTCGGCGAGCACCGCAGAGACACTGATCGCAACGCTCGACACGGTGCCGGTGAACTGCCCGACGACGACGAGCGTGTGCGAACCAGCAGCGAGCTGACCGAGCACCTTGGCGCTCAGGGTGACCTGTGCGACGCCGTTCACGACCGGGAAGGTACCGACACTGATCGGCGACGAGTACAGGAAGACGTCAACGAAGTCGTCGCTTCCGGCGAACGGCACCTTGGCGGTGTAGCTCTTGGTCGGGTCCAGGGCGCCAGCCGGCAGGCCGACCGAGGTCTGGGACGCCGGCGTGGAGCCGTTGGCCTCAAGGAACGCGGCCAGCTCAGAGGAGTTGGCGACCGGCGGGGCTGCGATCGGCAGCTGCGGGGCGTCGGTGAAGGCGGGCTCGGAGTATCCGTCAGCGAAGCCGTCGAGGTGGCCGATGGCCTGCACCCAGATTCGCTTGTTCACGATGTCGGCGGTCACCGGCAGAGTCGATGCGTTGGCACCCTCGATGTCGCCCGAGTTCTGAGCGTAGGGTCCGACGGCGCCCCACGCGTAGCTGAACGTGGTGCCTGCAGGCCAGCCGGCCGTCACAGCGGTGAGCGTGCTGCCCACGGCGTGGGTGCCGGTGATCGTGACGGTGCCGGCGGTCAGGTTGGCCAGGAGCTCGACCGACACGGTGACATCTGCGTCAGTGATCGGGGCAGCAATGACCTTTGTTCCGTAGCCCTCTGCTGAAACGGTCAGCGAAAGGTCGGCGCTCGGGTCGAGGCGCTCAAACGTGAAGTTTCCTTCTGCGTCAGGCTCGGTCTGCCACGGGGATGATCCCGCAATACCGGAGAGCACGACGGTGGGGGCGAAGGCCGGGTTGGCGTCCTTGGCCGTGACCACGCCGCTGATCGAGTACGTCGCGGGTGCTTCGGGCAGGTCCTGCTCGAGATTGATCGGGCCGAAGTCTGCGTCTCCGCCATCGACGTCAAAGCCGCCGCTGTAGGGGAGGTAGCCAACCGCGGAAATCGTAAAGGTGTAGTTGCCGTCCACTACTGACACCGAGAAGGCGCCGGTGTCATCAGCGATGGCGGACGGGCCGTCCTTGACTACGAGCTCAGCCCCGGCCAGGGGCGCGCTACCAGTCTCGGTCATGCCGGAGACTGTTCCGGTCACGGTGTGGGTGACGGTCACGGCCTGCGCCGGTGCAACGGCGACCAGGGACGCCCCGGCGACCAGGAGGAGTCCGAGGCCTGCAGCCACGGCCCGTCCCAGCGCATTCTGTTTGATGTTCTTCACGTTTTCGAGTACCCCGTACTTATGGTTGGCGGTGAAATTCAGGATGTGGAGGACCGAGTCGCACACGGCCAGGGCGCCCCCGCGAGCCGGTGGGTTGGTGAACGAAGATATCTCCAGCCGAAGGCTAGCGGTCGGCCGGTCGCGACGCGCCGCGGCGCCCCGTAGTGGGGGTAGGCAATGTGCGATTTTGCTTAGATCATTGACTTTTTCAATTATTAACTTTACGTTGTAGATTCCACTGTGCGCCGTCGTGCACGCGGCGTTGTCTGATGGTGCCAATGAGGCCACAAGCGTGAAGGGTTTCGGATGTCGAACCAAGGACTGGGGTCATGGATCGATCGCCGCCGCATCAAGTCGGCGGAGGCGACCGCACTCGTCTTCGGTGAAAACATACTCACCTATGCGGATCTCGCCGAACGGATCGACCGTCTGGCCAATGCGCTGGCCGAGCGCGGAGTAGCCGCAGGTTCCCGGGTGGCCTACCTCGGCGAGAACCACCCTGCGTTTCTCGAAACACTCTTCGCGGTCGCGAACCTCGGCGCCATTTTCGTACCGCTCAATTCGCGCCTTGCCGCTCCTGAGATCAACTTCGCACTGGCCGATTCCGGCGCGCGTGTGTTGATCCACGCGCAGGCCCTCTCCGTGCTCGCCGTCGGTGGCGCGGCAGATTCCGCCGTCGACCATCGCATCGTCATCGGTGAAAAGGGCGAGGAGCCGCTGCAGGTTGTTCCCGACACCCACGACGTGTGGCCGGAGACGTTCGACGACATCGTGGCGGAGGCATCCGCAGAACGGCAAGCCGCCGAGGTCTCGCTCGACGATCCGGCGATGATTCTCTACACCTCCGGCACCACCGGCCGGCCGAAGGGAGCCCTGCTCACGCACGGCAACCTCACCTGGAACTGCTTCAACGTGATCGTCGATTACGACATCGTCAGCACGGATGTCTCGATCATGATTTCGCCCATGTTCCATGTCGCGTCACTCGGCATGGGGGTACTGCCGACGCTGCTCAAGGGCGGAACGGTTGTGCTCGAGCCTCGGTTCGACCCGGCGCGCACCCTGGCTTTGATCGCCCAGCACCGCGCCACGATGATCAGCGGGGTGCCGACGACCTTTCAGATGCTCTGCGAGCACCCCGACTGGGAGACGACCGACATCTCGTCGCTGCACAAGCTCACCTGCGGGGGCTCCCCAGTTCCGCTGCGCGTGCTCGAGTCCTATGAGGAACGCGGTCTGGCCTTCTCGGGCGGATACGGAATGACCGAGACCTCGCCGGGCGCCACGAGCCTCGCGCCGGCCCGGAGCCGCGACAAGGCCGGATCGGCCGGGTTGCCGCACTTCTTCACCGAACTGCGGATCGTCGGCGACGACGGCTCGCTCGTCGATGTGGGCACCGTCGGCGAGATCCAGCTGCGCGGCCCCAACGTCATCGCCGAGTACTGGCACCGGCCGGAGGCGAGTCAGGACGCGCACGCCGACGGGGAGTGGTTTCGCTCGGGCGATCTCGGCTATCTTGACGCCGACGGCTACCTGTTTATTGCCGATCGGCTCAAGGACATGATTATTTCCGGCGGCGAGAACATCTACCCGGCCGAGATCGAACAGTTGATTGGCACCCTGGATGCCGTCAGCGCCGTTGCCGTGATCGGTCTGCCCGATGAGACCTGGGGCGAAGTGCCCTGCGCCGTCGTGACGCTGCGGCCGGGGGCGCAACTCGAGCTGGCCGACATCCGTTCGCTGCTCGAGGGCCGCCTCGCGCGTTACAAGATTCCGAAGCGCCTGGTCGTCATCGAGGAGCTGCCGCGCACCGCGAGCGGCAAGGTTCGAAAGGCGGACCTACGCGCGCGCTACGCGAGTGGCTGACCGCGGCCGGAGGGGTGCTGTCGGGGTGCCGCGCCATGTGGCGCGTCTACTCGAAGGCGACGCGTGTCAGTAGGTCGCGCAGCTGTTCGCGCTCTGCCGTGCTGAGCGCGGCAAGTGATTGTTCCTCTGCCGTGCGCACGGCTCGCCTGGCTTCGTCATACAGCGCCTCGCCGGCCGGTGTGGCGCTGATTCCCTTCGACCGGCGATCGCGGGGGTCGGCCACTCGCGCGACGAGATCGCGCTGCTCGAGCTGATCGACCAGTGCCACGATCTGGCTGGGGTCGAGGCTGAGAAACTCGGCCATCTCCCGTTGCGACGGCGCCAGGCCGCTGCAGGCGAGAGCGAGCACCGAATAGGAGCGCACCTTCAGCTCGAGCGGGGCGAGCAGGGCATTCGCTCGACTTGTGCCCACCGACCGCGCGCGTGCGGTGAGGAATTCGATCTCATCGGTGAGGTCGGAGGCGAGCAGCCGTGACGGCATGACGGGCGCCGAGCCGGAGCGCACGGCCGGGGCCGGCGGGATGGGTTGCGCGTGCACGTGACCTCACAATATGAATGGGTTTATTAATCATTGACAATTTCAAGTATTTACGTTGTCATTGATCTAAATCAAGTGTTCACTACGAATCACCGCAGAGCAACCCGCACACGTCGGGGCGCCGTGCACCGTCACCCCGAGGAGTCTGGCCATGCTGTTGGCAGAAAAAGTCGCAATCGTCACCGGAAGCGGTCGGGGCCTCGGCCTCGCCTACGCCCAGGAGCTTGCCCGTCAGGGCGCGTCCGTCGTCGTGAATGACGTCGACGCCACGGTGGCCGAGCGGGCCGTTGCGAGCATTGAGGCGAACGGCGGCCGCGCCATCGCCGTGGTGGCTCCGGTCGGCAGCTCCGACACCGCCCAGCAGCTCGTTGACGCGGCGGTGTCCAACTTCGGTCGCCTCGACATCCTGGTGACCAACGCGGGCGTGCTGCGCGACACCGTGCTCTGGAAGATGAGCGACGACGACTTCGACACCGTCATCAACGTGCACCTGCGCGGCACGTTCACCTGCGTACGCGCCGCAGCCATCCGTTTTCGCGAGCAGGGCGAAGGCGGCCGCATCATTTGCATCGGCTCGCCGACCGGGCAGCGCGGCAACTTCGGCCAGACCAACTACGCGGCGGCCAAGGCCGGCATCGTGGGCATGGTGCGCACCTGGGCGCTCGAGCTGGCCCGCGCCAACGTCACCGTCAACGCCGTGATCCCGGTGGCCGCCACCGCGATGACCGAGACGGTTCCCTTCTTTCAGAAGGCCGTCGAAGCCGACAAGAACGGCGAGCCGATGCCCGCATTCTTCCGTCACGACCTCGGCTTCGGCACCTCAGACGACGTCGCCGGACTGGTTTCCTTCCTCGCCTCCGACGCCGCATCGCTGATCTCCGGCCAGGCCATCGGCATCGGCGGCGACCGCGTGCAGCTGTGGTCGCACCCCGAACCCGTCGTCACCGAATACAAGACGGGCGGCTGGACGGCAGAAGATCTGGCCGCAACCTTCTTCGACCAGTTCGGCGAGAAACTGCAGACCGTCGGCGAGAACTTTCCGCCGCTGCCCGCTGAACTGCAGCCCGCGGCGCCGGCTGCCGGAGCGCGCTAGCCATGGTCTACCAGCTGGGTCTCGATCTGCCGAACGTGGTCGCGATCGACACTCACGTTCACATTGAGATCGACGATCACGGGCACAACGCCCTGCCGCCCACGCTGGTCGACGCTGCGAGCAAATACTTCAAGGCCGATACGAAACGGCCCGGCCTCGACGAGATCGCCGAGATCTACCGCGAACGCCAGATGGCCGCAGTGGTCTTCACGGTCGACGCCGAGATTGCACTCGGACACGCGCCGAACAGCAGCGAAGAGATCGCGCGCGGGGCGGCACGCAACAACGATGCGCTGATTCCGTTCGGTTCGGTTGATCCGAACCGGGCGGATGCCGCGGATCGCGTGCGCCGCCTGGTCGACGACTTCGGCGTGCGCGGGTTCAAATTCCACCCGACGGTGCAGAACTTCGACCCCAGCTCTCCGGAGTTCTACCCGCTCTACGAGACGCTGCAGACGCTCGGCCTGCCGGTGATCTTCCACACCGGCCAGACCGGGATCGGCTCGGGACTGCCCGGCGGATTCGGCCTCAAGCTGCGCTTGTCGAACCCGATGCTGCTCGACGACGTGGCCGCCGATTTTCCCCAGTTGCAGATCGTGATGGCGCATCCGTCGGTTCCGTGGCAGGACGAGGCGCTCGCCGTGGCCACCCACAAGGCCAACGTCTGGATCGACCTGTCGGGCTGGTCGCCCAAGTACTTTCCCGAAAACCTCGTGCGGCACGCGAACTCGCTACTGCAGGACAAGGTGCTCTTTGGCTCTGACTTTCCGTTGATCACCCCCGACCGCTGGCTGGCCGACTTCGCCGCGCTGAGCATCAAAGACGCGGTGCGCCCGAAGATCCTGAAGGAGAACGCGGTGCGCCTGTTGGGTTTGCAGGCCGGTTGATGTCCCCGCACGCTTCCCCGGATCCGGTGTCGGCCCTTCGCCGACCGGACGCCGACCCGTATGGGTTTGCCGACCTGCTCACCGACGCCGAGCGCGCCGTGCTGGCCCGGCTGCGCGGCGTGCTCGACTCGCAGGTGCGGCCGGTGCTGGCCGACCACTGGGAGCGCGGCGAGTTTCCGCACCAGGTCATCGCCCCGCTGGTTGAGCTCAACTTGATGGCGCCGCCCGAATTCAATGGGGCGACGCCTCGCGGCCTCTATTCGGGATTTCGCAATTTCGAACTGGCCAAGACGGATGCCTCGATCGCGACCTTTTACAACGCGCAGTCCGGGCTGTTCCGCACGGCGATCAACCGGGGCGGGAGCGCCGAACAAGCAGCGCGCTGGGACCCACTCGTGCGCTCTTTCGAGCTCACCGGTGTCTTCGCACTGACCGAGCCCGATCACGGTTCCGATATCGCCGGCGGCCTGGAAACCAGCGCCCGCCGGGTCGGCGACGGCTGGGTGCTGAGCGGCCGGAAGCGGTGGATCGGCGGCGCCGACACCGCCGAGTATCTCGCCGTCTTCGCGCGCGATGAGGCTGACCGCAAGGTCAAGGCATTTCTCGTGCGGCGGGATGCCCCCGGCGTCACGTTGACGAAGATCGAACGCAAGACCGCGCTGCGAATTATGCAGAACTTTGACATCACTCTGGACGAGGTGCAGGTCGCCGACGAGTTTCGCCTGCAGAACGTGAACTCCTTCGCCGACGTGTCGGCGATGCTCGGCCGGATGCGCTCCGACGTCGCCTGGATCGCAACCGGCGTGCAGGCCGGAGCCTACGAAGCCGCGGTGAACTATGTGGTCAGACGCGAGCAATTCGGCCGGCCACTCGCCAGCTTTCAGCTCATTCAGGAGAAATTGGCCGTCATGCTGGCCAACGTCACTGCGTGCCTCGCGCTCGTCGTGCGCCTCACCGAGCGGCAAGACGCCGGCGAGTTCCGGGACGAGGACTCGGCGTTGGCCAAGATGTTCACCGGCCTGCGGCTGCGCGAGACGGTGGCCCTGGCCCGCGAGGTCGTCGGCGGCAATGGCATCACCCTCGACACCGATGTCGCCCGGTTTCACGCCGATGCCGAGGCGATCTACACCTATGAGGGCACGCACGAGATCAACGCGCTCGTTCTCGGCCGGGCCATCACCGGAATCGGCGCGTTTCGCTAGAGCGTGCCGCCTCGACCGGCTGGCGGCTTGACCGGCCGGGCCAGGCGCATCCGCCACCTCACGCAACTCTCAACATTCGTTCTACGTCCGCATCACCCTCACTCACAGCAAAGGAACACCATGGCCACCACCACCATCAGCTTCGACGAACTGACCGCTCTCGAAGGCCGCGAACTCGGCTACACCGACTACCGCGAGGTCACCCAGCAGCAGATCAACACCTTCGCGGATGCGACGGATGACCACCAGTGGATTCACACCGACCCCGTGCGCGCTGCTGAGGGCCCGTTCGGTGCGCCGATCGCCCACGGCTTTCTGACCCTGTCGCTGGCCATCCCGTTCTGGACCGAGCTGCTCGACGTGACCGGTGTGGCCACCAAGGTCAACTACGGCCTCGACAAGGTGCGCTTTCCGGCGCCGGTGAAGGTGGGCTCGCGCATCCGGATGAGCGCCACCATCGCGACGGTGACCGAGATTCCCGGCGGCGTGCAGATCGGCGTCGACCAGGCGATCGAGATCGAGGGCGGCACGAAGCCGGCCGTCGTCGCGCACGGGCTGTACCGCTTCTACGCATAAGTGCTCACCCAGTCGCTCATTCACCGGCTCACTCAATCACCGGTTCACTCAAACGCTCGAAAGGAAGCTCAGCGATGAATGCAATTGACCATGCAGCCCAGGAGAAGGCCGTGCTCGGTGCAACCGGCGACTCGGTGTCGCTGCGATTCGCCCTGACGATCGTCGCCGAGATCGCGCCGGAGATTCTGCTCCAGAAGCGCGACCGCGAGTCGACGATCTTCTATCCGATCACCGGCGGCAGGGTCAGCGGCGACGTCGTCGGAACGGTGCTTCCGGGCGGCGGGGACTGGGCGACCGCGCGCTCGGACCAGACCATGAACGTGGAGGCGCGCTATCAGTTCGCCACGGAATCGGGCGCAATCGTCGATGTCTTCAACGTGGGAGTGCTGCGGCACTGCGACCCGGACGCCGCGGTCATCGACTACTTCGTCACCGCGCCTGTATTCCGCACCACGGAGCCGATGCTGCAGTGGCTGACCCGGTCGGCGTTCGTCGGCAACGCCCGCGAACTCGGTGGCGACATCGTGATCGACGTCTACGAGGTCGTCACGGATGCTGAGGAGCGCACGCACGCCGAGTAGCGCAGGCACGCTCAGCGACGCACGCGCGCTCAGGTTCAGCTGTAGTGGCATCCGCCTCTCCGGGGGCGACGCGGGTGCCCACGGCTGAACCGCAGCGACGCTGCGAAAGGCGGAATTGCCTGGTTGAGAAACTGCCTCTTGTTTAAAGGAACCTATCTTCCTATAGTTTTCTCATGGCTCGACGACGTCCTGGAACACTGCTCCCCCTCGAACTCAACATCTTGGAGGCCGGGCTGGCTTTGCATGCCGCAGAGGGCGACTTCTACGGATTCGCACTGGCCCGCCAGCTCTCCGGGCGTGCTGACGGATCCGGGCTGACCTCCCACGGCACCCTCTACAAGGCACTCGCCCGTATGACCGAGGCTGGCCTGTTGCAGACCGAGTGGGAGGATGCGGCCATTGCCGAGGCCGACGGCCGGCCGCGCCGACGCCTCTATCGGGTCACCGGTGAGGGCGAGATCGCATTCCGCCGGGCGAGTGCGGATGCCCCCGCGGCAGTGATGCTGGGGCGAACGGCCTTCGCGTGAGCGCCTCACGCACGCTCGAGTACCACCGCTCGGTGAGCCGGGTGGCGAAGTGGTGCGCGTGGTACACGCGGGGACTCTCCCCGACGGTGGCCGAGGCCCGTCGCGAAGAGATCGCATCCGATCTCTATGAGCACGGCGCTTTTGCCGACGAAATCGACCTCCCACCGCGCCGACTCGCGCGAGCGATCCTGCTCCGCGCCGCGTTCGGTGCGCCCGCCGACCTGTCTTGGCGCCGAAACCAGACGCGCGCTGCCACCACCGCCGACGGAGCGCTGGCTCAGGCGCTCGCCCGAGGCAAACTGCCGGTGTTCGCCTACCTCATCTCGGCCGTGCTGTTCGTCTGGGGCGGCTTCGTCGTCACCCGCGTTGCAGTCTCGATGATGCGGGGTGAGTGGTGGCCGCAGAGCGATCTGGCGGCATCCGTGGTGCTGTCGAGCGTGGCCTGCGGATGCGGGCTGCTGCTCCTGCGGCGCGCGCGCACGCGGTCGATCGGCGCGCTCTGGTTGATGTTCGCCGTCTATGGCTTGGTTCGATACGGCGGGAAGGCACTCGTCTATGCCAGTGCCACCTATTCTCACCTCGTCTTTACCGTGCCGGGCTGGAACACCTTGAACCTGGGTGTGATCGCCGGGCTGATGATCTTCTTTCTGGCGATGGCGATCTGGTGGTGGCCGAGCACGTCCGTGCGGCCGCCGACAACGTCGGCACTGCCAATGACACTTTCAGCACCGGCGAATGGGGAACAGGCCGCATGAAAGTACTGGGGGGAGCAGGCCGGCCGAGGTTCAGCGCGGTCGTGGCAATCGTGGGGATGACGATTGCCGGATTTTCGGTGGCCATGCTCGGGGCGGGAGCGCTTCTCACCTCGGGCAGCGCCGAGCTCGAAAGTTCGCGGAACGCGAGTGCGGGGCCGGCGTCGCCCGACACCGCATCCGCCGCACCGAGCGGGCCAGACACCATGGAGGAGGCGCTGAACCAACCGTCGACCCCGCTGGTGACAGATCCGAAGGCGGTCGTCGACACAGACGCCGAACGGATCAGGTTCTCTGGCTTCGAAAAGGAGTGCATGCGAAGCAAGGGCTTCGACTGGAGGGATGCGGCGGTCGACCCGTTGCTCTCCAGCGAGGCTCCGCCCGGCAGCGTCAGCTGGACCGCAGGGCAGGAACCCGCCGAACTCGCGGCAGTGAACGACGCTCTCTTCGGTTCGACCGGCCAGGGAGACACCTACCGCTGGGAAGAAGCGGGCTGCCACGGCTATGCCGTGCATATGACAGGCAATGACGGCAACCACTAGGCACCAACCGGGCAGTCGTCGACGACTCGCGTCAGATTCTGAAGGGAACACGAAATCATGGGATACAAGAGAGCAGCGTTCACGACCGGGCTCACCCTGGGCTCCGTTGTGCTGGCCGCGGTAGCCCTGGGGCTGGGCGCCGCTTCCGGAAACAGTGACGCGGCATCCGACGTGTTGTCGTCGACGTCGTCACCGACTCCGTCCCCGTCCGCGACCCTCGTGATCACGGAGCCCCTGGCTCCGGTGACCCCCGCACCGACCGCGACGCCGGGGGCGGAGGCGGTACCTGCGATTCCAGGAGCACCTGCGATACCGGTGCCCCTGCCGGCGCCGCCGGTCATCGACCCGATGTCGGCGGCGTACAACTCGTACACCGACCCCAATAGACCCGATTTCGTCTCGGAGTCTGACAAGAAGACCTGGCTGGCGTTGCAACAGGTCATTCGACAGTGCATGGCTGACAAAGGCTTCGAGTACCTGAACTGGGAGTGGTGGATGGGCGGCGACCCGCAGCCGAAGAACCTCAGCTATGACGCTGGCATCGCGTGGATCGTCGGGATGTACGGCGACGCGTACATGAATCCGACGGGCAACTGGGAAGAAAGCGGTTGCTCCGGCTACGCGCTGCACATCACCGGCGACACCACTCACTAACCCACGCCGTTATAGGCCGCCGAATGCGCACCCGACTTCGTCGCAGCACGACCGACAAGGAATGAAGAGAATGAGAAGAAGACTGACGGGCATCCTCGCGTTCGGGGGAATCGGCATTGCCGTTGCGGCCAGCGTCTCGCTGGGAATTGGCGCCTTTGCGACAGAGTCTGGGCCGGGCCTGGATGCCGTGGCGACGCACGCAGCGAGCGCGACGGTCGAGAATCAGACGGATGCGTCAGCGGAGGCGGCTCCGTCGGCAGCGGCGACCCCGTCGCCGACAGTCGCTGCCGGACCGGGCGATCCGCTCTCAACGCCACCCGCAGCGCCCTCGACCGATTCGAGCGCAGCACCCGCGGACCGAGCAGGTGCGGGGCCTGTCGTGCTGACCGAGCGCCAGCAATGGCTCGTCTTCCAGGATGCGGTGCGCCAGTGCATGGCCGGCGAAGGTCAGGAATACCTCTACTTCGAGTGGTGGAACCCGGCCTACCAACAGGAGATCGGCGTGAACCCGGCGATGCCCCCTGGCCTGTCGACAGACGAGAAAGCGAGCTGGGAGCTGACGCTCAACGGCAACACGGGTGGCGGTGCCGACTATCACTGGGAAGAAGCCGGCTGCTGGGGAATCACCGTGCAGCAGTTCGGCAACACGCACTAGCCCGGCCCGGAAAGGTAGCGGTGGGCTAGCCTGCGCGCAACGCGCATCCGCGTTCCACGAGCCGGCCTAACGCTGGATCGTGGTCAGATGGGCTTCAAATGCGACCGCAATGCGTGACGTGGGTAGATCCTCCATGACCGCTTGCATCGCCAGGCCGTCAGTGACCGCGACCAGGATGTCCGCCTCGGCGGCGATCGCGAGGCCAGGGCGGAGGCTGCCGTCCAGGACGCCCTGCTTGAGCACGTCGGCCCACCGGTCGCGAGCCCGGGCGTAATACTCCCGGTACATCTCGAGAAGAACCGTGTCGGTGCCGAGCCGTCCGACGAATCCGAGCCAGGCGCTCACGTCATTGCGGCGGACTTCGTCCATCGGCAGGATGGCGTAGGCCATCTCGCGGAGCGCGTCGATTGCGGGACTGATCGCCGCAATCCCCTCGAGCCGTGTGTCGGTGTGCTCAAAAGTCTGGGACATCGCGAGTCGAATGATTTCAGTCTTGTCGGCGAAGTAATGCTGAACTGCTCCCGCGGAGATCCCCGCTGCTTCGGCGACGCTCAACATCGTCACGGCGTCGAGGCCGCGTTCGCCCACAATCTTCCACACGACTTCGGCGATCCGGGCACGCCGCTCTTCATGATCAACGATCTTTGGCATGTGCACCTCGGTTTCTGGGGCGGTCAATCGTCGGAAGGCTGAACGGTTTCGCCGCGCCGACAACACGCTTCTCACCTCGAACCTAAAGCTAAATGCTGGTGACCATTGACAAGGCGCGCCGCCTGCCTCATTATTTAGTTCATTCAAATGAAATAAAAAGAATGGACAGCGATGCCCGAGTCGACCCCCCTTGCACACTCACCGCGATCAGAGTTCATCGAAGGGCTGCCCAAGGCAGAAATTCACTGCCACTTCGCCGGAGTCGTTCGTCCGCAGACACTGCGTGAACTCGCGACGCAGAACGGGATCACGCTCCCGCATCCCGACGATCCCTATGACCCCCAGTACCAGCCGCACGCGGTAGCGTCACTGGAACTTCTTGATACCGTCACTTCGGCCGTTCGGAGCCGGGACGACTTCGCTCGCGTCGCCTACGAGGCGCAGATCGATGCCTTCACCAACTCGAACATTCGCTACCGCGAGATGTTCTTCAACCCCACCCAACACGGCACGTTCTGGGCAGTTTCCTACGCATCGATGGTTGACGGCCTGATTGACGGCATGCGCCAGGCGGAGAAGGAGGTTGGTATCCGAGGGCGCATCATTCCCTCGATCAATCGGGAACAGGCGCCGGCTGTGGCGACCCAACTCGTGCACGACGTGATCGACAATCCGCGGGATGAAGTCGTCGGAATCGGCATGGATGCGAATGAAATGACTGGTCCGCCCGAGTCATTCGTCGAGGCATTTCAGCTCGCCGGCAAACACGGCATTCGCCGAACGGCACACGCGGGCGAATGGGCGCTGCCGCGCAATGTGCGCACGACCTTGGAGCTTCTGAGTGTTGACCGCCTCGATCACTCCTACCTCTTGGTGACCGATGACGAGCTCATGGAGCGCGTCGCCGCGTCGGGGATGCATGTCGCGGCCTGCTGGTCGACCAGCCTTTACCACGGCTATGAGAACGACGCCTCAAACCCGATCGCTCGCATGAAGGCCGCCGGAATCAGCGTGTCGTTGAACACGGATGACCCGGCCCTCGACCAGACCCGGCTCGGCAATGAGTACGCGTTGTACGCGAAAGCCGTGGGTGCCACCGAGAGTGACATCGAGCACATCGCACTCGACGTCCTCGATCACATCTGGCTCGACGACTCGGAACGTCGCGCCGTCAAGGCTGAGTTTGAGACCGAGATCAGGGCCCTCACAGCGCGCCTTTCTGAGAACGCACGCTGAGCGCCCCAAAACCCCACCACACCGACAGTATTGGAGCGAGACAATGATGAGTCAATCCAAGCAATCCCCTTCGACGAGTCTGCGCAAGAACAGCATTACCACTCCCCACCTGGTCTTTTTTGTTGTTGCCGCAGCCGCGCCTCTGACCGTGCTCGCAGGGTTTCTTCCCATGGTGTTCGTCATGGGCGGCACGATCTCTCCGGTCGGGTACCTGGTGGGTGGCTTGGTCTATCTGCTCTTCTCGGTGGGATTCGTTGCCATGTCGAGGCGCGTGACGGATGCTGGGGCGTTCTACGCCTACATCAAGGCAGGGCTCGGCGACAAGATCGGCTCGGGTTCGGCGCTCGTCGCCTATGTCGGATACACCATGGGACAGATTGGATTCTGCGCGGCCGCCGGACTCTTCGCCTCCAACGCTCTGAGCCGCTTTCTCGGACTCGACGTTCCGTGGGGAGTATCAGCGGTCGTGATCGGCATCGCGGTCGGCTTCCTCTCCTATGCCCAGGTCAACATCGGCGCACGCGTGCTGACCACCCTCCTTCTGGTCGAGGTGGGAATCCTCTTCGCCCTCGCGGTGGCAATTCTGATCCAGGGAACCCCGGAAGGGTACGACCTGGAGTCATTCAACCCCGCGAACTGGACGCTCTCCGCGCTCGGCCCGCTCCTCGTTCTGACCTTCATCGTGTACATCGGCTTCGAGCAGACCGCGATCTACAGCGAGGAAGCCAAAGACCCCAAGAAGACAATTCCTCGGGCCACGTACATTGCCGTCATTGCGTTGACGGTGGTCTACACATTCATGGCGTGGATCATCTTGATGGCAATCGGCCCGAACAAGCTGGGCAGCGTTCTCCAGGGAGACCTGACCAATCTTGTCTTCGACGTGAGCAATCAGTATCTCGGCTCACTGATGACCGGCGTGATGGAGATACTGGTCGTGACCAGCTTCTTCGCCGGAGTGCTCGCCCTGCAGAACGCCGGCTCCCGATACCTTTTCTCGATGTCCCGAGCAAAGCTCCTGCCGGCGCGGCTCTTTCACACGAACCCGAAGACCGGAAGCCCGACGGTTGCCGCTCTCACCCAGATGATTCTCGTCGTGGTGGCCATCGCGATTTTCGCCATCCTGCAGTTCGACCCCTACTTGCAGGTGATCATCTGGACGAACACGCCCACACTGATTGCCGTGCTCGCCTTGCAGATCGCGACGTCGATTGCGGTGGTCTTCTACTTCTGGCGGGCGCCACAGGGCGAAAGCCTCTGGAGCCGGATGATCGCCCCGATTGCGGCGGCGATTCTCTTGACGGGCGTCCTCGTCTTGATCTGTTCACAGCTCACGCTGCTGACCGGCCTCGACAGTGTGGGCAACTTCATCATCTGCATCCCGCTCATCGTGGCCTTCATCGTCGGCTATGCCCGCAGTGCGTGGCTGAAGCGTCAGGGAATCGTGGGCACTCTGGTCACGGCCTCCAGCGAGAGCCCGGCAGCGGCGAGCTAGCTCGAGCCGCTCCAGGCCGCCGGCACAATCGTCCAGATGACTTCGGCGATCGAGTCTGACTCATTCGTCCACGAGTGAGGCTCGCGCCCGGCGATCGTCGTGGTGTCGCCTTCGCGAAGCACGAGCGTCTGGTGGGCGAACCTCAGCTGAAGTTCGCCGGTGAGCACGTGCACGACCTCGATATCGCAGTTGATTGTATAGAGCTCGGTTCCGCCCGATGAGTTCGGGTGCAGGGTTGAACGCAACACCTGCACCCCGGCCTCGGTGCGGGGAGTGAGCAGGCGCTCGATCGCGCCGTTCCCGCCCATGTTGATCAGTGGGGCATCGGCGAGTGCGATGACCTCGTTCGTCGGCGGCTCAAAGAGCGAGCCGACCGGCAGCGACAGCACCTGGCAGAGCGTCACGAGGGTGCTGACGCTCGGAGACGTTTCGTCACGCTCGATTCGGCTGATGAAGCCTTTCGTGAGGTCGGTGGCTTCAGCGACCTGCGCGATCGTGAGGCCTTGCGCCAATCGAGTCGCGCGCAGTTTCGCGCCGATGGCGAGCGGCTCGCTCGATGGTGCCGGACGCAGTGGTCGCACAAGTTCCCCCAGCGGGTCGGTGGCTGTCAGTTCACGGGCGAGCAGACATCTCAACAAGAGTATCTTCACCCCGAGAGTTGCTTGTTATGCTTACTTTGTTGTCTGTAAGAAACCTTTGTCTATCTGTCTGGGTCGAGAGTAGTGAAATGTCCTCTTCATCGTTTGTTGGTCCCACCGATTCAAGCAAGACTCCGCGCTATGCCGGTATCGCGACTTTCTCGCTCCTGCCGCGCCTCGAAGATGTGGACCGGGCCGACATCGCTGTCGTCGGCATCCCCTTCGATGGCGGCGTGAGTTACCGCCCGGGTGCTCGTTTCGGCCCGTCGCACGTGCGCGAGGCCTCGCGGTTGCTGCGTCCTTACAATCCGGTGCAAGACATTGAGCCGTACGCGACGCAGCAGGTGGTTGATGCCGGCGACATCGCGGCCAATCCGTTCAATCTCGAGGCCGCCGTCGCCGAGATCGAAGCGGGCGCGCACGCCCTCACCGAGCAAGGGATGCGGTTGGTCGTCATTGGCGGCGACCACACGATCGCCTTGCCGCTGCTGCGCAACGTCGTCGCCGAGCACGGGCCGGTCGCGGTCATCCATTTCGATGCGCACCTCGATACCTGGGACACCTACTTCGGTGCGCCGGTGACTCATGGCACTCCATTCCGACGCGCATCGGAAGAGGGCCTGATCGACCAGACCGCGAGCATCCATGTGGGAACGCGTGGGCCGCTGTATGGGCGCGAGGATCTCCGCGATGATGAGCGTCTGGGATTTGCCGTGATCGGCGCCCACGAATTCGAAACTGACGGGGTCACGGCGATCATCGAGCGCGTGCGGAAGCGTGTCGGCGACCGCCCGCTCTACGTGAGCATCGACATCGACGTTCTCGATCCGGCGCACGCCCCGGGAACCGGCACTCCCGAAGCGGGAGGCTTGACCAGCCGCGAGCTGCTGGCCGTGATTCGAAGCCTGGCCTCGCTCAACATCGTCGGTGCCGACGTCGTCGAGGTCGCGCCGGCATACGATCACGCCCAGATCACCGCTATTGCAGCATCCCACGTCGTGTATGAGCTGATTTCGGCGATGGCTCCGCGCACGTCGATCTGATCGAACGCGAGTGCCTCCGGGCCCGGCCGATGACTTTGTCATTCCGAACGGGTCCGGAGGCTCTGTGGTTGTGGGTCTAGACGACTCCGACGAAGTACTTGCGCGTCGGTTCGAGCGTGTGCCAGATGCCCGTGTGTCCTGCAGGGATCACGAACGCATCGCCGGCGGCGAACTCATCGCGCGTTCCGTCTGAGTGTTCGACTGCGACGCGCCCCTCGATGATGACGCAGATTTCTGTGTAGGGCCACGAGTCGAAGCTGACCCAGCCCGGCTGACCTTCCCAATAACCGGCGATGCTGCCGGAATCGCCGAGGTCGACACGGTGCTCTTCTTCTGACCATGCGGCAGAGAGTGTGTCGTAGTCGCTGGGGACCGGAACCACACGGGTGTTGAACCCCTTGCCGAGGCGAGCGATGGGTGTGGACATGAGTGACTTCTCCGATCGGGTTGGCATTCTCTCTCGGTGCCGCCCGACGGATGCGGGCGGGCGCCGAACAAAGGTTGCCAAGAAGGCAACCTTTGTAGACTATGGTACAACACCACAGTCGCGAGATTTCGGCTGCATCCGAATTCGCTGCCCGACGAAACGGGGTGGCGACAGCGGAGGGCAACTCGCCGTCGCTAGAGTTTGGGGGCCCGCATCCGTCGATGATGGCGCCGGCGAGCAGACGCGGGCTTCGGGTGGAGAGGCGCACGATGACCGAGGGCACGCCCACCGTTCCCGCCGGCTGGTTCGTGGATCCCCAAGCCCGCAATCAGCTGCGCTGGTGGGACGGTTCGTCCTGGACGCACCACGTCACGCCGAACGTCGTGGTGGATGCCCCGGCGCAGCGGGAGGCAACAGTTCCTGCGGTCGAACGTCCGGTTGAACAAGTGCAACCTGCGAACGGCCAGTCGGAGTACGGCCAGTCGGCGTACGGCCAGTCGGCGTACGGCCAGTCGGCGTACGGCCAGTCGACCTTCGGCCAGACTTCATTCGGTCAGTCTTCGTTCGGCCAATCCTCGTTCGGCCAGGGTGCGCCTGGCCAGGGCACGTATAGCCAATCGCGCTCTGGGTACGCGCAGCGACCCATCACCGCTGCACCGCCGCTGACTTTCGGTGAATCGATTGTCACGGTTTTTCGCAAGTACGCCGACTTCACAGGGGTCGCCAGCCGGTCAGAGTACTGGTGGTGGTACCTGTTCTCGACTGTGGTGACGATGCTTCTCTCCGTGCCGATGTACTCCACCGATCCAGCGATCATGCTCCCGGCGTCACTCGTCATACTCGTCTGGGCGCTGGGCACATTCCTGCCGCGTTTCGCCGTCACCGTGCGCCGTCTTCGCGATACCGGTCGCTCGTGGCTCTATTTGTTGTGGGGCTTCGTCCCCTTAGGAGGCATCGTTCTCATCGTTTTCTTCTGCCAGGCATCGGCCGGCTATGCCGGCGAGCCCGCGCGGCAGGTGGCGCAGTACCGCGACGTGCGGTGGCCGCAGCAGTAACAAGCGAGCCGCCGAAACCCGACCGGCTCGACCAGCGAGGGCGCTATTCGCGGAGCCGCACCCGCGTGTTGTTGACGGATGCCGCATCCGTGTTCCAGAGGCCGACCACGTTGGTCGCGAGTTCGGCCTCCAGGCCCTCGAGCCCGCGCACCACAAAGATGACCGCGGCCGCATTGGGGGCGGTCTTCGCGAACCCCTGCCCGACCGCGCGGGTCCACGTTTCGGCTGCCGCTTTCGCCGCGGCGTAGTTCGCTCCGCCGGGAGCTGGCTTGTCGACCGAGGTGCTCGACACGATCGCGAGCCGGCCGGCCGGCGAGGCCAGCAGGTCGGCGTTGAACGCCCGCGTCGTGTTGCGGAGCGTCGTGATGACGTTGCGGTGCAAGAAATCCCAGTCGTCGTCGCTCTGGCCGGCGAGACCACCGCCACCGCGCCATCCGCCCACCAGGTGAATCAATCCGTCGACGCCGCCATGCCCGTGCTCGGCTGCCCGGTCTCGAATCTCCGACGCCAGAGCCGTGACGGCCGCGAAGTCGGACAGGTCGCAGACGCGCGTGATGGAGCCCGGAACTTCGGCCGCGAAGGTGGCCAAACGTTCGGCGTTCGAGCCGACGGCGATCACCCTGGCTCCGGAAGCCCGAAGCGCGGTCGCCACCGCGACCCCGGCCGCGCTGGTCGCACCTGCAATGAGCACGGTGCGACCAGCGACGGTCGAGGCAGCGGTCGAGGCTGCAGCCGTCGAGTCAGGCGACCCGCCAGC
This sequence comes from Leifsonia sp. 10L418, assembly GCF_056395445.1. NCBI lineage: Bacteria > Bacillati > Actinomycetota > Actinomycetes > Micrococcales > Microbacteriaceae > Leifsonia > Leifsonia sp. 10L418. The sequence goes on along the minus strand of NZ_JBFTJN010000002.1, from coordinate 88,801 downwards.
TTTCCCCTCGGCGTTGTTAGTCACGAGCGGTGATGCCCTGGGTCGACTCGATGACCGTCTTCATCTTCTTGTCGAGCGCCTCGAAGAACATCGACAGCGGGAACTCGTCGTCCATCACCAGGTCGGTGTAGCCCTTCGGCGGACCGGCAAGCACCTCAATCGGGAGCCCGCGCGCCCAGACCGAGGCCGGGTTCGGCGTGAGCCTCTCGGCGATCATGTCGTAGGCGGCCAACCAGTGCGCCTTCTTCGGGCGGTCAATCGACTTCCAGTACAGCTCGTCGATCTGGGCGCCGAGCGCGATGACGACATCCGGAACGGCGTCCCAGTCGAAGTCGAGCTTGGTGTCGGTCCAGTGCAACACGTGGTGCTGGTGCATCCACGCGAACAGCAGCTGCCCGCCGAGGCCGTCGTAGTTGCGCACCCGGCTGCCGGTGATCGAGAACCGGAAGATCCGGTCGAAGATCACGCCGTACTGCACGAGCTTGGCGTGCTTGCGCGCCTCGGGGCTCGCGTTCTCGTCGCGCTCGATCTTCACCGATTCGCGGAATGCGGTGAGGTCGCAGCGCAGTTCTTCGAGCGAGTAGAGGAAGAACGGCATCCGCTGCTTGATCATGAACGGGTCGAACGGCAGGTCGCCGCGCATGTGCGTGCGGTCGTGGATGAGATCCCACATGACGAACATTTCTTCGGTCAGGTGCTGGTCATCGAGCAGTGCCGCCGCGTCTTCCGGCAGTTCGAGACGGGTGATCTCGGCTGCCGCGCGCACGACCCGGCGGTACCGGGCCGCCTCACGGTCGGCGAAGATCGCGCCCCACGTGAACGTCGGAATCTCCCGCATCGCCACGGTCTCGGGAAAGAGCACGGCCGAGTTCGTGTCGTAGCCGGCCGTGAAGTCGAGAAAACGAATCGGCACGAACAGCTTGTTCGTGTACTCCTCTTCGAGTTCGGCGATGAATTCGGGCCAGATTACCTCGATCAGCACGGCCTCGACGAAACGGTTCGTGCTGCCGTTCTGGGTGTACATCGGAAACACGACGAGGTGACGGATGCCGTCGGCACGGTGTTGCTGCGGCTGGAAGGCCATCAGCGAGTCGAAGAAGTCGGGCATGCCGAAGCGCGGAGACTCTTCTGATCCGGTGGCCCAGCGGGTGAAGTCCGTGACGAGCGCGCTGAGGTAGCCGGCATCGTGGGGGAACAGCGGGGCGAGTTCCTCGATGGCCTGGGTCAGCGTGGTGACCTGGGCCGCGGCATCCGTGTGGTCTGCCGGGTCGGGGATCGAGCCATCCTGGGTTTGAATGGCCTGCAGGGCCGTTGCGGCGTTCTTCAGGCGGAGCCAGGCGGGATGAGTTTCGACGTCGGCGGCCAGGTCGATGGTGCGGGCGTCTTCGACAACCTCGGGCTCACCGACCAGTGCAGATGCAATGTAATTCGACATGGGAACCTCCCGTCCTCGTTGATTGGCCGCAGTTGCAGCAAAGAGTGGCGCAGAAACTGCACCACTCTTCAGGCTAGCGAGGGATGTCCAGCGTTTTCTTGCAGGCGTCTGCAGGAAAGCTGCGTCAGCCGCGCGTGGACGCGTCTTCTCGTCGGCGCGAGCGGGTGTCGGCACGCGCGCAGCGGGTGGCGCACGTCCCCTCGCGGCGCATGCTGCAACGGCTGCGGCTGGATAGTGTGTCGATATGGCTACCGAAACGGATGCGTCGGCGCTGACGGCGATCGCGGTGCAGTCGGTGCTCGCCGCGGTTGCGAACCCCGACGACGCCCGCGGCGCCGCCCGGTACTTCAAGACCGGGCCCGGCGAATACGGCGAAGGCGACGTCTTCATCGGGGTGCGCGTGCCGGCCCTGCGCCAGGCAATCAAACCGTTCGCCCAGCTGCCGCCTGGCGAGGTGCAACTGCTTCTCGACAGCGCGGTGCACGAGCACCGTCTGGCGGCCGTCCTGATTCTGGCCGGCCAGTTCCAGCGGGCGAGCAAGCCGCGAACGTTCGATGATGTCGAGCGCACGCGGCTATCCGACTTCTACCTGGCCGCAGTTCGCCAGGGACGGGTCAACAATTGGGATCTCGTCGACTCGTCAGCTCCCACTTTGCTCGGCGACTTTCTCTTTGACCGAGACCGCGGAGTGCTCTTCGAGCTCGCGGCCAGCGACATCCTCTGGGAACGGCGCGCGGGGATGATTGCGACGCAGGGCCTCATCGGGCGGGGCGATGCGTCGACGACGCTCGAGCTTGCATCCGTTCTCCTCCCCGATCGCGCCGACCTGATGCAGAAGGCGGTCGGCTGGATGCTGCGCGAGGTGGGCAAACGGGTTGACCGGGCGCTGCTGCTGCAGTTTCTCGATGCGCATGCGGCCGAGATGGGGCGCACGGCGCTCAGCTATGCGACCGAGCATCTCGCGCCGGAGCTGCGCGCGGAGTATCGCGCGCAGAAGTGACGCTGATCTGGGCCGGTGGTCGAGCTTGTCGAGACCTCTGCCAGCCGATCCGTCAACCCAGGCCGTGTCTCTAACGTCGGAGATTCTGAGGAATTCCGGCTTTTCGAGCCCGAGAATCCCCGGATTCTCAAAATTCTCCGCAGTTGCGAACGCGCCCGCCGGGTCGCCGACTAGTCGGCCCGACCGCGACCCCTACGCCGCAGCGAGTCGCCAGAGCGACGTGATCTCGGCCGCGCGCGCGGCATGCAGCGGGTCGCTGGCGTCGACGGCCTTCGGATGCCTCGGGCGGATGTCGAGGCGCGACACGATCATGAGTCCGGCGTCTTCGATGAGGTCCAGGAGGTCGGCGCGGGAGCGCAGCCCGAGCCGCTCGGCGATGTCGGAGATGATCAGCCAGCCTTCGCCGCCGGGAGCCAGGTGCTCGTTCAGGCCGACCAGAAAGCCGCGCAGCATGCGGCTGTCCGGGTCGTACACGGCGTGATCGGTGGACGTCGTGGCCGACGCCGGGATCCACGGCGGGTTGCAAACGATGAGGTCAGCGCGGCCCTTCGGGAACAGGTCGGCCTGCACCACTTCAACCTGTGAGCTGAGCCCGAGGCGCGTGATGTTATCGGCCGCGCAGGCGAGGGCGCGCGGGTCGAGGTCGGTGCCGATCACTCGGGTCACGCTGCGCTTCGCGAGGATCGCCGACAGCACGCCGGTTCCGGCGCCGATGTCGAACGCGACGCCGCCCGGCCGAGTCGCGGCGGCGGGGAGCGGCGCATTGGAGACGAGGTCGAGGTACTCCCCGCGCACCGGTGAGAAGACGCCGTAGTGCGGGTGGATGCGCGCGCCAAGTGCTGCGACGGGCACACCTTCGCGACGCCATTCGTGGGCGCCGATCACGCCGAGCAGCTCGCGCAGCGCGAGAACCGACGAGGTGCCGGGAGCCCGGCGGAGGCCCGGGCCAAACGCTTCGAGGCACGCGTCGCGCACCTCGGGCGCCCGGCGGAGCGGCACCGCGAGGGTGGAGTCGAGCTCCACCAAGATCAGTCCGAGACGGCGGGCGCGCTTCGCGGCATCCGCTCGAAAAGTATGAAAAGCCGTCGTCAGATCGCTGCGCGGCGAACGTGAACGCTTGTCGACGCGGCGAGCCAGTGCGCTGAGCAGCTGGCGGGCGTTGTTGAAATCGCCGCGCCAGAGCACGCCGGTGCCGGCGGACACCAGCCGGTAGGCGGCATCCGCGGTCATTTCGTCGTCACCGATGACGACCGTCGCCGGGGCGGGCCAGCCGCCATCCGAGCGCCAGGCCGCCGAACGCTGCTGCCCGTTCTCGAGCCAGCCGATCTGAGCGTCGGATCCCGGCGCTTCGGATCCCGGCGCTTCGACAACCGGGGTCGCCGAAACCGGGGCATCGGCAGCCGGAGCCGCGGAAACCGGGGTCGCTGCATCGGCGGCGGCTGAATTCGGGGGCGTGCTCGACATGCGTCAACTCCTGTGACACGACACGGCTGAGGCAACACCGCCCTCGTTCGTGCACGGGGGCGGGTGCGGCCAGATCGGGCTCCGCGGTCTGCTTTCGAGTATCGCAGCCCACCCTGTGCGTGCTGTGTCCACCGCGAAACTGCAATTGTCGGAGCCTCCCACCGCGTGAGGCTCCGACAACTGCAGTTTCGCGGGTCAGCGAGTCGTCTTGACCTTGACATTAGTGTCAAGGTTGGACACTTGCGTTATGTCCTCATCACCCCTTACCGCACCTGTTCCCGCGGCCCCATTCCGTGAGCCTGCTTCGTTCGACACCGGGCCCCATCGTGCTTCCGACGTCTCGTCGGCCGCATCCGTCGCCGAGCCCCGCCTTCCCGTCGGCGGACTCCTCGCGCTCGCCGCCGTCGTCTTTCTCGCCGTGCTCACCGAAACCCTGCCGGCCGGGCTGCTGCCGCAGATGAGTTCTGCACTGCGCGTGTCCGAGTCGCAGATCGGTCAGCTCGTCACCGTCTATGCCTTGGCCACGGCGCTGACAGCGATTCCGCTGATCGCGCTGACCCGCGGCATCCCGCGCCGCACGCTGCTGCTGACGCTCGTGGTCGGCTTCGCCCTCGTCAACGTGGTCACCGCGGTGTCGTCGAGCTACGCCGTGATCCTCATCGCCCGGGTGGGCGGCGGGGTGCTCGCCGGACTGCTCTGGGCGATGATGGCCGGCTACGCCATGCGGATGGTTCCGCCCGCGCAAGCGGGGCGGGCGCTGGCCGTCGCGATGGCCGGCACGCCACTCGCGTTCGCCCTGGGCCTCCCGCTCGGCACCCTGCTCGGCTCGCTGCTCGGCTGGCGGATGATCTTCGGCCTGATCGCCGTCGCGACAGCGCTGCTCGTGGTCTGGGTGTTGCTGGCGGTGCCGCGGTTCCCGGGCGAGAGTGCGGCCGGTCGCGCGACCCTCTGGCAGGTGTTCCGCACTCCCGGGCTCGCCGCCATCCTGGCCGTCACGCTCACCTTCGTGCTCGCCCACAACGTGACCTACACCTACATCGCTCCGCTGATGCGGGCGTCGGGATGGGATGAGCGCCTCGACGTCGTGCTGCTTGTTTTCGGCGCGAGTGCCATCGCCGGGCTCGGGCTGGTCGGCGTGCTGATCGACCGGCACCTGCGCCCGCTCGTGCTGCTGGCGACGGCGGTGCTCGCGGTCGCGACGCTGGTAATCGGCGTGGCCGGGTCGAATCCCGTCGTCACGATCGTCGCGGTCGCGCTCTGGGGGATGGCGTACGGCGGGGCTCCGGCTTTGTTGCAAAACGCTCCGGCCCGCGTCGCGGGTCCCGCAGCCGACGTTGCGCAGTCGATGATCGTGACCGTCTGGAATGGGGCGATTGCCGGCGGGGCATTCCTCGGCGGGGTCGTGCTCGATTTCGGCGGGGTCGGCGGACTTCCGGTGGTGGCCGGCGTGATCGCGCTGGTCAGTTTGGGGCTCGCGTTCGCGGCGCGCACCGGGTTTGCGGCGCGGGCGCGGCTGAACTGAGTGCGGAGCGGAGCTGGACTCCGTGGCTCGCGTGGCTTGCGGGCCTCGCGGGCCTCGCGTGGCTCGCGTGCTGGGCGGGGCCGCGTACACCGGCAGCGTCGAAAGCGCGGGTCAGCGTGCCGGCTGGCCCGCGGCATCCGTTCGGGTCGCCTCGGTCAGGTAGGCGCTGACGGCGTCGAGGTTGCGGGTGAGGCACTCGATGCGTTTGGCGAGTTGTTCGCGGCGCTGGCCGAGAGTCTCAATCATTTCGGGCGTGATCTTCTCGACCTGCACCGACGGGAGGCCTTTCAAACAGGGGATCATGTCTTTGATCAACGCGGTCGGGATGCCCGCGTCGATCAGCCCGCGGATCTGGGTGACCCGGTCGACGGCCGACTCCGGGTAGTCGCGGTAACCATTGCTTTCGCGGTCGGCGGTGAGCAGGTTCTGCTCCTCGTAGTAGCGCAGAAGCCGCGTTGACACCTCGGTGCGTTTGGACAGCTCGCCGATCTTCATCCTGTGCTCCTTCGTGCCGACACTCGCGCAGTGCCTGCGCTCACTACCTTCACATGCGTGTGAAGGCTAGTGTATCTCCGACACGGCGGAGAAATGGATGCCGCATGGAATTCGAGGAGATCGGCTCCGCGCCCGGAGAGGTTTCGTAGGCAAGTCCCGGGCCGGCGGCGTCAGCATCCGCCGGCATGCCTGCCCGTCGGCGGGACTGCGGAATCGAGGAGTTATACGGATGCGAGGAGCGGGTTGGATCCGAGGAACAGGGTGGATGCGACTGGTCGAGCGGCTGGCCTAGCGGCCGAGATCCCGGTGCAGATCCGCGTCGAGTGCGGCGCCTCCGGCAAGCTGTGCCAGGAGCGACTCGAGTTGCTCCGACTGTTCGGGAGAGAGTGGGGCGAGCAACTCGGCCTCGTGCTGCTCCGCAATTGACCGGAGTCGCGTGAGGATCGCGCGGCCCGCATCCGTCAGCGTGAGCTCGTAGTTGCGCCGATCGGTGCTGCTGCGTTCGCGACCGACGAGACCCCGGCTTTCGAGGGAGTCGATGAGCGGAACGATCCGGCTCGGCACGGCCCCGAGGCGATCGGCGAGTTCGCGCTGGCTCAGGCCGGGGGTGCGGCCGAGCAGGCGGAGCACCCCGGCGTCGCTCGGCGTGAGCCCGATCTCCCGCGTGCGCTCGGCGAAGCGCGCGGAGGCCAGCGCGCCCAGCTGCGAGAGCAGAAAGGCGGTGCGCCGCGGCCGGGGCGTGGGGGAATCCATGGCTCCAGATTACCTCCTTGACAGAATAGTTCAAGAGGTGAATCATTCTTGGTATGACTCAATTGTGAGGAGGAATGACATGACTGACGCCACTCTGCAGCGCGTCGACCGGCCGGCGCGATCTGGTGGCCCCAACCCGGGCATCCTGGCCGTGGTGAGCCTGGCGCTCACCCTCGCCGGACTGATCGTCGGCGCGGTGATGACCGGCGGCCAATTTTTCGTCTCGCCGTTTGAACCGGCGAGCCAGGTCGCCGCATATTTCCAGGCCAACCCCGAGGCCACGCGCATCTCGAGCCTGTTCATCTTCGGATCCGCCGTGCCGCTCGGCATCTTCGCCGCCACGGTGTACGCGCGCCAACTGCGCTTGGGCGTGCGGGTGCCGGGTCCCGGCATCGGCTTCTTCGGCGGAATGGCGGCATCCGTCTTCTTGATGCTCTCCGGCTGCGTGATCTGGCTGCTGAGCCGGCCCGAAATCACGACCGACGTCACGCTCACGCACGCGCTCGCGTTCTTCGCGTTCATCACGGGCGGCGTCGGATTCGTCGTCGGGCTCGGACTTCTCATCGCCGGGATCGCGGTTCCCGCGCTGATTCTTCGGTTCGTTCCGCGCTGGCTCGCCTGGATCGGCCTGGTGATTGCCGCGCTCGCCGAGCTCAGTTTTCTGTCGATGGCGATCGAGCCGCTGCAGTTTCTGCTTCCGATCGCCCGATTCGGTGGGCTGATCTGGCTCGTTGCCGTCGGCTTCCTGCTTCCTCAGAACCGGGCTGCGGCGAATCGGGGAGAACGATGAGCGCCGAGGCCCGGCCGGGCGACGCACGAACGGATGTCGCCGGCCCGCTCGCCGGCAAGGTCGCTTTGGTCACCGGTGCAAGTCAGGGGATCGGTGCCGCAATCGCGCAGGCGCTCGCGGAAGCCGGTGCCCGGGTCATTCTCGCCGCCCGGAGTGAGGAAGCCCTCGCCCGCCAGGTGGAATCGATCGAAGCCGCCGGAGGCAGCGCGGTGGCGATCCCCGTCGACGTGACGAGCGAAGATTCGGTGCGCAGCCTCTTCGAAGCCATCACCGCGCGCTTCGGACGCCTCGATGCCGCCGTGAACAACGCGGCCGGCGGCGGACTCCCGCCGACGCCACTCGCCGACTGGCCGGTCGAGAGTTTCGACTCGGCGATCGCGGTGAATCTGCGCGGCACCTTCTTGTGCTTGAAATATGAGGTCGAGTTGATGCTCGAGAACGGAGGCGGCGCGATCGTGAACCTTTCCTCGACCGCCGGGGAGCAGGGCGTCGCCGGCCTCACCGGCTATGTGGCGAGCAAATTCGGCGTCGGCGGGCTCACGCGCGTGGCGGCACTCGACTATGCGGCGTCCGGAATCCGGGTGAACGCGATCGCGCCCGGCCCCATTCTCACCGACCATCTCGCCGCGGCGGGCCCCGCCGCTCAGGCGGGAGCGGCCCGAGCGGTGCCGCTCGGCCGGGTCGGTCGATCCGATGAGGTTGCAGCGGCGGCGGTCTGGCTCTGTTCCGACGCCTCGTCGTTCGTCACCGGCACCGTGCTCGCCGTCGACGGCGGGCGCCTCGCGGGGGTTCCCGCGTTCACCGTTCCGCAGCAGCCGTCCCGCCGAGATTGACACTTCCGGTCGACTTTGCCCGGCAGAACAGGGCAACTCGACCGCAACGCTCAAGCTCGGCGAGGTGGCGTGACGTGACGTGGCTTCGCGTGATGTGAGGTGGCGAGGCGACGTGACGTGCGCGCATCCGTTGAGAGCGGATGCACGACGCCCCGCGTCCGCCGCGCCGAGCGTTGCCACTGCTGCCGAGAATCGCCGTTGTAGCGGCGACGCTCGGTGCGAACGGCGACTCTCGGCGGTTCAGGTTCAGCGCGCGAGCGGGTTACGCCAGCTCAGACACTGCCTGACGCGCGCCGAGCAGCGCCGGCATGACCGCGCGTTCGAAGAGCTCGATTCCCGACCGGTCATAGGCCGCCTCGGGGAAGTAATGGATCGAATAGCCGAGCCCCAACTCCTGCATCCCGGTCAGGCGCTCGACGATCTGCTCCGGCGTTCCGACGCCGAGCGCGTCGCCGCTGCGGTACTCCGAAACGAACTCCGCCGCCTTTGCCTCACCGAGGTAGGGGGTGACCCGCGCCTCGATCGCGTCGATGCGCGAGGCTACTTCGGCCTCGGTCGCGGCGACGATGGTGTTGTAGTTCGACGACCGGGTGATCGCGTCGAAGTCGGTGCCGAGCGCCTCGCAGTGCCCGCGCAGCAGCTCGCTCTTGTGCGCGAATCCGGCCGGTGACCCGTCGAAGTTCGTGTATTGCGCGTACTGCGCGGCGATCCGCAGCGTCACCTTTTCGCCGCCGCCGGCGATCCACAGCGGGATGCCGCCCTCCTGCAACGGAAGCGGCCGCACGATCGCATCCTCGACCTGAAAGTGCTCGCCGTGCAGGGTGGCGCGGCCGGTCGTCCAGGCCTGCTTCATGATCTGCACGCCTTCCTCGAGGCGGGCCAGGCGTTCGCCGGCGCGGGGGAACCCGTAGCCGTAGGCCTTCCACTCCTGCTCGTACCAGCCGGCGCCGATGCCCATCTCGACGCGGCCGCCGGAGATGAGGTCGGCCGTCGCGGCGACCTTCGCCAGGTAGGCCGGGTTGCGGTAGCTCATGCAGGTGCACATCTGGCCCAGGCGCACGCGCGCGGTGGTCGCGGCGAAGGCGGCCATCAATGTCCAGGCTTCGTGAGTCGCTTCATCAGTCGCCACCGGAATGGTGTGGAAGTGGTCGTAGACCCAGATCGACTCCCAGGCGCCGGCGTCCGCGTGGGCGGCCAGGCCGCTCATCGCCGCCCACTGCTCGGCCGGATCGATGCCGACGAGGTCGTGTCGCCAGCCTTGGGGAACAAAAAGTCCGAATCTCATGCGCCCAGCCTAGGGTTTCGGGCCGGAGTCGTGTGCGGTGCGTGCAGCGGTGGTGCGCAGCCGCACCCGTTCGACGGAGATTGATCGCAAAATCGGCCGAACCTGCCTGGAATTGGTCAAAACGGTGAAAATCTCCGTCGAATGGAGGGAGAGCCGCTATTTCCGTACTGACTCGACCACGTGCACTCGCCAGCGAGCTGTTCGGGCGGACTATTCGGGCGGACGCTCGGAGGCCAGCCGATGCCGCTCGGGCGGCAGCCGGTGGCTCTGCACCGCCTCGTAGGTCAGACGCAGCGACTCGGTCGCCTGGTCGTAGATGCTCTGGGTGACCCGCACGAAGAGAAAGTCGATGAGGGCGAGCTGCGCAATCCGGCTCGACATCGCACCGGAGCGGTACCGGTTCTCCCTGGCCTGCGTTGTGAGCACGAAGTCGCATTTGTCGGCCAAGCGCGATTCCGGAAAGTTCGTGATTCCGACGGTCGTCGCGCCCTTGCTTCCCGCAGTTTCAAGGGCCTGAATGGTGTCGCTGGTCAACCCGGAGTGGGAGAACCCGATCGCCACATTGCCGGGCCGCTGCAACGCTGCGGACGCCAGCGCCAGGTGCGTGTCGACCGTGCAATGGGCCGGCAAGCCGATGCGGTACAGCTTCTGTTGCAGGTCTTGCGCGGTGAGTCCGCTGGAGCCGAAGCCATAAATGTCGATGTGCGGGGCAGTGACAAGCGCCGCCACGATCTGGTCGAGCGTCTCGAAGTCGAGGCCCTTGGCGGTCTGTTCGATGGCCAACGTCTCCTGGTAGGCGATCTTCGCGACGACCTCCTGAGCGCTGTCGGTCGGGTCGATCTCGCTGTCAGCCAGGTCGAAGCGTTCCCGCGTCGCCTGCTCCCGGCTTGTGGCGCTCGCGACTTCCAGCCGAAACTCCCGGTAGCCCGAATAACCGAGGCTCTGGCAGAACCGGGCTACCGTGGCCTGCGATGTCGAACAGGCGTGGGCCAGGTCGGTGATGGTCAGGTCGACGACGAGGGAGGGGTTGTCGATGATCGCGTTGGCGACTTTCGCCTCTGCCGCGCTGAGTCCGGGCAAAGCCTGGCGCAGCGCGAGCAGAACATTAGTCCCGTGCATGATCGTGAACGCCTGCCAGCACGTCGCGCAGCGTGTCGCGCAAGACCCCGTCGTGGCGGTCGAGAGCGTCGCGCGCGCCGGGCGCATCCAGCTCGGTCAGAACCATCAAGATTGCCGCTTTCACCCAACCGCCAGCTTCTGCGAGCGCACGTGCAGCGGTTTCAGCGTCAGCGCCCGTCGCAAGCATAACGGTGCGCTCGGACCGGGCACGGAGCTTTTCGTTGGTGGCCTTCATGTCGACCATCAGGTTGCCGTGCACCTTGCCCAGTTTGACCATGGCAATGGTGCTGATCATGTTGAGCACGAGCTTCTGGGCGGTGCCGGCCTTCAGCCGGGTTGAGCCGGTCACGATTTCGGGGCCGACCACTGTTTCGATGGCGACGTCGGCGACCTGGCCGATCGCCGAGTGTGCGTTGCAGGCGAAACCGATGGTGAACGCCCCGGCATGATTTGCCGCGTCGAGCGCGCCCAATACGAACGGGGTGCGACCGGATGCGGAGATCCCGACAACCGCGTCGTCGCGCGTGATGCCGAGCTCTGCGAGGCTGGCCGCCCCGGCGAAGGCGTCGTCTTCGGCGTTCTCGAGCGCCGCCTGAATTGCACGAGGCCCTCCGGCGATGATTCCGACGACGAGGCTCGGCGCGGTGCCAAACGTCGGCGGGATCTCACTGGCATCAAGGATGCCCATGCGTCCGGCGGTGCCGGCGCCCACATAGAGCAGGCGTCCGCCCCGTCGCATCCGCTCGACAACACCCTCGATGGCCTGTGTGATGGCCGGCGTGCAGGCCTCGATGGCTGCGGCGACCGTCGCACTGTCGGTGTTCATCGCCGTGACGAGTTCGTCGACGCCGAGAAGGTCGAGGTCTGGCCAGGTTTCGCTCACCTGTTCGGTCGAGAGGGTTGAGAGCATGTCGCGCATTTCACGGCGCCGGGTGAGTGACTCAGCCACGGGTAATCCATCTTTCGTAGGGGAGAGCAAGAGTTGTGGCCACAAGGGCTGCGCCAGAGAGCGGGTCTCCGCGCGGTGTGACGCGGTGCAGACCGGATGCCGCCAGCGCGTCAGTGAGACAACGCGCGAAGTAGTCGTTTGAGCCCAGGCCTCCGGCGAAGCTGACTTCGGGCTGACCGGCCGCCGCGCAACTGGCGGCGAGCAGCCGGCTGGCCTCATCGACGATGCCGACGGCGACGGCGTCACCCTCGGCGGCGCGGTGCAGCACGGTCGGGGCGAACGAGCCGAGGCGCCGTGCCGGTGCGTCGGTTTCGGCGACCCAGATCGGCAGGGTCGCCAGATCGCCGGTCAACGCCTGGGCGTCGGCCAGCAGAGCGGTATGCGGTCCGCGACCGTCGTGGGCGCTGAGAGCGGCGTGCAGACCGCGCTGACCGATCCACCGGCCGCTGCCGTCGTCGCCGAGCCACGGGCCCCAACCGTCGACCTGCAGAACCAGTCCCGAAGCCTGCACCGAGAACACAACGGCCCCGGTCCCGGTGATCAGTACAGTTCCTGCGCTGCCGCCGAAGGCTCCGGCGTGAGCGGCCAGGGCGTCGGTGAGCACGGCAACCGGCGCATCGAGCTCGGCGCGCAGCAGCACGGCGAGGGCGGCGGCTGCGGCCGGTGCGGCGGCGGCGCCCGCAGCGCCCACCCCGAGATGGGTGACCTGCTGAAGCGCATTCGCGCCGTCGGCGGTGGCGCGCAGAGTGGTGAGCGTCGCGGCAATGGTGCGGGCCGACACGGCGGCACCGTCATGGTCGGCCAGGCCGGGGGCGCCGGCGCCGGCGGCTTCAGCAAGAACCTGACCGGCACGGGTGACGCGCACCCGACAGGATGTCTTGCCCAGGTCGACCGCGAGAATCACCGGAACCGAGGCGAGCGTCACGCGCCGCTCCGATCGTCGGCCAGGGCCAGCGGTGCTTCTTCTTCAGCAGTGGTGCGAGTGCAGCGTTCGCTGGCCTGCAGCACGAGCTCGCGCACCGTCTCGGCCGAGAGACGACTCGCGCTCAGGCACTCGATCGCGGTCAGCGGCAGTGGTTCGGTCGCCGCCAGCCCGGCGTTCACGACGAGTGCGTCGGGACGGCTGGCTGCGACAACCGCGAGGGCGTCGCGTTGCAGCCCCGCACTGGCGATGGCGTCGACGAGCACGATCAGGCCGGATGTGCCCGGCACGCGCTCGAGCAGGGCGGAGAGTTGTGCAGCAAGAGGAGCCGCATCGTCTGCGATGCGCGCGGCCAGCCCACCGTGGCTGATCCGGGTGACGTCGAAGCGCTCACGCAGTGCGGTGCTGAAGACATCCACGGTCGAGGCGACGGCGATCGTGGCGCGATTGCGCAGGTCAAGCACCGTCAGCGTCTCGCCGATGACGGGAAGCGGCCCGGTCACCGCGCAGAGTTCGCGTGACAGCGCGGTGAACTCGCGCGGGGCGCGGGATCCAACGCCGGCAACGCTCGCGACAGCAACAGCAACAGCCGTGGAGGCCGCGTCGACCGGGCCCACGGTGAGCGCGGGCAGCAGGGTGGCCACCGAAACGGATGCCCGCTCGAGCGCCGCCACCGGCAACGAGCCGTCGTCGAGGGCATCGAAGAGTGCGTTCTGCACCTCGAGAAAGTCGTCGAGGTCGCTGGTCGCGCCGGCCTTCGGGCCGAGGTTTGCGGGGTTGCCGATGCAGAGCAGGTCGGCTCCGGCCAGAATCGCCTGCACCGCGCCCGGACCCGCGCCGACCGTGGAACGGATGGCGGCCATGTCGAGGGCATCGGTCACGATGGTGCCGGTGAAACCGGCGGAACGCAGGCGGGCGAGCAGTGCCGGGTTCAGGGTTGCCGGCAGCTCACCGAACTCGGGCACCACGATGTGGGCGGTCATCACGGCCAGAACGCCGGCCGCGATTGCCGCGTGGAACGGGGGCAGGTGATCGCGTTCGATCTGCTGCCAGGTCAGGTCGAGCCGAGGCAGGCTGTGGTGCGAGTCGGTGTGGGTGTCGCCGTGTCCGGGAAAATGTTTGACGCAGGCCGCGACACCGTTCGACTGCAGCCCGGCGACCATCGCCGCGACATGGGGGGAGACGAGGTCGGCCGAGTCGCCGAAGGCGCGCACGCCGATGACCGGGTTCTGCGCGTTCGTGTTGACGTCGGCAACGGGTGCGAGGGCCACGTTGGCTCCGGCCGCGGCAAGGCGGCGGCCGAGTTCGGCGCCCACCTCCCTGGTCAGTGCCACGTCGCCCCGGCGGCCGAGTTGCGCGTGCCCCGGCAGGGTTGAGCCGCGTGCGGCCTCGAGCCGTGAAACGTTCCCGCCCTCTTCGTCGACGCCGATCAGCACACCGGGACGGATGCTGCGGAGTTCGCTGGAGAGCCGGGCCGGCTGTTCGGCGTCGTCGGCGTCGATGTTCTGACCGAAGTAGACGACGCCGGCGAGACCTTCGTCCAATGCCGACTTCAGCCAATCGGGCGCAACATAGCCGTTGAATCCCGGCCAGAGCACACTCCCGACGAGGGCGCGGAGAGCGGGATCGTTTCTGCTGGTCATCCCTTGACCGCTCCTGCCACAAGACCGCTCGAGAGCTTGCGCTGAACGAGCACGAAGAAGATCATCACCGGAATCGTGATCAGCGTCGAGGCGGCCATCACATAGCCCCACTCGTTGGAGTGCTCGCCGAAGAACTGCTTGAGGCCGATCGCAACGGTGTACTGGTCAGACGCGCCGCCGAGCAGTGTCATCGCGAAGATGAACTCGTTCCAGGCGGTGATGAACGAGAAAATGCTCGTTGCGACGAGGCCGGGCATGATGAGGGGAAGCAAGACCGAGCGGAACATCCGCCACCAGCTGGCGCCGTCGATATAGGCCGCCTCTTCGAGCTCAACCGGAACCGCGGCGACGAAGCCACGCAGCATCCAGATGCCGAACGGCAACGAGAGCGCCACGTAGACCACGACGAGGCCGAGCAAGGTGTTGAGCATGTGCAGGTCGCGCACCTGCACGAACAGGGGAATGACCAGGGCTTCCAGCGGCACCATCTGCACGGCCAGGATCATGAACAGAATCGCGGTGCGAAACTTGAACTTGAACCGGGCAACGGCCACGGAGGCCAGCACGGCGACGAGCGCTGAGACGAGAACCGTCACGACGGCGACGATGGCTGAGTTGCGGAGGAACACGTCGAATCCGCCCTCCGTCAGCACATATTTGAAGTTGTCGAGCGTGAACTCGGCGGGCACGAGTGACTGGCCGCCGCTGGAGGCCTTCGCGTCGAACGCGCTGGAGAGCATCCAGTAGACCGGGAACAGTGTGAACAGAAGCAGCAGCGTGACGAGTACTGCCTTGCCGAGATTGGTTCGCCAGCTCTTTCTCACAGCTTGTCCTCCTTGAGCATGGTGCGAACGTAGACAATCGTGATGGCGAGCAGGGCCAGTGTCAGTAGCACGGCCAGGGCTGAGCCGAAGCCGTAGCGGTTCTGGCCGAACGATTCAACGTAGGACCAGACGCCCAGGTTCAGAACCGACCGGTTGGTGCCGGCGCCGCCCGGCATCAGATAGACCTGCGCGAACACCTTGAAGTCCCAGATCGTGGAGAGGATGATCACGACCGCGAAGACCGATTTCAGGGTTGGCACGATGATCTGGAAGAAACGGCGAATTGCGCCGGCGCCATCCATCTGTGCCGCTTCGAGCATCTCCTTCGAGACTCCGAGCAGACCGGCCAGCACGGTGATGGCGACGAACGGGAAACCGTGGTGGATGATGTTGATCAGCACGATGCCGTAGAAGGTCCACTGGTTGGTGAACCAGTTGAACGGCTCGTCCATCAGGCCGAGGCCCATCAGGGTCTGGTTGACGATTCCGTTGTCGGCGTCGAAGATCCAGGTCCAGACGTAGGTGCCGGTCACGGCGGGCATGGCCCAGGCGATCATGATCGAGCTGCCAACGACGGTGCGCCAGAAATTACCGAGCGAGGCCATCAACAGGGCCACGCCGGTGCCGAGGCCGACGGTGCCGATGACCGAGAGCACGGCGAAACCGACGGTGTTCGGAAGCACCACGGTCCACAGGGTGGGGTTCGTGAAGATCTCGACGTAGTTGTCGAGGCCGATGAAGTTTGTTTTGCCGCTGACGATCTCACGCAGACCGTAGTCCTGCAGCGAGAAGAGAAAGACGCGAACGAGAGGCCAGAGCAGCAGCACCCCGAGGATGATGAGGGCCGGCGTCAGCAGAATCCACGGGCGGGATGTCGCCCAGGTGAACCGGCGGCGGGGCCGGGCGCCGACCGTGAGCGTTTCGCTCACGGTCGACGACGGGCGGTTGAGCGTGGTTGTCACTACTTGCCGTTCATAATCGAGTCCATCTCAGCAGCGGCATCAGCCGTTGCCTGCTCGACGGACTTCTGACCGGAGAGGATGGACTGCATCATCGTGTTGGTGGTCTGCTTGGCCTGCACCGCACCGAACTTCGGGGTGACGGGCAGCGAGGCGCCGCCGTCAACCATCTGCTTCGCGAACGGGGTCACGAGGGGGTTGTCAGACTTCATGGTCTTGGCCAGCAGCGTGGATTCGCCCGGGAAGTAGCCGGTCTGCGCTGCCCATTCCTCGGCGAATTCGCCGGTGGTCATCATCTTCACGAACTCGAACGAGAGTGCCTCGTTCTTCGTCGTGCTGAAGGTGGAGAGGTGCGAGCCGCCGAGCATCGACGGGCTGATGCCGCCGTCTTTTCCGGGGATCGGAGTGGCAGCGAACTTGCCCTCGAGCTCCGGTGCCTTCTGAATGATGGTGGCCGGCGTCCACGAGCCGGTCAACGCCATCGCAACCTTGCCCTGCACGAAGTTGTCGAGAACGTCGCTCTCTTTCCAGGTGGTGGCACCCGGGGTGGAGAAGCCGTGCTTGGTGGCCAGATCGGTGTAGAACTGGATGCCCTCCCGCGACTTCGCACTGTCGAGGCCCGACGTCCAGGTGTCACCCTTCTTGGTGGAAACCTCTCCACCGGCGCCCCAGACCCACGGGTAAACGCCCTGTTCGGCGTTGCCGGGAACGGCGAACGGAATCATGTCGGGGTGAGCCGCCTTGATCGCATTGCCGGCATCGACGAGTTCCTGCCAGGTTGTCGGTGCGGAGAGACCCAACTCGGTGAAGGTGTCCGAGCGGTAGACGAGCGAACGAACGCCGGCGTACCACGGCATGCCGTACAGCTCGCCGTCGTAGGTGCCCGATTCGACGAGGCCGGAGACGAGCTTGCCGTCGAGGCCCGCGTCGGTGACCTGCTTCGTGATGGGCAGCAGGGCGCCGGCGTCGGCGAACTCTGCGGTCCAGGTGGTACCGGTTTCGGCGACATCCGGTGTCGTTCCGCCGGCGATCGAGGTGACGAAGCGGTCGTGAGCGTCAGCCCACTGCACGAAGTCAACCTTCAGCTTGGCGCCGGTCTCCTCGGTGAAGGCGGTGCCGACCTTGTCAAAGAACTCCTCGGAGTTCGGGTTCGTTCCCTGCATGATCCAGACCGAGAGGGTCTGTCCCTTGCCGTCGACGGTGTCTCCGCTGCCGGTTGCGCCGCTGGAACACGCGGCAAGACCGAGTGATGCCACGGCGAACATGGCAATAGAGAGATAGCGCTTCTTCATACGAAGTCTCCTCGTTGAAACGTAGAAACGGGCTTGTGGCCCAGCAATATGGTTATGAAAGAAGTATTCAACGGATTCATCAAAGCTGCAAATTACTTTCAGGCGCGGCGTGGCCTCGGTGAAAAACTTGCGATGATTGAGACATGACTCGAACCGTTGCCGGAGCCCGCGTGCTAATCACCGGGGCGGCCAGCGGCATGGGCCGGTTGTATGCCGAACGGGCCGTCGCCGAGGGCGCCGCGGCCGTGGTGCTCTGGGACCGGGATGCGGCGGGCGTCACGTCCACCGCCGCCGAGCTGAGCGCTCTGGCCGGCGAAGGCACGCGCGTCGTCTCGTACGTCATCGACATCTCTGACCTCGGCGCGATCGCCCAGACCGCCCAGCGGGTGCGCACCGAGGTTGGCAACCCGGACATCCTGATCAACAACGCCGGCATCATCCGCGGCAAGTATTTCTGGGAGCACGACAACGGCGATGACACCCGGCCGACCATGCAGATCAACGCGCTGGCGCCGATGTACATCACCCGCGAGTTTCTGCCGGGCATGATGGACAGCTTCTACCGCGCGGCCCGCATCGTGAACATCGCGTCGGCGGCCGGCACTCTCTCGAACCCGCGGATGAGCGTCTACGCCGCCTCGAAAGCCGCGCTCATCGGCTGGAGCGACAGCCTGCGCCTCGAACTCGAGCAGCAGGACCACCGCAACGTCAAGGTCACCACGGTCAGCCCGAGCTACATCTCGACCGGGATGTTCGCGGGCGCGCGCGGCCCGCTGCTCACGCCGGTGATGACTCCCGAATACGTGGTCGACCGCGTCTGGGCGGCGATGCTCGCCGGCAAGCCGCAGCTGATGATGCCGTGGACCGTCGGCCTGGCCCGGGCACTCCGCGGTGTGCTGCCGCAACCCGCCTGGGACGCCGTCGCCGGCGGACTCTTTGGCGTCTACCGCTCAATGGACAAGTTCACCGGGCGCAACTGAATTGTCGCGCCGCCCGTCGCGTCAGACGTCTTTCGCTGCATCGGATGCTGTCGGTTGGTAACTCCGGGGATTCCGGAGCGGCGTCGAATTCCGCCGCGTGTTTTTGCGGATGCCGCGGCGTCGCTTCCGGGATGACCGGAGTTACCAACACGACCGGCACGCCACTCGGTGATGGCGCCCCGGTGGTCGAGCCTGTCGAGACCTTGCGAGCCAACCATCCGGCGCGGTAGGCACCCGCCGGGTGCCTACACTTGGTAGGTGGATACCACTGGATTGAATGAGTTTCTGGCCGACAACGAGTTCGCGGGCGTTGTGCTCGTGCGAGAGGGCGACGCGACCGTCTTCGAGTCGGCCACCGGCCTCGCCACCCAGCGCTGGGGCATCCCGAACACGATGGACACCCGCTTCGACACCGCGTCGATCACCAAGCTCTTCACAGCCGTGGCCGTGCTGCAGCAGGTTGAGCGCGGCACGCTCGATCTCGAGACATCGATTCACCATTACGTTGACCTCGCCGACACTACGATCGGCATCGGCGTCACCCTGCTTCACCTGCTGACCCACACGAGCGGCATCGCCGACATTGTTGACGAGGAAGCCGGCGAAGAGTACGAAGCGCTGTGGGCCCGGGTTCCGACCTACACGCTGACCGAAACTGCGGACTACCTGCCGCTCTTCGCTCACAAGGAGCCGGTCGCCGCACCCGGTCTCGACAGCGAATACAGCGATGCCGGCTACATCCTCGCCGGCCTCGCCGTCGAAAAGGTGACCGGCCTGAGCTTTCGCCAGTACGTCATCAATGAGATTTTCGCTCCGGCCGGGATGAGCGATTCCGGCTTCTTCGACCGCCGCGAAGCCACTCCGCGCCTGGCCGAGGGCTGGGACCAGGCCGAGAACGGCACCTGGGGCGCGAGCGTCTTCGCGACCCCGCCGATCGGTTCGCCCGACGGCGGCGCGCAGGCGACGGCAGCTGATCTGGTGAAGTTCCTCGACGCCCTCCGCAACGGAATCCTGCTGAACGCCGAGATGACCGAGGAGTTCTTCAGCCCCCAGGTCGAGCACGACGAGGCCACGTCCTACGGCTTCGGCCTCGAGTTCGACCTCGACGAAGACGGTTCGGTGCGCTCCTATTACAAGGACGGCGTGAATGCGGGCGCCGGCGGAATCCTGCGTCACTACTACGAGCAGGGTCTGGATGTCGTGGTGTTGAGCAACTCAGAAGAGGGCGCGTGGGATGTCATCCGCGAGCTCGACGAGCGCCTCGGCGGCTAGTCGTTTCGCCACCTCGTTGATTGAGGAGCGCGCGAGCCTGCGAGCACGCGGCTCGCTCGTTGATTGAGGAGCGCGCGAGCCTGCGAGCACGCGTCTCGAAATCTCGTGAGCCGACCTTCAGACGCAACTCACGTTCACGGATCGTCTCACCGGGTCTCGACAAGCTCGACCACCGGGATGGCCGCGTTCAAGGATCGTCTCACCGGGTCTCGACAAGCTCGACCACCGGGATGGCCGCGTTCGAACGACGTCTCACCGGGTCTCGACTAGCTCGACCACCGGGAGTGCACACGCGAACGCTGCGCGCCTACAAACCGTTCTCGGCCAGCCAATCGACGAGCAACCGTTGGAACTCAGCCGGATGCTCGACGCTCGGCAGGTGGGCGGAGTCGCCGAACACGTACCCGCTCGCTTCAGGCATCGTCGCCGTGAGGTACTCGTAGTGCGCAAGCTCTGAACTGAGATCGAACTCGCCGACGGTCACCAGGGTCGGAACCGAGATGTCGCCAATCCGCGAGTACGCCGGCGGATCGAGCGGAATCCGGCTCAGCTTCTCATGCGCATGCGCGGCGTTGACGCGGTTGAGCGCGGCCGCGAGACTGACGAACTCGGGATCGAGATCGCGCTCGGCGCGAAGCGGGCCGACGTCCCAGAGGGTGACCTCGAGCCGAGCCGCCGTGTGCCAGTCGTCATCGGCTTCCGCAGCGTTGATTGCGGCGAAAAGCTCGCCCTCCCGCTCAGTGAGCGGAGTCGGGGGGAATCCGCTCGGCCCGGATCCGACCGTGACGAGCCCCGCGACCCCATCCGGATGCTCTAGCGCGAGATCGAGGGAGATCGCACCGCCGCGAGACGCCCCGATCAGCGTCGCGCGGGCGACGCCGAGGTGATCGAGAACGGCGATCGCGTCGGCTCGGTCCGAAAACGGGCGGTCAGAGGACGCGACATCCTGGCTCTGCGTCTGCCCGTACCCGCGAGTGTCGAAGCGGATGACGAAATGGTCGGCGGCCAGAGCCTCGATCTGCGGATCCCACATGCGCAGGTTCGCCACCCCGGCATGGATGAGAAGCAGCGCCGGCGACGAGATGTGCCCGTCGGTCTCGTAATAGAGCGAGGCACCGGGCACGTCGAGGTGAGGCATGGATTCAGCGTAGGCCGGGCACCCTGTTTTTTCGGGCGTGAAACGCTAGAAGATCATCGGCCGATCGTCGTCTTCGCCCTCGATCTCGATATCCACCACCACGGGAACGTGGTCGCTCGGGGCGTCACCCTTGCGCTCGTCGCGGTGGATGCTTGCCTCGGTGACGAGGTCGGCGAACGCCGGCGAGCCGAGAATGAAGTCGATGCGCATGCCTTCGTTGCGCGGGAAGCGCAGCGCCTTGTAGTCCCAGAAGGTGTAGCCCCCGGGAACGAGGGGGCGCACGACGTCGGTCAGGCCGGCCGCCTCGAAGGCCGCGAATGCCGCGCGTTCGGCGGGGGAGATATGGGTGGAGAGGCCGGGCACGAAGCTCGGGTCGCCCATGTCGGCGTCGGTCGGCGCCACATTGAAGTCGCCCATCAGCGCGAGCGCGAGGTGCGGGTTGCGGGCGAGCTCCTCGCGGGCGTGCTTCTCCAGCGTGGCCAGCCAGTCGAGCTTGTAGATGAAGTGGGGGTCGTCGAGGGCACGGCCGTTCGGCACGTAGAGGCTCCACAGGCGCATGTCGTTGACCGTGACGCCGAGCGCGCGGGCTTCGAGCGGTTGGTCGGGGCCTTCCTGGCCCTTCAGAAAGCCGGGCATCCCCGGAAAGCTGGTGACAACATCCGTCATCTCCAGGCGACTGGCGAAAGCAACGCCGTTCCACTGGTTGAGGCCGTGTACTTCAAGGTCGTAGCCGGCCGCCTCGAACGGTTCCCTCGGAAACTGCTCCGGCTTGCACTTGATTTCCTGCATAGCGAGCACGTCGATGTCCTCCCGCACCATCCAGTCGACCGTGCGGTCGACGCGGGCACGGATGGAGTTGACGTTCCAGGTGGCGATGCGCATGCCCTCAAGCCTATTTGGTGCGCGAGCGGAAGATCTCAACGGGTGCTGCTTGCCCATAGCCCCGGCCCGACCCGGCAGAATGGAGCAATGGTCAACGTGCAGATCGGTTATGCGGCGATGCTCGAACAATTCGCGCCCGCCGAGGCCGTCGCGCTTGCGGCCTACGCCGAACAGCACGGCTTCAGCGGCGTGATGGCGGCCGACCATTTTCAGCCATGGGTTCCGGCGCAGGGCGAGTCCTCCTTCGTCTGGAGCGTGCTGGCCGCGGTCGGCGAACGCACCGTCGGCGACTTCGGGCCCGGCGTGACGACCCCGACGTTCCGCTGGCATCCGGCGATGGTGGCGCAGGCATCCGCCACGCTCGCCTCGATGTATCCGGGCCGGCACTGGCTCGGCCTCGGCGCCGGTGAGGCGCTGAACGAGCACATCGTCGGCGTCTATTGGCCCGAGGCTGCCGAGCGGCTCAACCGGATGTTCGAGGCCGTCGAGATCATCTCCAAACTGTTCAGCGCATCGATCGCCGGGCGTGATGTGAAGCATTCCGGGCAGTATTACAAGCTCGAGTCGACCCGCCTCTGGACGATGCCCGCCGTGGCGCCCGAGATTCTGATCGCCACGGCCGGTCCGATCACCGCCAAGCGCGCCGGTCGGCAGGCCGACGGGCTGATCACCGTCGGGGCGCCGATCGACAAGGTCGCGATGCTGTTCAACCGGTTCGAGGCGGGCGCGCGGGAGGTCGGCAAAGACCCGTCGAGCATGCCCAAGGTTCTGCGGCTTCACCTGAGCTGGGCCGAGACCGACGAGCTCGCGATGGCCAACGCACTGCGCGAGTGGCCGAACGGTGCCATGCGATTTCCGAAGAGCGACATCCGATCGCCGTTTGAGTTCGAGCAGATCGCCAAGCACCTGCGCCCGGAGGACTTCGACGGACGGATGGTCATCTCCTCCGATCCCGACGTGCACCGCGCGCACATCCAGCAGTTCGTCGACCTCGGCTTCGACAAGATCTACCTGCACAACGTCGGCCGCAATCAACGCGAGTGGATTGACGTCTTCGGGCGCGACGTGCTGCCGAAACTGGGGCGATGACGATGACGGATGTGACGCGCGATATCTCCGCGCCGGCGGCGGCCGGCGAGGCCGAGATTCGCATCTTCGTGCTCGACGGGATCGGCGAGATCACCGCGGGCGACGACCTGGCCGAGGCGATCCTTGCGGCGGCCGGTTCGCAACTGACCGACGGCGACATTCTCGCCGTCACGAGCAAGATCGTCTCGAAAGCCGAGGGCCGCCAACGCGCCGCCGACGATCGTGAGCAAGCGATCACCGAGGAGACCGTGCGGGTTGTCGCGACCCGCGCGCATCCGGGTGGCGTGACCCGCATCGTCGAAAACCGGCAGGGCCTTGTGCTCGCCGCGGCCGGCGTCGACGCCAGCAACACCCCAGACGGAATCGTTCTGCTGCTGCCGATCGACCCGGATGCCTCGGCGCACGCCCTCTGCACCGCCCTGCGGGAGCGCACCGGGTTGCGACTCGGCGTTCTCATCACCGACACTGCCGGTCGGCCCTGGCGCGAAGGGCAGACCGATATCGCGATCGGCGCCGCCGGAGTCGCCGTGCTCGATGACCTGCGCGGCACGACGGATGCCGGTGGCCGCCGCCTCGACGTCACGGTCGCCGCGGTCGCCGATGAGATCGCCGCGGCCGCCGACCTGATCAAGGGCAAAACGAGCGGTAATCCGGTGGCCGTCGTGCGCGGTGTCGGCCGCCTGGTGGGGGAGCTTGAGGCGCTGCCGGCCCGAGGCGCTCGTCTCCTGCAGCGCCCGAGCGAGTTCGACATGTTCAGGTTGGGCACGGCCGAGGCGCACGCCGAGGGATACTCCGAGGGATTTGCCGCCGGACGGGCGGCGGCGCTCGCCGAGTTCCGTGCGGAATCCACGCCAACCACCTTGCCTCCTGCACCCGCTCCGACTGAGAGCTGACGGGAGATCCTCATGAGCTGGGTAGTCGTCGTTCCGGTCAAGGGAACCGCACGGGCCAAATCCCGATTCGGCACTCATCCCGAACGTGTGCAGCTCGCCGAGGCATTCGCGCTCGACACCGTGACCGCGCTCCTGGCCGCTCCGGCCGTCGACCGGGTGTTCGTGGTGACGGCCGATGACGAGATCGCCGAACGGATGTCGGCCCTCGGCGCCCACATCATCCGTGAGTCGTCGTCGCCCGAATCCTCGGAGCCCGAGTCGTCGTCGGAGCTCGAGTCGCCGCAACCCCGGCCATCCAAGCAGCACGTCGACCCCCTCAACGCGGCGATCCGGCAAGGGATCACCGCCGCGCGCGCCGCCGCCCCCGCGAGCAACATCGCGATCGTGACCGGCGATCTGCCCGCCCTCACCGTCGCCGACGTCGAGAACGCCCTCGCGCTCGCCGCCGCTCATGAGCGCTCGATGATCCCCGACGAGGAAGGCACCGGAACCACCGCCCTCCTCACGCTCGCCAGCGCCGCGGCCGCCCTCACCCCCCGGTTCGGAGCCGGCTCCCGTGCCGCCCACGAGGCTGCCGGGCACATCCCGCTCGCGATCCCGCCGACCGCCTCGATCCGCCGGGACGTCGACACCGTCGCCAACCTCGCCGAGGCACTGCACCTCGGCGTCGGGCCCTATACGAGCGCGCTGATCGCGAGCACGTCACGGGCGATGGCGGCCGTCGAGGAGACGTCGCGCATCCAGAGTGGAACCGCCGCCGAACGGATGCCCGCGGCCTCCAGCTCGGCGACCCCCGCGGCATCCGTCTCGTCGACGAGCCAGGCATCGAGCACGCCGCCCGACCCGCGCGCCCCATAGTGCAGCCCCACCGCGGCCGCTGACGTCTCGACGCCGATCACGCGCAGGCAGTGGTCGGCCATCCCGCGCACGGCACTGCCCCCGATGATCGGCGAGACGCCGACAACGCGAGCCGTCGTCGTGCGCAG
This sequence comes from Leifsonia sp. 10L418, assembly GCF_056395445.1. Lineage (NCBI taxonomy): Bacteria > Bacillati > Actinomycetota > Actinomycetes > Micrococcales > Microbacteriaceae > Leifsonia > Leifsonia sp. 10L418. The sequence goes on along the minus strand of NZ_JBFTJN010000002.1, from coordinate 64,276 downwards.
CGCCTCACGGATGCCCGGCACAGCCAGAATCGTTCCCACGGAGACGACCGGGTTCGACGGCGGCAGAACCACCAGATCGGCGTCACGGATGGCCTCCAGCACGCCGGGCGCTGGCGTCGCGTTCTCGAGTCCGATCTGCACGAACTCGGTCACCTCGACGTGGGCCCGGTAGCGCACCCACCACTCCTCGAAGTGGATCAGGTCGCCGGCCGCGTGCTCGTCGACCGCGGCGGCAAGGCGCACATGTGTCTCGACCGGTTGGTCGCTCATCGGCAGCAGCGTCGCGCCGGGTTGCCAGCGGCGGCAGAGGAACTCGGTCGCCTCACTCAGCGTCCTGCCATTCCGCATCAAATCGGTGCGCACAATGTGCGTGGCCAGGTCGAGATCGCCGAGCGTGAACCACGACCAGCCGCGCCCGTACGCGGCGATCTCTGCCGAGGTGCGCCGCGACTCGTCCGGACGCCCCCAGCCCTGCTCCTCATTGATCCCACCGCCGAGCGTGTACATGACGGTGTCGAGGTCGGGGCAGATGCGCAGCCCGTCGAGCCACATGTCGTCGCCCGTGTTGACGATCACGGTCACTGAGCTGGTGACTGAGGTGTCCGCAGTGCCGGCATCCGTCCCCCTGGCCGCATCGAGGTCCGCGAGTTCCTGCAGCAGCCCGCGCGTGAACCGCGCCCCGCCCACGCCGCCGGCCAGCACAGTGATCTTCGTCATAACTCTCCTCGTTGCCTTGGTGCAATGCTCTCGCATCTTGGGCAGGCTGCCGAGCCACGCGTGCGCTCAAATTGTCGCCTCGAAACCCGCCCGCGCGACGATTTGAGCGCACGCACGCGAGAGGGATGCGCGCCCGCGCGACGAGTGGCGTCGGCGAGTAGACACGCGGCCTACGCCCAGCGCGCCTCCAACGAATGCACCCCGGGTACCCGCCCCGAACCGGCCTCGACCCCGTTCCCGCCGTCGTTCGCACCCCGAGCGGTCGCGGCCAGCGCCGCGGCGATCGGCTCGATGTCGTCGGGCAGCGCTCCGGCCGTCACGCGGATGAATGCGGGGGCTGGTTCGGTCGCGAAGAACGGTGAGCCGCCGGCCACGCGAATTCCGGATGCGGCCAGCTGCACAATCGCATCCCGCTCGTCGTTCACCGCCAGCCAGGCGTTGATCCCGTCTGCCTGGGCCAGGTCGAGACCGTGCTCCCGCAACGCGTCGGTCAGTGCCTTCTGCCGAGCAAAGTAGATACGTCGCGCCTCGCTGATCTCATCGACACTTTCGCGCGACGTGAGCAGGTCGTAGAGGATTGTCTGCAGCATCCGGCTGGTCCAACCCGGGCCGAGCATCCGTCGGGCGACGATCGGATCGACCAGGCTGGCCGGGCCGCCGAGCGCCGCGATGCGCAGATCGGGGCCGTGCGACTTCGAGAAGCTCCGCACGTGAAGCACCCGATTGGGCAGCCAGCGGCCGAGACTCACATCCGGGCTGATGCTGATCTCGCCCGAGTGATCGTCTTCGATCACGACGGTGTCGGCGTTGAGTCGGTGTTCCGCCAGCAGCCCGGCCAGCACTTCGGCCCGCAACGCGGTCATCGAGGCGCCGGTCGGATTCTGCGCACGCGGCTGCAAGATCACAGCGGTCGGGCCGAGTGTGAGCGCAGCCCGAAACGAAGCGGGAACGATTCCGTGCCGGTCGACATCCACCGGCACCCGCTCGAGGCCCAACTGGTCGAGCAGGTCGAAGAACGGCGGAAAACCGGGGCTCTCCACGATGACCCGATCGCCGAACCGGGTGACCGCATCGAGGCTGCGCGAGATCGCGTCGAGCGCGCCGTCGACGACGGTGACCGACTCCACCGGGTACGGCCACGACTCGCTGAGCACCGTGAGCAGTTCCGGAATCACCGGCAGATCCTGATAGATCGGGGTGACGGCACGCTGAGACACCCGCGAGAGCGCGGGGCCGAGGGCGGGAAGCAGCTGCGGGTCCGGCGTGCCCCGGGAGAGGTCGATCCGGGCGCTCTGGTGCCGGCCGACCATCGACTGGCTGCGCGCCGGCAGCCACTTGGGGGCCGTGTCGAGCACGAAGGTTCCGCTGCGTCCGCGCGAGACGATCAGCCCGACCGAGCCGAGCGCCTGCCAGGCGTGACTGATGGTCGCGGGGCTCACTCCGAGCAGGGCGGCGAACTCGCGCACGGTCGGCAAACGGTCGCCAGGGGCCAGTGCTCCCGAAGCGATCAAACGGCCGATCGCGGCCGCGATTCCAGCAGGTGTGCGGCTCTCAATTTCGTCAAGAAAGATTTGCATGAGCTCTTGCCCCCGACTGGTTTGGACGACAGGATGATTAACGCGTGCGTCACACTCAGAAACACAACAGAAATGTTTACGTCGAATAATAACAAAACCGAGCAAAGAAGTTCGGTTCGGTTCCGTTCGGTGATCGTGTCTCGAAAAACTCGACAATCGTCGAGGGCCGCAAGGCTGACGAGCTCGATCAACGGAGATTGAGGAGACAGAAGTATGACCGTTGAGAGTTCAAGAACAGTTCGTGCAGCAATCACCCAAGCCACCTGGACCGGCGACGAAGAGTCGATGATCGCCAAACACGAAGACTTCGTGCGGAAGGCGGCCGAACAGGGTGTGCAGATCATCTGCTTCCAAGAGCTGTTCCACGGCCCCTACTTCGGCATCGTTCAGGACTCGAAGTACTACGAGTACGCCCACAAGATTCCCGGCCCCCTGACCGAGCGTTTTCAGAAGCTCGCGGCCCAATACAAAATGGTCATCGTTCTGCCGATCTATGAAGAAGATCAGCCGGGTGTGCTCTACAACACCGCCGCGGTGATCGACGCCGACGGCACCTACCTCGGGAAGTACCGTAAGCACCACATCCCGCACCTGCCGCAGTTCTGGGAGAAGTTCTACTTCCGCCCCGGCAACGCCGAGTACCCCGTCTTCGACACCGCTGTCGGCAAGGTCGGCGTCTACATCTGCTACGACCGTCACTTCCCCGAAGGATGGCGCGTGCTCGGTCTGAACGGAGCCGAGATCGTTTTCAACCCCTCGGCCACCAAGCCCGGCCTCTCCAACCGTCTCTGGGAGCTCGAGCAGCCCGCCGCGGCCGCCGCCAACCAGTACTACGTCGGGGCAAACAACCGCATCGGCAACGAAGAAGCCGAGTTCGGCGAAGACGCCGTGACGTTCTATGGCAGCTCCTACTTCGCTGACCCGCGCGGCAACTATGTCGGCGACGTCGCCTCGACCGACACCGAAGAGATGGTGGTGCGCGACCTCGACATGGGCCTCATCCGTGAGGTGCGCAACTCCTGGCAGTTCTACCGTGACCGTCGGCCCGACTCGTACGACCCGATCGTCGCTCCGTAACGACATGATCGCCATCGAGCATGCCAAGACTGCAGTCTCGGCATGCTCGATCGGCGCACCCGAATAGTCGGTGGTCGAGCGTGTCGAGACCAATTTCCGAGATCTCGACAGGCTCGATCACCGAATTGCCGGTCACCGGATCTTGACCCGGTTGTCGAGCTTGTCGAGACACGATCAATGGATTACCCCCAGGAGACCTCATGAAGACGCTCATCAAAAACGGAACAGTCGTCAACTCCACCGGCACCGCACGTGCCGATGTGCTGATCGATGGTGAGACCATTGCCGCGGTGCTCGCACCGGGTTCGACGCTGCTCGGCTTCGACGTGGAACGGAACGTCGACCGGGTCATCGACGCGGGCGGCAAATATGTGATCCCCGGCGGCATCGACGCGCACACCCATATGCAGATGCCCTTCGGCGGCACTGAGGCCTCCGACACCTTCGAGACGGGCACCCGGGCGGCCGCGCACGGCGGCACCACAAGCATCGTCGACTTCATCGTGCAGTACGCCGGAGAAAACGTGCTCGACCAGTACGCGCTCTGGCACGAGAAGGCCGGCGGCAACTGCGCCATCGACTACGGCTTCCACCAGATCCTCTCCGACGTGCAGGACTCGAGCCTGACCGCGATGGACGAGCTGGTGAAGGAGGGCGTCTCCAGCTTCAAGCTGTTCATGGCCTACAAGGGCGTCTTCCTCTCCGACGACGGCCAGATCGTCAAGGCCATGCAGCGGGCGGCCACCAACGGCAGCATGATCATGATGCACGCTGAGAACGGGAGCGTCATCGACCTGCTCGTGCAGCAGTCGCTGGCCGCCGGCAACACCACTCCCTACTACCACGGGGTCACCCGGCCCTGGCAGGCCGAAGAGGAAGCCACCCACCGCGCGATCATGCTCGCCAACCTCACCGGGGCCCCGCTCTACGTGGTGCACGTGTCGGCCAAGCAGGCTGTCGAACAGATCGCCATCGCCCGCGACCGCGGCCAGAACGTGTTCGGCGAGACCTGCCCGCAGTATCTCTACCTCTCCCTCGAAGACAACCTGGGTGCCGAGAGCGACGAGTGGGGCAGCTTCGAAGGCGCCAAGTGGGTCTGTTCCACGCCGCTGCGGTCCAAAGAGGAAGGCCACCAGCACCACATGTGGCAGAGCCTGCGCACCAACGACATTCAGATGGTCTCCACCGACCACTGCCCGTTCTGCATGAAGGGGCAGAAAGACATGGGGCTGACCGACTTCTCGAAGATCCCCAACGGCATCGGCTCGGTCGAACACCGCATGGACCTGCTCTACCAGGGCGTCGTCGACAAGAAGATCTCCCTCGAGCGCTGGGTCGAGGTCACCTCGACCACCCCGGCCCGCATGTTCGGCATGTACGGCAAGAAGGGCGTCATCCAGCCGGGTGCCGACGGCGACATCGTCATCTATGACCCGAACGGTCACACCTCGATCGGTCTGCCAACGGATGCCGAGGGCAAGCCGACCGGGCGCACCCACCACATGAACATGGACTACTCCGCCTGGGAAGGCTACGAAATCGACGGACACGTCGACACCGTGCTCTCCCGCGGCAAGGTCATCGTCGACGACAACCAGTACCTGGGCACAAAGGGTGACGGACAGTACGTGAAGCGGGGCCTCAGCCAGTACCTGATCTAGACATCCGCTTGGCCTGGCCGGCCACGAGGAAGACTCGCCAGCTCACCCGCCCGACCGAGATTTTGACGCCGTAAGAGGAAGAGACAACAGATGGACTTCGGAGCAGTACTTCAGACCAACCCGCCGTCGGCGCGCACCGTGCAACTGGCCAAGCTGGCCGAGGATCACGGGTTCAGCCACGTCTGGACGTTCGACTCCCACCTGCTCTGGCAGGAGCCCTATGTGATCTACAGCAAGATCCTCGCCGAGACGCGCAAAATCATCGTCGGCCCGATGGTGACGAATCCGGCCACCCGGGACTGGACCGTCACCGCCTCGACCTACGCGACGCTCAACGAGATGTACGGCAACCGCACGATCTGCGGGATCGGTCGCGGCGACTCGGCGGTGCGCGTCACCAACGGGGCGCCGACCACCCTCAAGACCCTGCGCGAGTCGATTCACGTCATCCGGGAACTCGCCAACTCGCGCTCGGTCGAATACAACGGGGCAACGCTGCAGTTTCCGTGGAGCACCGGCTCGCACCTCGACATCTGGGTGGCCGCCTACGGCCCACTCGCGCTCAAGCTCGCCGGTGAGGTCGGTGACGGCTTCATCCTGCAGATGGCCGACCTCGACGTGGCCGAGTGGATGATCAAAACTGTTCGCACCGCCGCGGCGAACGTCGGGCGGGATCCGGAGTCGGTCAAGTTCTGCGTCGCCGCCCCCATGTACATCGGCGACGACTGGGAGCACATGCGCGACCAGTGCCGTTGGTTCGGCGGAATGGTCGGCAACCACGTGGCCGACATTGTCGCCAAGTACGGAGCCGATGCGCCCGTGCCGAAGGCGCTGACCGACTACATCAAGGGCCGCGAAGGCTACGACTACAACGAGCATGGCCGCGCCGGCAACACGCACGCCGACTTCGTGCCCGATGAGATCGTCGACCGGTTCTGCCTGCTGGGCACGGCCGATCAGCACATCGACAAGCTCAAAGCGCTGAAAGAAATGGGCGTCGACCAGTTCGCCGGGTACCTGCAACACGACAACAAAGAGGAGACCCTCCGCGTCTACGGGGAGACAGTCATCCCGGCGCTCGCCGAACACATCGTGGCGAAGGCATGAATATGAACTACCGGGACGGTTCGACGCAGGGCCACCTTCTCGGCCCGGCGCTCGCCGAACACATCGTGGCGAAGGCATGAGCCGAAGCGGCAGGGAGTCCCCGCACGGGTCCAAGACGGGACAACGGTTCGCGCTTGGCGCCCTGGGGATTCTCGCGCTCGCCGCGCTCTGGGAGCTCTACAAGTTCGCCGGCCCGGCCAACGGCGTGGTCGTCGGCGGAATCACGATTCTGCCGCGCACCAGCGACCTGGCCATGCCCCACCTCTGGACGATGTTCACCCGCATATTCGAACCGGTCACCGGGGCATCCACCGCCCTGCCGATGTGGCTGGCCGTGCTGCAGGCCTGCCTGTTCACGCTCGGCATCGCGGCGGTCGGCTGGCTGGTCGGCGTGACAGTCGGCCTCGCGCTGGCCCTGGTCATGCAGCGCTTCCGCCTGGCTGAAGCCGGCATCCTGCCCTGGGTCATTCTCAGCCAGACGGTGCCCCTGATCGCACTTGCCCCGCTCGTTCGGCGCTGGGGTGCGCAGATACATTTCGGGGAGTTCACCTGGGAGAACTGGATGTCGGTGGCGTTGATCGCCTCCTACCTCGCGTTCTTCCCGGTGTCGGTCGGAGCGCTTCGCGGCCTGAACGCTCCCGAGCAAGCCCACGAAGATCTGATGCACTGCTACTCGGTGGGCTGGTGGAAGACCCTCTGGCGGCTGCGGCTTCCGGCGAGCATCGGCTACCTGCTGCCCGCCCTGCGTCTCGCCGCGGCCAGCGCCGTGATCGGCACCGTGGTCGCCGAGGTGTCAATCGGGCTGCGGGGCGGTCTCGGCCGCATGATCGTCGAGTTCGCGGGGGCCGCGGGCAGCGATCCCGGCAAGCCCTGGGCGCCCATCTTCGGCTCGATTCTCGTCGGTCTCGTGGCGGCCGCTTTCGTCGCTCTCATCGGGCTATTTCTAGGTCGTTTCCGCAGGGGAGAGGTTGCAGCATGAGCGTTCACACCGACGACACGTCACCACCGAGCACACCGGCGGCGGGCACACCTGCCACGGGCACACCGGCGCACGCCGCATCCCCACCCGCAGCCGTCCCGTCGACCGCGCCGACGGCATCCGTCGCGCCGAATCGTGCGCCGGTGATCCCCGCCGTCGAGGTGACCGGCGTCAGCCGCATCTTCCCGGGCAAGAAAGGAGCAACAGTCACCGCGCTCGACAACGTGAGCATGACCGTCGCACCCGGCGAATTCGTGTCGCTGATCGGGCCGAGCGGATGCGGCAAGAGCACGTTGATGCGCTTGATCGCCGATCTCGACAGCCCGACGATGGGCAGCATCACGGTGTTCGGCAAGCCGGCCCGGCAGGCGCGCGTCGACCAGGACTACGGCATCGCCTTTCAGCAAGCCGGCCTCCTGCCCTGGCGCACGGTGGCCGGAAACATCGAACTTCCGCTCGAACTTCACGGCGCGGGCAAGGCCGCGCGGCGGGCCAGGGTCGCCGATCTGATCGAGCTCGTCGGGCTTTCGGACTTCGCCGGTCACTATCCCGACCAGCTCTCCGGCGGAATGCAGCAGCGTGTGGCGATCGCCCGGTCTCTGGCCGAAAGCCCGAGCCTGCTGCTGATGGACGAGCCGTTCGGCGCCCTCGACGAGATGACCCGCGAGCGGATGCAGAACGAACTCGTGCGCATCTGCGGTGAGACCGGGGCCGCCGTGGTGTTCGTCACCCACTCCATTCCCGAAGCGGTCTTCCTCTCCGACCGCGTCGTGGTGATGTCGCCGCGGCCCGGACGCATCCGCGATGTGCTCAGCGTCAAGCTCGGCGACACCGGCGAGCGAGGCGAGAACCTGCGTGAAGACGAGCAGTTCTTCCACGCGGTCAGCCAGGTGCGGGAGTTGCTGCACGGCACGCCAGCGGGCGGGGGCGGCACGGGCGGCGCGGCTGCCGGCGGGCCTCGCGGAGTCGACATCCGATGAGAGACACCACCACCTCCAACAGCCTCGCCCGCACCATTCTGGCGCCGGTGCTGTTCGGCCTGCTCGTTGTGGCCATCTGGCAGCTCGCGGTGACGACGCTGGAGATCAAGCCGTTCATCCTGCCCGGCCCGCTCGCGATCGGTGAGCAGTTCATTTCAAACCTATCGAACGTCTGGGCCGGCATGGTGGTCACCGGTCGCAACGCCCTGATCGGCTTGATCGTCGGATCGATCATCGGCATTCTCGCCGCCATTGTTTCGGCGCTACTGCGGATCTTCGATGAGATGGCGGCCCCGATCGTCGCGGCCATCGCCGTGGTTCCAATCGTGGCTCTCGCTCCCGTGCTCTACACGATGTTCGGGGCAGCGGCCGACACGGCCCGGCAGATCGTGGCCGGCCTGGCGGTCTTCGTCCCCGTCTACTTCAACACGCTCAAGGGTCTCCGCCAGGTGAGCCCGGTGCATCGCGACCTGATGCGGGCCTATGCGGCATCGAGCAGGCAGGCGACGAAGACGGTGACCCTGCCGACCGCGACGCCGTATGTCTTCACCGGCCTCCGCATCGCATCCTCGCTCGCCGTCATCTCCTCGCTCATCGCCGAGTACTTCGGCGGCCCGGTCGGCGGGCTCGGCAAATCGATCACCTCGGCGGCGTCAGGCAGCAACTACGGCTTGGCCTGGGCCTACGTGCTCGGCTCGATTCTGCTCGGCCTCCTCTTCTACTGCGCAGCGCTCGGCCTCGAGAAGTTGGTCACCCGCCGGAAAGCCGGCTAAACGTCGGTCTGCCACGAGCGGACCGGTCGAAATCAGCACGACGCATCACACGCGTAGCACCATCCCAGAAACACCAAGCAAGGAGGAAGACATGAAACACAGCACACGATGGCTCGGCACGGTTAGCGCCGTGGCCGCGGTCAGCGCGCTCGTCCTCAGCGGGTGCAGCACCGGTGGCGACACCGGAGGATCAGGTTCGACAAGCAGCAGCGGCAGCGGCGACCTCACCCCGGTGAGCTTGCAGCTGCAGTGGGTGGCGCAGGCGCAGTTCGCAGGCTACTACGCGGCCGTCGACCAGGGCTACTACAAAGACGAAGGCCTCGATGTGACGATCAAGGAGGGCGGCGCCGACATTGTTCCGCAGGATGCCCTCGCGGCCGGTGACGTCGACTACGCGATTTCCTGGGTGCCCAAGGTGCTCGGCTCGATCGAGCAGGGCGCCAACATCACGGATGTCGCCCAGATCTTCGAACGCAGCGCCACCACGCAGATCTCGTTCAAGGACAAGAACATCACGAGCCCGGCCGACTTCAAGGGCAAGAACGTGGGCAGCTGGGGCTACGGCAACGAGTGGGAGCTCTTTGCCGGCATGCAGAAAGACGGCGTGCAGGTCAGCGACATCAACCTGGTGCAGCAGGCGTTCGATATGAGCGGCTTCCTCGCCGGTGACATCGACGCGGCCCAGGCGATGACCTACAACGAATACGCCCAGGTGCTCGAGACGATCAACCCGAATACCGGCAAGCTGTACCAGCCCGACGAGTTGAACGTCATCAACTGGAACGATGTCGGAACCGCCATGCTGCAGGATGCGATCTGGGCCAACGCCGACAAGCTGTCCAGCGACTCTGCCTACGCCGATCAGACGGTGAAGTTCATCAAGGCCTCCATCAAGGGCTGGATCTACGCCGCAAACAACCCGCAGGAAGCCGCCGACATTGTGGCTGCTGCCGGGTCGCAGCTGCCCGCTGGCCACCAGCTCTGGATGACCAACGAGGTGAACAAGCTGATCTGGCCGTCCACCAACGGCATCGGAATGATCGACGAAGCCTCCTGGAACAACACCGTCGATATCGCCAAGAACACCAAGAACGAAACCGGTGCCACCATCATCACCGCCGACCCGCCGAAAACCGCGTACACGAATGAGTACGTGACGAAGGCGCTCGACGAGCTGAAGGCCGAAGGCGTCGACGTGATGGGGGCTGACTGGGCTCCGATCACCGTCACCCTCAAGGAGGGCGGCGAGTAGCACCCGTTCCATCCGTGGCTAACTCCGGTAATCGCCGGGCGGCGCTGTTCGCAGCCGCATGATTCCGGGCCTGTTTTCTCAATCGGCACCAGATTGCCGGAGTTAGCCACAACCCCACCCGCCCCCCCCGCACGACGCGAAAGGCACTGGCGCCATGACCGACACCGAAACTTCCGAGCTTGATGCTTCCGAGCTCGATGCCCTCACCCGGCAGCTCGATCGCGATCACGTCTTCCACTCCTGGTCGGCGCAGGCCGGCCTGAACCCGTTCGTGGTCGCCGGCGGCCTCGGCGCCCGCGTCTGGGACTACGACGGGCGCAGCTATCTCGACTTCTCCAGCCAGCTCGTCAACGTGAACATCGGCCACCAGCATCCGGCCGTCGTCGACGCCATCACCGCGCAGGCGCAGACCCTCACCACCGTCGCCCCGGCCACGGCCAACCTCACGCGGGGGCAAGCGGCCAAGCGCATCGTCGACCTGGCACCGGCCGGGTTCAACAAGGTCTTCTTCACCAACGGCGGCGCGGATGCGAATGAGAACGCCATCCGGATGGCCCGCCTGCACACCGGGCGCGACACCATCCTCTCGACCTACCGCTCGTACCACGGCAACACCGGCGCGGCCATCGTCGCGACGGGGGACTGGCGCCGCATCCCCAACGAGTTCGCGCGCGGCCACGTGCACTTCTTCGGGCCGTTCGCCTACCGCAGCGAGTTCTGGTCGACCACGCCGGAGCAGGAGTCGAAGCGCGCGCTGCACCACCTCGAGCGCGTCATCCAGAGTGAAGGCGCCGGCTCGATCGCGGCGATTCTGCTTGAGACGATCCCCGGCACCGCCGGCGTGCTGATGCCGCCGCCCGGCTATCTCGAAGGCGTGCGCGCTCTCTGCGATCGCTACGGCATCATGCTCATCTTCGACGAGGTAATGTGCGGTTTCGGGCGCACCGGGCAGTGGTTCGCGTTCCAGGGCTACGACGTCGTGCCTGACCTGATCACCTTCGCGAAGGGCGTGAACTCGGGCTACATTCCGACCGGCGGGGTGATCATCTCGGATGCGATCGCCAGCGACTTCGACACCACCGTGTTCCCCGGCGGGCTCACCTACAGCGGCCATCCGTTGGCGATGGCGTCGATCATCGCGGCGCTCGATGCGATGGAATCCGAGGGCATCGTGACGAATGCGGCGCGCATCGGAACCGATGTGCTCGCACCTGGCCTGGCGGCGCTGGCCGCCAAGCATCCGATCATCGGCGAGGTGCGCGGGGTCGGCGTCTTCTGGGCGCTCGACCTGGTGGCCGACCCCGAGACCCGGGCACCGGTCGGCGCCACGGTGATGGGGCGCATCAAAGCGGAGCTGCTCGCCCGCAACCTGCTGCCGTTCCTCGCCGACAATCGCGTGCACGTCGTTCCGCCCTGTGTCGTCACCGATGCGGAGGTGGCGGAGGCGTTGGCGATCTATGACGAGGTCTTCGGCCTCGATTTGCTCTGATCTCGACAGGCTCGATCACCGTTTTCATTGAAAGGAACAACCCTCATGACTGACACCCCCACCCTGAACCACTGGATCAACGGAGCCGAAGCCACCGGCAGCTCCACTCGCACGTCGCCCATCTTCAACCCGGCCACCGGCCGGGTCGCGAAGAACGTGCGCCTGGCCAGCACGGCGGATGTCGACGTCGCCGTCGCCGCCGCATCCGCTGCCTATCCGCTCTGGCGCGACACCTCGCAGGCCAAACGGCAGACCGTCATGTTCAACTTCCGTGAGCTGCTCAATGCCCGGAAGGGTGAGCTGGCCGACATTCTCACCGCCGAACACGGCAAGGTGACCAGCGACGCGCTCGGCGAGATCGCGCGCGGCATCGAGGTCGTCGAGTTCGCGCTCGGCATGCCGCACCTGTCGAAAGGCGACTTCTCCGAGAACGTCTCGACCGGCGTCGACGTCTACACACTGCGCCAGCCGCTCGGCGTCGTCGGAATCATCAGCCCGTTCAACTTTCCGGCGATGGTGCCGCTGTGGTTCTTCCCGATCGCGATTGCCGCCGGTAACACCGTGGTGCTGAAGCCCAGCGAGAAGGACCCGTCGGCTTCCAACTGGCTGGCCGCGTTGATGGCCGAGGCCGGCCTGCCCGCCGGCGTGCTGAACGTCGTGCACGGCGATAAAGAGTCGGTCGACGCGCTGCTGAACCACCCCGACGTGCAGTCGATCTCCTTCGTCGGCTCCACGCCCATCGCTCGCTACATCTACGAGACCGCCTCCCGCAACGGCAAGCGTGTGCAGGCGCTCGGCGGCGCGAAGAACCACATGCTCGTGCTGCCCGACGCCGACCTCGATCTGACGGCGGATGCCGCGGTCAACGCCGGGTTCGGATCGGCCGGGGAACGCTGTATGGCCATCAGCGTCGTGCTCGCGGTCGAACCCATCGCCGACGAGTTGATCGTGAAGATCACCGAACGGATGGCGACCCTCAAGGTCGGCGACGGAATGCGCGGCTGCGACATGGGCCCGCTGATCACCGAGGCGCACCGCGACAAGGTGGCCAGTTACATCGACCTCGCGGCGAAAGACGGAGCCACGGTCGTCGTCGACGGTCGCGGTGTCGAGGTCGATGGGGAGGCATCCGGCTTCTGGCTCGGCCCGACCCTGTTCGACAAGGTCAGCCTCGACTCGGCTGTCTACCAGGACGAGATCTTCGGCCCGGTGCTCACGGTGATTCGGGTGGCCAGCTACGAAGAGGGCCTACACATCATCAACACCGGTCGCTACGGCAACGGCACCGCCATCTTCACCAACGACGGCGGGGCTGGTCGCCGGTTCCAGAACGAGGTGCAGGTGGGCATGGTCGGCATCAACGTGCCGATCCCGGTGCCGGTGGCCTACCACTCGTTCGGCGGCTGGAAGCAGTCGGCGTTCGGCAACGCGAAGGCCTACGGACCGAGCGGCGTCGACTTCTTCACCCGCGAGAAGGCGATCACCAGCCGCTGGCTCGACCCGAGCCACGGTGGCATTAACCTGGGGTTCCCGCAGCACGACTAGAAAAGAGTACGGATGTCCGACGGCGACACTGCCTTCTTCGAGCTTCTTCCGGCTTCGGCTCGCGACACTGTTCGCTGGCAGAACGGACGCGGAGTCACGCAGGAAGTCGCCGTCGGGCTGAGCGAGCCGTCCGCACGTGAGAGCGCGGGCGGTTTCGACTGGCGGGTCAGCATCGCGAGCGTCGACGGCGACGTCGACTTCTCCGCCTATCCCGGCGTCGATCGGTACCTGATGGCCCTCACTCCCGCCGGGCTCGACCTCGTTGTCGACGGCGAGGCGGTCGGCATCCGTCAGTTCGGGATTCACCGTTTCGAGGGCGAGAGCGTCGTCGCCTCGGTGAACGTGACCGAGCCGGCGCAGGATCTGAACCTCATGCTGACCCGCAGCCGGGCCGCCGGGGAGCTGACCGCGCTGATTCTCGACGGAACCCTGACGATCGAGTCCGGCCCCGAGGAGGTCGTGCTCGTCATCGTGCTCGACGGGGCGGCTCGCCTCGGCGAGGTTCTACTCGGTGCTCAGGATGCCATGAGACTCGCGAATGGAGCTCGCTGTGAGCTGTCGGGAGTCGCGAACCTCGCGATCGCCCGAATCCTGGCGAGCTTCCCTCTGCACCCGCTGATCGAGCCTGTCGAGATCTCGCGAGTCGATCCCTGAACCCGGTGATCGAGCTTGTCGAGATCTCGCGAGTCGATCCCTGACCCCGGTGATCGAGCTTGTCGAGATCTCGCGAGCCGACCTTTAAACGCAGCTTGCGTCCGAGGATCGGCCGGCGGAGGTCTCGACAAGCTCGACCAACGAGACGGCCTGCCTCGAGAGGATCGGCCGGTCGCGTACCGTAAACTTGACCGTGTGACGGACACTCGGCAGCAGCTCATCGACTACATCTCGGCAGAAGCCGTCTTCCATGGCGACTTCACCCTCACCAGCGGCAAAAAGGCGACCTATTACGTCGACCTCCGCAAGGTGAGCCTCGACCACCGGGTTGCCCCGCTGATCGGCCAGGTCATGCTCGATCTGATCGCTGACATCCCGGATGTCTTCGCCGTCGGCGGCATGACGATGGGCGCCGACCCCGTGGCCGCCGCCATCCTGCACCAGGGTGCTGCCCGTGGCGCGACCTACGACGCATTCGTCGTGCGCAAAGAGCCGAAGGACCACGGCCGCGGCAAGCAGGTTGAAGGCCCCGACCTCGCCGGCAAGCGCGTGATCGTGCTCGAAGACACCTCGACCACCGGTGGCTCGCCCCTCGCCGCCGCCGAAGCCCTCAAGAAGGTCGGCGCGATCATCGTCGGCGTCGCCGTGGTCGTTGACCGCAACACCGGTGCGCGCGAAGTCATCGAAGCCGCCGGCTACCCCTACTACGCAGCAATCGGTCTCGACGACCTGGGATTGAGCTAGTGAAGGATGGGCGCAAGCCTGACCCCACACCCGATCAGCTGAACGAGCAGGCTGCTGACACCGAGACTTTAAACACGGATGTCCCGGCTGCAGAAGCCGAGACGGCTGAAGCTCCCGAAACGCACACGCCTGAAGTGACCGGGCCTTCGGCCGAGGCAGAGCCCGCCGTCGAGGCAGAGCCTGCTGTCGAGGTCGAGGTCGAGCCCGAGGTCGAGCCCGAGGTCGAGGTCGAGTCGGCCGTCGCGGTGGAGCCCGAGCCCGCCGTCGAGTCTGGCGCCGAGTCTGAGACCGAACCCGCGAGCGAGCAGCCCGAGCCCGGCGCCGGGGTCGAAACCGCTCCCGAAGCCGAAGCCGAAGCCGAAGCCGAAGCCGAAAGCAAGGCCGAACCCGAGGTCGCGCCCGCGCCTGCCACCGAACCCGAGCCCTGGTGGACCACCCACGTTCAGTCTCCGCTCGTGTTGAACACCGAGGAACTCACGCTTCCGACGATCGCATCCACCCCGCGCCCCGAACCGATTCGTCCGACGCCTGCTCCCGCGACGCCCGCACCTGCAGCGCCCGCACCCGCTCCGGCGACTCCCGCACCCGCACCCGAGACGTCCCTCCCGTCCGCGGCTGAGAACCCGACTTCTCCCGTTCGGGAGCGCGGCTCCGAGCCCTCCTTCGATGACCTCACCCGCGGGCCGGGCGCTGCGGCGCCGAACGCCGCTGCCGATGAGGCCCCGACCCCGCCGGTCGCACCGATTGCGGCTACCCCGCCCGCTGCACCGATTGCGGCTACACCGCCCGCTGCACCGACTGTTGCTATCCCGCCGGTCGCACCGGCCGCGACAGTGGTCATCCCCGCTGCCGCTGCAGCCGCGGCTGCAGCCGCTGCCGCTGCTGCCGCCGATGCGACAACTCGCGTAACCCCGTCATCGGCCGAGACGGTCGTCGCTCGCGAAGCGGCCTCGACAGGCTCGACCGCCGGTGTTGTGAAGCGCCCAGCCCAGCAACCCCCAGCTCAGCAGAACCCAGCTCAGCCGCAGCCCATCCAGCGCACGCCCACCGTGGCCGCGAGCCCCGCCACGGGCGGAGCGACTTCTTCGGGCGGCGCGACTCCCACCGGTGGCATGGCCACCAACGCCTCGGGCAAACCGACCAGCACCGCGCAGAAGGCGCTGATCTCGATTGCCGCCGTCCTGCTCGTCGTCATCGTGCTCGTCGGATTGTTCTTCCTCGGCCAGAGGATCGGCGGAGGTTCCGCACCGGTCGCCGCGCCGTCCCCCTCGGCAACGGCCAAGCCGTCCCCGACTCCAACCCCCACTCCCACCGTCGAACCGACAGGCCCGCAGGCGGCCGGAGTGCACAAGTGGAACACTCTGCGCGGCGGAGAATGCCTGCAGCCGTTCACCTCGCCATGGGACGAGCAGTTCACCGTCGTCGACTGCGCGACCCCGCATGCAGCCGAACTTGTCTACCGTGGGGTCGTCAACGCCGACCCTGCAGCCGTCTTCCCCGGTGAAGCAGCTCTTGCCGCGCAGATGAACCTGCTCTGCAATGCTCCCGGTGTCATCGATCTCAATGTTGCCGGCGAGTACCCCGACGTACAGGTGCAGGGCAGCTTCCCGGTTACGACCGAAGAATGGGATACCGGAGATCGCTACTATTACTGCTTCGTGAGCCGGTCTTCGGGGGAACCGTTGACGGCGAGCCTGGCGGGCCCCGGACCGACCGCGTAGCTCGGGGCTGGCTCAGAGCTAGTTCAGGCTCCGAGTTAGTTCAGGATCAGAGCTAGTTCAGGATCAGAGCTAGTTCAGGATCAGCGAGAGCACGATCGCGCCGCCCGCGCCGAGAAAAAGGGCGATCACGAGGGTCCAGGCCAAGATGCGCTGGTTGCGCTTGCGGGATTCGCTGTAGATCGAGGTGTCATCGTCGTTGTTCATGGCACAACCCTAACGGCAGTCGCGAGTAGCGACCCCGCGTGAGCCTGACGGTTTAGCCTCTTTTCGCTTCTGAACTTCAGGCTCATATGACCCTGAAGTTCAGAAGCGAAAACAGGGGGCCCGCACCCGGGCCAGCCGAACGGCCAAGCCCAGCGCGCAACCCCCAGCGCGAACGCTAGATCTCGTCAGACTCCACCGGGGTCGGAGCAACCAGCTTGTGCACGCCAGACAGAATCTCGTCGGGACGGAATGGGTAGCGGTTGATCTCCGCCTCGTCGCTGATTCCGGTCATCACGAGGATGGTGTGCAGTCCGGCCTCGATCCCGGCGATGATGTCGGTGTCCATCCGGTCGCCGATCATGCCGGTGTTCTCGGAGTGCGCGCCGATCTTGTTCATCGCAGAGCGGAACATCATCGGGTTCGGCTTGCCCACAATGTAGGGGTCCATGCCTGTGGCCTTGGTGATCAGCGCGGCGATCGCACCTGTCGCGGGCATCGGTCCGTCGGCGCTCGGCCCCGTTGCATCCGGGTTCGTCGCGATGAAGCGCGCGCCCTTCAGAATGAGGCGGATGGCCTTGGTGATGGCCTCGAATGAGTAGTTGCGAGTCTCGCCGACGACCACGAAATCGGGGTCGGTCTCGGTCATGATGAAGCCGGCCTCGTGCAGGGCCGTCGTGATGCCGGCCTCGCCGATCACGAATGCGCTGCCGCCGGGAATCTGTGACTTGAGGAAGTCGGCCGTGGCCAGAGCGCTGGTCCAGATGCGCTCCTCCGGAACGTTCAGGCCGGAATCGCGGAGGCGAGCGCTCAAGTCGCGCGGGGTGAAGATCGAGTTGTTCGTCAGTACCAGAAACGGGGTTCCCGCGTCGGTCCACTGCTGCAGGAGGGCCGCCGCACCGGGAAGCGCGCTGTTTTCATGCACCAGCACGCCGTCCATGTCGGTGAGCCAGCATTCAATCTCGTCACGGCGTGCCATCTGGCGTTCCTCTCGTCGGACCTTCAGCCTATCGCCGCCAGGTTTCGGGGGAGTTACGCGCCGAGCCAGATCGAGCCGGCGACATCCGCTGCGAGGGTGTGCGCCGGGCCCTCGACCGTGCCATCGACCGGGCCGTCGCCGAGGCGCACGGTCACTGCGTCGTCGGCGGTTCGCTCGGTCACCGTGAGCGTGCTTCCGGGCATGATCCCGTCGGCGGCCAGATTGCGCAGGATGCCGGGGTCGCGGTCGCTGATGCGCAGGACCGTTCCGCTGTGGCCGAGCGCGGCATCGTGCAACAACACAGCCGGCACGCGAGTGACGCTGCCGTCGACGGCGGGAATCAGGTCGCCGTGCGGGTCGGCGGTGGGGGAGCCGAGTCGCAGATCGATCGCCGCGAGCAGTCGGTCGGACATGGCGTGCTCGAGAACCTCGGCCTCCTCATGCACCTCGTCCCAGCTGTAGCCGAGCTCGCGCACAAGCCAGGTCTCGATCAACCGGTGTCGCCGCACGACCGCGGTGGCCAGACGGAGTCCCTCGTCGGTCAGAGTGAGCGGCCCATAGGGGACGTGGGTGATCAGCCCGGATGCCGCCAGCTTCTTCACCATCTCGGTCACCGACGGCGGGGCGACGCCGAGGCGCACGGCCAGCACCGACGGCGTGATCGGGTTGTTCTGCCATTCGGTGTGCGCGTAGATGGTCTTGAGGTAGTCCTCGGTGGCGACAGTGATCTGTTTCATGCTGACTTCAGGCTAGTCCGGCATCCGCGCCGGGCCGGCCAGGGGGCAGCTATCCGGCAAACGTCAGCTATCCGGCAAAAGTCAGAACGAGCAGAACGATATTGAGCGTCACCAGCAGCACCGCACAGAGCACTCCGGCCGCGGTCGTGAACCAGCGATTGCGAAACTCGCCGAGCAACCCGCGTTGCGCGCTGACCCACACCAGCGGGATGAGCGCAAACGGAATCCCGAACGACAGCACCACCTGGCTGAGCACAAGGGCCTCGGTCGGGTCGAATCCCGAGCCGAGAATCACGAGCGCCGGGATGAGCGTGACGAGTCGGCGCAGCAACAACGGAATCCGCACGTGCAGCAGCCCATGCATGATCTCCGCGCCGGCGTAGGCGCCGACCGAGGTCGACGCCAGCCCCGACGCCAGCAGCCCGACCGCGAAGATCGTCGCCACCGCCGGCCCGAGCGTGGTCTGCAATGCGGCGTAGGCGCCCTGCAGTGTGTCGGTGCCCTCAACTCCTTGCAGTGCGGATGCCGCCAGCAGCAGGATCGCCAGGTTCACGGTGCCGGCGATCAGCATGGCAATCGACACGTCCCACTTCGTTGCCCACAGAAGTCGGCGGGTCGGCAGGGTGCCCTGGAACTGCGGGAACCTGTCGCGGGCCAGCGCCGAGTGAGCGTAGATCGCGTGCGGCATGATCGTCGCACCGAGGATGGATGCGGCAAGGAGCACGGAGTCTGGGCCCTCGAAATGCGGGACGAGCCCGGCAACGACGCCGGCGGCATCCGGTGGCGCAAAGAACACTCCGGCCGTGAACCCGACCGTGATGATCAGCATCAGGCTGATGATGACGCGTTCGAAGGTGCGCGGGCCGCGCTTCGTCTGCACAGCGAGCACGATCATCGAGATCGTTCCCGTGATGATTCCACCGAGCAGCAGGGGCACGTCGAAGAGGAGGTAGAGCGCCACCGCCCCGCCGATGATCTCCGCCAAGTCGGTGGCCATCGCCACGAGCTCAGCCTGCAACCAGTAGAGCCGACGGCTGAGCGGGTGACGGATGCGTTCCCCGAGAATCTCAGGCAGGCTCTTGCCGGTCACGATGCCGAGTTTCGCCGAGAGGTACTGAATCAGCCAGGCCATCACATTCGCTGCGACAACCACCCAGACCAGCAGGTAGCCGTAGCGCGCACCGGCCGTCATATTGCTCGCGACGTTTCCCGGATCGAGGTAGGCGACTCCGGCGACGAGCGCCGGGCCGAGCAGCCACAGCAGCCGGGCGGATGCCGGTGTTCCCGTCGAATGCGGGATGGCAACGCGCTCGGATACCGGAGTGGCTACAGTGCCACCCGTCTGATTTTTAGGCATACCTAAATCATACGCATGGATTCGACTGAACCCAACCCAACCCAACCCAACCCAGCCGCCCAGCCGCTCGACAGTTTTCGGCAGTATCGTGTGCGGGTGGTCACGGAACGGCGAACCCGGCCCCGAATGGGAGGTTTCACAATGAAGATTTCCACGCGGAGAGCTGTCGTAGTGACGGCCGCCCTTCTACTCACAGCCGGCACGCTCACCGCTTGTTCGAGCGGGTCTGAAACCGCCGCCACCGGTTCGGCGTCGGCCTCGACAGCCTCGATCGGTCTCCTCTTGCCCGATTCGGTGACCGCCCGATATGAAAGTGCCGACAAGCCGTACTTTGAGGCGAAAGTTGCTTCGCTCTGCCCCGACTGCAAGGTTCTCTACGCCAATGCCGACGGCGACGCCGCGAAGCAACAGCAGCAGGCCGAGTCGATGCTGGAACAGGGTGCCAAGGTTCTCGTGCTCGACCCGTTCGACGGTGTTGCTGCGGCAGCCATCGTCGACAAGGCGAAGGCGCAGAACGTACCGGTGATCTCCTACGACCGTCTGATCGACAGCCCTGACCTCGCGTTCTTCGTCTCGTTCGACAGCGAGAAGATCGGCGAGTTGCAGGGCAAGGCCTTGGTTGACAGGTTGAAGAAGGATGGCGTTGCCCCCGGTGACGGCGGCATCCTGATGCTCAACGGTCCGCCCACCGACAACAACGCCACGTTGTTCAAGGCCGGCGCGCACAAGGTCATCGACCCGAGCGGCTACGCGATCCTCGCCGAATTCGACACACCCGGGTGGGACCCGGCCCAGGCGCAATCGTGGGTGGCCGGCCAGATCGCCCAGTTCGGCCCGCAGATCAAGGGTGTCTACGCGGCCAACGACGCAATCGCGGGTGGCGCGGTCGCCGCTTTGAAGGCCGCCGGAGTCGCCCCGATTCCACCGATGACCGGGCAAGACGCCGAGTTGGCCGGAATCCAGCGAATCCTCATTGGTGACCAGTACATGACGGTCTACAAGGCGCTGCGGCTTGAAGCGGAGAAGGCGGCCACGTTGGCCGTGGGTCTTGTCAACGGCAAGACGGTGAAGGGTGACACCACGGTGAAGGCGCCCACGAGCGGTGCCGACATTGAGTCGTTCCTGCTGGCGCCGGTTGCCGTCTTCGTCGACAACATCCAGGACACCGTTGTGAAAGACGGTTTCTACACCGCCGCCGAAATCTGCACTCCGGATTACGCGGCGGCCTGCACGGCCGCGGGCATCAAATAGCATCCTCGGCCGGTCGAGTAGCGCCCGGGATCAGGGGCCGTTACCAAATTGGCATCTGAGAATATCTCAATGATCGTTGCCCTGGTCAATTAATCGGAGCAGTATCCATTTGCCACCGTTCGACGTGGAAGGTGACCCCGCGAGGGAATTCTCTCAGCACCCCACAGGAGGGCAGAGTCTTGAAGAAGTCTCTAATAATCCCGGTTGCCGCATTCGCCAGCGTCTCACTGTTGATGCTTGCCGGTTGTTCGAATTCCGGCGGCGGCGGTGGAACCACGGCCACATCGGCGGCAGAGCGCGCATGCGTGATCCTGCCGGATGCAGCGACCTCGCCACGTTGGGAGACCCTCGACCGTCCGTCCCTCGACAAGGCCTTCACCGATGCCGGCTTCGAGGCCGACATCCAGAACGCCCAGGGCGACACGAGCAAGTATGCAACGATCGCCGACCAGCAGCTCAGCAAGGGCTGCGGCGTGATGGTGCTCGTCGACTACAACGGCGCAGCGGTCGCGGTCGCAGCCAAGGCCAAGGGTGAGGGCATCCCCGTCATCGCCTACGACCGTCCGATCGAAGGCGCCGACTACTACGTCTCCTTCGACAACGAGAAGGTCGGCGAACTTGAGGGCCAGTCGATCGTCGACGGGCTGAAGGCGGCAGGCAAGGATCCCGCCACCGCGTCGGTCGTCTACATGGGCGGAGACCCGGCTGACGGCAACGCGAAGATGTTCCACGACGGCGCCGACAAGATTATGGCGGCCGCGGGCATCAAGCCGGCGCAGGAGCCCCCGGGAGTCTGGGACGGTGACAAGTCAGCGACGAACTTCGAACAGGCACTGACCGCACTCGGCGGCAAGGTCGACGCGGTCTGGGTCGCCAACGACACCAACGCAGCGGGCGTCATCACGATCCTCGACAAGAACGGCCTCAAGGTTCCGGTCTCCGGCCAGGATGCCAGCGTCGCCGGTCTGCAGAACGTGCTGCTCGGCAAGCAGACGGCCACGGTCTACAAGCAGGTTCCTCTCGAAGCGGACGCCGCATCGAAGCTCGCCATCAGCCTGCTGAAGGGTGACAAGCCGACCGCAGACAAGAAGCTCGCCGATGGCACTCCGTATATCGCAGTGACTCCGGTGCTTGTCGGGCCGAAAGAGGTCGAGACGGTCGTCAAGAATGGTGATGCGTCGGCCTCCGAGATCTGCACCGCTGAGGTGCAGGCCGCTTGTGCACAGTACGGCGTGAAGTAGCAGCAGAACCCCCGCGGAGGGGCTTCGCTCACTGAGCGAGGCCCTTCCGGCATCCCCGTAAGTCCCCTCAAGATCACCACAGCACCTCCCTTCAGTACCCTCCCTGTCAGGAAGGAACGGCTCATGGATGCGCCGACCACCGAAGTTGCCCCGATCATCGAACTGACGGATGTCGTCAAGAGTTTCGGCCCGGTGAGCGTGCTCAAGGGGGTGAACCTCAAGGCCTACCCGGGCAAAGTCACCGCGCTTGTCGGCGACAACGGCGCCGGCAAGTCGACTCTCATCAAGGGTCTCGCCGGCGTGCAGCCGTACGACTCGGGCAACGTGCGTTTCAACGGGGAGATCGTGCACCTGCATTCGCCGCGCGAGGCCGCCAGGCTCGGCATCGAAGTGGTCTACCAAGACCTCGCCCTCTGCGACAACCTTGACATCGTGCAGAACATGTTCCTCGGTCGAGAGGAACTCAGTGCCGGCACCTTTGACGAGGGCAGGATGGAGCGCGAGGCCGCGGAGACGCTGCGCCAGCTTTCAGTGAGAACAGTACGGTCGGTGCGGCAGAAGGTTTCCTCGCTTTCCGGCGGCCAGCGTCAAACGGTCGCCATCGCGCGATCCGTGCTGAAGAAGGCCAAGGTCGTCATCCTCGACGAGCCGACCGCTGCGCTGGGCGTCGCCCAGACCGAGCAGGTGCTTGAGCTCGTCGCCCGGCTCGCCGAGCAGGATGTGGCGGTCATCCTCATCAGTCACAACCTCGCCGATGTGTTCGAGGTCGCCGATTTCATCAGCGTGCTCTACCTCGGACAGATGGTGGCATCCGTCAAGGCGGCAGACACCAACCGTGACGACATCGTGGGCTACATCACCGGCAGTAAGACCTACACGGGGGCACAATCATGAGCAACAAGGCGCCCGACACCACGCCGACCGCCGCCCTGGCGACGAAGAGCACCGCCGAACTCATCGGCAGTGGCCAAGAGGGCACGGTCGTCGATCAAGCCAAGGCCTATCTGCAGCGGGTGCGTCACGGTGACATGGGGGCGCTGCCCGCGATCGGCGGCTTCATCGTGCTCAGCGTGCTGTTCGGAATTCTGAGCCCATTCTTCTTCACCGAGCGCAACTTCGCCAATCTGCTCACCCAAGCGGCCACGCTGGTGATGCTCGGAATGGCGCTGGTCTTCGTGATCCTGCTCGGAGAGATCGACCTCTCCGCCGGTGTCACCTCCGGACTCACGATGGTGCTCTTCATCGTGCTCGTCAACGTCAACGGACTCAACTGGATGGTCGCGCTCCTCATCGCGTTGCTGGCCGGCGTCGCGATCGGTACATTCATCGGTTTCTTCGTCGCCCGTGTCGGCATTCCCTCCTTCGTCGTCACCCTGGGCCTGTTCCTCGCATTTCAGGGCCTCGAGCTCATCATCATCGGCAGTGGCGGCCTCTACCGGGTGCAGACGCCGGAGATCCTCGCGATCATGAACAGCAACATGCCGGTGTGGGCGGGCTGGGCGATGCTCGTCGTCATTCTCGGCGTCTCGCTTGCCACGTCGTTCTGGGACCGCTCGCGCCGAACCCGCGCCGGTGTGCCGAACCGCACGATTGCCCTGGTCTGGATCAAGCTCGCCGTCATCCTGGTGGTCGGTGGCACCGTCATCGCCATTCTCAGCCAGAATCGCGGCACCGGGTTCAGGGTCGTGGCGGGTGTGCCGATCGTCGTGCCGTTCACCCTGGCCATCCTCTGGGCCGGCACCTTCGTGCTCGACCGCACCCGGTTCGGCCGCTACATCTACGCGGTCGGCGGCAACGCCGAGGCGGCCAGGCGTGCGGGCGTCAAGGTGGTGCTCATCCGCTGGACGGCATTCATCGTCTGTTCGACTCTGGCGGTGGTCTCCGGACTCTTCAGCATCAGCAAAGTGGGGTCGGTGGATGCCGCAGCCGGTCGCGACATCGTGTTGAGCGGCGTCGCCGCGGCGGTTGTCGGCGGTGTCAGCCTGTTTGGCGGGCGCGGACGCCTGCTGCACGCGGCCATCGGTGCGCTGGTGATCGCGGTTATCACGAACGGTCTCGGCCTGCTGAATCTTCCGGCCGGCGTCAACTTCGTCGTCACCGGTGGCGTACTGATCCTGGCTGCGACGATCGATGCGGTTTCCCGTGTTCGTTCGGGTGGCTCGCTCACACGCACCTAAGCGGCAGCCTGTCGCCAGGGATCGGCAGGCTCCATCGCCGACCCCGTGCACAGCCGCACCATCTACTCTGGGCGGATGAAGATCAACGCGTTTTCGGATGTCTGCCTGCGGGTGGTGATGCTGTTGGCCGGGGAGCCCAGCGCCGACCTGATGACCACGGCCGTCATCGCAGAACGCGTCGGCACTCCGTACAACCACGTGAGCAAAGCGGTCATCCAGCTTCGGGAGTTGGGGCTGGTGGAATCTGTGCGGGGGCGAGCGGGAGGCGTTCGGATTAGTGCGGCCGGGCGCGGTGTCACCGCCGGCTGGTTGCTGCGCAAGCTCGACACGCGCAGCGATGTGGCGGAGTGCGAGTCGCCGCACGGCGACTGTCCGCTGCGCGACGGATGCGGCTTGCGCGGCGCTCTTCGCCGCGCCCGTGGGGCGTTCTATGCCGAGCTCGACGACGTTGTCATTGCGGCGCTCGCCCCGCGTCGGCATTCGGGCACAGTGCCGGTGAATGTGACGCTCAGATCACCCGCGGAAACCGTTCGGTAGACCGCGTAATAGGCAAATTTCTACAAGGCGTAGAATTCGGTGTAGAAATCAGCATTTCAAATGCGGATTTGACCAATTCGCCGGAAATCAAGGAGTAAGCATGCTCTCGACTCAGTCCATTCCCCTCATCGAAGCCACGCTTCCGCTGGTCGGGGAGCGCCTGCCCGCCATTGCGAAGAACTTCTACGGCCGCCTGTTCGCGGCCCACCCGGGGCTCTTTGACGGAATGTTCAGTCGATCGAACCAGGCGAATGGATCCCAGCAGCAGGCGCTCGCCGGAAGCATCGCCGCCTTCGCCGCTCACCTGGTGAAGAACCCGAACAGCGCGCCAGAGATCATGCTCTCCCGCATCGCCCACAAGCACGTCTCCCTCGATGTGCGCCCCGAGCAGTACGACGTCGTGTACCAGTACCTGTTCGAGGCCATCGCCGAGGAGCTCGCCGACGTCATCACCGCCGAGATCGCCGACGCCTGGACCGAGGTCTACTGGCTGATGGCCCATTCCCTGATCAAAATGGAGAAGGGTCTGTACGCCGGTGCAGCAAGCGATGCCGTAACGGCGCCGTGGACGGTCGTCTCCAAGGAGCCCGCCGGGAGTGACGCGGTGACCTTCACGCTCGAACCCGCCGATGATACCCCGGTGACGCCGGCGCTTCCCGGTCAATACGTGAGCGTCACGGCGGTCATGGCCGACGGCATCCGTCAGGTGCGCCAGTACTCGCTGTCGTCTGGCACCGGGTCGCGCACGCGCGTCTTCACCACGAAGCTCGACGCTGACGGCGAGGTCTCGCCCGCGCTGCACCGCGATGTACAGGTTGGCGACCAGCTTGTGCTGTCCAACCCGTGCGGCGATGTGACCCTCGGCGACGGCGACCACCCCCTCGTGCTGGCTTCGGCCAGCATCGGCTGCACCCCCAGTGCCTCGATTCTGCGCTCGCTGGCGGAGAACGATTCGAAGCGCGAGGTGCTCGTGCTGCACGCCGAGAGCACGATCGAGCGTTGGGCGCTGCGGGAGCAGATGAGCGAGGATGTCGCGCTGCTCTCGGCAGCCGAGCTTGAACTGTGGCTGGAGACTCCGTTCGACGGCTCGCGGGAGGGGTTCATGTCGCTCGACGACGTCGAGATCCCGGCGGATGCCTCGGTCTACCTGTGTGGGCCGCTCCCGTTCATGCGCAAAATCCGGGGGCAGGCGCTCGCGTCTGGAGTGCCGGCCGATCGCATCCACTACGAGATCTTCGGCCCCGATTTGTGGCTCGCCGGCGTCTGAGTCGTTTCGGTGGTCGAGCTTGTCGAGACCTCGTGATCCGTCGTTGAGACGCGGTCGCGTGATTTCGACAGGCTCAGTCGCCGAGAGGCTCACGCCGCATCGACGGATGCGACGCTCAGGCTCAGGCGGGTCGCGTACGGTTGAACGGTGACTGAGCCAGCCGTGCACCCCCCACTTGACGCCGAGCAGAACCCGACGGTCGAACTGTCGACCTACGGGGTTGGCCCGTGGCCGGGTGGGCGCGACGAATGGCCCGAAGACGCGCACTACGACCGGGAGCTGCTCGAGCGTGGTGACACCCGAAACGTGATTGACCGCTACCGCTACTGGACCATGGCCGCCATCGTCGCTGACCTCGACGAGCACCGGCATCCGTTTCACGTGGCCATCGAAAACTGGCAGCATGACATGAACATCGGCTCGATCGTGCGAAGTGCCAACGCTTTCGCGGCCGACACGGTGCACATCGTCGGGCGCAAGCGCTGGAACAAGCGCGGCGCCATGGTCACCGACCGTTACCAGCACGTCATGCACCACCCCGATGTGGCCTCGTTTCTCGCCTGGGCGCAGAGCGAGAACCTTCCGGTGATCTCCATCGACAACGTGCCCGGCTGCGTCAAGATCGAGACGTTCGAGTTTCCCGAGCGCTGTGTGCTGCTCTTCGGCCAGGAGGGCCCGGGCCTGTCGCCCGAGGCGATCGCCGCAGCGGATGCCGTCGTCGAGATCACACAGTTCGGCTCGACCCGGTCGATCAACGCGTCGGCGGCCGCTGCCGTCACCATGCACAGCTGGGTCATGCAGCACGTCACATTCTGACTCTTGTCGCCTGAGGTCTGAACCTCCACGAATGCGATAGCCTGCCAGTTGCACGCCTCATCGTCGTCGCACGATGAGGCCGATTGCCTGTCTTCAGGGGTTCGCAATCGGAGCTGGCCCGGGGAGTCGAGGACGAGTGACGCAGGTGATGAGGGTCGATCCGGAGTTCGATCGAGGTGTGTCCTCCACCCCCGTTCAGCCTTTCCCCCGGCTCACCGCTCGTCTCCTGTCGCGGCCCGCACTGTTCCGTCGACTCGATCGGTTAGCTGCGCTGACCCTCGTGAAAGCCCTGGCCGGATTCGGCAAAACCCATCTCGTCGGCTCCTGGGCGAAAGGCCTCCGGGACACCGGGGCTGTCGTCGAATGGATCGATGCGAGCGCCGAGTTGAATTCGCCGGAGATCCTGCAGCGTCACGTGCAGAGGGCGATCGATCGTGCGACCACCGATGAGGGAGCGACTGACAACGAGGGAACTGTCGTCGTGGTCATCGACAACGCTGATTGCATCGACGATCCGACTTCCATCGACCTGCTCCTGAAACTGCTCACCCGACTGCCGCGCCTCCACTTCGTGGTGTGCAGCGGCTACGCCCACCCTCTCCAGGCGGCGGCAGAACAGTTGAGCATTGACCTTCACGTTCTGACGGGTCGCGACCTGATCCTGACGCGCGACGAGCTGCCGCAATTCGTCGCATCCCGGGGACACGATTTCAGCCCTGAGCGACTCGGCGAACTACACGATCTCACCGGCGGATGGATGCAGCTGACCCGGTTGGTTCTTGACGACACATCGGCAGGGGCTGAGCAGTTCTCTGTCGGGGCCGCGGAACGGTACCTCCGCGCTTTCGTGCTTCCTCAGATCGTGAACGAACCCGGGATGTTGACGGCGTTCCGGCTCGCGGTGCCGCGAATCCTCACGCCGGCGGTTGTCAGGCTCCTCCTGGCTGGGCCGGCGGACGACATCGTGCACGGTGTCCAGCGCTCGCCGGAAAGCGTGCTCGGCACGTTCGTTCGCGTCGGTGCGCTTGAGCGTGTCGGAGGACAGACGGGCGGACGGATGTGGCGCTTCCCCGGCCTCATCCGCACGGTTTTGCTCGATGAATTTGCAACGCGCAACCCGCTTGCGGAGGCGGAAACGCACTGCCTACTCGCCCGCCACTATGCGGGGGCGGATGCCCGCTCTCTCGGCGACGCACTGACGCACGCCTGTGCCGGTCAGGACTGGGCATTCTTGAACCAAATCGTTTGCGAGCAGGCGTTTACTCTGACGTCGACCGGTTCGGCCGAGGCGATCGCTGCGTTCTCTTCTCTGCCCGACGAGGTTCTCGAACGATTCCCCAGCCTCAGCTTTGCAAGGTCCATGGTCGAGGCTCTGTGGAGAAGCTCCGACGACGACGAGGGCGGCCGCACGCTTCTGCGCAGCTACATCAGCGTGGCCGAGGGTAATCTCGCCGACCTGACGGCGTTCGACTCGGTGGCCAAACTGTGCGCCGTGGCCGTGGCCGAGGTGATTTCGCTGCGCAGCGCAGGATTCATCGATCAGGCTGGCGAGCTGGCGGGCCGCATCGCTTCCGAGCTTGCGGGCCGCCGGAATCGCGGTGAAATCGGGGATTCGTCTGAGCAGGTCGCGTGGTTCCATTTTCAATGGAGCATGACGGCGTTGTTGGCAGGAGACCTCGAGCGATCCACCCGACTCTCGTTCGAAGCGTTTGAAACAGCACGGGATGACGGCAACGACCTCGTCGCCTCAAATGCGGCCGCGCAGTTGGCACTGATTCACACGCTGGGCGGAGAGTCGACCGATGCCGAGCGGTGGTTGGAGGTGCATCGGGGTTTCGACACCAACGGAAGCGTGACCGATTACCTGATCGGGGTTCCCGCCCGGATCGCCGGGGTGCATCGCGCGTTGGACAGCCTTGACTCTGACGCCGCGATCGCCGAACTTCTGGCCGCGGGAGACGCCGCGCAAGAACTTGAAATGTGGGCGTTCATCGCCGAGGCGGCCAGCCGGCACGCTCTTCTCTTCGCCGAGCCGATTGCCATGCTGGCTCGGTTGGGACACCTCGCGGTCGTGCATGCCCGGGTGCTCGCCGGTGGCGGCCACGCGCGCCGCGCCATGGAGAGAGAGGCCATCGACCTGCTTCTCGCGATGGGGGAGCTCAATCGGGCGAGCCAACGCCTCGTCGCCGCCGAGCGCGAAGGCCGGTCGTTCGCTGTCCAGAATGCCCGGCTCCACCTCATCGCGGGCAATCACGATCAGGCGCAGAAGCTTGCGGCGTCCGGGGTCTGGGATGCAGCGATGACGGTGCGCGATCAGATCGACCTGCTGATGATCGCGGCGGTAGCGCAACTGTCGGTGGGCGATCATTCCGCTGCTGTGACATCGTTCACCCGCGCGCATGCCCTCGCCGGCCACGTGCGCACCCTGATTCCATACGCGCTGATCCCAGCAGAGGATCGTGAGGCGCTTCTGCAGCTGTCACAGATTGAGCTTTTGGCGGATGCCCGGGCCCGTGTCGCACAAATACGCACCGTCTATCCGCGTCGGGCGCAGCTGATCGTGCTCACCGGGCGCGAGGAGGCGGTGCTGGCCGAGTTGGCGAGGACTGACTCTTTTGCGGCCATCGCGACCACGCTCACGGTCTCTGTGAACACAGTGAAGAAGCAGGCGGCGAGCGTCTATTCGAAGCTCGGAGTGCATGACCGTCTTGCGGCGTTGGCCCGCGCGCATCAGCTGGGACTGTTGGATTCGACCTCTTCCGTGTAGTTTTCGCCGACCGCCCCGGCCAGGACCATGCCAGTACCAAACCGAGAACCATCTTTGACAGGACACGCGCTCCGAGCTGGCACCCGGCACGGCACTCCGGCTTGATTGAGTGGGGGTACTCTGCGGCGCCCCCGGATGGAGAAGCGAGTGGTGAGCGACAGCAGTTTCTTGGGCGAGTTAGTGGGCAAGCAGCAGTGGGATGAGATTGGACGTCTCGCCAACAGTCATCTCGTGAGAATCTCGCTGGAAGAACCGAATGCCTGGCCGGCCGCGTTCGCCGCGCTGCCCCCGGGCTGGCTGCGGCAGAATCCACGGCTGATCATTCTCCGCGCGATCCTGGAATCGCTTGAGAAGCCCTTCACTGTCATGGCGAACAACGACTACGAAGCGTTCGTCGCATGGCTCGATCAGCAGGATGAGCCGCTGGCGCGCGATGAGATTGGCAGGCACCTCGGCCCGATGCAATATGCCAGGGCGTTGGGGCACCTCGGCGACGCCGACAACGCCGCTGAGTGCATTCTGCGCGCGATCTGGAACGCAGCCGAGTACACCAATTTCGATGACTTTCTGCCGTCGATCTATATTCCTGTCGGCGCGACGAAGCTCCTCATCGGAGACACCGCTTCGGCGATCGCGATTTTCACTGAAGCCATTCGGTGGTGCGTGATCGGACGCGGGCATCCGGCGGCGCCGCACGCCCGCAACTACCTCGCATTCGCCTACGCCCTCGACGGTGACTACGCCCAGGCGCATCGTTCCGCCACCGCCGATGTCGGGCTGCGGACGAGCGCGGCGGGGTCGTTCGCGCATGCCTACGAGAGCGCCGCGATACTGGTGCCGCCGCTACTCGCATTGGGAGCGCTCGACGAACAAGCAAGTGCGACGGCGATCGCCCGGATCGATCCCCTGGTCGACGAGACTGAATTCTGGTCGGTGGCCGCTCACGCGCGCGCCCGGCACGCGCTGTACTGGGGGGACCAGGTCGCTGCCAGTGAAACGCTTGAGCGTCTGCTTGTTTCACACCGGTCCCTGAGCGGCCCCGGTTCACTCGCCGGGGCGATTCTTCGCTCTGACCTCTCTGACCTCTATCAGTCGATGGGCTCCCTCGACGCCGCCGAGCGCGCCCTGGGTCCGGCGGAGCAGCAACCCTGCCATCCGATGGTCAGTACGTCGCGATTGCGCCTGCACGCGCTCCGGGGCAATCATGAGGCCGTGCTCGACGGCATCCACGCACTCGTCGAGCGCGGCGGCTCCGGGGTGCTTCCGATGGCTGCCTGGGCGGTGATGCGCGCGAACTCGGCGCAGGCGGCGTTCAATCAGACGCACGCCGAGGAGTATTCACAGCAGGCCGCGACTCTGATCGCGCGGTACGGGGCATTCGACGCGCTGACGGAAGCCACGCCGGAGGTTCTCGGCCGGATCACTGCGCTCCTCGGCGAGGAGAGGCCGCTGGCCCGGCCCCCGTACCGGGTTGCGGAAGCTCCCGTACTGACCAAACAAGAGCTCAAAGTACTGCAGTCGTTGCGAGGCAAAGCCTCACTCAAGAAGATCTCCTCTGACCTCTATCTTTCGGTAAACACGGTCAAGACCCATCGGCGCAACCTCTACCGAAAGCTCGGTGCGCAATCTCGTGACGAGGCGCTGCAGGCAGGGCGTGAGCTCCGCTTGCTGCTCTGATCGGACCCGCCCTCACCCATCTGATGACCCCGGAGTGTTCACAACGCTCCGGGGTCATCGCTGTGTGCGGGAGGAATCTCGGAGCTCGGGTGGCTCGCTCACGTGACCCGCCAGGACGCGCGCCGCGCACTCGTGATCGCGGCTCTTCCACCCACAGGGGAGGAGAAATGGCGAAAAGGGGTTAAAGCCGGGGTGAGAAATCAAGTCCTCACAAATGAGGACACGTTCTGACTGCTTGGATCGGTCCGGGCGCTCGGGAAATCTCCTGATTTCGCGACAGCGCCCGAGTGTCGCCAGACACACGACCACCCACGCCGCACCCCGATCCAACGTGCGCGACCGGTCGCAACTCACCGCTCACTTGAAGGTCTGCTTTCTCATGTTGCTCTCACGCCCACCACTTCGCCGCACTCATGGACGCCATGTCGGCCGTGCACGCAAGCGCACCGGGATGCTGGTGACGACGCTGGCCCTGCTGATTTCGTTGTTTGCCGGCGCCGCGATCACCGCCCCCGCCGCGCTCGCTGCCGACCTCGGTGCCGGAGTACTCGGCCTCTCGAAATCCGTTGAAGGCGCGGAGCCGCGTGAACCGGGAAGCAGCTTCATTTACACGCTCAGCTTCGCGTGCGCCTCGACCACAACAGGGTGCGTGGATGCCGTCATCACTGACCCGATCCCCGAACCGTTCGTGATCGTCGGCGACCCGATCGTCGTGGGGGTCGGCAGCTACGCCGCGAGCGTCGACGGGCGCGTGGTGACCGTGCGATTCAGTGACGCAGTTCCGAACACGACTCCCGCGAGCACGGGAATCGCCGCCGGTGACACCGGCACGGTGCAGGTGCAAGTGCAGGTGCCCGCCGACCTCGACAAGAGCTGGGACGGCATCGTCGTCCCGAACTCCGCGGACATCGCGGCCACGAATGCCAAGACCGTCACCGCCTCGGCCCAGGTCACCCTCAAGGTTCCGACGGTGCTCGGTGCCCTGGTCACGAAAGACTGGGCTCCGGAGAGCACCCAGTTTCTCGCCGGCGAAATCTCCACCGTCACGCTCACCGGCCAGAACACCTCGAACATCGTCGCCTCCGCGCTGACACTCCTCGAACCCGCCGACCCCGCGGCCGCGGGCAGCGTCTTCAACTTCTATGACCTCGCCGGTCTCGGCGACGTCTCCTTTCCGGCCGGAGCCGACCTGGTCCAGGTCGTCGCGACAGTGGGTGGCATCGAACACGCTGGAACTGCCGGCGTGACGGCCGAGCTGCCCGACACCGTCGACCCCGCGGCAGTGACAGCGCTTCGTTTCGTATTCTCATCTCAGGCCGGCGCGACACTTTCAGCACGAGGGTCCGCCGGGACTGTGAAGCTGACGCTCGCGCAGCGGGCGACAAACCGCACCACGGGCGACTCGCTCGCTGCTGGCGGCCACCGCGTGAACTCGGCCGGCGGCTCCGCCACCACGGCCGAAGGGAATGCCGATGCGCCACTGGCGAGCGACACGCAGACCATCTCACCGCTGACGGTCCAGGTCGGGGTGACCAAGACATTCAGCCCCTCCGACATTGCCGCGGGGGCGACGACGGTCGCAAAGATCTCGGCGGCCAATAACTCCAGCGGGCCCTTGAACAGCCTGACCATCGCCGAACCGAATCCCGCCGGTAGCTTCTTCACTGACAGCGTGCTGTTCGGCGGTTTCGATCCCACGGCATCCGCCTGGCCGCGGGGTGCCACCGCCGGCACGGTGACGTGGCAGGTCAGCAGTGGTGCCACCCCGGCGCCGTCCTCCTTCGACGCAGCGTCAGGTTTGCCGACCACCCCCACTCTGACTGCCGGCCAGCGCGTGACTGGGTTTACCGTCGCATACACCGGCGCCATCGTGGCCGGAGCCGCCGCCTCCATCGGTGTCACCGTGAAGACCACTGCCGATGCCGGCCCGGCCGGCGCCGGCTTCCGGACCTATCCGAACGTCGTCACAGTGACCGGCTCCAATGCGGCCGGCACGGGAGACGCCCAGGCCCAGGCCGACCTCAACGTCTACTTCCCCGAGATCAAGCTCACCCTCGACAAGACGATCACCCCCACGATCGTGGTGCCGGGCGGTCGCAACCTGGTGCAACTCTCCGCGCAGACCCCTGATGGATCGAGCTCGGTGCGTCCGACCAGCATTGTCGTGACAGAACCGCAGAACCCGACGTCTGAATACTGGAACGCCTTCGATGCCGTCGCAATCGCGCCGACCTCGGTTCCGACCGGCTCCATCCTGACGATCGAATACACGACGGATGGCACGCTCTGGCACACGGTGGCGAGCGTCGACGCGACGGCGGCAGCGAAGTCCTACGCCGCGAAACTGAACGATGTTCTGCCGAACGGCACGAGCAACACCGACCTGCGCGGCCTTCGGTTCACCTTCACCGATGCCGACGGATTCGGTCAGGCGACAAATGTGAAGCCGGCCATCATCTTCTCTGCCCGCTCCACCCTGCGGGACAGCGGTGCGATCACGAACCCCGGAACCAACCCCGATCTCACGTCCTATGAGAACTGCGCATCGAGCAGCGCAACGGGCACCTGGTCCGGCAGCCCGGCCCCGCTGACCAGCAACCTCGCCACCGACTGCGCGGCCGTCGACATCCGTGCGGCCAACAGTGACCCCGGCATTGGCGCCCTGATCGCGGACAAGATCTGGGATGCGCCGGGTGTGGTCGCGGCGCAGTCCCAGACGACAATCGGAACGAACCTGATCTGGGGTGTCGAGCAAACAGGTATGTCTCGCGTCGAGGTGACCGACCCGCCGAACCCGTTGCCCGTCGTGCAGAGCGTCTACCAGGCGTTCAACCTTCACAGCATCGACCCGATCACCCCGGGCACCGACCCACTGATGAAGTGGGACCGGGTGTCGAAGGTGGAGTTGTTCGACGGCACGGCCTGGGTTGATATCACCGCCGCAGCATGCCCGGCCACCGCAACCTGTGACGGAAAGTTCCCCGGTTACCCGTTGAGCACCGCCGAGAAGAAGAGCACTCTGAGCGTGCGTCTCACCTTCGCCGAAGGCTCGAACCGCGTCGGGTCGACCAACCCGAACGCTCCGTCGGTCGGTTCCGGCGTGGCCAGTCTCGCCGAGGGCGTCTATAGCGGCACGAGCTCGACGGGCCGTGCCATCCACCTCAATTTCACCGTGCGTGACCAGGTGCGAGACACGAGTGACGGCGGCAAGAAATGGGTGACCGGCGACCGCGCGTACAACATGCGTGCCGACGACGACGCCCCGATCTCCGGCTCCGTCGACAACACCATGAGCACTCGGGCCTTCCCCGAGTCCGGACCCGCGATCACCCGTTCCGCGAACGATCATGTGTTGATCGTCGACCCGGCGATGACGGTGAACGCGAGCAAAAACGTGACGCCGAGTTCCCTGGTGATTCCACAGCCGGATGTTGCGGCATCCGCGTACCCGACGGCCACGTACACGACGACGGTCAAGAACACCTCGCCGACCAAGACCTGGCAGCTGCGGCTCAGCGACCCGAGCGACTGCACCGGAGCCGGTGACCAGAGCGTCTGCACGTTCGCGGGCTACGACCCGGCGACCAACCCCTTCGAGGAGGTCAACCTCACCGGGCTCGCCATCGGCATCCCGTCGACGTCGGGAGTGCAGGAGGAGCTGACCGTCGTCAGCCTCCTGCACCGGGCCGCCGACGGAACGCTCTCGACGACGACAGCCACCAAAGCCGAGGCCGAAGCGTTGACTGCCGCGCAGCTCGCGGACGTTGTCGGGGTGAGCGTGCTCTTCGAGGGAACCAACGCCGACGGGGCAACGGGCTCGGGCGGGTCCATCGCACAGAACGCCGAGATGACCGTCGTCATGCAGGTGAAGCTGCGCCCGACCACCCGTGCCGGCAACATCGCCCCGCAACCGGGCACTGTGACAAACCGTGTCGTCACCCGGCTTCATGACCAGGTGATCCCCGGTGGCGAGGCCGAGGCTGAGGAATCGCAACCTCTCCAGTTGGTGAACGGCAACCTCACCGTGGAAACGACGAAAACGATTCAGCCGACAAGCACGCTGCAGGCCAACCCGGTCTCGCCGATCACCGTCAACCTCAGGGCGCGGTCGACCGGAACCATCGCGCCCAAGCAACTCATCATCGAGGATTCCTCCACCACCTTCTGGAACGCATTCACGCTCTCCTCGTTCACACTCCCGACCGCACCGACCGGTGCCGACCAGGTGCGGGTTGAGGCACAGACCGGGATCGGATCTTCAGCTCTCTGGCACGGTCTCAGCCAAGCGCCGACGACGTTCGCGGACGCCGCGCTCCCGACCGGGGTCGTGGCTGCCGAGGTGACGGGCCTGCGCTACACCTACACGCGCGCTGACGGAGCGGCATTCGCGGCAAGCAATGACGCGGTCAACGTGAAACTCTCGGTCGAGCTGCGCGCGCAGTTGCGCGATGGCAGTGGACCAGTCACGTCGACGCGCGACGCCCAGCCGATGCCCGGTGAAACCGCGGCCGGCACCATCACCAACACCGAGAAGGCCACTGCCCGCTACGACGACATCGTCAGCACGGACGACGACACCAAGACCTTCACGCTGGCTGAGGGAACTGCCGCAATCGCGGTTGAAAAGACGACTCCCAGCCAGTCGAAGGGCGGCGCGGAGATCGGCTTCACCCTCAAGTTCAAGAACAAGGGAACCGGATACCTGGTGAATCCGGTTGTGGTCGATACGCTGCCGACCGACGGTTCGCTGTTGTTCGTGCCGACGGATGTTCCGGTGTACGCGACCTCCGCGAACGGAACACTCAGCACCGATCCGACCCAGATCACCCGGAGCTTCGACGAAGCGACCGGCGTGATCAGCTTCAGCTGGCCGGCCGGAGCACGGCTTGCGCCGGGCGAGACCTTCCAGATCACCCTCAAGTTGCAGCTGAAGGCCGGACTCGGAGCGGGTTTTGTCTCGACGAACACTTTCGGTGTTTCGAGCGACAACATCCTGGCCAACGGGGCCTGCACTGCACTCAACGCCGGCAATGGTCGGCCCGTCGGGCTGGCCGACAACGTCTGCACCACCTCTAACATCGTCACGGTGCTCGGGCAGCCGTCGTTCTCGACATCGAAAAAGGTCAAGGGTGCCTCGGGCGGGGCGGTCAACGTGCTGAACCCGAGTGTCGTATGCACGCCCGACAGTGACGGATTCCACCGCTACCCCTGTGCGGCGAACAGTGAAATCGGCCAGACCGATGAGTGGCGCTTGGTACTTGCCAACGGTGGCACCATCGCGGCGAAGGATCTCACGCTTGTGGATGTCTTCCCCCGCCAGGGAGACACGGGCGTGGTCGAAACCTCACCGCGCGGATCCGGCTGGGCGCCGACGTTCGGTGGCAGCCTCGGTCTCATCACCGACGGCCTCAGCACCGGAACCGGCCTTGACTGGTATGTCACCGATGCGCAGGACGTCTGCACCGACGAGATCACTCCCGGGAGCGGGTCGGGCCTCGGCGTCGGGGACTGCCAGCCGGGCGACTGGGTTCCCTCCAGCGAGGTCGACGTGTCGATTCCGGCGGCGGATGTGACGGCCGTCAAGCTCGTCTTCGACTTCAGCGGTGTTGCCGGCGGAGTTCTTCCGCCCGGTGGCACGGTGACAGTCGCGTACTCCTCGACCAACACACCGTCGACGGTCGACGGTGACGGTCGGGCACCGGTCACCGTCCCTGTCGCCCCGGTGAAGGCCTGGAACTCATTCGGTTACTACGCGAGCTACGTCTCGGGCCAGCCGCAGTCGAGTGCCGCCGAACCAGTCAAAGCCGGCGTCACGATGAGCAGTGGTCCGCTTGCGATCACCAAAGTGATCACCGGAGAATCTGACGAGTTCGCGCCCGCCGAGTTCACGGCGTCCGTGGTCTGCACCGTCGCCGGTGCGCCCGTGGACATGGGCCAGTTCGGCACGGTGGTGCTGAACACGGCCAACTCCTTCACCTCACGCATCGACGGGATCCCGACCGGTGCGAGCTGTGCGGTCACCGAAGACGGTGCCGACGGTTCGTTCGGTGAAAGCAGCCGAAGTGTCACCCCGGCGAGTGTTGTCATCGCTTCGGGAGTCGCCGCCGACCCGGTTCCTTCCGGCCAGACCGTGACGATCACCAACGACTATGCCGTCACGGCACTCACCGTGACCAAGCGTGTCGACACCCCGGCGACCCTCGGATCGTTCGGTCCATTCGACTTCAGCCTCGCCTGCCGTACCAGCGGTGGAACAGCGCTCTCGCTCGACGCGGCAGACGCGGCATTCACCCTCGCCGACGGCGAATCGCACCGGGTTGAAAACCTGCCGGTCGGCTCCGTCTGCGAGCTGACTGAGACGGATGCCGACGGTGCAGCATCCGTTCCGAACAATGTGTCGGTCACATGGGGTGGCCAGACGACGTCGGGAACATCCTCGTCCGTGACGCTCGCCGAGACGGCCGAAGAGAACGAAGCGATTGTCACCAATCATTTCGCCGGAGGCACCCTCGCCGTGACGAAGTCGGTCGACGGCGACGCCGGCGTCGAGTTCGGGTCCGGTCCGTTCGAAGTTCAGATCAGCTGCACCTACCAGGGCGAGAAGATCTACGACGAGCAGTTCGACATTCGGGGCGGCGAAACCCGCTCGCCCGACGAGGTCTTCCCGGCCGGGTCAGAATGCTCGGTTGTCGAGACCATCGACGGCGGTGCGAACGAATCCACGATCGACCACCCGACCGTGGTCATCCCGGGCCCGGTCGGCGGTCAGACACTCGGGCTCGTCTCGGTCGGTGTGACAAACACCTTCCGCGCCGGAACAGTCGAACTCACCAAGGTGCGCATCGGTGACGGGGTTGACAGCTACGGCGTCGGGCCGTTTGTCGCACAGGTCTCCTGCACCTGGCAGAAAGACGCTGAGACGCTGACGATTCCACTGCCGAACGGGGGTGTGGTCGAGCTGAACGCAGCGAACGACTACTCGGCCACCCTTGGCGGTCTGATCGAGGGCGCGCAGTGCGCGGCCATCGAGACCACCACCGGCGGCGCGACTGCCGTGAAGGTGAGCCCCTCCTCGGCGACGGTGGGGGCCGATGCACCCGCCAAGATCACCATCACCAACACGTTCGACACAGCCAGTTTGGTCGTCGACAAGGTTCGCATCGGTGCGGGCGTCGCGGAGTTCGGCGCCGGCCCATTCACCGTGGATGTCGCCTGCACATACCTCAAGGACGGCAAGGTGACCGACATCGATCTGGGCGAGAACGCCAGGTTCCGGCTCGGCGAGAAGAACGGCTGGTCGAAAACCATCGACAACCTGATCGTCGGGGCCACCTGTTCGGTCGAAGAGGCCGATCGTGGACTGGCGACTGCGTCGGAGACAGACCCGGCTGACGGCCGCGTCACGATCGTCGACGACGCCGCACCGGCATCCGTCACCATCACCAATACCTTCGATGTCGGGCACACGACCTTCGTCAAGAAGGTCGACCGGGCAGCCGCGCGCGTCGGCGATACGCTCGTCTACACGATCACCGCCACCAACGACGGGCAGATCGATGCCACAGGCCTGACGGTGACCGACGTGCTCCCGAAGGGCATGAAGCTGGTCAGTTCGCTTCCGGAGGGCACGCTCTCCGACGGCGCACTGAGCTGGACGATCGAGAGCCTTGCCGTTGGGGCGACTGCGACGTTCACCGTCACGGCGATCGTGACCGCGGCCGGCGACACCGTGAACTCGGCAACCATCACGACCCCGCCGGGCCCGTGGGCCCCGCCGACCGTGAAGAACCCGTGTTCCGAGAACCCCGACGCATCGTGCGCGGTGACGAAGGTCACGATCGTGGCCCCGGCGGCAGTGCTCGGGAACACCGGGGTGGATACGAGGGGTGCTCTGCTGCTGGCACTGTTTGCTCTCCTGATCGGTGGGCTCCTCGCCGGGACACGCGTTCGGCGCCGCCGGATGTAGGAGGCGAACACGACCTGGGCAAACGGGGGACGACAGTCTCCCGTTTGCCCGTCACCGAGCGAGGTGAGGGTGAAACGCGGGGTGAAATGAGCCGCGAAATGGGCGTCCTCGTAAAGGGGGACTAACAGACCGCTCTACCGTAGAAATCTGCCTCACTCCGTGCCGCCGACACCGGCGTGCGTGAGTGAGCTGCTGCGCTCCGTCAGTCGGAGTAGCAGTCTCGTCAGATTGCCACTTTGGGGACACCTCGCCATGCCGATTCACACCGCAGTTCACTCGCGCCGTACTGCCCGTCACGCGCTCGCAGGCGGAGGAGTCTTTTCCCCCGGCCGGCTGCACAACCGGATGATCGCGGGCCTGGTGGCCAGTGTGCTCGTCGCGGCTGGTCTCGTGGTCGGCGCCGTCGTGGCACCGTCGGCGTCGGCCGCGACCGTCCCCACCGTGACGGTTGATTCCCCGGCGGTTCTGGCGGGCGAGGACGTTGTCTTCGGGATTGAACTCAACCACCCCACGCCCGCCCCGGGTGATCCTTCGCAGGCCTGGTACAACATGGGCGTCACTGTGCTGGTTCCGAACGGCGTCAGTCTGGTCAGTCCCGGCTCGCTCGGAGACCCCGTGATCTACCCGAGTGGGGCGACCCCGCCGAACAGCGCCGCCGCGGCAACTCCGGTTCCTGCAGGCTTCCAACTCTGGGTTTTCGAAGACATTGCCGATCTCCCGATCGGCGCCACCTTTGCCGGCAACATCACCGTTCGCCCCGTGGCAGCGACCTTCCCCGTCGGGTCGCAGGTCGAGATCACCAGTACGGTTTTCGCGAGCACCGACCCGACGCTCAAGCCCATCTTCGACGGCAGCACGGGAGCCGGCGCGGCTGCCGGGCTGGCAGCGACGGTGCGTGGAGCGAGCCTGAAGGCGGCAGCCGACATCCGTGCCGCCCGCATCACAAAGTCGGAGCCGAGCCCAGAAGCCGAGTTGCTGCGCGGCGTTCACGACAACGGCACCGTCTATACCTTGACCGTCGAGAACTCGGGTGAGGGAGAAACGACAGGCGTCGAACTCGTCGACTATCTGCCGGCCGGCCTGGAGTTTCTGGGGTGCAGCCTCGGCGACAACACCCTGCCGTCGGCTCATCTCTTCGACGACCAGACCAGGGAATACCCGGGCGCGAACCCGTTGAACACCCCAGCTGCGCCCGTCAGCGACTGCGCCCCGGGAAGCTACACGGTGGATACCGTCACCCTGCCGAACGGCGAACAGGGAACCAGCGGCCTTGCTGCCGGTGTGTACACCAAGGTTGTCTGGAATCTGATCGCGCTGCCGCAGGGCACGCCCCAGCCGGGGGACCAGTCTGCCGCGGGCAAGCCGAGCACGACGACGATCTCGTACCGCGCCGGAATCCCGCTGTTTGAGAACGCCCTCTGGCCTGACGGAACAGCTCCGGATGTCGCAACCGGCGAGCAGGCAGCGAACCTGGGTAACAACACCGGTGCGTCAACGCGTCAGGGCGTCGGCGCCGCCGCTGCAGCGGACGGCACGACGTATCTCAACCGGGCAGTGCTGTCCGGGAATTACCAGGGTCCCGTGGCCAGCGAGGCAGACCGGGCGGTCAGCGAACACGCGGACGAGAGCGTCATGGCGATGGACCTGCGCATCCTGAAGAGCGTATCCACCGGTGCGACGGACTCAGACGGCAATCCCGAAGACGATCGATTCGTCACCAACGGCCTGGCCACGTTCACCCTCGACCTGCGCACGAGCGAATACACCTCGGCCGACACGATCGTCGCAACGGACACCCTCCCGAACGGCCTGTGCCCGGCATTCCCGGTTGAACCGGAGAAGTTGTCGGGAGACCCTCTGCCCGCAGAGTGCGATTTCGGCACGACCGAGCCCGGGGCAATGCTGACCGGCGCGACCGTGACGGAGCTGAACTACGCGAAGGCGACGGGCGAATTCACCGTGACGTTCGCCGCATCCGTGGCTCAGCTCGCCGAGAACACGACGCATCAGATCGTCTACACCGCGTTGATGCGCCCGAACTACGACCTCGGCAACGCGGCCAGTGGTTCCACCAGCTCGGGGGAC
This sequence comes from Leifsonia sp. 10L418, assembly GCF_056395445.1. Taxonomy (NCBI): domain Bacteria; kingdom Bacillati; phylum Actinomycetota; class Actinomycetes; order Micrococcales; family Microbacteriaceae; genus Leifsonia; species Leifsonia sp. 10L418. The sequence continues at coordinate 22,942 of NZ_JBFTJN010000002.1, read as the reverse complement.
TCGCTCACCAACACCGTGACGGTCACGGGCACCACGACGGCCAAGCCCGCGTTGACCGGCGTGACGAATCCTGCGGGAGTTCCGGCCGATGGCACTGAGCTCGTCTGGGACGACTCTGAGGCCACCGTCATCTCGGACTTCTCGACCATTTCGAAGAAGGTCCTACCGCGCAACGATGTGCTGAAAAATGCCGCGCCGGGCAATGACCCGTGTGCTTCCAGCGGCTACGTCGACGGCCGAACCACGGTGCCCGGCGGCTTCGTGCTCGGCGACACCGTCTGCTACGAGCTCACAGTCGATTTCGCCAGCAGTATCGATGTGCGCAACCCGCTCATCACCGATTTCCTGCCGAAGAGTGTGACCTACTCGGGGTCGGCGATCGATGAGAGCTTGAGCAAGATCATCGATTCGAGCATGGTTCCCGCGCCGACCGTCGCCGGGCAGCGCATCGATTGGAAGCCCGGCACGCTCTCCGACGGCGCTCGCTTCGTTCCACGCGACTCGGTTCTGGTTCTTCACGTCTGGGGCATTGTCGCGGCCCCGTCCGCAAGCGCCGAGAAGCTCGACAAGCCGGAAAACCTGATGAAGTACCAGCAGGAGAACGTGAAGGGCGACGTGTCGTTCCTCCGCGACGGGGCGAAGATCGAGGTCGTCGCCGGAGCCGCTCTGACCAAGGGCGTCGCCTCTGTCAACGGCAACTCCACCCGCGCCGCGAAGAGCGAGGCGCTGCCCGACGGAAACGCATTCGATTCGAATCGTGACGGTGTTCAGGTTGAGCAGGGCGAGACAGTGCTCTATCGCATTGACGTGACGGCACCGCCGTTCCCCGTCACTGACTTGGTGGTCTGGGATGCTCTGCCGGCCGGCATCACCTGTGCGGCCGTAGCCACGGCAACGTTGGCGCCCGGCGTGTGCACCGACGCGTACCCGGGACTCACCGCTCCAGAAGCCGGCCGCTCAGCCATCGTCTGGGAGGGGCTTGCGATGGCCGCCGACGAGAAGCGCACGCTGAGCTACTCGGTCACGGTCCCGGCGGGAACCGAGGTCAACACGACCCACACCAACACCGCATCCATCATCGGCTACACGACCGAGCTGAACACCGGTCAGTCGAAGACGTTTTACCCGGATGGTTCGCTCGACACAACGACACGGCCCGTCGAGAGCGTGGTGCCCGGCACGCTGACCCGTGATGACTCGGCCGTCTACCTCGCGAAGGCCGTAATAGCGAAGACGCTCGTCTCCACTGAGCACGTCGACGTCAACAACTCGTCAACGGAAGCGGTCCAGGGCGAGCGGATCACCTACGACTACAGCGTGACGGTTCCGGCGCACACCACCGTCAAGAACGGGGTACTGCAAGACCTCGGCAAACTGGGCGCAACGGTGCCCGACACGGCCTACACGCTGACCGCCGCAAGTTGGACTCAGCCAGGCGGAACGGTGGGCGCCTTCACGTTTGACTCGACGACCGGAAAGCTGACGTTTCCTGCCAGCTACACCAACTCGACCGCATCCGGTCAGACATTCACCGTGCGGATCACCGTCTACATGGCCGCCGATAAGTGGGATGACAAGACCACTCTGCACAACCAGGCAACCTTCTCCAGTGACAGCTGGAACGGTGCGGCCACCGCTGACGTGATCTACCGCGAGCCCGCCCCGGCGATCGTCAAGACCGTCGACCAGTCGACCGACGTCACTGCCGGAGCGAACCTCACGTACACCCTGACGGTGACGAACCCGGCCGGCCGGCCGACCTCGTACGAGACCGTGGTGACCGACTGCGTGCCGGCGAAGCTCGAAAACGTGAGAAATTTCCTCCCCAGCCAGGGGACGGTGACCACAGACGGCACCTGCGCCGGTGGCGGGCTCAAGCTCCTGTGGAACGTCGGACAGGTCGCGGCAAATGCCAGCATCACGCTGCAATACACGGTCACCGTGAGCAACACCGCCGTCGGTTCGGCCGCCTATGACAACACAGCAGACCTCGTCGGGTACACCCTGCCGTCACTGGTCGGCGGTGTCTCAACAGTGAACCGCCGCGGTGAGAGGACTGACGATTCAACCGCAACAGTGACGATCAAAGGCGCGACCCTGGACAAAACGGTTGCCCCGAAGCTCGCACCGATCGGCGATATCGTCACCTACACCGTCAACGTGGAGCTGCCCGCCCGGGTCAACTTCTTTGACGCCTCGGTGATCGATACCCTCCCCGCGGGACTGACGCTGACCGGCACGCCGACCGTGAGCTGCACAATCCCAGACGGAACCCCCTGCATCGCTCCCACCGGGGCGACGCCGTTGACGGGCGTCGGTCAGAAGATCGGGTGGACCATGGGGGACATCGTCGCCTCCAACGACATCCGCACCGTCACGATCACCTACAGCGCCAAGCTGACCAACAGCACGACCACCCCGGTGATCGCCAAGCCGACGAACACCGCACACGTCGCCTGGAACAAGACGGATCCCGGCGTGACCGTGACGGTAGACGGCCCCTTCGACACGACGACGACGGATGTCTCGGCGCCCGTCACCGTTCTGAACCCCGTGGTCACCGTGGCCAAGACCGTGTCGAACAGCACGCCGAAGCCCGGTGAGACGTTCACCTATTCGGTCACCGCGTCGAACTCCGGAAACACCCCCGCTCACAACATCACGATCGTCGACGCGGTTCCGACCGGCGTTGTCGTCGCACCGGCGACGATCAGCAACGGCGGGGTGCTCACCGGTAACACGACCACCGGCGGCGGGACCATCACCTGGACGCTGGCCGGTCCGCTGAACGTCGGCACCCCGGTTGTCCTGAGCTATCAGGCACAGCTCGCCGCGTCGGGCACGCTCACCGCGGCATCCCTCACCAACACGGTGCGAGCCACGAGATACGAGTCGTTCGCCACCGACGGTCGGGTCTACGGACCGAGCGGTCCGGCGACCGCTGTCGTGACCCCGGCGTTCCCGCACATTGCCCTCGCGAAAACGACCGTCGGAACCGACGTGGCTTACGCGAACACGCCGTTCGGGTGGAAGCTCACGGCGAAGAACACCGGCACCGGCGCGGCGCAGAAGGTGACGCTCACCGACACGCTGCCGGCGAACTGGAGCTACGACGTGGACAGTGCCCTCGTCAGCGTCAACGGCGCCACGGCGGTCCCGATTGAGCCGGCGAACCCGGCCTCGTCCACGCTGACCTGGGCGTTGGGCTCCCCGGCAGCGGCGCCCACGCTGCTGCCCGCCGGCGCGAGCATCGTCATCACGTTCACCGCCACGCCGAACGAGGATGCAGCAGTCACCGCTGAAGACGGAACGCCCTTCGACCACGTCAATACCCTGTCGGCCGTGACCACCGACCCGACCGGTGCGACGGGCAACCTGACCGGCGGCTTCACCGGACCCGACAAGACGGCGGATGCGAACATCCACTCGGCCGACGTGAAGGTCGTGAAGACCGCCGGCGCCGACCTCGTCGCCGGCACCAGCGGCACCGGCTGGACTCTCACCGTGAGCAACGCCGGGCCGGATGCGGCTGTCGGACCGATCACCGTGGTCGACGTGCCCGCAACCTTGCCGACCGGAGCCACGGTCACCGGTGTCACCGGAGGCACCGACTGGACCTGCACCGTGCCCGCCCCCGGGTTCACCTGTGTGAGCACCGCCGGGTCGTTGGCTTCGGGCGCCAGCCTCGACCCGATTGTCGTGACCATCGCGGTCGCGGCCTCGGTCGAACCGACCACGCTCGACAACACGGCGACGGTGTCGGCGACGACGTTCGATCCCGACCTGTCGAACAACGAAAGCAGTGATGAGCTGGCGATCGTCACACAGGCCGACCTGAGTGTGTTGAAGACGTTGATCACCACCGATCCCGGTGCGGGCTCGCCCATCACCTGGCACGTTGTGCCGAACAACCTCGGCCCGTCGGTCTCCCGTGCCGACATCACCATCACGGATGTCGTGCCCGCCGGCATCGTCGGAGTCAACGCGACGAGCGCCGACTGGGAGTGCGACACCGATGAAGACAACCTGGCCGGAGCCGGCGACACGATCACCTGCACCTATACGGCCAACGGCGGCATCATGCCGCTCGGAATCGGCACGGCTGTGGAGCTGACCGGAACCATCGCGTCCAGCTATACCGGAGGCGCGATCGAGAACATGGCGACCATCGTTCCCGGCGCGACCACTGACCCCGACCCGGACAACAACGAGTCAACGACGGTCGACAGCGGCGTGCCGCTCAGCGCGACGGCTATCGCGGTCGAGAAGACTCTCGTCTCGCCACTGCCCGTGATCATCCCCGGCGACAACGCCGTGTACAGCATCACCGTCACCAACCAGGGTCCGGCCAACGCCCGCGCCGTCACGATCACGGATGTACTGCCCACCGGGTTGACCTTCGTCTCGGCGGAGAGCAAGACCGGCACCTGGACCTGCGACGGCACAACCACCGCCTCCACGGTTGACTGCGAGCTCACCGGAACGCTGAGCGCCGCCGCCGGCAGCAACACGGCAGTGGTGGAGATCACCGTAGCGACCGCCAGCAACCTGACCGGAACGATCGTGAACGGGGTGACGGCATCCGCTGAGAATGCCCCCGACGACTACGACGACACATCCAGCGACCCGCTCGGCAAGGCCGATCTGTCGATCACGAAGTCGCACCGGACCGGCGCGGTCCTCGCCGGCACGAGCCTCGACTACACGCTCACCGTCACCAACAACGGCCCGTCGGACTCCCCGGAGACGATCGAAGTTGTCGACACCGTTCCGGCCGGCCTTGTGCCGACCGGTGCGGTCGGCGACGACTGGACTTGTGTCATCGGCTCGGTGACCGACGGCCAGCCGACAACGGTCACCTGCGAGCTCGATGTCGCACTGGCCGCGCAGGCGACCGCCGAGCCGATCACCGTGACCGTCAGCGTCCCCTTCACTCTGGCGGCCCAGACGCTGGTGAACACAGCGAGTGTTGACGGCCCGCTGGTCGACCCGACCCCGGGCAACAACACCGCAAACGACCCGACGGTGATCACAACGAAGGCTGCAGTGAGCATCGTCAAGGATGTCGCTTCAGCGGCCCCGTTCGTCGCCGGAAACAGCGTCGACTACACGGTGACGGTGACGAACGCCGGGCCTTCGGTGGCCAACGCGGTACGTGTCGCGGATGTCGTCCCGACCGGGATGACCCTGACGGCGATCTCCGGCACGGACTGGACCTGTGCGGTGGCCACTGCAGAGTGCACCCGCGCGGTGCTTCCGCTCGGCGCGTTCGTGCTCAGCATCACCGCGACGATCGACCAGGCGGTCGCTGAGGGCAGCACTCTGACCAACCACGCCAATCTGAGTTGGACGGACAGCGACGGAACCCACACCGGCACCGACCCGGCCGACATCTCGGTCACGGCGCTCGCCGACCTCGCTCTGGTCAAGACAGCCGTCGACGCCGCGGGCAACCCGGTGACCACCGCGGTTGCAGGGGTTGAAGGACGTTACCTGCTGCAGGCAACCAACCAGGGGCCGTCGGCTGCGGTTGCGCCGCTGCGAATCGTCGACCAGCTTCCGGTTGGAATCAGCTACGTCGGACTCGTCGATTCGGGCGACTGGGTGTGTACTGCCGCCGCAGTCGACGCCAACGGCCAAAGCGTCGATTGCACCTGGGCGGGCACCTCCGTGCTCGCTGCCGGCGCGGCCGCGCATCCGCTGACCCTGGTCATCACCTATGACTCGGCGCTGCCGGTGGGTGGCCTCACCAACACCGCCGACGTCTCCTCACCGACCACCGACCCCAAGCCGGAGGACAATCCTTCCGACTCAACGGTGACCATCGATCAGCTGACCGATCTGTCGATCACCAAGACTCACAGCGGTCCGGTGCGGATCGGTGACGCCGTGGCGTTCGACCTCGGCGTGAAGAATGCCGGTCCGTCGGTGGCATCCGGCATCACCGTCACCGACACGCTGCCGGTCGGACTCGAGTTCGTCGACGCACTGGGCAGCGATCCGGCCTGGTCGTGCGTGGCCGCCGTGGCAACGGATGCGGGCACCGCCGTGACCTGCGTGTTCACCGGCGATCTCGCTCCTGGCGCGACCGCTCCGGCACTCGTGATCAACGCCAGAGTGCTGCCGGGGGCTTACCCCTCGGTCGTCAACGTCGCATCCGTCATCTCGACCACACCCGAGTCGGACCCGACGAACAACACGGCTGATGACACGGTCGCGGTTCCCGCACAGGCCTCGCTGACGGTGACGAAGGCGAGCGTCGGAACCTTCACGGTCGGCCAGAAGGGGAGCTACACGCTGACCGTCACCAACGCCGGCCCGACCGAGGATCCGGGCCCGGTCACGCTCACCGACAAGCTGCCGGCCGGTCTGACCTTCGCCAGCGCCAATGGTCAGAACGCCGACTGCGCCGAGGCTTCGCAGATCGTCACCTGCACGCTCGACGGGGCGCTCGGCGTCGGGAAGAGCAGAACGGTGACCCTCGTGGTCACTGTGCAGCAGGCCGCGTATCCGTCGGTCACCAACGTGGTGCAGGTCACGAGCCCGACCGAGCAGCTGCCGGAGGCACAGCTGACCGACAGCGACACCACGTCGGTCGCCGCCGCACCGCCGCTGGCCAGCAGCGGATTCAACGGAATCTGGTCGCTGCTCATCGCGCTGCTCGTGCTCCTGCTCGGCGGCGGGATGCTGGTGGTGCGGCGCCGCGTCGCCTAGCTCGTAGGCGGGGGAGCCACCGGAGTGAGGCTCCCCCCGCGGCGCTGCTGTGACCGTGAAGTCACAAGAGAACCACCCCCGAGCTGGGGGCCTCGCGCGGGTCGAATCCGTCCGCCTTTTGGGGGACACCCCGGTACCCTGAAAAAGTGCCGGGGGAATTCTATGGAACGCCACGTGTTCCACGTGACTACGTCTCCCGACCGCATTTGAGTGCGAAACTCAACACCGCTTCGCCGCTCGTCGTGGTGCGGGGGCCCGCCGGATCCGGAAAGACGGTGGCTGTTGCCGACTGGGTCGCGGCCGGCAGCGTGCCCGGATTCGCCGGTGCGTGGCACCTCGTTGACTCCGGATCGACGACGCGCCTGGCATTCTGGAACTCCCTGATCCAGACGATGCTTGATGCCGGCCTGCTTCCCGAGACCGGGCTGCTCGCGCGCTCGATGGATTCTCTCGGCAATGAGCCTGATCTGTCCCGACTCTTGCGTCGCGGGTTCGCGCAAATCGAGCAGGAAACCACGATCGTTCTCGACGACTATGACCTCGTCGCCGACGACGACATCCACAGCGATCTCGTCGCTCTCCTCGTCGGAAATGCACGCCTGCGGGCGACGGTGCTGACACGAATCTGGGGTCCATTGGAATCCGACTCGGTTCGGCTCGCGCTCGCCCCCGTCGTGATCACTCCCGATGAGCTTCCGCTGTCACTCGATGAGACTCGACAGGCGCTCGCGAGCGCCGGAATCGACGATGACGACGGATCCGTCGCCCGCGCGGTGTGGGAGACAGTCGGGGGGAGTACGGTTCTGACTCGCGGGGTGCTCCTTGCGATGGCACGAGGCGAAATCGGGTTCAGCTTCCCGTCACTGAGTGAATCGATCGCGGCGGTGAGCGGCCGACTCCTTCGGTCGCGGCTGCCGTCGAGCGCCGGAAGTGTCCGACAGCTCGACTCCATCGTGCAGTGCTCCGTCGCCGACTTCCTCACACTGGATCTCGCAGAGTTGCTCACCTCCCGTTCCGATGCAGACGAGCTGCTCGCGCAGGCCGAGCGCGACGGCTTCGGGATGTGGGCTGAACGCCCGGGCGGGGCGCACTTCGCTTTCACTCCGGCCGTACGAGCGGGTCTGCGCGCCGAATTGAACCACCGGTTTCCCCGCGACGTCAAGCGCCTGAACCAGATCGCGGCCGAGTGGATGCTTGACAACGGCCGGGGGATATCGGCCCTCCGCCATGCGATCGCCGCCGACGACATGGAGCTGGCGTCACGCATCGTCGTCAACGACTGGTACTCCCTGATTGAGCTTCACCGAGACTTACTGATCGAAATGGTCGGTGCACTACCCCTGCGCACTCTGCAACGCGCGCCCCTACTTGCAATGGTGCTTGCTCTGGCCTACAACGCGTCGAAGACCCACCGGGTGAAGTCCATTGAGATCTTCGGCCTCGCGATCGTGTCGGCGAAGCTGCGCGGTCCCAAGGAGCCGCTGACCAACCGTTTGGTGCTTGTCACGATTGAGAGCATCGCTTTTCGGCTGATCGGTCAGATCGGCCAGGCAGTGTCGGCAGCGGAGCAGGCCAGTGTGCTCCTCGACGAGATGTCGGTGCAGGAACGCGATGAAATTTCAGTTCACCTCTCGACATTGACCTCCATGTTGGGCCTGAGTTTCTTCTATGGCGGACAGCCGGAGCGCGCGCAGAAATTCTTCGAGATTGCGGCGGCCCCGAACGGCCGTGTCGGGGGAGCCTGGTACCACGGGCTCGCCCTCCACGCCGGATCATTGGCTCTCGCCGGCGATGTTCCGGAGGCCAAAGAGCTCTTGAATCTCGCCGACGAAATCGAGTGGCCAGAGGGCTGGCGCGACGGATATGTCGGGGCCTTCGGCCACGTCGCCGAAGGGATCATCGCACTCGATTCCTTTGATGCCGACAAGGCTCAGCATCATGTGACAGTGATGGAGCCGCACCTGGCGACAATTGAGCATTGGCCGCTTTTCGCGCAGGTTCAGGCAATGGTCTTTCTGATCAAGGGCCGTGCCCCGGAGGGCGTGGCGTTCTTGAGATCGGAAACGGCTCGCCGCTCCAGATCGCTGAATTCTCACACGAGCCTCAGGCTCGACCAAAGCAAGGCTCTGCTGCTGTTTGCTGCAGGGCGTGGGGGAGAAGCTGAAGCGGTGCTTCGAAAACACCCCAAATCGGTGCCCGGCATCGCAGTGAATTGGGCCAGGCTCGCTTTGCTGGCGAACCAGCCGGAGCGAGCGATTCGCGCGCTTGACGAGGTGGCGCCGGCCGGATGGATGTCGACGCGTCGGCTGAGCGAGGCGTTGCTGCTTCGCGCCGCCGCCGCATTGAGGCTGGGACGCGATGACTTCGCGCTGACGGTGCTCGATGAGGCAGCCGGACTGATGCTTGACCGGCGCCTGGGATTCGCCCTTCTTCTTCTGCCGCGCAGTGACGTCGAGGCGTTGGCTGCGCTTGCCTCCGCGCGAGGCTCGGTGAGCTCGGTCACCCTGCTTGCGCAGGTCGATGGTCATCCGTCGGTCTTCGGGGAGTTGCGCCCGGCGATCGAACTGACCGAGCGGGAGCGCGTCGTTCTGCAGCAATTAGTGGTCACGGGCAATCACGCGGAGATTGCGGCGGCGCTCTTCGTCTCGCCGAACACCGTGAAGTCACAGCTGCGGGCGCTCTACCGCAAGCTCGGTGTCGCCTCGCGCCAAGAGGCATTGCTCACGGCAAGCGAACGGCAACTGATCAGCTCCTGAGCGACGGACCGGCTGTCCACCTTGTCTACTTTGCCCACTCGGCCCCGGGAGGCACTACCCGATCAGACTCGGCTCGAGATCGCGCAGGGTGCGGAAGTGCGTCATTCGCACCACTCCGAGCGCCGCGATCGCGAACGCACCGACCAGCCAGAGCGTCAGCACCAGCACATCATGCGACGCGTCGGCCAGATTGCCGCCGTACATCAGCTGACGCATTCCGTCGACGGTGTACGACATCGGCAGCAGATGGTGCACGGCCGCCAGGGGTGCTGGCAGCGTCTGCCAGGGGAAGGTGCCTCCCGCGGTGACGAGCTGGACCACCATCATCACCAGGCCGATGAACTGTCCGACGCTGCCGAGCCACACATTCAGGGCCAGGATGATGGCCGCGAACGTGACCGACGACAGGGCCATCAGTCCATAGGTCCCGGCCGGATTCTCGACCTTGAAGCCGAGCACGACCGCCACGATCAGGTAGAGGCCGACCATCTGCAGCGCGCCGATCAGGGCGGGGGTGAGCCAGCCGGCCAGGGTGATTTTGAGCGGTGAGTGCAGCGCGGTGATCGCCCGACGGGAGACCGGTTTGACGATGAGGAACAGGGCGTAGATGCCGATCCAAGCCGCCAGGGCGACGAAGAACGGGGCGAGTCCTGCGCCATAGGTGCCCGCCTGGGTGACGGCGGATGATTGCACTGCGACCGGGTTGGCGATGTTCTTCGCCTGCGCCGCACGCTGGGCTTCAGTGGTTTCGGGAATGCTCTGAAAGCCGGATTCCAGGCCGGAATGCAGGGTGCTCAAACCGCTCACAAGCTCGGGCAGGCCGCTCGAGAGCTGGGCCGCCCCCGCGCTCGCCTGCGCTGCGCCGTCGGCCAGGGCGCTTGCGCCGGACGCCGCTGTGGCGATTCCCTCGGCCAGTTGCGGTGAGGCGTCGGCGAGTCGCCGGGCTCCAGCGGCGACTTCCGTCGACCCAGCCGCCAACGCGTCGATCTGGGACGCTGCGCCCTGCACTCTCGAGTTGCCGTCTCTGACGGCGTTACCCAAGACGTCAAGGCGGCCGAGCACATCGTTGATCTGCGCCGGAGTCAGCACGCCGGAGGCTTCAAGTTGCTGCTGGATGGCGTCCCGCGTGGGCTGCAGCTGATTGACGACATCCGTCGACACCGCGGCCGCCTCATTACCGACGGTCGCGAGCTGTTCATTGCCGGCGGCGACCTGCGCGGCGCCGTCGGCAAGTTCGGCCGACTGCGCCGGAAGATCGGCCGTCGCCGACGCCAGAGTGTTCAAGCCGTCGCGCAGAGCGACCGAACCCGCTGCCAGTTCGGCGTTGCCTGCGGCAAGTTGGGCGGCCCCGGATGCCGCAGATTCGGCACCGTCCAGCAGCTGCCGGGCACCGTCGGTCGCGGTGACCAAGCTGGTTCGAATCGTCGACAGTCCGACCAGAAATTTTCCGGCGGCCTCCTCGTTGACCTGCGCCACGATCTGCACCTCGATGGCCTTCACCGCCTGCTCGCCGATGGTGGTGCCGAGGTAGCTGTTCGCGTCGTTGGTGGTCAGAATCACGTCGGCCTGACGTGGCGAGGGTCCGGTCGACGACAGGATCGCCTCGGAGAAGTCGGCGGGCAGGGTGACGCTGAAATCGAAGACCTGATCGTCGATGCCTCGCGCCGCTTCCTCGGCCGACACGCGGTGCCACTGGAAGGTGGCGTCGGCCAGTAGCTGTTTCGCGATCTCCTCGCCATAATTCGAGGTGGTGCCGTCCACCGTCGCGCCGATGTCATTGACGACGAGCGCGACAGGGATCTCATTGAGCTTCGCGTAGGGATCCTGATTCGCCCAGAGGTAGAGGCCGCCGTAAAGCAGAGGAACGATGGCGAGGGCGAGTAGCGCGAGCCGGGCCATGGGGGTGCTGGTGAGCCGCCGAATCTCGGCGGCGATCATTGCGGGAACCTTCATGCGCTGGCCTCCGAGCCATCGGGATTCGGCGATGCGGATGGTTCAGCAGCCGGTTCGAGGGACGGCTCGGCAGCTGTGTCAGCAGCCGGCTCGGATGCCTCGAGTTCCAGCCGTTCCGTTCGCTCGCCGTGAAAGATGGTGCCCGCCTCGGCGGCGATTCCGAGCGCGGCGGCCGAGGAGACTCCCGCGATCACCAGCACGGCATAGCCACGACGGGCCAGCTCGTTGGCCCTGGCCCACCAGTCGGCGGGGTCGCCGCCGTGCCGGTCGGGCGCGGTGATCACGAGACCCTCGACGTCCTCACGCATGATCGCGAGTTCGGTGAGCAGCCGGATGCGCACGATCGCCGGCACGGTGCCGATCGTCCAATCGCGCCATTCCTTCACGCCGAGATCGACGAGCGCCTTCTTGGTCGCGAGCGGCCCGGACGGCCGCCCGGCGAACATGAGCTCTTCCGCCACCACCCCGAACACCGTCACCTCTCCGGAGGGGTCGTTCACCTCGGGGGCGTCGACGAGAGCGACCCGGGCGCGGAGCTGACCGAGGTCGATCGTGTCATCGATTCTCACCTCGCCGCTGTCGGGGCGCATCCGCCCGGATGCGATCAGCCCGAGAACACTCGGCCGCTGCGCGGTCTCGGCCACGGCAAGCGACGCTCGCCCGCTCAAATACTCGGCAGAGATTCGTGGCAAGGCCGATTCCCGCCGGCCTTTGCTCACGTCGGTGAGTGTGATGATCATGCGCCCTCCCAGCTGAGGTTTCTTCAGTGTAGGTCGCCGCTCGCCCTGAGCGAGGCCCGGGTTTCGCGTTGACAGTCCCACATTTCGTGTTTAGACTGACTGGTCAGTACAAGAAATATGTACAACAGTTTCTGAAGGAAGAAGGATTCGACGTGCAGTCGACTATTTGGGCGGATGACCTGGCCCTGACCGCAAAACGCGGCACTGTTTATGGGCCGGTCACCCTCGACATCGGCGACGGTCTCACCGTGCTCTGCGGCCCAGCGGGGAGTGGACGGACGAGCGCCCTGCTGACCCTGGCCGGCCGGATGCGTCAGGGGTCGGGCACCGCAGAGGTGCTCGGCCATTCCCTGCCGCGCCACGCTCGGGCCGTGCAGAAGCACACCTCGATCGCCGGCTTTGACGGTATCGATTCACTCGAAGCCTCGGTGTCGGTCGGAGCCGCCGTGCGAGAGCGCCAGGCCTGGCTTGCCCCCTGGTGGTCGTTCGTGCCCCGCCCGAGAAATGCCGACTTCGCCGCCATTGCCGGCCCGGTCTTCGGACCGCTCCCGCTTCCCGGCGTCGCCACAACGATCTGGGATCTCGACGAGGCGCAGGCGATGCTCCTGCGCGTGACGCTCGCGATGCTCTCGCACCCGCGCATCCTGTTCGTCGATCAGATCGAACAGCTGCAGAGCCCCGCATCCCGGCGGATCGTCTGGGAGCGCCTCGGCGCAATCGCCTCCACCGGCACCGCGGTCGTGGTGTCGGCGACCGCCGCAGAACCCGAACTCTGGACGAATCTGGCCGTTCGCCCGAGCGTCATCACACTCACCGAGGACCACTAAACATGTTTGCTTTTCTCTCCCCGGGCACCGAGCTCCGCCGCTTCAAGAAGGGCACCCTGCCTAAAATTGCCATCGCAGTTCTGCTGTTCATTCCGCTCATCTACGGCGCGCTCTACCTGTGGGCGTTCTGGGCTCCGAACGACGAGATCAAGAATCTGCCGGTGGCCCTCGTCAACGAAGACGTCGGTGCGGTGAAAGACGGAGAGCACTTCTCCGCCGGCGACGACGTGACCACCGAACTTCTGGACGGCAAGGATCTCGACTGGCACAAGACCGACGCTGCGGATGCCGCGGCCGGCGTCAGCAGCGGCGAGTACTACTTCTCGGTGACGATCCCGAAGAACTTCTCCGAAAGCGCGATCTCCGCCGCAACCGATGCGCCCTCGCAGGCGGTCGTGCAGGTGAACTACAACGACAGCAACAGTTTTCTGGCCTCGACCATGGGCCAGCAAGCCATGGTGCAGTTGCGCGACACTGTCGCCCTGAATGTGGGCGACCAGACCGTGAATACTCTGCTGGTCGGTCTACACGACGCGGGCAGCGGCATCCGGGATGCCGCCGATGGCGCCACGACCCTGGCCAACGGTCTCGACACGGCCAAGGCAGGGGCCGGCGACCTCGTCGTCGGACTCGGAACTCTGGCCGACGGAACGACCTCCCTTCAGGATGGCGCCGAAAAGCTCGACACCGGGGCCCACTCGCTGGCCGATGGCCTCTCGACGCTCAACGGCGGGGCATCGACCCTGTCGGGTAAATCGGGCGAACTCGCCTCGGGCGCAAACCAGCTCGCAACCGGCGCCGGCAGCCTAAACTCGGGAACCAGTCAGGTCTCCGGCGGGGTTGCCACTCTGTCCAGCAGCGTCACCGACTTGATTGCGGCCATCAATGCCGCCCCGGCCGGAACCCCGGCCAGCGCCTTCGTGCCGACCCTACAGAAGCTGCAGGCCGGAGTCGGCCAGGTCGCCGCCGGTGCGTCCCAGACGGATGCCGGTGCGGCTCAGCTCGCGGCTGTCGCGGCTCAGCTTGCCGCCGGGGCCGATCAGCTGTCGGCCGGCGCGGGCCAGGTCGCCGCGGGCGTCGACTCGGCCCACTCCGGCGCGGTGACGCTCGCCGACGGTACCTCTACCCTGTCGAACGGAACCGACAGCCTCGTCGACGGTTCGCAGGCCCTGCTCGACGGCGGCACCAAGCTCGAAAGCGGTGCGGGCCAGCTGGTCGACGGCAGTCACACGCTTGCCGACGCGTTGAGCGAGGGCGGCGACGAGATTCCCAACGATTCGAGCAGCATGATCGATGAGAAGTCGACGATCATCTCCAACCCGATCGCTCTCGAACAAAACTGGGACAACAAATCGTCCAGCTTCGGTGAAGGTTTCGCCCCCTTCTTCCTCGCGCTGGCCACCTTCGTCGGTGCACTGATCACCTGGCTGATTCTGCGCGCACTGCCGACGCGGGCGTTGGCGACCTCGGCCAGCGGCATCCGCACGGTCATGACCGGTTTTCTGCCGGCGATGGCGATCGGTCTCGGCCAGGTCATCATCATGGTGCTTGTGCTGGTCTACGGCATCGGGCTAGAACCGACCTATTGGCTCGGCATGAGCGCGTTCATTTATCTGACGACGCTGGCTTTCCTGGCGATGCAGCAGATGTTCATCATCCTGCTTGGCTCGGCTGCCGGACGCGTGGTCAGCCTGGTGTTGCTCATGATGCAGCTGAGCTCGTCGGGCGGCACCTACCCGGTCGAGACCACGCCCAGTTTCTTCCAGGCATTGCACCCGTACATGCCGGCATCCTGGGTCGTCACGGGGTTGCGTGAACTGATCACCGGAGGCATCGACTATAGGCTGTGGGTTTCGGTGGCGTTGCTTCTGATCCTGCTTGTCGGATCCCTCGCAATCAGTGCGCTGAGCGCGTCGAAGCAGCGGATGTGGACGATCAAGCGTCTGCACCCCGAGCTGACGATCTAGAGACGAGAGGCGAACTGATGCCACGGGTGACCGGCACGAAGAAGGCGATCCTCGACGCGGCGCTTCAACTGGCGGCCACCAAAGGCATCACCGGAACCACGATGGACGAGGTCGCTGAGCTCGCCGGAGTGGCCAAAGGCAGCCTCTACTACAACTTCACGAACAAGGATCAGCTGTTCGAAGAGTTGCTCGAGCAGGGAGTGGGCGCTCTCGCAGAAGTTCTGCGGGACGCCCGCTCCGGGCTGCACGGCTGGGCGGCGATCGAAGCCCTCGTCGACACCCTGCTCGGCCGCATCCAAGAAAACGGGGCGCTGGCCAAGCTGATGGCCGCCGAGATCTTCCGCACCGACCGGGCCTGGCAGAAGACTCTCTTCGCGTTGCGGCACGAGGCCCTCGGCGAGTTCGCCGCGGCAATTGCCGAGTCGACGCCGGCCGCGAAGACCAACGGCACCAGCGAGCTGATGGCGTCAAGCGTGTTCGGGGCCGTTCTGATGGGTGGCCTCGAGTGGCTGGTCTTCGAGCCGGAGCGCATGCGCGATGAAGTCGCCGCGACGATCTTGCAGGCGCTCGGCGGGCAGCTGCGCCCGGTCTAATCGCGCCTGACGGCCATCCCGTTGGTCGAGCCTGTCGAGACTTCGTTCGCCGATCTCGACACCGAGTCGCCGGATCTCGACAGGCTCCATCACCGGTAATCTCCACCCGCATGTCCACCCCAGGGTTGTGGGCAGGGCGAGGCCTGCTCGAAAAGCTTGATCTACCTCGATCAGCTTCCCAGGAGATCCTCATGACCGTTCAACTTCTCGCCAACGCACTGCTCATCGTCGCGCTGCTCTGCTGGATCGGATATCGCCAGGTCACCTGGCAGCCCGTGTCGATCACCCGGATGTGGCGGATGCCGATCGCGCTCGGTCTGATCGGCCTGTTCACGCTGACCCGTGGCAGCATTGTCATTCACCTCACCACGCTCGATCTCGCGATCTTCCTCATCGAGATCGTCATCTCTCTCGGGGTCGGCGCGGCCATGGGCGCGATGGCGACGTTCCGCCCGCTCGGTCGTGAGGCTGCGGAAGCGAAGGCTTCCCGTTCCGCACGGCGCGGCGGCGGTCTCATCCCGACCTTGGAAAGCCGCACCGGATGGATCGGTCTCGTTCTCTGGATCGGTCTCATCGCAGTGCGCGTCGGCCTCGACGTTTACGCGACGTCGCTGGGCTCGCAATTGGCTGCATCCGCCGGAATGATCTTCATCATGTTCGCCGCCAACCGCGCGGCCCGTGCCCTCGTCTTCGCCTACCGCGTCGACCGACTTGCTCCCGTCGCTGCAGCATGATTGTCAAGTGAGCGAAATGCGGGCACCCGAGCGGCAGCCGATGACGGCGACGGATGCCGCAGCGCGCGCTCGCGCATCGGCGCGCGCTGCATCGCAGCCGCAGAGTCTGCTCGGCCGAATCCTTAACCTGCTCGGGGCCGGCGTGGTCGGCTATACCCTTCTTATCGATGTCGGTCCGGCACTCTCTGCGGAGAAGCCGATCATCGTGATCACCGCCATCGCGGTCGTGGCCTGGATTGTCAGGGTGCTCGTGCCGCAGCCCTGGACGGCGGTCGCACTCGCCGCAGAACTTGTGATGATCGCCGCGGGCACGCTGGCCGCCGTTCCCACCAATGGGCTCGCGATCGCCCCTGCATTCGCCGGTATCGTGATGCTGCTCGGCCGTCCATCGCGGCCGATCCCTCTCGGGCTGTCGGCCGGCGTCGCGGGCGTGGCACTCATCGCGATCGGGGCTTTGCTGGCCCCGGCCCTCCCCCTTCTCCTCCTCAGCATGGAAGGTGTCTTCGTACTGGCGGCGGTGCTCGGGTTCAGCCGGCGCCAGAACCGCCTCGCCGACGCGACAACCCGACTCTTGCTCGAAGAGCGGGTCGCATTCGAGCAGGAGCGCGCCAGGTCGGCGACGCTGGCCGAGCGTTCTCGCATTGCCCGCGACATCCACGACGTCTTGGCGCACAGCCTGGGCGGTCTCGTGATTCAGCTCGATGCGGTGGAAGCACTTCTCGAGGCCGGTGAAGTCGAGGCAGCCGAACGGCGCGTGGCCGATGCCCGGGCTCTCGCCGCATCGGGCCTCGGTGAGGCGCGCCGCGCTGTCGATGCTCTGCGCGAGCCCGAGGCCGAGGCGAATGGAGCCGTCGCGCCCGCCGATTTCGAGCGCAGCCTTCAGGATCTGCTGAACGCCCACCGAACGCTCGGTGGCACGGTCGACTTCGTCGAGCGGGGAGATGCGCTCCCGCTGGATTCCGCGCAGGCGGATGCACTGCATCGAGGCCTGCAGGAGTGCCTCAGCAACTCGCGCAAGCATGCGCCGGGCCAGCCCGTCGAGGTGCTGCTGGAGTGGGCGGCCGACCGGGTGGCATTGACGGTGACCAACCGGATGCCGCGGAGCGGGTATCCATCGGGTCAGGCGTTGAGCAATCCGGCGAGCCCTTCGTTGGGCCCAGTTTCGAACCCGGTTTCGAACCCGGTTTCGAACTCGGTGTCGAACCCTCTGCCGAACCCGACGGCTGCGGAGGGTGGCGCCGAAAGCCTCGCCCGAACCGGCGGAGGTCACGGCTTGACCGGGATGCAGGAGCGCCTCGATGCGCTTGCACCCGGCGCCGGCCTGCGCGCGGGAGTCGCCGACGATAACTTTGTGGTGACCCTGGATCTGAACCTGGGCGGGCCGGGGGAAGGACCAACGCCATGATCGAGACCGACGTGATCCGCGTGGTGGTTGCCGATGATCAGGCGATCATTCGCGATGGTCTGGTCACCGTGCTGTCGCTGTTGCCCGACATCTCTATTGTCGGGGAGGCGGCGAATGGCGTTGAGGCTGTGCGGGTAGCCGCTGAAACCCGGCCCGATGTTGTTCTGATGGACTTGCGGATGCCCATTCTTGACGGGGTAGGAGCCACGTTGCAGATCCTGAGCGAGAACCCGGGAACAGCGATTCTTGTGTTGACCACCTATGCCGACGACGCGTCGATCCTGGGCGCCCTGCGCGCCGGTGCGCGCGGCTATCTCACCAAGGACGCGAGTCGGGCCGAAGTCGCCGCCGCCGTGCGTGCCGTCGCGAGCGGCCAAACGACCCTCGCCGCCGGTGTCGGCGACCGAGTGATCAACGCGCTGCTGGGCGCTTCCGCTGCAGCCGACGGGTCGGAACCCGCATCCGCGTCTGCATCAGAGGCCTTCGCCTCCCGATTCCCGACGCTGACCCAGCGCGAACGTGAGGTGCTCGCTCTCGTCGGTGACGGCTTGAGTAATCCGGAGATCGCCGCAGCCCTTTTCGTCAGTGTCGCAACGGTCAAGACCCACATCAACGCGATCTTTGCCAAGCTGGCGCTGCGCGATCGGGCGCAGGCGATCGCTCTCGTGCGTTCCTGAACGAACTGGTCATGTTTCGCTTCGATGGGCTGAAGCGGATGTCGCACGGTGCGGCCACGGGGGAGCCGACCATGAGTTCCATCGAGCACGCTGCACACTAAGTCCCGGGACGGCCCGTCGCGACGTCGCCCAGGTGCAGCCGAAGTCCCCGGGTTAGCATCGAGTATGCCCGGTGAAAATTTGCTCGATCAGCCTGAGATTCTCCTCCCCGCAGAACCGGAGGTGCTCGAAGCGCTCAGTCGAGCGGGGCGGCACGAGCTCGACACCGTCGCCGCGGCGCACCCGACGTCGTCGCTCGCCTGGGCTGTGTTGGCCGATGCGGCCTACGCGAACGGTCGCATCCTCGAGTCTTATGCCTATGCCCGAGTCGGCTATCACCGTGGCCTCGACGCGCTGCGCAAGGCCGGATGGCGCGGGCAGGGCCTGATTCCGTGGCGTCACCAGCCCAACCGCGGCGTGCTGCGCGCGCTCTATGCGCTGCGTCGTGCCGCTGCTGAGATCGGCGAGACCGATGAGGTCACCCGATTGACCACGTTCTTGAACGATTCGGATCCTTCGGCCATTGCCCGGATCGAATCTGAACACACGGCGACGCAGCTGATCCCGGTGATCGGCCGCGAGAATACGGCCACCCCCGAACGCTGAAACCCCGCGTCCAACCCGACCCGCGTGACGTGAGGCCCGCCTCCTCGCGAGGCCGTCCAGCCGGGGCCAAGCAGGCGCCCCGGTAAGATGGGGTGGACCCTGCGCTGCACGGCGCCGCCTCGGGGGCCGGCCAGCGAGTTCATCAGGAGGAGCACGAGACATGCCAGCGATTGTTCTGATCGGCGCCCAATGGGGCGACGAAGGCAAGGGAAAAGCAACCGACCTGCTCGGAAGCCGCGTCGACTATGTCGTCAAGTTCAACGGCGGTAACAACGCCGGACACACGGTCGTCGTCGGCAACGAGAAGTACGCCCTGCACCTGCTGCCTTCCGGCATCCTGAGCCCCGGGGTCACCCCGGTCATCTCGAACGGCGTCGTCGTCGACATCGAGGTGCTCTTCGAAGAGCTCGATGCGCTGATGGCGCGCGGCGTCGACGTCTCCAAACTTAAGGTGAGCGCCAACGCGCACGTCATCACCTCCTACCACCGCACCCTTGACAAGGTGACGGAGCGCTTTCTCGGAAAGCGTCAGATCGGCACCACCGGTCGCGGCATCGGCCCGACCTATGCCGACAAGATCAACCGCGTCGGCATCCGCATTCAAGACCTGTTCGACGAGAACATCCTGCGCCAGAAGGTGGAGGGTGCGCTCGAGCAGAAGAACAACATGCTCGTCAAGATGTACAACCGCCGCGCGATCACCGTCGACGAGATCGTCACCGATCTGCTCAGCTATGCCGAGCGTCTGCGTCCGATGGTCGACGACACCGCGCTGACCCTGCACCTGGCGCTCGACGCCGGCAAGACCGTGCTCTTCGAGGGCGGCCAGGCCACGATGCTGGATGTCGACCACGGCACGTACCCGTTCGTCACGTCGTCGAACGCCACGTCGGGTGGCGCGGTGACCGGTTCCGGCATCGCCCCGAACCGCATCGACCGCGTGATCGCCGTCGTCAAGGCGTACACGACTCGTGTCGGCGCCGGCCCGTTCCCGACCGAACTGTTCGACGAGTCCGGCGAGTTCTTGCGCGCCAAGGGCTTCGAGTTCGGCACCACGACCGGTCGCCCCCGGCGCACCGGTTGGTACGACGCCCCGATCGCGCGCTACACGGCACGCATCAACGGTGTCACCGACTTTGTGCTCACCAAGCTCGACGTGCTCACCGGCCTTCCGACGATTCCGGTCTGCGTCGCCTATGACGTCGACGGTGTGCGCTTCGACGAGGTGCCCGTCAACCAGTCGGACTTCCACCACGCGACCCCGATCCTTCAGGAGTTCCCGGGCTGGACCGAAGACATCACCGGCGTGCGCAACTTCGAAGACCTTCCGAAGAACGCGCAGGACTACGTGCTCGCGCTCGAGGCCATGAGCGGATCGCGCATCTCGGCGATCGGTGTCGGCCCCGACCGCGAGGCGATCGTGGTGCGTCACGACCTGATCGACTAAGCGAGCGTTTTCTGCCTGACCTGACCCGCCGCATCCACTCGGATGCGGCGGGTTTTTTCCCCCCAATTCGGGGCTGGATCGATAAAAGCGCATTTGATGACCCCCTCTGTCACTACGCTGAGCGCGGCCCAGTTTCGATGGAGGATTAGATGAGCCGAATGATGTCGTTCCGCCCGAGAGTTTCCGCACCACAGCTGCGACGTCTAATCGCCCTCGCCGTCGTCGTTCCGCTGATGTCGAGTGGCATCGTCGCTGGCTCGGCACTCGCGGCCACCGCCGCTGATATGTCGACAACTGTGACCACCGACGTCGAGCTTGCTGCAGCCTTCGACGCTGCATCCGGCGCAGGCAACACCGTGACCCTCGGTGCCGACATCGTCGCGGGCGGACTGACCGTTCCCGCCGGAGCGACCGTGACGCTCAGCTTGAACGGATATGAGCTGACCGCGACGGGCGCGCCGGAGCGAGCGGGCATCGCGGTGAGGGTCGGTTCGACGCTGAACGTCGACGGACCGGGCGAGTTGACGGCGAATGGTGGTGATTCTGCTTCAGGAATCGGAAGTCCGGTCGGTGACAATACGCCTGCCGGCGGTGCGGGAACCATCATCATTCGCGGTGGAACGATCCACGCCAACGGGGGGAGGCTGGGTGCCGGCATCGGCAGCGGTGGGTGGTCAGAGGGCGGAACCATCAGAATCACCGGCGGTACTGTGACGGCGCAGGGCGGCGAAGCAGCAGCTGGAATCGGCAGTGGTTACAACCGCGGCGTCGGATCAATCAGCATTTCCGGTGGATCGGTGATCGCTCTGGGCGGTACCGACGGGGCCGGCATCGGCAGCGGTGTTCAAAGCTCATCCGGCACCCTGTCGATTTCGGGTGGAAACGTCGCCGCGATCGGCGGAAACCGCGCAGCGGGACTGGGCGGTGGCTATACCAGCACTGGCTTGGCGGTCAGTATCACCGGCGGCTCGGTGGTCGCGGGCGGTGGCACGGGTATCGCCATCGGTGCCGGCGAGGACAACCCCGGTGACTACTTCGGTTCACTCTCGAACAGCGGAAATCTGCAAACCGCGCCGGGAAGCACACTTCGGATTCCTGCGGGACAAACCTTTGTCAACTCAGGAACGTTCGTGAACGGCGGCACTCTCGTCGTCAATGGAGTGCTCGAGAACTCGGGATCTCTCTCGGGCGGAGTAGCCACGATCACCGGAATCCTCGTCAATACTGGAACTCTTCCCTCGGGAATTGCGATCGACGTCCCGGCGCTGACGGTCCAATTCAATGACGGAGATGCCAGTCACGGGAGCGTCGAAGTCTATGCTCCGACCCTTCAAACCGTCATCGACGCGGGTGTCGTTGCCGAAAGGCCGACCCGACCTGGATACGACTTTGTCGGCTGGTTCACTGCGCCAACTGGAGGCGCAGCCTGGGACGCCGCGACGGTGCTGAGCAGAGACACCGGCCTCTTCGCACAGTGGATGATCCGCACCTACACGGTGACGTTCGACACGCGGGGCGGCAACATGGTCGACCCGCAGCAGATCGACCACGGAAATCTGGCAAGCGTGCCGACTCCGCCGGTGCGTGTCGGTTATGTCTTCGCGGGGTGGACCGCGGATGAGTCGGGCTCGGACGCCTGGGATTCGACCGTGGCGGTGACCGATGATCTGACGCTGTACGCCAAGTGGACAGTTCTGGGCCTGACCGTGAGCTTCGATTCACGAGGGGGCAGTGCTGTTGCCGAGGCATCCGTTGCCTACGGCAACACGATTGCTCCTCCTTCGGACCCGACGCGCGACGGCTACACCTTCGCCGGTTGGACGACGGATGCGAAGGGCTCGGTTGCTTGGGACCCGACCATGGCAGTCACCACCGACCTCACTTTGTACGCGACTTGGAAACTCGATGCGGTGACTCCGGTCGCGACTGTGGCCCCGGCTGTTCCGGCGGCCACGACAGGATCGGGCCTGGCCAGCACAGGTTGGAACGGAGCACTTGTTTCGCTACTTGCGTTCGCCCTGCTCCTTGCCGGGATGTGCGCCCTGGTCGTCAGGCGTCGTCGCAGCATTCGCTAGTACGGAGTGCTCACCCCACTGGGGGACATTGCACCGAACGGGCTCCAGCTTCTGCTGGGGCCCGTTTCTCGTTAAATCGATGTCGTCCGCGCCCACGTTCGTCGAGCCGTGGCGAATGACGGGTTTGGGGCGACGGAAGTGGTGATTTGCCGCGGTTCGGCGGCCCGGAGTGGCCGGGAGTGGGAGTGGATGCGGGGGCCCCCTGGGCGCCGGCGCCGTGGGTGCCCGGGTGGGGGCGGGTGGCGACACGCCCGGGATGGGGTGCGGTTTGCGGGGTGCTCGAAAACCCACGTATAGTCATCTCTTGTCACCCCAAAGGTTCGGTCAGCGGCAAGCTGAGCGGCCTCAAGCGGGGCCAATCCCAAACAAAACACAAACGGACTTGTTCGTTTCATTCTTTGTTTGATGA